>NZ_CP015756.1:1397142-2038214 GCF_001877035.1 Clostridium estertheticum subsp. estertheticum | reverse complement strand
CTGGTAAAAAGGTCAATAAGCACTTTGCTCTTATGCGAGAATACTGTTCCCTTTATAGCAATAAGGACTTATTAAGTACCTCTAAAAGGTACTTAATGACCCCCTATTACTGGCTAAGATATGAATTATTAGTTTTAAAAGATGAAATAAATAGCAATAAATATCTTAAGTCCGACCCTAAACTTGTAAATGGTTTAGAACCACCACATACAATTACTAACTGGAACACAGAATTAGAAAAAGCTTCAAAAATTGCTAAGTCAAGGTCTACTAATAATAAGTTTGGTATTGACAATAGGGTATATGATCATTCATTTAAAAAGAACCCTGAAACAACAAAGATATCTACTAATAACACTTTATGTATAAGCTCTCCAGAATATGAGGATTTCAAATTGCTGTTGGACGTTTGCAAGGAAGAAGGAATTAAACCATTATTTTTAAATATTCCTGTAAATGGCAAGTGGTATGACTATGTTGGATATAATAAAAATGATAGGTTAGCTTATTATAAAAAGATAAATAATATGGTTAGTTCTTATGGATTTGAAGTTGCTGATTTTTCAAAATATGAAAATGAAAATTACTTTCTAATGGATAGTGCACACATAGGCTGGAAAGGTTGGGTATATGTTAATGAAGCTATTGATAAATATTATAACAAAGATAAAAACTAATATGATTTTTATGATAATTATTTATACCACTGTCATATTAGGTTGCAGTTATTTGTTTTTATTTCAGTCAGATGTGAAAATCACTTATATATATAATCAATTTTAAATAAAATATTACAAAAATCCCCCAATTGTAGGATACTAAACCTATGATTGAGGGATTTATTATGCCCAAAAATCGGGAAGACAATGCGACCCAGGAGATAATTTAACTAAGCGTTTTAAATGAATATCCCTTAGATTTTAAATAATCAATAACTTTTGGTAGTGCTTGTACAGTTGTTGCCTTTGTTGAAAGATCATGCATTAAAATAACCACATGTCCCTTTCCCTCAGTGTTCTTTTTAAGATTAGCTAATAACATATCTACTGGTATGTTTTGACCCTCTGCATCCCCCGTTAAGTCGTTCCAATCAATATAATGGTATCCATCACTTTTAAGTGCCACTATAAAAGGTTCCAACTTCTTACCAACTGACCCACCTGGAAATCTTACTAACTTACTATTAAAATCACTACCAAGTATTGATTTTAATGTGGTCTCACATTTATTAACATCACTTAAAAATGTGTTAGTATTAGAGTAAAGATAATTATAATTATGCGAATACGTATGGTTTCCAATAGCTTGACCATCCATTGCTTCTTTTTTTACTAAATCAGGATACTTTATTGCATAACTACCAACTATAAAAAAGGTTGCCTTTATATTATAACTATCTAAAACTTTTAAAATTCCTGGGGTAGTCTTATCACAAGGCCCATCATCAAAAGTTAGATAGGCTATTTTATGTCCATCTGAATTATAAACATTTGTACTTGAAGAATCCGAATTTAATTCTTTATTAATAGATTTAACTTCTCTTGCATTCATATTTACATCAGTTCGCGGTTGTGGTAGTGTAACTTTTGTTGTGTTAACATTATTAACTACCTGTTTCTTAGAAGTTACTTTACTACCAATATAAAATATTAAACACAAAAGTATAATAAATACTGATATTACTAAAATAAATCTTTCCTTTTTAATAATTACTATTTTTCTCTTACTTTTAAGTTTCATCATAATTTATCACACCATTCATATTATAATTTAAATTCTAAATGACTCTCCTTTCAAATTATTTGATACGTTAAATACCTAGACCTTTATCGTTATATTATTTCAGAATGTATTGTAGGTTTGGTTTTTAAACATTAATTTTACCATTACTTAATAATAATACTCAACTACTAATATTGTCAAGATTTTTACAAATAATATAAATTAATCAATAAATTCTTATATTAATACAAATTATAAATTTTTATACAATGTTATATCATTATTTTAAGAACGTAAAAATAACTACTTTTCAATAATTATTATCGAAAAGTAGTTATCAAGCGGAGGATATTTTAATATATCTTTTGAATATTTAAATTTTTTATTGTAATATAAAATCCTTATCTTCTAGATCGCTATAATAAGAACTTGTTATTGAATAATCTGTAATTGGATTAGTTCCTAGATATAGCGCATTTAATTTAGTAAACCCCTTTAAACTATTTATATTATTTATTTTATTATCAGATAAATCCAATACAGTTAAATTGGTAAGTCTCTTTAAGGCATCAATATTGTTGATTTTATTACCCCATAAGTCTAATACAGTCAACCTAGTAAGCCCATTTAAACTATCTATATTGTCGATTTTATTATTCCATAAATATAATGTTGTTAAATTAGTGAGCTTTTTTAAAGCATTAATGTTTTCGATTTTATTATTATATAAATCTAAAACATTTAACTTAGTAAGTCCCTTTAAATCATCTATATTTTCTATTTTATTATTATATAAATATAACAAAGTTAATTCGGTTAAATTTTGAATACCTGAAAGGTTACTTATGTTTGTGTTAGAAGCCTTTAACTCTTTTATCTTAACGACATCACCTTTTAAAATGTCTCCATCGTATTTCTTAATAGCACCTCTAACTACCTTTTCCAAATTTTTATCAGGGAATATAATAACATCTTTATCTCTAGCTGCCTTGTCCAAATTCCTATTATGATTTGTACCGATCAAATTGTTTTGTTGTACTGGTTTACTTTCTATATTATCATTATTTAAAACTTTGAGTTTACCTTTAACAACTACTGAACTTATTATCAAGAAAATTAAAACAGCAATTGTTATTTTATTAAAAATAATTTTTTTAAAGATTAAGATGTAATTTTTAGAATTATTGATTTTGTCTTCTGAATCATCATTTAACGTTTGTAAATTTTTTATGTCTTCGTTAGTACCACAACTAGGACATACTTTACCATCTTCAGATAATATCTCTCCACACTGCTTACAATTCATATAATTAGCTCCTTCTAAATAATTTATTGAATTTGAAACTTTTTTAATCATTGAAATTTATTTTTAATGTTTTGAATTTTATATTCACCGTTAATTCAATTACATAATATACCAATTCTATGTATTCCATTATATTCCTTTTTTTATTTTCAATTTTAATAAATTTCACAATGGAAGTCTCACATAAATTCAGAAAAAAAATATAACATCCATATCTTCTTAAAGATATGGATGTTATATTGGTTCAAAAAATAATCTAACCTTTCATATATTATTAAATCCTGCAATTTATTTTACACTAATTATTTTTGTTATAATATTTATCAATTGCTTCGTTAACATGAATCCACCCCTTCCATCCTATATGAGAATCATCCATTAAAAAATGTTCTTCATTTTCATAGTTTGAAAAATCAGCAACTTCAAAACCATAAGAACTAACCATATTATCTATCTTCTTATAATAAGCCAGTCTATCACTTTTATTAAATCCAGCATAGTCATACCACTTTCCATTTACAGGAATATTTAAAAATAATGGTTTAATTCCTTCTTCCGTGCAAACATCTAACAGCAATTTAAAATCCTCATATTCTGGTGATACCTTATAAGAGTCATTCTTCATAGATCCCTTTGTTTTTTGAAGGTTTTTTTTAAATGAATTGTTATACGCAATGTTATCCATTCCAAATTTATTATTATTAGACTTTGATTTAGCAATGCTCGAAGCTTTTTTTAACTCGTCATTCCAATTAATATTTGTACGCAAAGGCTTAATATATTTTGTAAGTTTAGAATTAGACTTAAGATATTTATTGCTAGATATGTCATCTTGCAAAACTAACAATTCATATCTTATCCAGTAGTAGGGTGTCAATAAGTACCTCTTAGATGTACTCATTAAGTCCTTATTACTATAAAGAGAGCAATATCTCCTAATAATATCAAAGTTTTTATTGGTTTTCGAGTAATGAATTGACATTATTCTTTTAGAAAACTTTTGTTTTGTAGCTAAGCTTATTTTCCTATTAAACAAAAATCCATATATCTGTAGTTCAGAAGAATTAGCTTCAATATCCTTTCCACTAACCCCTCCCTTTAAAAACCATTGTGGAGACACTACAAAAACCACCTTTTGATCCTTAAGTTCAGTGCCTAATGCTCCAAAATTAGCAACATGTATTAAGCAGGTATAACCTCCTTTTCCAATAAGATTTATTTGAAAACCATCTTTTTTGCCATTGAAAAATTTAATGGGTTGAGTATAGTATCCGATGGTGTGAACAAATTCAGAGGACCCAAACATTAAAAGATTATCGTTTTGCCTTGCTCCCATGCTTTGAAGTATCGGACTTTTAAATTTTTGTACTGTTAAATTTTCTCCAAACTCATCATAATATTTTTTTGAAATAAGACCTTCATAATAACTTTGAGTACAAAATAATAGGCCACCACTTATAATAGTGACAATAAAAATACAGCAAACAAAAACTCTGAGCTTCCTCATCATATTTCACATTTAGAGAGAATTTGAACGAATTCAATAATTATGTTAGGAGTTTCTATTTGTTTTCTTCCCATAACCATAGGATCAAGTTTAAGATTAAAATTATTTTCTATTGTTTCTTCGAGTATACTATAAATTAATTCATTCATATAAATCCCCCCTTAAATTTGAATAAATATCCTTAAAATATATATGTAATACCACGAACCGAAAAAATTTTAAATATATTATTTTTGCTCTTAGTTTAATTTAAAACGAACTATCTTGTGTCTCAATGTATCCCAATTGTAATTTAAACTCAAACCTTTAGCATCCTTTACTGTTAGAAACGTCAGAGTTCCTGTAAACTCACCTTTAGGCGCTAGATTACCACCCTTAAATATGTGGTTATTAGCCATCATTGTTACTATGGGATCACTAATTTTCCCTTTATCATCTTGCATCTGAAAATCATCACCATAGCTTCTATTCCTGTTACTTTCATTTTTAACTGTTATGGTCACAATTAGATATTCTAATCCTGCATCTGGCCTATTTGCTTTATTTCCATTTGCTGTATGTATTTTATCAATTTTCAGAGATATATCATTAATTTTTACTGTATCCCCCACCTTGTAAAAGTCTTTAGCAGTTGGTACTAATACGCTCGCTACGTGTGTGCTCTCGCTCTTTTTAATTCTGTTTGATCCTATTATATTATCCATAGTAAACCCTCCAGCAATTACAACTATAGCTACTACGCTGGAAATTATTATACAATTATTCTTGTTCATTAATATCTCCTTTAAATTTACTTATTTTAAGTTATTTTTCCACTTCTAGGATATCTGTTAATCCTGAAACCATTTGTACAACATTATATGAACCTTTATTGCTAAGTATAATGAATACATAGTCTTTATTAATGTTTTTCCCTATATATGATGAATAGCCTGATAGAGTTCCATTATGCCAAACCATTTTATCTTCCATAGCATTTTTACTAATAATCAATCCATATCCATATCCATAAGTGTTTAATAATGGTGTAAGCATTTCATCTAATGACTCTTTACTAATTAATTTCCCTTCAAATAATTCATTTTCCCATGTATATAAATCATTAACCGTTGAATAAATGCCTCCAGCAGAGTATAATGTTGAGTTTTCTTCATTCGATGCTGGTATATATTTGCCTGGATTTCCAGACAGAGCATACCCTATTGCTTTATTCTTTATACTCATTTTATTGCTTAAAAATCCGGTATTATTTAATTTTAAAGGTTTAAATATATTCTTTTCTAAATACTGTTCATATTTCATACCTGACACCTTTTCTATTATATATCCAAGTAATATATAATTTGAACTACTGTACTCATACTTTGTTCCAGTTTCAAACTTGCGTGGTTCATTTTTAAAAAGTTCAATAATTTCCAATGGTGTATAGGTAAGTTTTGCTTTTTCCGAAGGTTGACTATAATCAATAATTCCTGAGGTTTGACTGAGAAGATTATATATTTTTATTTTTTTTCCCTCTGGATAGTTAGGAATATATTTATCAACTGTGTCTTGGATACTTAAAAGGTTCTTTTCTTGTAACATTAAAATTGCTGTAGCCGTAAATTGTTTTGTTATGGATGCAATATCAAAAACTGTTTTTGATTTATTCATAATTTCATTATTATAATCTGCCATTCCATACCCTTTATCTAATATAATCTTATTATCCTTCGCAACAATAACCGTACCGCTAAATTTATCTTTTGGAGAATAATCATCTATATATTTAGACATTTTAGCTTTAATATCACTATTCCTTATTTTCCCACTCTTCATTAGCGGACTTGTATCACTTACACATCCTATTAATAATATCATAAATATAAATAGTAAAACTACTGCTTTTAGTATAATTTTCTTTACCATAACTATATTCCTCCAAATTATTAACAGGAAAAATTCTTAATCATCAATCACCTATTTACATATTTCAATTATATATTGGAATATTCCATTATTTAACTTAAAATAATATACTCTTAGTTTAATTGAAAGGTGTTTTAACTAAATTCCCATCACTTAATGATGCAACTCCAGAACTATATGATTGAAGGAATGTACCTTTATATGTTGTTTCTTTATTTGTTTGGATTTCTGTTACCACAGATTTAATCTTATCATTTTTATAAACCTTACCACTACCAGTGACAAACAAGTTATCTTTACTTACTGCTGTACTTAATGGAAGTGACTTCCATTCACCACCCAATTTACCATAATATATCTTATCGATTTTATTACTCCTATCAACATTTCCAACATAAACCTGATCATTATTATCTATTGCGAGTAAACATGATTTTGTAGATCCACTAAAGTTCAAGGCATGGTCTGGCCCAGTTGCATAAACCTTGTTATTGGTTAAATTTTCGTACACCATCTTATCTTCATGAGGTATCACTCCAATATTTCCTACATATTGAGATTTAGTAACAATTTTTTTTCTTGATTTCATTATATTTAGCCAATATATAGAATAATTCTTATAACCATTTTTCACCTTTATATAAAATACCATTGTTAAAGTTGATGCTTCAATATCTTTTACAACTGAACCTGAACTAACCATTAAAATATCAGATACCTTATCCTTTTGTGATTTAGTAGCATCATAATATGACAATGAAAGGTTTCTATTTTGAGTTTCTACAACTAGCATTCTGTTTCTATCCGGAAGCCATTTACAAAATGATATTTTAACTCCATTAGAAGAGGATACATTAACGCTCTTACTTGTTATAGTATTAACAACATATAGCTGATTATTCAAATAATATGAAATATATCCTGCATCATAAGAAACATTTATAGTGGTGGCGTCACTTGGTACTTTGAAGGTTGAAACAGACGTTTTCTTACTTTCCGCTGAGTCTCCTACCTTTTGAGATTTCAAAGCAGAATTTGAAGTTAAAAAGTAATTATTCAAATAGAAAAGTCCCCCACTTTGTACGATTAATGAAATGATTATTAATATTATCATTTTTTTAAATACTTTTTTCATAGTTACTCTCCTATCTGTTAAGGATTAACAATAATAGCTGATGGAACGGCTCTTTCGCCAAGTGCATTGCAAGGATTATTAATGACACTACCATTATTATACATTGTGGTTGATGAGCCACCATCTAAATTAGAGGCGTTAGATGCTCCATATTCAAGCATTACGTTTTGTACATCTTTAAGTGATGCACCTAAACTTTTAGTTGTTCTTCCGTCAATAACGAGCAATAATATAGCACCATCCGCGCGCTGACCAATTGCTGTCCTCGGTGCAATTCCCTGACCACCATCTCCAGATTTTATCATTCCCTGATTATCAACTACAAGGGCTGGCCCAAATGAGACCGCTTCGGTTACACCAAGTGTCTTTAACTCATTCAAACTGTGAAGTCCAATAATAAGTTTTCCATCTTTTGTAATAGCCGTAATATCAACTTTTTTGTTTTCTGTATCATCATTTTTAACAATACCATTACTCATAATAATACCCGTCGGTTTTCCTCCCGTGCCAGTCCATTTCGTATTCTTTGAGGAAGAATCAGAAAAGCCTCCTGCATTAACAGCTGCTATAGAACCATTATCCTGGGCTATCTGGCTTGTTAACTCTCCCTGGGTTCCAAGTTTGTTACTGTAGCCAACTTTAACTCTAGTCGGATCTTTAATAATAAGTAAATATCCTTTGAACTTTATTCCACTTGAAATATTATATCTTTCAATACTATTGTCATGGCTATTGCTAAACTTGATATTATTACCCTGCTGCATAACTTGAACTGTATCTTCATTACGAATTTTCTGAATTTCTGCATCAGATAAAAATAGCTTTGCAATCCATTGATGACTAAGTGTAGTCATTGCTGCATCTACAATCGTTTTTTTTACATTAGTAAAAGGACCATGAAATATAATTAATGGAGCACTAACTCCTGTAAATACTAATATAAAAACCAAATAAAATATAAAATTTCTAAGTTTATAATTTTTTTTTCGTTTTCGCTGTGATATATTCTTAGCTCCCATCTTTGCCTCCTATGTTTTCAAAATATTTCATATAAAACTTAAAATTAAGTGTTACCACTAAATAATAAAATAATATAAGCACATATAACATTACACTATTGTGACATATCTTCACTCAATTTACAATAACAAGTTTATATTTATAATAGTAAAAAATCTCCCCACAAAAGTGAAGAGATTCAATGTCAACAACTTATTTTAAAACATTTATAAATACAAGTACCAATAAAAACACACCAAGGCATATTCTATACACAGCAAATACTCTCATACGCTTATTCTTTAGGAAAGTTATAAATTTATTTACAACTACAATAGCTACTATAAAAGATACAACGAAGCCTATTATTAAAGATATTACTTCTATTAAAGTAAGTGCAATTTTAGCTTTAAATAAAGTTAGAGCTGTTGCTCCAATCATTGTAGGTATTGCAAGGAAAAATGAAAACTCTGCTGCAGCGACGCTGTTAAGCCCAACAATCCATGCTCCCATTATCGTTGATGCTGATCTTGACATACCTGGCCATAGGGCAAGGCACTGAAAACATCCTATAAGTATAGCTTGCGGAAGGACTATGCTATCAACACTTCCTATTATATCTCTTTTTCTATATTTATTTTCAACCAATATCATTAAAATACCACCAACTATTAATGCGGCAAGTACAGGAACTGGTCCAAACAAAACTGCTTCAATTTTCTTATGTAATATAAGTCCCAATACTGCTGACGGCATAAATGCTACAATAACATTAGTCAAAAGCTTAAATCCTGATTGACCTGGTTTTAGATTTTTCAAAGAATCCCATAACTTAGCCCGATAAAGCACTACAATTGCAAGAATTGCTCCAAGTTGAATAACAATTTCAAATAAAGTAGCAAACGCACCTGTAAAATTGATAAAATGACCTACTATGATCATATGACCAGTTGAAGAAATCGGTAAGAACTCCGTTATACCTTCAACTATGCCCATTATTATTGATTTAAATATTAATATCATAAATTTCACTCACCCTCGTATAAACGTTTTTTAGAATTTCGAAATGTTTTCTCCTTTAATTAAAATATTAAAAACATTAAGATATTTATCCCCTTTCCATATTATATATATTATATCGGCAACATTAAGAATAGATTAAAATGCAGTTAATATTGTGGCTCCTCAGGAGATGATTTAGTATAACAGTTACTTTTGTTATAAAAGTAATATCTTTACGAATACAATAATAATGATGTTAGTCATTTGATTATAAAAGGGGGTGAATATTTTATGAGTTCTAATTTAAATAGACCCAAAGTAAAAATTTCAATAATACTAGCTATTGTAACTTGCGTTGTTATTTTAGTATTAACCTCAGGTTATTTTAAAAACATGGTACTAGTTGACAATTTTCATCAAAACATTAAGCAGAGCTCTGTTAATTTAAAAGAATTAGTATATCAAAAAGGAACATTTTCTCTTTCTAAAAAAGTACCATTAAAAGAAACGAAAGCGCATTCTATAGTTAATAATAAAGCAATAATAAAATCAAAGCAGATTGGTTATATCTCTAATGTATATGACAAAAATGGCAAGAGATATTTGAGCTTTGATGATGTAAATTTTCTAATAGGAAATGATGCTATTGAAGCAGCTAAAAATGATGGAAATGCCCTATATGAAGATGGAAAATATTACGTATATGATGATTACTATATTTTTAATAACAACAAAACTATAAAAAACTATGTTATAGCGAGTACTGCCGCACTAAACGTTCTTGGATTTTTGATAAATCCACTTAACAATGATATTAGTAACCAACCTACTACTTACTCTACTTTCAAACGTGTCACTAATAGTATGAATGAACATATGTTATGTTATATCTATACTCAAAATGATATAGTTGTAAAAATAGAAGGGCAATACACACCTTAAATATATATAAGCTGGTGAATTAATTCACCAGCTTTCATATATTTAAATTACTTGCCTATATGTACTTCTTTTAATTGAGAAGTAATATCCTTTAAGCCCATTGGTCTATCATAGAAAATACGTTCATCCATAAGTTTCGGTGTTCCATCCATTTTAGGTTTAAAATCCATTAAATCTAAAACATCATTTTGCAAATCAATACCTGGTGCTATTTCAGTAAGATAAAGCCCATCCTTTTTAAGTTCAAACACCGCTCTCTCTGTAATATACATTACTGGCTGATTTACTTTTCGTGCATATTTCCCACTAAAAGTAATTTGCTGAACTTTCTCAATAAATTTAACCATCTTACCTTCTTGTTTTATAACAAGCTTTCCATCTTTTACTTCTTCTTTAAGTCCCTGAGTCGTAAATGTTCCACAAAACATAACTTTTTTTGCATTTTGGGTTATGTTGATAAATCCACCACATCCTGCAATACGTGTACCAAACTTACTTACATTTAAGTTTCCTTCTTTATCAACTTGAGCGAGTCCTAAAAATGCTAAGTCGACTCCACCGCCATCATAGAAATCAAATTGGTAGGCTTGGTCTAGAATTGCTTGTGGATTTACTGATGCACCAAAAGCTGAACCACCTAGAGGTACTCCACCAACTGCTCCTGCTTCTACTGTAAGTGTCATATAATCGCAAATACCCTCTTCACTCGCAACTGCTGATATTACCTCAGGTATTCCAATTCCTAAATTTACAACGCTATTAGCCTCAAGCTCAAACGCAGCTCTTCTTGCTATTATTTTTCTACCATCTAATGGTGTATTTTCAATTGAATCCATCGATGCTTTTATTTCGCCTGTGCAAGCTGGATTGTATTCAACTCCAAAGCATTGCTCATGTTCCTCAGGAGACGAGACAACAACATAATTTACATATATTCCAGGAATTTTTACAAGCCTTGGATCAAGGCTGCCATTAGCTACTACTTTTTCAACTTGAACTACAACTATTCCGCCACAGTTTTTTGTTGCTTGAGCAATAGATGTTGATTCAAGAGTAGCTACTTCTCTTTCTAGAGTGATATTTCCATTTCCATCAGCATATGTGCCTCTTAGAAAACAGATGTTAATTGGAAATGATTTATATAGTAACTTCTCTTCACCTTCGATTTCAATTACCTTTACAATATCTTCTGTTGTAATGTCATTTAATTTTCCACCTTCAATTCTAGGATCAACAAATGTGTTTAATCCTACATGAGTTATTGTGCCAACTCTTTTACCAGCAATATCTCTCATCAATTGAGCAAGAGTTCCTTGTGGAAGATTATAGGCCTCTATTTTGTTTTCTACAGCTAGTTTTCCAAGAGCTGGTGACATGTTATAATGACCACCCACAACTCTTTTAATCATTCCCTCGTGTGCAAAATGATCCGCACCCTTTCCTTTTTGATTACCTTGAGCCGCAGCATACATAAGATTTAAATTTATAGGCTTACCTGTTTCTAAAAAACGTTTTTCTAAAGCTATAGTAAGAGTTTCAGGGCAACAACTGCAAACAAACCCATCAGTTACAATACAATCGCCATCTTTTACTAATTCAGCAGCTTCTCTAGCTTTTAATATTTTCATACAATTGCATCCCCTTTTACAATATTATAAATTTATTAACATAGATTAACATCCTTTTAGAATTGCTTTTCTTTTTTCAATAAATGCTTGCATACCTTCCTTTTGATCTTCAGTTGCAAAACATATTGTCCATAAGCTATTTTCATAGTTATATGACGATTCAGTATCCATATTAAGACCATTATTAATTGAAGCTTTTGCTAAACCTACTGCATACATAGCTTTGCTCATTATCTTTTCAGCCATTTCATATGTCTTAGGTAATAATTCTTCCGGATTATACACCTTGTTTGCAAGACCTATACGATATGCTTCCTGTGCATCTATCATATCTGTGGTAAATATAAGTTCCTTAGCTCTTCCTTTTCCAATCAATCTAGGGAGTCTTTGAGTTCCAGCAAATCCTGGAATTATTCCTAAGCCAACTTCTGGTTGACCAAACCTTGCCTTAGATGAAACAAGTCTTATATCACAGCACATAGAAAGTTCACATCCACCACCAAGAGCATAACCATTAACTGCGGCAATAACTACCTGAGGCATATTTTCAATTTCTGAAAATACATTTTGTGCTTTGCGTGAGAGTTCTTTAGCTTGTATTGCAGTTAAATCTTTCATTTCAGTTATGTCAGCACCTGCTACAAAAGACTTTTCGCCTGCGCCAGTAATTATTACAACTTTTATATCCTCTCTTTCTGATATTTCATTTATAACTGTTCCTAACTCTTTTATAGTCTCACTGTTTAAAGCATTAAGAGCCTTAGGTCTATTAATAATAATCTTTGCAATACCTTTTCCCTCTTCAAAAATAATATTATTCATTTCTATTCCCCCTATTTTTAATGTTTTTAGACGTTATGTTATTTCAATTATCTAAAAATGCTACCGCTAATAATCATTTTTTGTATTTCATTTGTTCCTTCATATATTTGTGTAATCTTCGCATCTCTCATCATTCGCTCAACATTGTACTCTTTCATATATCCATTTCCACCAAGCATTTGAACTGCCTCTGTAGTTACATGCATAGCTACATCAGTACACGCAAGTTTTGCCTTAGCTGCTGATATCGAATAATTTTTTCCATCTTGTTTATCAAGAGCTGCTTTATATAATATATATTTAGCTTGTTCAATTTCTAGGTCTAATTCAGCCATTTTAAATGCTAAATACTGATTTTTATATAATGGTTTTCCAAATTGTTTTCTTTCTTTCAAGTACTCTTTTGCTATCTCAAATGCTCCTTCTGCAATTCCAAGTCCTTGCGCTGCAACTCCTATTCTTCCACCATCAAGAGTTTTCATTGCTATTCCAAAACCTTTTCCCTCTAGTCCTACTAAGTTTTCAACTGGAACTATACAGTCCTTAAAAATAAGTTCTGAAACCTGAGCTGATCTTATTCCACATGTATTTTCAATTTTTCCTATTGAAAATCCTGGGAAATCTTTCTCAACAATAAATGCTGATAATCCTTTTGTTCCTAAATCCTTATCTGTAAAAGCAAATACTAAAAATGTGTCTGATAGAGGCCCATTAGTAATAAAACATTTAGAACCATTTAATATATAATGATCTCCATCTTTCAATGCTATAGTTTGAGCACCTGAAGCATCAGAGCCAGCATTTGGCTCAGTTAATCCAAACGAACCAAGTTTCTTTCCTGACAATATATCTGGAAGATATTTTTTCTTTAGTTCCTCTGAAGCACTACTAAATATTCCTCCTGCACAAAGAGATACACTTACAGAATATGCAATGCCAAGTGATGCATGTATTTTTGAAACTTCTTCTACAGCTAAAACATATGATAAATAATCTCCGCCTGAACCGCCATATTCTTTTGAATACGGTAAGCCAAGCATCCCCATTGAGCCCAACTTTTTGTATGCATCTATAGGGAATTCCCTAGTCTCATCATTATCAATTGTTATAGGTTTAAGCACCTTTTCTGAAAACTCTCTTGCTTTGTTAACAACTAATTCTTGTTCTTTTGATAAATTAAAATCCATATTGACGACCTCCTAAATTTGGTTGTTCATTTTTATACTGATCTCTTATATATTAATCATGCCTACTAATTGTATCTATTTTACATCTTCTATAATAATTTATAAATATTTATTATGTCTTCCTTGTTAGGCTCTCTTCTTGTATTTCCTGGACTACCACTATCTATTGCATCAATTGCCATTTTATCTAAATTATCAAAGAATTTTTCCTTATCAACACCAAACTCCTCAAGGGTTTGAATATTTAAGTTTTTGCATAACTTTCCAACTTCTTTTATAAATGCTTCTCCCGCCTCTATATCGCTATCACCTTTTTTATAGATACCTATAGCCTTAGCTAAATCACAAAATCTTTCTGGCGTTCCAGGTAAAGCAAAGTTCAAACAATCTTCAAGTAGCATAGCATTAGATAATCCATGAGGTACATGATAAAGTGCACCTATTGGTCTACTCATACCGTGAACTATTGTCACTGATGCATTATTAAAGGCAATCCCAGCCTCAAGTGCGGCTATTGACATTTCTGTTCTAGCTTCAACATCATTTCCATTTTTATAAGCTTTTAGTAAATATTTGTTTATCCTTTTAACTGCCGAAAGCGCAAATGTATCTGACATAGGCTGCGATTTCTTCGATGTATATGCTTCAATTGCATGTGTTAATGCATCTAGTCCTGTTGCTGCTGTTACATTAGGTGGAGCTGTCGTTGTAAAAATCGGATCTATTATTGCTAAAGTCGGCATTAGATTAGGTCCTTTTAACAACATTTTTATGTCTCTCTTTGTGTCTGATATTATGGTGAATTGAGTTGCTTCTGAACCCGTTCCTGCTGTTGTAGGTAATGCAACTAAAGGAGGGGTTGCATTCGGAATTATTTTTCCTAAATATTCATTGATATCCCCTGTATTCGTTATCATGGCTCCTACAGCTTTCATTGTATCTATAGGACTTCCGCCACCTAATCCAATTAAAAAATCACAATTTTCTTGTTTATAAGCTAATATTCCACCATTCACCATAGTATCTGTGGGCTCACTATTAACTTCACTATAAACCGCATATTCAATATGGATACTATCTAACATATCCGTTACTTTTTTAAGACTTCCAAGTTTAACCATCATATTATCTGTTACAATCAAAGCCTTCTTTCCTAGCTGCTTAACATTTTCACTAGCTTGGCTAAGCGCTCCCTTTCCAGTAATTATATATCGTGGTGTTAAAAATAAATTACTCATCATCGAACCTCCTATATCGTTGTTTTATTCTCATGTGTTGGTTACATTATACATAACATGATCAACACATGTCAATAGTAATCGCATGTTAAATCATTTTTTTAAAATATGAGTATATTTTAGTTGATTTCAGGTTATGTTGGTGTTTTTACTTATACAATTATGATATAGCATATTTTAAATATTAAATCATCTCCTGGGTCGCTGCAATATTAACGACTTCAGAAGGAAATTTATACTCCTCCTTATAGAAGTGAGAGACCTTCCTTCTAAAATGTCGTTAAGACAAATAACCCTACGCAAAGATCTACCTTTACATAGGGCTTAAAAAATTTATAAATTGTATCCATACTACTTTTACATATATGTCCGAGCGTCTTTAATAATGTGATACAAAATCACGTTGGCAAGTTCCCTATTTCTTTAATCTTATTTTCAGTATTTCATTATCTTTATCTACAGTACCTAATTTAATATCAATAGATTCAATTAAATTATTATTCGTAACGATTAATACACTCAAATTAGATTTAACTTTTGCTTTTATTAATTCATTATCAAAAGTTAATAATTTATCTCCTACTTTAACTTGTTTTCCCTTTTCAGTAAAAGCTTCGAAGCCCTCACCTTTCATCTGTAATGTATCAATTCCTATATGAAGTAATATTTCTATTCCCTCTTCAGTCCTTAAAATCAAAGCATGTTTTGTAGGGAATACTTGAAGGATTTCACCATCAACTGGTGCATATAATATTCCATCAGTTGATTCAAATCCTACTCCATCGCCTAATAATTTTTTTGAAAACATTTCATCAGGCATTTCCGACATATCAAAACACCTTCCCACAATTGGAGATTTTAAAATTATACTCTTTTCTTCTTTATCTTTTTTGATAAACTTAAACATTATTTTCATCACCTTTCTGTAAGTTAACAATTAATTATTAATTATTAATTATTAATTATTAATTATTAATTAATTATTAATTAATTGCTACATAATATTTACTAATTAAATTGTTATCAAGAATTTAAATATTTCTATCTTGGAAACAAACTGCTCATCGGTTGGCTCTTTCATTGTTATCTTATTGTTATCTGTTGATTCCATTATACATAACTTAGGCAACATATGTCAATTTCAACAAGTCATTTATCAATTTACGTTTATTTCTGATTTTTGCGTTTTTGATTTGTAACTTTTAAAATGTTTTTCTAAATCTTCTAGAGATTTACCAAGTGTTTCTGGCACACAATTATATACAAATGTCCATCCAATAACACCTAATACTACAAACACTGCAAATGAACCAGATAACCCAAGTTTGCTTAACATTGTTGGGAAGAGAAGACCAATGAAAAAGTTAGTAATCCATAGAAAGAATACTGAAATACCCATTCCTAGTCCTCTTATTCTTAGTGGAAAAATTTCGGCTAGTAATAACCAGACTATTGGCCCAAGACATCCTTGGAAGAAAGCCAAGAAAACTATAGTTAAAGTAAGTACAGCATATGGAAGCACAGGTGAGCCTGCTAAAGTATTTGTAAGAATAGTCATCGCAAGCATTGTTAAAGTCGTTCCAGTAAGTCCTACTAATAATAAAAATCTTCGCCCAAATTTATTTGAAAAGAACTTCATATAAACAAGTGCTGCAATAACAGACATTAATCCATTTCCTATATTAGCAACTAATGCTACTTGAGTTCCAAAACCGGCTTTCTCTAAAATCGATGTTCCATAATACATCATTATATTAATTCCTGGAATTTGTTGTGTAATGGCTAGTCCAATTCCAATTAATACAAGGTGTCGGATCCATGGAATATTTAAATCTTTAAAAGTAGCACGTTCTAAATGTTTATCAGCTTCAATAATATCTGATATTTGTTTAATTTCATCATCTGCTTGGTGTTGAGTACGAATTTTCCTTAGAACTTCCAATGCTTCGGATATTTTTCCGTTAGCAGCTAACCATCTTGGGGTTTCAGGAACTGTAAACATTCCAACCCATAAAATAAGTGCTGGTATAGTAGCAATAACTATCATATATCTCCAAATACTAGGAGTATTGAAAACATTTCCTAAAATTGCATTCAATATATACGCTAATAATTGTCCAATTACAATCATAACTTCATTTCGAGTAACAATACTGCCCCTTACTTCTGTAGGAGATATTTCTGCTAAAAATGTTGGTACAATAACTGATGCCCCTCCTACAGCTAGCCCTAATATAAATCTGCAAGCAATTAAAATTGAAGCAGTAGGTGAAATTGAGCAGCCTAGTGTTGCAAATACAAAAACTATAGCAAGAAGCTTAATTATTGCTTTTCTACCGTATTTATCAGATAACCGGCCTCCAACTACTGCACCTATAGCGGCACCAAATAATAATCCACTTGTAACAAGTCCTTCCGTCATAGTGCTTAAATTTAATTGATCCTTTCTTGTCATGTAAGACAGTGACCCATTAATTACCCCCGTATCATAACCAAATAAAAGTCCACCAAAAGTTGATACAGTAGCTATTCTTCTAAAATATTTTTTTTTCTTAGGATCTTGTTCAAATTCCATAATAATTCCTCCTATTATATAATTAGTAGCTAGTAAAATCCCTAAAACATCGGTTCTCCTAATTTTTAGCTGTGAAACTTTATTCAAAATTACTTTTATTGCAAAGTCTCACTATGTTTACTTTTGATAATATTATAAATCGTTTACATAAATCGTTTACACGTAATGTGTTAACTATTATTACTAATCGTAAATGTTTCCATTGTTTTTATAAAATAACTATTCATTACATTACCCCCTAAAAGTATTGTTTAGTTTCATTTTTGTTATCTGTTTGTTATGTTATGATTATATTATACTTATATTAAGGTCAAAAAGTCAATAACAATTATATATATATCATGTATTGATTATGTATTGAGCATTTATTGTTTTTTATATTAAGTTATCTTCTGGGTCGTTCCAAAAGCTCCTAGAAGATGCATTGAGACGCTCTATATCAAACACTATTGAAGACTTGGTGTAAGTGATGCCTGCTGCATTTTGTGCTGACCATGGTCTTAAATCTAACCATAAGGTACTTTATAAAAAAACATCAAAAAGAAAAAAGAACAATTTATAATATCTAATTGCTCTTCTTTAACCATTATTCCGATATAATAACATCAATCTTATTTTTTTCAAAGAATTCCATATATTTTTCAGGAGGTTTTTTATCTGTTACAAGATGATTTATTTCGCTTAATTCACAATATGTCATAAGTGCTGAAACATCAAATTTAGTAGAATCTACTAGTAAGTATAACTCATTGCTCTTTTCTACTATCACTTTTTTAAGCTTATATTCTAATGGTGAAGAATTGGTAGCTCCATTAGCTATAGAAATGCCTGTGGCTGCCATAAATGTTTTGCTTATATTATAATCTTTAAATATAGATAAGGTATTAATGACCTCAAAAGAATTTGTTTTTCTTATTAGACTACCTCCCGTACAAATAACATTTAAATTTGGATAAGGGAGCGCACTTACTATAACATTCAAATTATTAGTCAATATAGTTATATCGTTTCTATTTTTTAAGAAGTCTACCATATTAAGTGTTGTTGTACCAGAATCAATGAATATAACATCTCCATCCTTTACAAATTCACATGCAGCCTTAGCTATTGCTATTTTTTTATAGTTGTTTTTAATGTTTCTCTCTTCGAATGGTATTAAATCTTTAACAACAGCCGTTACTCCACCATATACTTTTTTTATGCTACCCTTTTTTTCAATTTCATTTATATCTCGCCTGATTGTGTTTTTGGAAATTTTAAATACATCACATAATGAGTCTAAACTAACTGACTCATTGCTTAGTATATATTCCTCGATTTCTTTTATCCTATTAGTTTTCATTATAAGATATCCTTTCTTCATGTTTTTGTATTAAAATATTACCCACTTTAATTACATAGTTTAATAGAAACGAGCCCAGCGTTGTCTATTATTTATTGGTAAGTTATTGTCACATTTAATTATAATTATACACAACTTAACCAACATACGTCAATAGAACATTTAATTATATAATTGCTAAAAAAGTAAAGTTATCTATTTTAGATAACTCTACTAATAAAATAACATAATAATTAAACTTTTCGTAATTATCTAAATTAGAAATGTTTTTATAATAAGATTATATCCCACATTTCTCCTTAATATATTTTCTAGCTTTAACTGCGTATTCAAATGGATTTGCCTTTGCTGGATCCTGTTCTGCTTCCACTAGTAACCAGCCCTCATAATTGTTTTCTGCTAAGATCTTAAATATTGTTTCAAAATTTATGCTTCCATCACCTGGCACTGTAAAAGCTCCTAATCTAACTCCATTTAGGAAACTTAACTTTTCATCTTTAACTTTTTTGACTATCTCTGCTCTAACATCCTTTAAATGAACATGCTTAATTCTATTTATATACTTTTTAAGGATTGCTATATGATCTTCGCCTGAATATACCAAATGACCTGAATCAAACAATAAGTAAACTAAATTTTCATCAGTAATGCTCATAAGTTTGTCTATTTCTTCTGTCGTTTGTACTCCTGTTCCCATATGATGATGATAAACAAGTTTCATTCCCTTATCATTAGCTAACTTTCCTAGCTTGTTTAATCCATTTCCAAACAGTTTCCATTCTTCCTCATTAAAATAGTATTTCCCATCAAATACAGCTGTTTCTAATTGGCCTTGTACACTATGTCCTTGCTCAGCTACAACGATTACCTTAGCTCCCAAATCATGTAGAAAATCTCTATGCTTAACAAATTCAGTTTCAGTTTCTTCATAGGGTTTCGTGGTTAAAAATGAACTAAACCAAGCACTTGCAATTTCAAGTCCTCTAAGTTCTAAAGCCTTTTTTAATACGTTAACATCCTTTGGATATTTGTTTCCTACTTCAGTTCCTTTAAAGCCTGCTAATGCAGCTTCACTCAAGCACTGATCAAAAGTGTTTTCCTTTCCTAAATCTGGCATATCGTCATTTGTCCATGCAATTGGAGCAATACCTAATTTAACTTTTTTACTATCTAACATAATTAACACCCCTTTAAATTAAAATTTAATTTCAGATATTTTAACCGGTCTGTTCTCATATAATGATTTCGTAGCAGCTACACCAATTAATACAGCTTGTAGACCATCTTCTGCATTTACAGGCGTAGGCGTATTATTTACAATTGCATCAATAAATTCTGTAACTTCTAGTGCATAAGCCCGCATATATCTTTCTAGGAAGAAGAATAGAGGTTTTTCTCCTGTAACACCAGCTCCATTTGATATTACCGCTGTTGAAGTGCTGTCATTTGCTACTGCAACTTGACCTAATGATCCAAATACTTCTGCCCTTTGATCATATCCATAAGCTGATTGCCTTGAGTTATCAATAACTGCTAAAGTTCCATTTTTCATCTTTAATGTTATAATTGCTGTATCAATATCTCCAGCCTCACCTATAGCCTTATCAATTAATACCCCACCAGCTGCATATACCTCTTCAACCTCACTGTCTAAAAGATATCTTACCATATCAAAATCATGAATTGTCATATCTAAAAACATGCCACCAGAAACTTTTACATAATCAATTGAAGGTGCTTCAGGATCTCTTGAAGTTATTTTCAAAATACGAGGTTCTCCAATTTTTCCGGCAACAACCGCATTCTTAACTGACATAAAATTATGGTCAAATCTCCTATTAAAGCCTACTTGATATTTAACCTTGGATTTGCCTAATTCATTAATAACTTCCTTTATTCTTGATAAATCATGATCAATTGGTTTTTCACAAAAAACATGTTTTCCTGCTCTTATTGCCTCTATTGAGATTGGAGAATGTGTATCTGTTGAAGAGCAAATTAATACTGCATCAATTTCTGGATCTTCTAGTATTTTTTTATAGTCAGTATATATTTCATGTATTCCTTTACTTTTCGCCCATTCTCTTGTATCATCGTTTAGGTATGCATCTGCAATTGACTTTATTTCAGCATTTTTCACATATTTTGATATACTTTCTCCATGTACCTTTCCAATTCTTCCTGCACCAATAATTCCAACTTTTAACATAATAGCATCTCCCCTAGTTTTAGTATTTTCTTGCATTTGTAAGATTATCTTTATTGTCAATATAAGCATTTTTTATTGATTCTTTATTTGAAACCTCAGCAACACCTACATGCCACCAAGAATCATAACCATCTGTCATTGTTTTTGGAAGTGTTTTTATATCTATTAAAGTAGATCTAGTTTGTTTTTTTGCATCTACTAGTGCTGCTTTAAGTTCTTCTATTGTTTTAACTGTATAGCTTTTTACTCCATACCCCTGTGCACATTTTGCAAAATCTATTGAAATTAGTCCACCATCAAGCTTACCACTTTCTTCATTTCTATATCTGAATTCGGTTCCAAAACTACCCATTCCATTTCCCATTTCTAGATTGTTAATACAACCAAATCCGCTATTATCAAATAACAATACATTTATCTTCTTGTTTTCTTGGATAGAGGTTACAAGTTCCGAATGAAGCATTAAGTAACTTCCATCCCCAACCATTGCATATACCTCTTTATTAGGTTCTGCAAGCTTCACTCCAAGAGCCCCTGATATTTCATATCCCATGCATGAAAAACCATATTCCATATGGTAGCTATATTTATCTTTTGAAACCCATAACCTTTGTAGATCTCCTGGTAAACTGCCTGAAGCACCAACTACAACATAATCTTTTTCAAGGAACTTGTTAATTTCACCTATAGCTGTAGTTTGTGGAAGAGCTTCTCCGCAAAGTTCATAAAATTCTTTTAAACTTGCTTCATTTTGACTTGCTATTTCTGGTTTGAAATCATCTTTACCATATTTTATACTATATAATCTATCAATTTCTTTTTCCCATTTATTTTTCGCATCAGAAATTTCTTTATTATATTTGCTCTTATATCCTTTTTCAATAAGCTTATATATAAGTTCTTTTAAATTAACCAATACATCTCCAACAACTTTAGTAGCATCCATTTTATTTGCATTATATCTAGATGTGTTTATTGTTAAGAACTCAACTTCATCATTTTTAAATAATCCTTTAGAACCCGTTGTAAAATCTGTAAATCTTGTTCCAAGTCCTATTATTAAGTCAGCGTCTTTAGCTATAAGATTTGCAGCAAGATTGCCTGTAACTCCGACTCCACCTAAATTTAGATAATAAGTTGATTCTACTGTACTTTTTCCTGCCTGCGTTTCAGCAATAGGTATGTTAAATTCCTGCGCAAATTTCTTTAGTTCTTCACCGGACTCTGAATATTTAGCTCCTCCACCACAAATAATTAATGGTTTTTTCTTTCTAATTATTAGGCTTATAGCATCTTCTAGTTCTGCATCTGTACCTTTTCTTCTTTCAATTCTATGAACTTTCTTATTAAAAAAATATTCTGGATAATCATAAGCTTCTGCTTGAACATCCTGTGGCAGTGCGATACATACTGCGCCAGTATCTCCCTCATCTGTTAATACTCTCATTGCATTTATCATAGCTGACATCAATTGTTCCGGTCTGCTCACTCTATCCCAATATTTAGTTACAGGTTTAAAAGCATCATTTGTACTAATTGAAGCATTGTGTTCTTGTTCAACTTGCTGAAGTACAGGATCTGGCTGCCTTGTAGCAAATGTATCACCTGGCAATAATAGTACAGGTATATTATTTGCTGTTGCTGTTGCTGCAGCAGTTATCATATTAGCAGCACCAGGTCCTACAGATGATGTGCACGCGTATATTTGTTTTCTTCTTTTTTGCTTTGCAAAAGCTACAGCTGCTTGAACCATACCTTGTTCATTTCTTCCTTGACGAACTATTAAATCACCTGGATCTTGCTCTAATGCTTGCCCAAGACCTAGTACATTTCCATGCCCAAATATTGTGAAAATCCCTTCAACAAATCTTTCTTCTTTACCATCAAAACTCACAAACTGGTTATTTAAAAATTTGATTAATGCTTGCGCTGTAGTTAGTCTAATTGTACCCATTTCAAACCTCCTAATATCTTAATTTGTCATTTATATTATTTATCAGGCCAAACTTTAACATCTTTTTCCCAAAGCCATTTATGCTCTGGTACGTCTATCCTGTCTGTCCATGGATTGTTTTCTAAATGTCTAATCATCCAGCAATAATACATTGCATATCCTGGTGCTGATGTTTGTGGATGAACAAGACCTCCTGGTATTGTAGCAAAACTTTCATCAGTTATTTTATAAGCCTCGTCACCAATTAAACATAAACCTAGACCTTGAGGTTTGTTAAATTTATAGAAATATACCTCTGGTTGTGGATGATAATGTGGTGGATAGCTTGACCATTTACCAGGATAAGTTATAACTTCACCCATGACCATATTAGAATAAGGTGCATTCTTATAATCAAATACAGTTCTAACTACCCGCCTTGCAGTACCATTCCATGTACCTTCTCCAAAGATATCACTTTGGCAATCTTCAGGCGCATAAAATTTAGGTTCAAATTCTTCTTTATTGTCTGTAGATTGAATAAGTATTTCACTTTCATCCTCTGCAGTTAATTCAACCTTTATATTTTTTGATACGTGAAGACACCATGGATCCTCATCAAATACAGAATCTCTCTTCATTATTTTTTCGTTTTCTTTCCAACTTATTTTTATCTTTCCTGTTAGGAGAAGTAATGCCATTTCTTTATCATTTTCATAATATTCTTTTGTTTCTCCCTTTCTGAATTTCACGACTACTATATCCATTAACATATCTTTGTTCTTACCATCAATTTCACACAAGTAGTTTCCGCCATACTTTATGCCACCTAAACTATGAACCATGTTAATACCTCCTTATAAATCTTTTTTAAACTCGTGCAACCATTTCTCCATGTTCTTCTTTACTCTTTCTTATAAATTCTTTAATCTCTTTAGCTTTTGGCATTGCATCTGAGCAACTGTGACTTGCAACAAGCATTGCAGCTGAAGCGCTACCAAACTCTAAGCAATCAATAATATCCCAGCCTTCAAGTAATCCATAAACAAATGCAGAACCATAAGCATCTCCACCACCAAAAGATTTAAGAAGTTTAACTGGGAAAGGCTTTATATTATAGCTTTTTTTATCTGATGTATAAGCAGTTGATCCATCTTTCCCATGTTTTATAACAACAATTTTATTCCCATAACCGAACCATCTATTAGCAATTTCCTGATCACATTTATCTTGTCCAATTATTCCTTGAGTTAATTCAAATTCTTCGCTTGAACCTATTATAACGTCACTAGCCTTCGCAACAATAGCATAGTAAATTGCAATTTCGTCCTTATTAAGCCATGTATATTCTCTATAATCAATATCGAATATAACTACTGTATTATTTTTCTTTGCATACTCTAATGCTTTCAAAGTAGCTTCTCTTGAAGGGCTCTGCGCTAGAGCAGTCCCAGATATTATAATAGCCTTAGAATTTTTAATGTATTCTTCGCTTATTTCGCAGGCTTCGAGAGCTAAATCTGCAACACCGGTTCTATACATTAATATGCTACTTTGTGTTGGACTTAGTATTTCCGTGAAGGTAAGCCCTAAAGATTCTCCATTTTTAGCAATGGCAACCTGCGACGTATCTATTCCTTCATTTTTAAAATAGTTAATAATAAATTCACCAAATCTATCATCTGAAACTTTGCCAATAAACCCTACCTTTTTACCTAATCTTGCAAGTCCTACAGCAGTGTTCGCTGGTGACCCACCTAAATATTTTTTAAAAGTTGTACTTTCTGAAAGTGGCATATTTATATCAATAGGATTAAAATCAATTGCAGCTCTACCTATTGGAACAATATCGAATTTCCTACTATTATCAAATTTAATGTAACCCATCATTTTGCCTCCTAAGCTTTATTTTGACTTCCAAATATCAACATATGTCTCTTTACATTAAGATATGCCCCTTCTATTTCTGCCTGATGCAATTCAAAGTAATCAACCTTTTCAGATTGTTCATATAACCTTCTAACATTTTCTTCAACTGACGCAAATGTTGCAGTTGCTATATTTATTTTTCTAATTCCAAGACTTATACATTTTCTAAAATCATCCTCGCTTATACCTGTTCCCCCGTGGAGTACTAATGGAACCCCTACACTTTTATTTATTTTATCTAATACATCAAAATTCAATTCTGGTTTTTCTAAGTATACTCCATGAGCATTCCCTATTGCTACTGCTAATGCATCAACACTAGTTTGCACATAAAACTCCTTTGCTTCATTTACCCCAGTACATAATGCTGATAAATTTTCTGAGCCATCTTCACTACCGCCAACACGTCCTATTTCAGCTTCTACGTCTGCATTATATTTTATTGCCTCAGAAATAACTTCTTTTGTTAACTTCATATTTTCTTTAAGTGTATGTTTTGAACCATCTATCATAACTGAAGTAAATCCAATCTCAAGAGCTTCCTTTATTCTTTCTATTGTAATTCCATGGTCTAAGTGTACAGATACTGGAACTTTTGCATTTTTTGCTGCTGCAATCATCATCGGTCCTATTAAACATAACGGTGTATGATTTAATCTTACTTCCGCTATTTGAAGTATCATCGGTGATTTTAATTCTTCACCAGCTTTTATAGCTCCCATTATCATCTCCATATTTGCTATACTAAAAGATCCAACTGCATATTTTCCTTTTTCTGCTTTACTCAATAAATCTTTCATACCTACTAATGACATTTATTCCACCTCTTTCATAATGATTCATATATTTATAACAATTCTCTTTAAATTCGATTTTGCCAAACAATCGCTTTTATGTATTCGTTATCATCGCCCCTACAAATTTATCCATATTATTTATATGTATTGGTTTTAAAATCAAGTTGCTCATTTTTCAACCTCCTATGTTGTTATTTCATTGTTACCTATTGATTATATTGTACACGACTTAACCAACACTTGTCAATGCTAATTGGCTATTTTTTTGCTTATTTATTGAAACATTGAGTATCTTATAATCAAACTTAGAATTTAAAGCTAAAAATGCGTGTTCACAGTGGTAAAAGTAGAAGGGCAATATACCTCTTAAACATATAAAAGCTGGTGAATTAATTCACCAGCTTTCATATATTTAAATTAACTATTCCCATAACCCTTTTGTTAATTTTTGAATTTCGTTAAGCCTCTTTTTAGTTTTCTCTATATCAATAATAATCACATCATTATCAATACTTAGTACATCCCCCTCTTTAGCTATACTAGGAATTTTAGATTTTTTAATATCTATCATAGTCCTGTCTTCTTTTTCACAAACAGCATAATTCCCTTCAAATCTATCGATTATTACATTCACTTAATTACCTCCTGCACATATATTACAAGGATCATTATGAGAAGAAATTAATTCTTCACCTAGCGTTCCACTTAATATAGTCTTACTTCTTGCGAGTGTTCTACAATTTTTATCATAATGATATGATTTCCCTGATGGAGTATAATATACAATTTTACTATTATTTGATGATTTAGGCAATTTTATCGCAACTTTTTTAACTGTCGAGTTTCCGCTACTTGAAAAACTTTTACTAGAAGAACTTGAGCCTGACCCAAGAAAAGCATAACTACCTGGTTTAGTATTAAAGGTTATATTTTTACCATCAGATGTCGCGACTATTGTTCCACTTTCATCAGTCCTATAAACTTTAACACCTTTCGCTTTCAATTTATCCATTGTAGATTTGTGAGGATGGCCATAACTATTGTCTTTGCCTGCTGAAATAATCGCATATTTAGGATTTACTTTATCTAAGAATGCCTGAGTAGTTGATGAGCTAGAACCATGATGTCCAACCTTAAGCACATCAGCACTTATGTCAATACCTTTGGATAACATTTCATTCTCAGATGCTCCCTCTGCATCCCCGTCAAAAATAAAGCTATTATTTCCAAAGGTTAATCTTATTACAATTGAAAAATTATTTAAATCTTCATAGCCAGTACTGTTGGGTGCTAAAATTGTAGCTGTTGCACCCCCTACTTTAAAAGTTTCCCCCACTGTAGGTGCAATTACTTTCATTCCCTTAGCTTTAATAGCACTTACCACATCTAAAAAAGTCTTAGTATTTGATGTAGCCTTTGGCATATAAATTTTACCTATTTGAAAACTATTTATTACATAGTCAAGTCCTCCAATGTGGTCCTCGTGTGGATGAGTCCCTACAATATAATCAAGTTTCGTAATACCTTGCTTTGTTATATAATTTTTAACAGTACTTGAGTCTTCATTATTTCCTGCGTCTATTAGCATTGAGCTTGTTCCTTGCTCTATCAAAATACTATCAGCTTGTCCTACATCTATATATGAAATCCTTAATTTACCATTAGCTTCCTTTTTGTTAGCTAAGCTTATATTTTTAGTAGATTGAAGCTGTTTCTCAGTTGTATTCTGCTTTGACGATACTTTACTTGATAAAGTTGTTTTTGTAACATTTTCAGGTACACTTGAGCAACCAGTCAAGCTGAAAATAAGTATTACCCCCAAAATAGAAGTCAGATATTTTTTAATATTTCTCATTTTAATCCCCTTGTAATATATTTTTTACTTTTGTTCTAAAATAACATAATCATATATATAATTATATTCGAGCAATTACATAACTGCTAATACATTTTTATATCGCGTTTAAAATGCTCTACCTACAATTAAATCATTACACTGTCATTATTCAACAAATATATGCAAATATCCTTCAATTTTTGTATAAATAATAAAACAACCAAATACTACTCCAAAAGTTATATAAAAATCTTACAAATAAAATGAATAAGATTTGTAAAATAGTCAATAATTTAAATATACCAACTTTATTGTTATATGTATAAAAAATACTGCATTGGGTCCCCCCCAAATGCAGTATTTTGCTTTTAAATTTTCTATATCTTTACGTAATGCTTATAGATTTAAACAGTGGTAAAATAACAAAAGAAGAAAAGTTATGCCCTTATTAACTGAGCACAACTTTTCTTCTTTATATTAATAATCTATACTCTACTCTAAGAAAAAGTCTTTCAACAAATATATATCGTCTCTTACAAAAATCAGCATACCCTTTCCAAAAAAGTCATAGGCTTCAAAAGGTGCATTCCTAAATGGTAGATCAATTTCTTCCACCATTTTTTTTAGTTTTTTTGAGTATTTAAATAATATTGCATTTTGGTGATTTCTCTTTGCTGGTGTACCAAAAAAATGTATACTTTGATCTGTTTCCATAATAAAATCACATTTATTAAAACAGTATCCTTCTTTAAATAATTTTTGATTATTGATCTTAATAATATTTTCTTTGATATTAAAATTTAATTTATATTCAGCATTATTATGGATCTTTTCTTTAAATGATTTTACAAACTCCGCATAAATTTCATTTGGTGTTTTATTTTTTTTTATTCTTCTTTCTCCTATATATGAATAAGACCCATCATCCAAATTAACTTTAAAATCATCAGCATATACGCAATTTTCATCAGCACATACCTTTTTTATACTTCTAATCATGTTAATGTCCGGTTCTTTTTTTCTTAAATTAAACTTAGATTCATATTTGTCATAGAAATGTTTCCATATATAATCCCCTGTTTTCATGTCAATGCAAGCTATTCCACAGTTATACTCCCCCTCTATACCAAAATCAAGAGTTCTATTGGTCAAAATCATTTGTTTTTCTTTTATATATATAGCTCTTGAAAAATAATGTTCCCACTTAGTATTCCAAATCAAATTTCCTCCATTATCTATCAAAACTCCACCGTTTGATAATAGATATTCATCGTTTATATTTAATAAATGCTTTTGGCCTAGTATTGTTGGACAATCTTTAGAAACAACCTTCTTATACTCAATCTCACTCATTATTATAGTTCTCCTTTTTGCTCTATTAATAATATGTTTAATATTCTATACTATTCGTTTATTTCTTAATTTAATAAAAAAAAAGCAACAAAAACTATTTTAGTTTTTGTTACTTTTTCTTTAATTTTAATTAGTATATAACTTTCCAATTATCATTAACGGTTGCTTTAATTGTTTTTCTCTTTAGTATATAATTTGCAATCAGTTCAGCCATATCTACCTGTATATCTTTAAGGACTGGTTTACCCCTAAACAATAAATAATTACCACCGCCACCTGCTCTGTAATTATTCATTACTACAGAATATTCCCCTTCCATATTAATAGGAGCGTTTTTATAATTAATTTTCGTAATTCTAAAGTTTATAGGTTTTGTAATATCTATAACATAATCTATGCCTTCCCACATATCATAATTATAATGTTGAAGTTTAATATTATTACCATTCTTTGCTAACCTTACCTCACCATCAACTAAACTAAAATATTCTGCAGTTCTCTCGAGAGCCGCTTTTATATCAGAACCTTTTATCCTAATTACCTTTAATGTATTCGGATATTTGTAATTTGATATTATATCTCTCATCGTAATCTTATAATTAAAACCCTTACATTTATTATCAAAGATAGCTGTGTTTGATATATCAACCTTTGCTGCATCCATCTGAACATTATTTATAAACTCAACAAAAGCATTATCTTTAAGCCTTACCTTTAATGGGTCTTTTATAAGCATGTCCCCTTCTACATGTCCAATCGGAATATCAAGCCAAGCTTGCGTTTCTGTTTCTATTGGGCATGTAACATTCAAAATTGTCTTATCAACATCTAAGGCATTTGCATCAATAACTTTAGACACTTTACTTCGCACCGACCATTTGCCAGATATTTTGACTAAGTCCATAGTTACTTTGCCAATGCAATTACCATTGTAACCTGGTTGCACAACTAAAACACCATTTACCAATAAATTTTCTATAACTCTATGTTGGTGGCCAGTTAGAAGCACATCTATATTACTCACTTTAGTACATAACTCATAACCTTGATTTTCTCCTGTGAGTTTTTCAGAAGGTTCCCCCGTTTCTAAATCTCTTTCAAACCCGCCATGATAGGATACTATATTTATGTCCGTAGCTTCTTTATCTTTCATTATATGGAGCCAATAGCTTGCGCTCTCTACTACATCTTTAAAATCTAAGTCCTTAATTGTACCTTCACTTTCCCAGTTAGGAATATACTTAGTTGTTACCCCTAAAATACCTACCCTTAAACCATTATTAAAAGTTTTAACAATGTAAGGTTTATTAATAAAACTTTCCCCTGTAATTTTATTTGTAATATTAGCACATAACCATGGAAATTTTGAAGTTTTTATAGCATTATCCAAATAAGCCCTTCCATAATTAAATTCATGATTGCCAATTACAGCAGCATCGTATCCCATAAGGTTCATGACCTCAATCATTGGATTTGGCCTACTATTATTAATTTTAGCATGAAAATATGTAAGCGCTGTACCTTGAACCATATCCCCATTATCTATAAGTAAGGTAGCCTGATTTATTTCTCTTTCCCTTTCAATTATAGTGGATAAGGCTGCGAGGCCACAGTTTGCATAGGAGTTGTCCGAATAATTTATAGGTAAGACTGTTCCATGAACATCACTAGTTTCTAATATTGTTAGTCTAAAATTTTCATTAATACACATATTAAACTCTCCAATCAAAAGATAAATAATTCTAATAACTAATTTTATCATAAAACAAGTCTATATGATAATAAATTTGATTTCCTCCTCTCTAAGGTTCAATCGTGTACATAGCCACTTCATCAATTTCACGGTTTGTAGCTATAATAATATCTTTATGATCTTTTACATAATGATATACATTAGCAGGTCCACACCCTGTATCAATATTTTCGCATTCTATCTTTCCTTTTTCAATATTATACGTAAGTGCAAATAGGGATTTTTCGCCTTGTCTATGTCCAACTACAATAGAAGGTTTTCCACATAAATCCCCTCCATAAAGGGCATGAGTAAATTCTACAGGCTCATGATGTGCATACATTTCTTTGTAAGTTCCTTCTATCTTCTTATATATTCGCACAGTTTCTCCATGAAAAGGTGCAAGTACAGCCAATTCCATTTCCCCATCATTGTCAATATCCACTAGAACAGCATCACTTGAAGGAGTATTTATTAGTTGCTTAATTTCCCATTCCACCCCTTCTACCTCTGGAGGTACAAACTGAAAAACTCCAATTTCAGATGAAATTACAGCTGTCTCTACTCCATCTTCCATCACTTTATAATATCCGTGATTCTTTAGCATACCATCCTTTATTACCTTTAGCTCAAGCTGAAACTCCTCATTAAATTTGCTTAAATCATTAGGAAGCTTAGCTGCATATACCTTTCCAGGGCTTGACCAGTCATCTTTATATTCATGACCTGATTTTAAAGTACATGCTATTAGGTATATATTACCGTTTCGCTTGATTAAGTCGAATCTGTGTACATGAGGAAGGTTTACTAAAGTTTTAACACTCCATCGCCCGTCCGTGCCAGGTGTTACTATTACAATTTTCGCTTGTTTTGAATCATTCGGTGAATAAAACTTATGCGTTGCCAAAAACTGTCCATTAGTTCCTGGTACCTGAACCATACTCATAACACCACCAGGTTCATTCCATACTGTTTCAATTTCATTTCCTTCTAAATCAAAAAGTATACAACGATCAACTTTTTCAGCTGCTACTAAAAAACAGTTTGTACCCTTATATTTTAAGGGAGCTACTGAATAACATTTTGTTAAATTTGCAATGACCTTTTTATTAATTTTCATATTTGCCACCTCATCTAATATATTTATTTTATTTTTGACCATAATAAGCATTTACACCATGTTTTCTTAAAAAATGCTTGCCTAGAAGATTATTGTCTATAGATCCTAGCTCCTCATTTAATTGAATACTTCTATAAGCCATTTTTGCAACCTCTTCCATTACAACAGCATTATGAACCGATTCCATTGCATCTTTTCCCCAAGCAAAAGGACCATGATTATTTACTAATACACCTGGTACAAATTCCGGATTAATTCCTTTAAATGTCTCCACAATTACCTTACCAGTTTCATATTCATATCTTCCCTTAATCTCTTCTTTCGACATTTTTCTAGTACATGGAATACTTCCATAAAAATAATCTGCTTGCGTTGTTCCAAAACAAGGTATTGACATCCCGGCCTGTGCCCAGCTCGTTGCCCAACTTGAATGAGTATGCACTATACCTCCAATTCCTTTAAATTCTTTATAAAGTAATATATGTGTATCAGTATCTGAGGAAGGATTTAATTTACCCTCCACTATTTTGCCATCTAGATCAATTACTACCATATCATCAATTTTCATTTTTTCGTAGGAAACTCCACTTGGTTTTATTACAATTAATCCTTTTTCTCTATCAATTGCACTTACATTTCCCCAAGTAAATGTTACTAATCCCTTTTTAGGAAGCTGTAAATTAGCTTCTAACACTTTTTCTTTAAGCTCTTTTAGCATTTACCATCCCACCTTCGATCATTTTTTCTTTAACAAATATTCTTGCGTTATAAATATCACGCACAGCATCTTCTTTGGTAGTAATCTTGCTATTATCAGCCCACATTTCTATTAGAAAGGGTCCTTGATAATTTAATTCTTTTAATTTTTTAAAAAGTGCAGCAAATTTTACAATCCCCTCACCAAAAGGAACCTCTTTAAATACTCCTGGCTTTGTTTCTTTTACGTGAATTGCAACAGTATGTGGAAGTCCAAGTTCTAGTTCTGCCTCAACATCGCTACCCCAAGCACTCAAATTACCTAAATCTGGATATATCTTAAACCAAGGGGAATTAAATTTAGTTATATATGGCATTGCTCTTAATATAGTACTTATAAATTTGGTATCCATTATTTCAAGTGCAAGCATTACGCCTGCTTTACTTGCCATTGCTATGGATTTTTCCATTCCCTCTATAAAAAAAGCTTTTGTAATCTCATCCTCTTCCTCATAATATACATCATAGGCAGCTAATTGAATTGTCCGTATCCCTAGATCCGCGGATAGTTCAATTGCCTTTTTCATAATATCCAAGGCTTTACTACGAGTATTTCCATCTTTACTTCCAAAGGGGAATCTTCTATGACCACTTAAGCACATACTTGGAATCATAACCCCAGTAGCACTAATAAGCTTCTTTAATTTTTCTCTTTCTTCCTTTGACCATTCAAGTCTGGCTAACCTTTCATCTGTTTCATCAATTGAAATTTCCAAATAGTCGAAACCAGCTTTTTTTGCTGATGTTAACTTTTCTTCCCAGGAAAAACTAGAAGGCAAAGCTTTTTCATAAATACCAATAGGAACTCTATTTAAATCATACATATTCCTTCACACCCCTTTGACTAAACTTTTATTTAAATATATCATCTAGTTTTTCCTCAGTCAACATATTGCCATACATTGCACATATGCGCAGTTTAATTCGTAAGCCTTACTATATATAGTTTATTGCATTTTTTTCATTATAATATTATAATTATATTATAAGTATATGTTCACTATAAATATCATTTGTTCAATACCTTATAGTATTACTTGCTCTAAAATTTTTATTTTTCTACTGAGCAACTGAATTATTACTAATTAACTGCCCTTGGCATATAACTTTTACCTAAAATATTGATTAAAAAGGAGTTTTAATTATGAATGACTTTGATAATATGAATGAAAATGAAAAAAACAGTCTTTTAGCTAGTGTAGCAAGTCTTTATTATGAACATGATATGACTCAATCACAAATCTCTGAACGTTTGTTCACTTCGCGTTCTAAAATTTCAAGATTATTAAAAGAGGCAAGGGATAAAAAAATAGTAGAAATAATTATAAAAGAACCTTGGGAAAGATTAATGGACATTGAGAATGAATTTATAAAGAGATTCAAACTAAAACATGTAAGAATTATTAATACAAAGGGATCTTCATATGAATTAACTCTGATTAAACTTGGTGAAATTGCAGCTTACTATATAGATGCTAAAATAAATAAGAATACTATACTTGGTATATCTTGGGGAAACACTATATACAATACTGTTCAAAGTCTTAAGTCTAACAAAAACATTCCCCTCACAGTAGTACAAATAATGGGAGCTGCTTTAAAAGATAATCCAGAAATAGATGGAATAGATCTAGTAAAACAATTCGCGAAGATTTACGGAGGAAAATATCATTACTTATTAGCTCCCCTTTTTGTGGAGGATAAAGATATGAAAGATAAACTTATACGTGACCCTTATATATCAGATACTTTGTCTCTTGCTAAGAGAGCCACAGTTATATTAACAAGCGTAGGGTCTATAGATTCAACTATTTCTAATACGGCCTGGAGCAAATATATAGACAGCTATACTCAATATTCACTTCAATCAAGTGGAGCTGTTGGACACATTGGCGGGCGTTACTATGATATAAATGGTAAACAAATTGAGTCTGAGTTAAACAACACTATTATAGGAATTGATTTAATAGATTTTTATAACGCACCAGATGTCATTTGCGTTGCAGGATCAAAAGAAAAATCTAAAGCTATATTAGGCGCAATAAGAGGTAAATATATAAAAACACTTATAATAGATGATACCGCAGCGTTAAAAATTTTAGAATTGGATGATGAAGTTCAATTGTAGCCTTTGCACATATGTGCAATTGTTACACATATGTTGACATTGTATAATAATATCGCTATCATAAAAGTATACAGAATATCAAAACTTAATTTTATAAAGGAAGTGATTAAAATTAACAATAATATTATTCTTAATGAAAACATCATTCTTTCAGAAAACATTAATTTAAATGCTACAGCTAAAGATTGGGTAGAAGCTATGAGACTTTCAGGTCAACTACTCGTTAACTCAAATTACATTACTGAAGGATATATTGACTTAACAATTAAAACTGTTGAAGAATATGGTCCATACATTGTAATAATACCAGGACTTGCATTATCTCATTCGAGGCCAGATGTAACCGTTTTAAAAACCGGTATCAGTTTGCTTTCCTTATCAAAGCCAGTGCATTTTAATTGCGAAAATGATCCTGTAGACATCGTTATAACACTCGCTGCTGTAAATGATACTGATCATCTTGGTTTACTTTCAAAATTAAGCGATTATCTCTCAGAAGAAGAAAATATGGACTTTATACGTAATTGTACAGACCCAGAAGCATTAGCAAGAGAATTAAACAAATCTCATATAGAATAGTATTTAATTAGGGGGTCAAATTAGTGGATATTAATAGTATTGCGAATAGTGGATTCTTTAAAGTGTTTTCAGACAACATTCTTACAAAACCAGAATATTTCATTAGTTTAATTGTATTAATTTGTTATTTATTTCTAAGAAGACCAATACACGAAACTTTTGCAGGAACAATGAAATGTATCATTGGCATAATGATTTGGAATATAGGTGCTGGTGGTCTTGTTACTACATTCAGACCTATTCTTGCAGGTTTAAATGATCGTTTTCACATGAATGCCGCAGTTATTGATCCATATTTTGGACTAGCTGCTGCAAATAAAAGCTTAGGTTCATTAGCCTCAATGGTTATGATTGCACTTATGTTCGCATTCTTATGGAACTTACTATTAGTTGCCTTTGGTAAAATAACAAAAATAAGGACTCTTTTCCTTACAGGTCATATCATGCTTCAGCAGGCAACAACAGCAACTTTTATTGTATTCTTTGCATTACCTGATTACGCTAATGCAACTGGAGCTATTATAGTAGGTTTGCTCGTTGGTACATATCAAGCTGTATTCTCAAACTTAACAGTTGAAGCATGTAACAACCTTACAGACAATGCTGGTTTTGCTATTGGTCATCAGCAAATGGGAGCAGTTTGGTTAACAGATAAAATTGCTGGCAAACTAGGTAATAAAGATAAAAACCTAGATAACATAAAATTACCTAAGTTTCTTTCAATATTTAATGATAACGTTGTGACCGCTGGTACTTTAATGTTAGTTTTCTTTGGTATCATTATGTTGATTCTTGGTGAACCGTACATGAGAGGACTAGAAAACCCAATCGGCAAAGTTGCTTCTGGTAACTTTCCAGCAACATTATCCTTCGCAGCTTATATTATAAATCGCTCTTTAACATTTTCAGTTTACCTATTTATACTTATGAGTGGTGTTAGAATGTTTGTTGCAGAACTTACAACAGCTTTCCAAGGTATATCTGATAAATTTATACCAGGATTAACTCCTGCTGTTGATTGCGCCGCTACTTATGGATTTGGTGCAAAGAACGCCGTTGTATATGGTTTTGTTTTTGGAGCACTTGGTCAGTTCATAGCAATCGCAGGGTTACTCATATTTCATTCCCCGGTTATGATTATCACAGGTTTCGTACCAGTATTCTTTGATAATGCAACTTTAGCAGTATTTGCTAATAAACGCGGTGGTGTCCGTGCCGCTACAATAATACCAATTTGCTGTGGCATGCTTCAGGTACTAGGTGGTGCTTTTGCAATATGGTTCTTTGGTGCAGGAGTTCAAAACCCTCTTACTGGCGGATGGCATGGTAACATTGATTGGGCTACCATTTGGCCTGCATTCGGTGTTTTTGCAAATACATTTAAAATATTTGGTGTATTTGCTCTAATTGTAGCAATGCTCGTTATTCCTCAAATACAATATCGTAAAAATAAATCAAATTATTTTACACATGTAGACATTGATTGTTAAACTCATATTAAAAAAGGAGATATTAAAATGAAAGTATTAGCAGCTTGTGGAAATGGAATGGGATCAAGCCAAATGATTAAAATGAAGATTATTAAGGTTTTCAAAAAACTAAAAATTGACGTAGATGTTGATCACCTTAGTGTTGGTGAGGCAAAATCCGTTATATCTTCTTTTGACATGGTTTTTGTCTCCGAGTCCTTAGTATCAAATTTTACAAATGCCCGTTCTAAAACAAAAATTATAGGACTTAGAAATCTTTTATCGGAAGTAGAAATAGAAAGTAAAATCAGAGAAGCTTTAAATCTAGACGAAGTAAAATAATAATTATAAAAGGAATGGTGAATAATATGAGTAAAATAGATGATATAACAAGAGAATCCTGGATACTAAGCACTTTCCCCCAATGGGGAACTTGGCTTAATGAAGAAATTGAAAGAGAAGTAGTTAAGCCTGGTAGCTTTGCAATGTGGTGGCTTGGTTGTACAGGCCTTTGGGTAAAATCAGAAGGCAATGCAAACCTTTGTATTGATTTATGGTGTGGCACAGGTAAAAAAACGATGAAAAATCCTTTAATAAAACCAGAACATCAGATGGCAAGAATGTCTGGATGTAAAAAATTGCAACCAAACCTTAGAGTAGCTCCTTTTGTTTTAGATCCATTTGCTATTAAACAAATTGATGCTGTAATATCAACACATGATCATAATGATCACATTGATATAAATGTAGCAACTGCAGTTATAAAAAATTGTGATTCATCTGTACCTTTTATAGGACCTCAAACTTGTGTTGACCTCTGGATTAGCTGGGGCGTACCTGCAAATCGTTGTATTGTAGTAAAACCTGGAGATGTTGTTAAAATTAAAGATACAGAGCTTATTGCTCTTGAATCATTTGACCGTACTGCATTAATTACAGTTCCAAAAGAAGTTACTCTAGCAGGTAAAATGCCTGGCAACATAGATGAACGTGCAGTAAATTATATTATAAAAACACCAGGTGGAACTATTTATCACAGTGGTGATTCACATTACTCTAACTATTATGCTAAACACGGAAACGATTATCAAATAGATGTAGCACTAGGTTCTTTCGGAGAAAATCCTAGAGGCATAACCGACAAAATGACTGCATCAGACATACTTAGAATGGGTGAAGCTTTAAATACTAAAGTTGTAATTCCATTTCATCATGATATATGGTCAAACTTCCAAGCAGACACCGAGGAAATTAATGTACTATTTGAAATGAAAAAGGACAGATTGCAATATAAATTCCTTCCATACATCTGGCAAGTAGGAGGAAAATTCATTTATCCTGCAGATAAAGATAAACGCGAATACCATTATCCTCGTGGTTTTGATGACTGTTTTGATGGAGACATAGATTTACCATTTAAATGTTTCCTTTAAAATGAGAAATTACATCTCAATGGAATAAAAATAAATCTGACATCATTATTCATATGGTGTCAGATTTATTTTTAATTAAAATTATTATTCATTTTCTTTAATAATTTTAAAAATATTACTTTTTCTTCTTGTGAAAAATCTTTATATGCAGTAATATTCACTTCATTAGAAATAGCCTTATACTTGTCTTTTATCTGATTACCTCTACTAGTAATTATTATATAAGTAACTCTTTTATCTGTTTCATCTTTTTCCTTTGTTATATATCCATACTCCAATAGCTTATTTATCAATGGTGTTATGGTTGATTTATCTTTTCTAGTTATTTCAGCAATTTTCTTCATTGTTAACTTTCCATTATTCTCGTATAGAGCAGTGAGAATATTCCCATGAGACGGAATCAATCCATTTAGTCCATTTTCAAGTAATTTCTTTTCGATAAAACTTATCATTTTTTTTCTAGTTCTGCTTATAAAATGTATTATATATTTATCATTCATATAAAAACCTCAACTTTAGACTTATGTATATAACTTAATAATTATGTATATTATAATCTTATGTTAAAGTATAAGTCAATATAAACTGACTTGTAAAATAGTTTGACATAAAACTATTTTATATATATAATTAGTTTTATGTCAAACTATTATTTTTAGAGAGGAGAGTTTAAATTTATGACAACGAGAAAATTTAAAGCCATGGTAGTAAGTGAACATGAGAATAATACCTACTCAAGCGAAATTGTAGATAAAGATATTTCTAGTCTTCCTGAGGGAGATATCTTAATTAATGTAAAGTATTCATCAATAAATTATAAAGATGCTCTTTCGGCAACTGGCAATAAAGGAGTAACAAAAAAATATCCTCATACACCAGGAATAGATGCTGCAGGAATTGTGGTTGAAAGTATAAATGAAAATTTTAAGGTTGGAGATTCTGTAATAGTTACAGGATACGATTTAGGCATGAACATCCCTGGAGGTTACGGCCAGTATATCAGAGTTCCTGCTGACTGGGTAGTTAAGTTACCTGAAAATCTTTCGCTGATAGAAAGTATGATATATGGAACCGCAGGTTTCACAGCTGCTTTATCTGTATATAAACTAATAGCATCAGGTATTACTCCATCTAATGGAGATATATTAGTAACTGGTGCAACTGGTGGAGTAGGAAGCAGTGCAGTAAGTATACTCTCTAAACTTGGATACAGCGTTATTGCCGCTACAGGCAAACCTGAGGCAAAAAATATGTTATTAGGAATAGGAGCAAAAGATATAATTCTCAGAGGAGAAATAGATGATAAGTCAGGAAGAACTCTTCTAAAAGGGAGGTGGGCTGGAGTAATAGATACCGTCGGTGGAACTATTCTGGCAACAGCACTTAAATCCACTAAATATGGTGGAAGTGTAACTTGTTGTGGAAATGTTGCTTCTCCGGAACTTTTAACTACTGTATACCCATTTATACTTAGAGGTATATCTCTCTTTGGGGTAGATTCTGTTCAATGTCCTATGGACTTAAGATTAAAGCTATGGAATTTGCTTTCAAATGAATGGAAACCCGATAATTTAACTTTAAACGTTCAGAAAGAAAGCCTAACTAATTTAGATTCAAAAATTCAAATGATTCTTAAAGGAAAACTAGTAGGTAGAACTATAGTAAATCTTGATTTATAAGAATTTCAGGGATAATAATAGTAGGGACACTTTAGAATGTTATAAGTGTCCCTACTATTATTATCCTCTCATTTATTATAAAAACCATAAATTCAATTTTATGTTACTAACTTATTTCTTTCCAAACATCTTCATACTTATATCCAGTAAGGTCTTCAACAACTTCTTTTGTTTTCGGATCAACATCAAGTTTTGAACCATTATTTTTCAATCGTTCAATTTCTTTTGTTAATATGATATGTGTTTGTTTATTTAATTTAAAAGTAAAAGTTATGAGTAGCGCCATTACAAGTAACACAATAGATCCAATAACCATGGTATATGCAATTACATGCATTACTTGAGGTGTTTGTGTTGTTTTACCTTTAACAAATCCTCCATACTCCAATATAAGTCCAACGATAAGTGTAGCTATTGCTACACTACTCTTTCTAGTGAAAGTCATAACTGCTGCAAAAAGTCCTTCTCGTCTTTTTCTAAAAACCATTTCATCTACGTCTGGAATGAAAGGGAATACATTCCATGGAGTGAATATTAATACACATACGCCTATTTGATATACAATGGAAATTATAAATAAAATAGCAACTTTAGATACTGGATTAATTAAATATACACCATAATACCCGAGTAAACATACAATCATTGTAGAGTAAGCTATCTTAAATAAATTAGAAGGGCCTACCTTAAGCATCAAAAATCCTGCAAGGATAGTCACCGGTATACCGATAATACTTAGTGAAAGCAAATTAGCAGCGAGAGTAGCTGTAACTTTTAAATCATAAACACAGAAAAATATGAAGGTTGCATTAAATACATCTTTAGCAGTAAATGATAATATATAAATAGCTAAATGTTTTCTAAAACTCCTGATTTTAAATGTAGATATGTAATCATTAAATATATGAACAACAGTTTCGAGGTGCTGCTTAAAACTTTTATGTTCACGTGTTTTAATTAATAATTCTTTTTCCATTTCAGGTGAAGGTTCTCTTTCCCAAGTAACCTTATATGTTATAAATATACAAACAGCATATACTATAGCAAATATACATCCATTAAAAAAATATGCGTATGAATTGTTTTGACCAAAATATTTAATCAATTGTCCTGGAATAAAAGTAGCGAAAAATGTACTTGTAGCAGAAATAAACATTCTCCCTGTAGAAAGTATAGTTCTTTCATTGAAATCTTTTGTCATTTCAGATGGCAATGTTTCATATGGAATTAATATCATAGCAGCAATCATTTCAAACAATAAATAAGAGATTAGATAATATAAGTATCCCATACCTGTTACCCATAACGTTGCATAAACTGCCATTAAAGGTACCCCAATCAATAAAAAGAAACGACGACGTCCAAACTTTTGTCCTAATTTTGTTTTATAAAAATTATCTGTTATACTACCTATGCTTAAACTAACAATCGCATCCACAATACGAGCAATAGCAATAATAGAAGCTGCTTGTAGTGGCGATAATCCGGCAAAAGTTATATAGAAGAAGAGTAAAAAAGCACTAATAATTGTAAAAGCACCTCCACCCATAGCATCAACTAATCCATAACCAAGACCCACACCTATTGTAATCTTTTTAGATTTTTTTAACATTTTAATTACCTCTCTTCAATTTAATTTATTTAAATAATTAACAATTTACCTAAATACCAAAATGTTATTTTATTCAAAGCTGCCTTTGTCTATAAACGTTTTCATATTTAACTCCTCTTTCTTATATTTAATATATCTAGCTACTAAAATTAGTAGCTAGATTATTTTTATAATAAAACCCCTAATCTGCCATACCAATTAAATCAAATTTTTCACAAGAAACTATAATATCAAATTCCTTTTTTGTTGGTTTCTTGCATTTTACTAAAACTGTCTTGTCTGACAACTCATAATACCATCCTTGTTCTGTTTTTTCCCATGACCTCTTATTAAGAAAACGTGGTATTCTTTCATTTTCCACCGAAACCCAATATGCACCTTTCTCTTTATTTATTAATTTAATTTTAAGATTAGATATCCCACTTTCATATCTTCCTGTTGTTTTAAAAGAAATTAGTTTGCGTGCCTCACCATTTACATTAATTTCTGTATATTCATATACACCTTGTTTAAAATCATTAGTTATACCATCATCATCATAAAAATGGAAACTTCCTTCTGATTCTCCACCAATTAAAATATCTAAACTCTTCATTTTATCAGTAGCAATATGTTTTACATCTTCATTTGTTATAAAAATCCCATTACCTCTTAGGAACATAGGAATACTGTTAAGTGTAACCGGAATTTCTACTACTTGTCCTCCTTTATATTCAGCCATATTTTGATTCATATCATACCAAGTACAACCTTCTGGTAAATAAATCTTTCTTGATTCCGCTCCCTTTTCCAACACATTTGCTACTAGGACTGATGGTCCAAACATAAAAGTCATATATTGATCATCATAGCAATTAATATCATCCTGGAACTCCATAAACAGTGGACGCATTAGTGGTTTACCAGTAATATGAGCTTCGTACATCAAAGAATACAGGTATGGTAACATCCTATATCGCTGGCTATATGCATTACGCACAAATTCATTATTTTCTTCATACATAAATGGTTGAGTAACAGTATTATCATTGTTGGCTGAATTAATACAAAATCTTGGCTGGAATATACCATTTTGTATCCATCGCAGCAAGAGTTCTCCCTCTGGAGCACCTCCAGCAAAACCTCCTATGTCACAACCTGTATTTGCCACTCCAGACAATCCCATTCCAACAATAGTTGCTATATTAAATTTTAATGTACGCCAATCCGTCAAGTTATCTCCTGCCCATGTTTGTGCATATCTCTGAATTCCTGCAAATCCAGCGCGGTTGATAATATATGGACGACGATTTGGATAAAGTTCAGAAATAGCTTGTGTTCCAACGTAAGCCATCAAATTTGAATGTATAATTTTTAGCTGAGCCATTGTGCCTTTTTTTCCATCGAAATCACATATAGCATTACGATCTTCTACACCATCATATTCACAATTGTCATTCCACACAGTTGTAGCTCCTTTACTTAAAATAGTTTCTTTAAGCAAGTTTTTCCATATTTCTCTGCCGGAAGGATTAGTAAAATCTATAAATCTTCCAGCACCTCCCCACCAACGACCAACATAATCTTCTTTTCCATCTGGACTTTTAACAAATACATCATTTTTTTCAAATTCGTCTTTGTAAGGATGATTAGGTAAAATACCTGGTTTTAAATTAGGTATCACATTAATACCTAGTTCATTCATTTTCCGAAAAAAATCCTTAGGATTAGGAAATCGCTTTCTATTCCAATTAAAGGTATATCTTAGATTGTCTTTTTCTCCAGAAGAATAACCAGATGCCAACTTAAAGTTATCTATATACATCTCTTCATCAAAATATTTCTGAATGACTTCATATATTTCCTTGTCACAATCTTTCTCAAGTTCAGCATAATACATAGTAGAAGCTGTATACCCTAAGCTTTGTTTTGGAGGCATTGCCTGCTTTCCTGTTAACTTTGTATAATTGTCTAAAACTTGTTCAACTGATGGTCCATTAATAAAAAATAAATCAATATCTCCTCCATCAGCCTGATAGTAACTATATCGATGCCAATAACCACTAATTTCATTCCCCATATCAAATACGGAATCATAGGAATTATGATAAAATAATCCTAGAGTATGACGGTTACTATTGTTTAACTTTAGATAAAATGGGATATGCTTATATAAAGGATCCCCAAATTCTGGATCATGGCCAATTGCATCCTTAGGTGTCATACGCATCCTTTTGCCAATTTTATCTAAATATCCTGTTTTTTCACCGAACCCATAAAAATGATCATTTTTGAAGTCTATCTCATTATAATGGGAAATTCGTCCTAGATGATCACACTCAAAAGCTCTCTCTGGAACATCACTATATAGCTTCACTCCATTTAATTTATATATACAAAAATGTAGTGGAGATTTAAACATTACAAATTTCAACGTTTTTGTATAAAATGTAATTTCTTTTTCTGTCTCTTCAAAAGGAATATCCAACGCCTTTATTTGTTTACGCTCTTCTGGAAACATGTAATCTAAACGATCTTTCCAAGCTGTCATAACTAGTGTATAAGATTCTTCCTGCCACTTTTTATCAAATGATACTCGGACTCGTATAATATCATTCGTCATAAAAATCATCTTAATATCTGCCGTATCCCCTTTCACATAGTAGCCATTCTCAACTTTTTCTATAGATAAAAACTGTTTTAATAACATATTAAATCCTCCTATCACTTTTTCTTTTATATAAAAATAAATTAGTCTGCAATTTGTAATATACAATTATACATAGTATTTTGCTTAAATATTAATTTTCATAATATACGATATACTAATTGTTTTTCAGTAACACTGATCTCATCTTTCTTATATTGAAATTAGATCTTTTACAGCATAACTAATGCTTACCTTGTAATTACCTAAATGGTTGTTATACTTTATTTTTACTGTTTTTTGTTCATTATCAAAATACCAACCCTCTTGACTGCTTTCAAAGCTTCCTCTATCTAAGTAAAATATAATATTTTTGTTATCTACAGCTATATTAACTGGGGCTAGTTCTCTACATATTACACTTAAATTTAAGTTTTCAACCTTTGTAACGTAGGATCCTTCTTTATTAAAATCAACTTCTACATCTCCATGTTCATCACTTTTTACTTTGATGCAAGTTTTCAAATATTCACCCTTAAGATATTTATTAGAGGTACCATCATCTTCATATAATGTGAATTCACAATCTTGCCAAGGTTCTACTAATATATTTAAACTATCAATATTTTGCAAATGCAAATTCATTATATCTTCTGAAAGTGGTATTATAGAGCCACTTCTAAAGAATAATGGTATTTTATCAATAGAAGTTTCAATTTCTATTGTTTGCCCACCTTCATACATTTTTTTAGTGTACCAATCGTACCACATGCACCCTTTCGGCAAATAAATCTTTCTTGTAGTTGCTCCCTTATCATAAATACTTGCGACTAACATTGATTTACCATACATAAAGTCAAAGCTCTCATCATAAGTATTTGTATCTTCTTGAAATTCATAAAACAATGGCCTCATTATTGGTGACCCCTCTGTAGAAGCTTCAAATAGTAAAGAGTATAAATAAGGTGCTAAATTATATCTGAGTTTTATTGCATCCCTTATATATTTTGTGTAAGAAGGATACATCCAAGGTTCTGTTACTGTATTATCTGTATTACATGAATGTATTGAGAACCTTGGTTGAAATATTCCATGTTGAACCCACCTAACATATAATTCTGGTTCTGGAGCTGGACCATAAAATCCACCAATGTCACAACCTTGATTTGCCACTCCTGATAAACCCATTCCGAGTATTACCGGGATGTTAAATTTCAAACTATGCCAGCTTGTACTATTGTCACCAGCCCATGTTTGAGCATATCTTTGGATCCCAGCAAAACCAGCTCTATTTGTAATATAAGGTCTTACATCCGGACAGCTTTCCTTAAGCGCTTGCTTTGCAGCCATTGCCATTAAATTAGGCATTAATGGTCTTATAGCGTTTATTGTAATTTTCTCACCCTCAAATTCACATAAAGCTTTAGAATTGTTTATTTCATACTCATTATTATCATTCCAAATACAGACAATACCTTTATCTATAAATGATTGTTTGAGGTGCTTTTTCCATAATTCTCTAGCTTTTGGGTTAGTAAAATCAAGAAAGGAAGCTTTTCCGCCCCAAAATCTGTCTTCATGAGGTTCTTTCCCATTTTCATCCATTATATAAGCCTTTGCAGATTTAAACTCCTCATATAAGGGATTAGTTATAAGCATGCCAGGTTTAATATTCGGAGAAATATCTGCACCTCTTTCCTTCATCTTATTTACAAATTTTTCAGGACAAGGAAAGCGATTATTATTCCAGTTAAATACATGCCTTTTTCCATCTTCTCCTGTGGTATAACCTGAGGATAGAAAAAATCCATCACAGGGAATATCCTCTTTCTTTGTTTTATCAATAAAGTCCAAAATCGCTTTGTCACAATCATTTTGTAACTCCGTATAAAACATAGTTGAGCCAAAATATCCTAAGGAATACAATGGAGGTAATGCAGTTTTCCCGGTTAAATCTGTATAATTACGTACTACATCTTTAATATCTGGTCCATACATGAAAAATAAATCTAACTCGCCACCTTCAGTAGAAAAATAACTATATTTATCCCAGTACCCACTTCTTTCACAACCCATATCAAAAATAGATGAATATGAATTGTTATAAAATAATCCACATGCAATTTTATTTGTTTTATTAAGTTTTATATAGAAAGGTATATGTTTATAAAGTGGGTCTGACCGCTGTGAATCATAGCCCAAAGTATCCACATTATTCATTCTCATTCGTCTTTTAGATTTGTTTATATATCCTGTCTTTTCACCAAAGCCATAAAAAGAATCATTGTCATTTATACAGGAGTAATGACTTAACCTTCCATTCTCATCTTTTAAATAAGACTTTTCTTTTAAATCCGAATGTAACAGCTTACTTTCATTGTTAAATATTTCAATTGCAAAAGGTTCCTTATTTATATTAATCTTTAGCAAATCTGTTTTTAAACAAACATATTCATTAAATTCCTCAAATTTTGCTATATAAGGTTTTATTCTTTTTCTTTCTTCGGACATTACAGAATCCATTTTATCTTCCCATGCTGTCATAACTAATGCATAAGATGCCTCTTTTGGAAACTCCTTATCAAAGGTACATCTTATACGAACTATATCACTTTTCAAAAACATAATTCTGAATTTTCCTCCGTCAGTAACAATATCAATATACTCACCTTTGTTATCAACCTTTTCTATTTTATTACTCACATTCATAAAAACTCACCCCTATCTAATTAATAATTAGTATTTTTTTATTTATTCATTGTATTTTATGTAACCAGTTACATTTCACTTCATACTTGTACTTAACTTATAAAAACCACAACTATTAAATTACTTTGACACATATAAGCCTAGCGTTTTAATCATTTAAACCTTTACACATATAATAGCCTATAAATTAAACATTGTAAATACTATTTTAAATAAAAATGTAACCAGTTACATTTTTGTTATACTTTCATTCTAATCATGATTGATATATAATATAAAAAAAGTAACAATTTACGTTTTTATATTATTAAAGGATGTGCTTTATGAGTTACACTATGTATGACTTAGCAAGGGATGCCGGAGTATCAGTGGCTACTGTATCTCGTGTTATAAATAAAAATGGTTCAGTTAAAGAGGACACCAAACAAAGAATTCTAGAAATAATAAAAGATAAAGGATATATTCCAAATGCATACGCCAGAGGAATGAATAATATTAGTATGAAAACTATCGGTGTAATAATTGCAGATATAGTAAATCCTTTTTTTGCAGAGGTTGTTAAAGGTATTGAAGTTGCCTGTCAAAAAAATGGTTATAAACTTATACTATGCTCTACAGCAAATAATGCAGATACTGAAAAAAAAGAAATAGAAATGCTTGTTGAAAAATTTGTGGATGGTTTTATTATAGTAGGAAGCAGACCCTCTAACGATAATAATGCTAGTTTCCTAATAAATTTAAGCACCACTCACCCAATTGTTTTAGTTAATAGCTTTATAAAGGGAGGGCAAAAGATGTTCTCAATCTTAGTTGATGAAGGTAAGGCTGTCTATGATACTCTATCCTATTTTAAGCCTGGAAATAATCTTAATACATATATCCTGGGAGACCCCACTTGGAAAACTACAACTGTAAAAATAAATGCATTCAAATTTTTTTTTGAAAAACACAATTTAGATTTTTCAAATGATAATATTATTAATTGTAGTCATAGTTATTCTGGAGGGAAAGCTGCTGCAAAGGAGCTCTTTGAAAGAAATTTACCATATCCCTATATTGTTATATGTTCTTCTGATACTATCGCTATTGGTGCTTTAAGGGAATTATTAAGATATGGTGTAAAAATACCTGAGCAAGTATCTATTATGGGTTTTAGTAATATTGAAGTTTCTTCGCTTACTACGCCCTCTTTAAGTACAATAGACCAAAATCTGTTTGAACTCGGACAAAAATCCGGCCACCTATTCATTGACATATTACACGAAAAATATCCGATAAACAAAAAAACTTACTCAGAATATCAATTAATAATAAGGGAATCTACTCTTCCTAATGATATTTAGAATATATGAATAAAAAAAATAGAGCTAGCAGATTATTATCCGCAAGCTCTATTTATCTATAATTTCTTTTTACAAATTCAGTTTTAAACATTAAATGTCTATTAATCCCTCCAGTAATAAAATACCAGAGGGTCTAATTAACTTGTATAGATATGTTTCGTGATTATTTACCCTTATAATAAGGTATACCATCAGCCTTAGGAGCTGTGGAGTTCCCAACAAAAACGACTAATATAATCAAGGTTAAAACATAAGGTAGCATTGATAGGATTGATGGTGGAATCTGGATTATCGATGTACTTCCACCAAGAATTACAACCAAAGCCTGAGCAAATCCAAAGAGAAGACATGCAGCCATTGTACCCTGTGGTTTCCATTTTCCAAAAATAACTGCGGCAAGAGCTATAAAACCTTGCCCCGATATAGTAGATTGTGTAAAACAGTTAACCACAGCCAAAGTCATTGCAGCTCCTCCAAATCCAGAAAGAATTCCCGATGTAAATACAGACAGGTACTTTACTTTATTTACATTTATTCCAAGAGTATCTGCAGCAGCTGGATTTTCACCTACTGATCTAATTCGAAGTCCAAAACTTGTCTTATATAACACAAACCACATAATAAAAACAAGAATGAAAACTATAGGTATAGTAAGTCTCACATTTAATGTTTTTAAAAATAAGTTTGATGAGTTCGTTGCATAGTCACCAAATAAAGTTGGCATTAGATTCGGAACTGGTTTTGTCATTGTACTTCCTTCAAATAATTTTCTTCCAAGAAATAGTGCAATTCCTGGTCCAAGGAAGTTAATAGCAACACCTGATATAGTTTGATCTGCCCTAAAGGAAATACAAGCAACCGCATGTATTAAAGCAAGCAGTCCTCCTGCTAGTCCTCCAGCCAAAAAACCAAGCCATGGACTCGCCGTGAAATAACCCACCGTCGCCCCTGCAAATGCTCCAATTGTCATCATTCCCTCAATACCGATATTTACTACACCAGCATTCTCGGATATTACCCCTCCAAGACCAGCGAACATTAACGGTGCAGAATACATAAGCGTAATACTTAATGCTAGTAATATACTAGTGCCCATTTTTCACCCTCCTCTTCTTCATCTTTTCGGATATCATAGTAAACATAGAAGCTACTGCAACAAAGAACACAATAACACCAATCATTATATTAACTACCTCTGACGGTGCACCAAGGTTCATCTGTATTGTGCTTCCACCAAACTGAAGCCCTGATAAAAGAAGTGCGGTAAATATACATCCCACAGGTGAACTATTAGCCATAAGTGCCACAGTTATGCCATTAAATCCATATCCTGGTGAAGCTGCGAGAGTTACTAGTGCATGAGGAAGAGAACCTGCCATTTGGAGAGCACCTGCAAGTCCTGCAAGCCCACCAGCAATAAACATAGTCATAATAATATTTTTCTTAACGCCAATTCCAGCAAATTCAGCTGCATCTTTGTTAAGTCCTACAGCTCTAACCTGGTATCCAAATGTTGTTTTATACAATACGAACCATATAAGTATGGCAACAGCTATAGCTATAATAATTCCATAATTTATATCGGTTGCAAGTAATATTGTAGATAGTGTTTGATGACTTGCTAAAAAAGCCTGACCATGTGGTGTTTCTTTCCAATTAACAAGTAAATTTGTCCAGGCATTGTGATTAATAGCAACAGAATATTGTGTATTTTTTATTCCGATTCCTGGTACTGATATTAGATAGTTATTAAAGTATAAGGCTATCCAGTTTAACATAATTGTTGTTATAACTTCATGAATACCAAACTTTGCTTTAAGCAGTCCAGCAAAGGCTCCATACAACCCAGCAGCAAGAATAGCGACAATCATTATTACGATTATATTTATACCTGGTGGCAAATTGAGTTTGCTGCCAATTATAACAGCTGCCATTGCTCCCACAAGGTATTGACCCTCAGCTCCGATATTGAAAAGTCCTGTCTTAAATGCAAAAGCAACACTAAGACCGGTTAGAATATTGGGCATTGTCAAAATCACAACCTGAACTATATTGAGTGGACTTGAGAAAATACTCGTAACCATCATAGAATAACAATCAAATGGATTATAACCAGCAAAGGCGAGTACAATGGCTCCCACTATAAAACCAAGTATTATAGCAAGAATTATTTTGGTGACCGCCTTATTTAGCAATTGAGCGATTTTATATTTCATTTTTCTTTTCCCCTCCTGCCATTAGAAGACCAATCAGCTTTTCGTCGACTTCACCTTGTAAAAACTCGGCTACTATCTGTCCATCATATAAAACACAAATTCTGTCAGCAACATTTATAATTTCATCAAGTTCAAATGAAATAAGCAAAATCGAATGCCCACTATCACGATGTTTCACAAGCGTACTATGTACAAACTCTATAGCTCCTACATCAAGTCCCCTTGTTGGTTGAAATGCAATAAGAAGCAATGGGTCATTAGAAAGTTCCCTTGCAATTACTACCTTTTGCTGATTACCACCAGACAATGCACTCACAGGTTTTGATGCACAATCTTCTGGTCTAATATCATACTTCTTGATAGAATCCTTAGTGAATTTATTTATTGCTTTATTATTTAAAATAAAGTGCTTTGAGAATCTAGACTTATTATACTTTTCAGTTATAAAGTTATACTTCACAGTGAAATCAAGAATGAGCCCCCTCTTTTGTCTATCTTCATGTATGGTACAAATTCCATGTTCAATGACATTATGTGGCGTTGTGTTTTGTAATTCTACTCCATCTATAGAAATTTTCCCCGATTTCACTTTTTTAAGACAAGTTATTGCTTCAACAAGCTCCTTTTGGCCATTACCATCAATCCCAGCAATACCAACTATTTCTCCTTTTCTAACTTCAAGAGAGAAATTTTTTACTCTTTCTATTTTTCTACTATCCTCAACAATAAGATTATCTATTGTAAATACAACATCCTCAGGCTTAGCTTTTGTCTTATTAACTTTTAAGTTAACTTCTCTTCCCACCATCATGGAAGCGAGCTCCTGCTCAGTAGTATTTTTTACATCAACCGTATCTATATATTTCCCACGGCGAATGATCGTACAATACTGTGAGGATTTCTTAATTTCCTTTAGTTTATGAGTTATAATAATTATTGTTTTACCATCCTCGGTAAGATTATTCATGATCTTAATAAGCTCTTCTATTTCCTGAGGTGTTAAAACCGCAGTAGGCTCATCAAGAATAAGAATTTCTACACCTCTATATAGCGCTTTTAAAATCTCAACCCTTTGCTGCATTCCCACAGATATATCCTCTATTTTCGCATCGGGATCAACATCAAGTCCATATATTTCAGATAATTTTTTAACTTCCTTGCGAGCTTTCGCAATATCCAAAATGCAGCCGGCCTTAACTACTTCTTTCCCAAGAATAATGTTCTCAATTACTGTAAACTTTCCCACAAGCTTAAAATGCTGGTGGACCATTCCAATTTTATGTTCTATTGCAACATTTGGATTTTTCATTTCCACACTCTCGCCACTTATAAGTATTTGTCCACTATCAGGTGTATAAAGTCCATAAAGGATATTCATAAGAGTTGTCTTGCCAGCCCCATTTTCACCCAAAAGTGCATGTATACTTCCTTTAGTAATCTTAAGATCTATTGAGGAAAGCGCACAAAAATCATCAAAATATTTATAAATAGACTTCATTTCCACAGCATATTGTTGATCTTCCATGGTTTATTCTCCTTTTTTTATATCTTATATTAAATACACTAAATCATGAGTTTTCACAATTTAGTGTGTTTAATTAAATCTATTCATTCTTTTTAGGTTACTATTTAATAATTATTTTAATGTACTACTATAAGTAGCAAAGGTAACTTTATTGTAAGGAGGAACAATCTTACCATTCACAATATCTGCAGAAACTTTCTTTGTTTTGTCAAGAACATCCTGTCCACACATTTTTATAGCTTGTGCTGTATATGGAACTCCGACACCGTTATCCTTAAGACCATAACTAAGTGTCTTTCCCCCAACATTTACTCCATCTTTAACTTGCTTTGAAACTGCTTCCGTCACGTTACTAACATTTTTTAATGATGAAGTAAGCATATTGTTTGGTGCAAGATATGCTTGATCCATATCAACGCCTATACAAAGTTTATTTTCACTCTTTGCCTCAGCGACCATACCCTGTCCAACATTTCCTGCTGCGGTAAATATAATATCTGCGCCTTTTGAATACATATTTTGAGAAATTGCCTTGCCGAGAGCTGAATCACTAAACGAATTTGCATATTGTACATTAACAGTAACAGTTTTTTTAAGCTCTTTTGCACCATATGCAACACCAGCTCTAAAACCATAATCAAATTGATCAATTACATTTCCCGTAATTCCACCAATAAATCCAACTTTGTTAGTTTTAGTCTTAAGTGCTGCAATATATCCAACAAGAAAAGATGATTCTTGTGCTTTAAATATAACACCAGTAACATTGCTCTGATGTGGTGTCATTTCATCATCAATAACTGCAAATTTTACATTAGGATACGCTTTTGCAGAAGCTTTTACTGCATCCTCCATTAAATATCCAATTCCCCACACAAGATCATACTTATTGCTAGCAAACTGGTTCAAATTAGACGGATAATTCGAGCTCTGCACTGATTCTAAATACTTAACCTGAGCACCTGGATTGTTTTTAGCAAATGACTGAAGTCCCTTCCATGATCCTTGATTAAAAGATTGATCATTAACGCCTCCTGTATCTGTAACCATTCCATCTTTAAATGCTACTTTTGTAGTTGTAGCTGGTTTGGCAGCAGATTTGTCTGAGCTTGAACACCCCGCAAATACCATAGTAATAACTGACATGGACATAACTAAACTAACTAATTTTTTACATTTCATAAATATCCCCCTCTAATAATATATTTCAATCTGACAAATTTAGAACTATAAAGTATTATCTCCTTTCTTTAACTATTACAATTATATAACTATTATTGCTTTTTTGTACAGTCAACTTTAAAATAAATCTAAATTATCCTAAATATTTAATTAATCTTTCATTCTATTAATTTCGTCTAACATCAATATATTTAATTTATTTATTTCTTTTCTTTTTTCCAATTGTTCTTTAATTACTTTCCTCCTATATTCTAATTCAATTTGCTTAGTTTTAAGTTCTATTGAATTACAAAATTCATATATTTTTCTAAACTGTACTTTTGTCTGCTCAAACTCTTCATCAAAATTAACTAAATCTTTGTTTTTATAAATCATCTTTAAAGACTCTAATTGATATTTTATTATTGTAGAAAATTGTATAAGGAGTTCATCTGATTTTACTTTGTAGAAATATAATAATAGTTCTATGTAAATTCTATGAAGAGTAACCTTATCAAAAATATCTAAATCCACTCTACTATAACTTAATTTCTTTTTAGGCCTTAAGTTAAATAGTTTTCTTAAACAGTTGTTATAACCTTTTGTTATCCAAACCCCGTATACTGGGTAACTAGTCTCTATATGCTTAAAGAATATATTTATTTCATCATTACTTACAAATAGTTTTATATCTTTATCTATGCTAGTTAATCTGATTTTATTTATCACTGTAAAAACTTCTCCATAACTTAAAAATAACTTTCCTTCTGTAGCCCCTCGTATATTACCTACACACATCCACATATCTGACATTGCTTAATCAACCCCCAAGTTTGTATTAGTTAATTATATTGTCTTCTACCCTATAACTTTTAATTATATCCAATAACTGAAATTAATATTTAAAAATTATAAATATGATTTATCCTACTTACATAATTTATAAACAAAATTCAAACACTAAAATATAATAAAAATAGGATGGTGTTTTTATGGATGAAATAATAAATAGGGCAAAAAATAAAACTCAGCAAGCTAGACTTATGGGAATAAAAACACCTGAGGATGGTGACTGGAGCAACTACAGCTCAAAAACCTGTGGGAGCGTTGGTGGAGCACTTGGTGATACTTTTAATAAAGAGGCTGTTTCAGATATCGAATCCAGATTAGACAAAAAAAATCAAAAATAATCATTTCAATATTAACATGCACCTTTTGTATACTATATATCATAAAGGTGCATGTTTTCTTTTTTTGTAATATCATATATAATGAAGGTTAATAAGTAAGCATACTAGTAAAAACAAATAAATTAAAATACTAAAGCTATTCTTATTTAAGAATAAAAGGATATAAACCTTGGAGGTTATTAAACATGGAAAAATCGAAAGTATATTTTACCGATATGCATGCGACACTTAAAGAAAATTTGCAACAAAAATTGACCCGTCTAATTAAAACTGCTGGGATTGGCCAAATTGATTTTAATAAAAAATTTACTGCTATTAAGATTCATTTTGGAGAACCTGGCAATCTAGCTTACCTACGCCCAAATTACGCTAAAACAATAGTAGATATTGTAAAGGAATTAGGTGGAAACCCATTTCTTACTGATTGCAATACTTTATATGTTGGTGGTAGAAAAAATGCACTTGACCATCTTGACTCTGCTTATGTTAATGGTTTTTCTCCATTCTCTACAGGCTGTCACATTATAATTGGAGATGGATTAAAAGGTACCGACGAAGTTTTAGTTCCTGTTGTAGGTGGCGAATATGTGAAAGAGGCAAAAATTGGTCATGCTATCATGGATGCAGATATATTTATTACTTTAACTCATTTCAAGGGACATGAAGCAGCTGGTATTGGTGGTACTCTTAAAAATGTAGGTATGGGTTGTGGATCTCGTGCAGGTAAGATGGAGATGCATAGTAGTGGAAAGCCATATATCTCACATGATGACTGTATAGGCTGTGGTCAATGTGCTAAAAACTGTGCCCACAATGCTATTACAGTAACTCAAAAAAAGGCTACTATTAATCACGATAAGTGTGTTGGCTGCGGTCGATGTATTGGTGTCTGTCCTATGGATGCTGTTCTTCCTGCATCAGATGAGTCAAATGATATTTTGAATAAAAAAATTGCCGAATACTCATGTGCAGTTCTAAATGGTCGCCCAAGCTTCCATATAAGTCTAGTCATTGATGTATCACCTTTCTGTGACTGTCATGGAGAGAACGATGTGCCAATTGTTCCAGATGTAGGTATGTTTGCTTCCTTTGATCCTGTTGCACTAGATGTTGCATGCGCGGATGCTGTAAATGTACAACCTATTATACCCGGAAGTATCCTAGATAAAGCTGATGAAAAAAATCATGACCATTTCACTAACCTCAGCCCTGAAACTAATTGGAAAGTGGCAATTGACCATGCTGTAAAATTAAATTTAGGCAGTAATGAATATGAATTGATTACAATTTAAATTATATAACAATAAATCAAAAGAGAGCGAATCTAATATAATTCGCTCTCTTTTGATTATTATTTTTACCATTTAAAATATATACCTCTATATTGTATTCTTTTCTAAAGAAATATTAACTTCAATAATCATTCCATCTACGCTCATCTCAACGCAGAGAACTTTATCAGCATTACTACTTGCCGTAAAATCACCCTCAATCAAGGTTGGTGTAGAGATATCTATATTTATATTATCCTTTGAAAAATTCATTGCAACATTTGCCGTTAACATATTAACAAGTTCTGAGATTGCACTTTGTGGCAACTCATCAAAGTTATCTACAGGCGCTCCCATCATCATTATTGAAGCAATTTTTTTTGCAGTGTCAACACTCATACCATAAATGATATTACCTTTAACATCTCCAATTATTCCAATAATAATCACTACGCCTTTGCTTTTTATATATTTACCTTTTACACTAATTCCATTTTTTTTAATATCATTTAACCCTAATTGTGGTAGTATTATGTTGAATGATTCTAAAACTGGATTTATATGATTGACATCCATTCCCCTTCACCTCTATTAAAACCTATATTTATAGTCAAATTTCCAAACTGAGATTTTACAATAGCAGAGAAGGTATTCTCTAGTTCTGCCTTTGATATATTTATTGACTCACCATGAAATATTGTTGGTGGTGCAACTCTTAGACCAAACAATTTGTTTTTCTTATTTATCATTGAACATGCATTTCCTGCAAACATATTAGCTATTTCTGACATAATATTAAGCAACTCTTCACTACTCTTAGGATCTCTTTTTAATAACATTGTTGCAAGGCTCTTCGCTGTTTCATATGCCATATCCAAAATTAGTCTACCTGAATATTTACCTGTAATCCCCATAACTATTGATATGCCTTCACTATGTATAGCAATATTATCATTACTTTCATCTGTAATTTCTGGCACCGTCTTTGTAAGCTTATTGAAAATATTTAATAAAGCCTCTTTAAATACATCTGAATATAATTTCTCAAGCTCTAAATATAATTCTTCATCTGCCATAACCCTATTTATTAATAATGATAATTCCTCTGAATCAACAGGTTTCTGAATATATCCACACACATGAGTTTTTTTGGCTTTTCTTACAAGTTCATCATCCATCATCGAACTAACAATTATAACTTTAATATCCTTATCAATTTTGTGGATGGCTCTTGTGCATTCAAATCCATCTGTCCCTGGAAGAGTCATATCCATTGTTACTAGATCTGGTCTAACTCTTGTAACTTCCTCAATAACCTCTTCTAAAGATTTTGCCTCACCAACTACATCAAATCCACTTTCAGTGAGAACATCCGTTAATAATGCTATTTGGAAAGGTGAGTCATCGACAATTAAAACTTTTACATCCTTCATAATTACATCTACCCCTTTAAACTATTTCTAATACTATAATCATTATATTTTGTTTCAATTATCTTTTTATGATTACAATGATCACTCTGTATATTATAGTTATCGAACATATTAAAATTTTCTATATACCTATTTTTTTTAGTGGTATCTAATTTATAAATTATTGACTCTTCACATAACAAAAGCTCTCTTTATAGTGGACAAATTTTTTAATCTATCCACTGTAAAGAGAGCCCAATATTACTGATAATTTAATTACCCGTTGTGCCACCTGTTGTTCCACCTGTTGTACCTGATGCAGGTGTAGTCTCCGTTGTTGATCCTGGATTCGGTGTAGTTTCAGTTTTTCCATCTGTCGATCCAGATGTTGGTGTTCCGGCGGTTCCATCTTTTGATCCAGCTGCTGGTGTAGTTACTGTTGTACCTTCTTTTGATCCAGCCTTAGGTGTCGTTTCTTTTTTTGTACCTTCAGTTCCAGTTGATTTTTCTGTAGCTGCTTTTGTACCTTTAGTTTCAGTTGTTTTGTCTACGGATTTTTGGGTATTTGTAGTTTCATTTGTTTTATCTACCGATTTTTTTGTACTTTTATTTCCAGTTGATTCTCTTGATGACTCTTTTTCAACTGTTGACTTTTGAGGAACAACAGTTTTTACAGTTGGAGTTGGTGTATTTCCAGCAGTCATTTTAGAATAAACTTTCCCAGAAACCCCAGCAACCATAACTAAAACTATTGCTGCAATAATTATTTTCTTTTTACTCTTGCTAAGCTTCTTATTTTCAGGGAATACTTCTCTATTACTTTTATTTATTGTTTGTTCCTCACCTGTTACCTTACTCATAACTGTTGTAAAATCATCTTTATCAACAGAATGGACTTCTTCTGATTGTACTTCTTCAGATTTTTTCGTTTCCTTTAATATTAGGTGTTTTATATTCATGGGTATATTTAGCAATAACGCTAAAATTCCATTTTGTTCCCCAGAATATATTTCCTTAAAGTTTTCTGGTGATTTAATTACAATAACAGGCTTATTATGTTGATTTTCTAAATAAACTGTAACTGAAAACTCATCACCCTTACTTATAAAGGGGATATAAACTTCTAAAATGTTATCATTTATTGATGAATCAAATTTTAAACCTCTTGTTATTTTGGCATCTGTACTCCTTAACTTAGTTTGTGAGCCTATATTTATAGTTAACTCATGAATTGTCCTATTTGATGGATTCTTAACCGTAATAACATATCCACAATTTTCTTCGCCACCTGTCTCTGTAGTTGTATCCGTAGGTTTGCCTTTTCGTATATTACATAATATTCTAGGTCCTAAGTTCTTATAATAATCAAGCAATAATCCTGATGCAAATGATATTAATATAGTTAGAATTGCCGTTTTAATAATACTTATCAATTAATTTTTCGCTCCTTTATTTTTACCATTTTTTTCAATTAAATAATTATATTTTTAATCTTCATTAAATTATAAAGCAGATAGATACTTGTGTCAAATTTAATAATGCACATACCAATATTATTTATGGTATAATACATATATGTAAAATTTAAGATGCATAAAAAAGCCACCTTTTTAGTTAATAACCCCCACTCTCCCCCATCAATACACTAATAAATACATGTTTTTTACATAACATATTCATCAGGAGGTACATATAAATGAAAAGTTCAACAAAACATTCTCTAATTATAGGTTTTGCGCTATTTGCAATGTTTTTTGGTGCTGGGAACCTAATTTTTCCACCATTCCTCGGAAAAGCAGCAGGAAGTGCTTATTTTACATCTATTACAGGCTTCCTCATTACAGGAGTTGGCCTTCCGCTAATTGGAATAATCGCTTGTGCTAAGATTAATGGTACTTACGAAAAGATGGCAAATAGAGTAGGCAAAAAATTTGCTGTAATAACAAGTGTAGCTTTAATTCTTGTTATTGGACCGTTACTTGCAATTCCAAGAACAGCTGCAACAACTTTTGAACTTGGAATACATCCTTTATTTCCATCAGTATCACAAAACATAATAGTTATATTGTATTTTTTAGTAACGCTTGCATTTGTACTTAAACCTTCTTCAATAATTGATAACGTTGGTAAAATACTTACACCAGCACTTTTATTAATGCTCGCTATAATTATATTTAAAGGAATAATAGATCCTATTGGACCGATTGTAAATACATCTTACAAAAATGGATTTTCAAAAGCTTTAATAGAAGGCTATCAAACAATGGATGTTATGGCTTCTGTTATATTTGCAGGCATAATTATTTCATCTGTTAAAGCAAAAGGTTATAAAAATGCAAAAGATATAATGAAGATGACAATAAAATCGGCAATAGTCGCCGTAACTGGTTTAGCTTTTGTATATGGTGGACTTATGTATCTTGGTACGCAGTCAAGTACTTTGTTTCCAAAAAATATAGCGAGAACCACTCTAGTTACCGAACTTGTTAAGTTAGACCTTGGAAATATTGGTTCAGTTGTTCTTAGTTTATGTGTTGCACTTGCATGCTTAACAACTGCTATAGGATTACTTGCAAGTGGAGCGGAATTCTTTGCTAATCTTTCAAAAAACAAATTATCTTACAAAACCGCTGCTATTATTATGGCTGTAGTAAGTGGATTAATAGCTACAAACGACGTTGATAGTATAGTTACATTTGCAGGTCCTGTTTTACAAATTTTATACCCGATTGTAATTGTTCTAATAGTTATTACATTGCTTGGTGATAAAGTTAAAAATAATAAAGTCGTTGCTATAACTATATACACAACACTAATTATAAGTATTTTAGATACCATAAATGCTACATATGCTGGTAGCATTGGATTCATTAAATTTATCCCTCTAGCTAGTGCAGGATTTTCATGGCTTATACCTACTTTACTAGCTTTTGTAATCTCCAACCTGTCAATAAAATCAAAACAAGATGCTATAGACGAAGATGATACTAACTCAGTATTGGAATCATAATATACACTGTAAAGTATTAATATTTAGAAAAAATAGAGTTATTGGATAAACGTTTATCCAATAACTCTATTTTTTCTAACTCTAACATCAAACTAAGTTAAGCACACTCTAATTTTCACCAATAAATTCAACTATAGCTTTATCTATAATATTTTGCTGCTCATCTCTCGTTATTGTGGCTGCATTGTCCCCCTTTTGGAATCCATACCAACCATTTTGAGAATGATTACCTCCTTTAATAGGAATCAATTTTGTGCTTTTAGGCAATAGTTTTCTAGATTCATCAATCTTATCCTTTCCAACAAACCCATCTTTAGTCCCATACATTGACAAAACTTTTACTACACTTGATGATAGATTGTTACTTTTCTGAGGATATGCCGCTAAGAGTATTAATCCATTAATTTTATCTTGGTTTTTATATGCAAATTGTGATGCCATAACCCCTCCAAGGGAATGCCCAGCTATATACCACTGCTTAATTTGCGGATATTTTCCTATTACTTTTTCTGCCTTATTAGGAGAAAGTACAGCAAGATTCATTGGCATTGGTACAATTACAACTTTAAAACCAGACTCCGCTACTTTCTCAGCTAAAGGTGCATAAGCCTCAGGTGCAACTTTTCCGCCAGGATATATAATTAATCCTTTCGTAACTATTTTGTTTTTAGCAGTATATTCAATCCAAGGTGAACCAGTATATTCAACCTTATCATTTGACCGAAGCATAATTTTAGCTTCCGGCATTTCCCTATAATAATCGCTTGTATATCCTATAATTATTATGATTATTATTGGAATAAGCAGTAGAGAATATTTCCATTTTTTCTTGATAAAAATTTTCAAATTATATCGCTCCCCACTGAACTATTTTTTGTTTTTTGTCCATTTATTATAATACCATACTTCTTATTTACTGTTACATTTCCGCTTACCGTTTTTCTCTAAAATACATTGCCATTAAAGCCTTTTTTAAAGGCTTTAAATAATTAATATATGATACCTTAAAACGAAGTGTGCAGATGTAACCACCTCTATTTAGATATAGAGCAATAAATTATATTTATGGTGTATTTAATGAGAAAGTTTAGTAAGATAAGAGTATCATTATAAATAATAAGATTGGAGAGTGATTTAATAATGTCTAAGGAAAGAGGCGTAAAAATTCTAAAAATTTTTACTGTGCTTAGTTTTGTTCTCATGGTTACTGTTAATGCATTAGCCAACATTTTACCGATTAATGGAATAACAACTGGTGGAGTTTCTGATTCTTATCCTAATCTATTTGCACCTGCTGGCGTTACATTTGCAATATGGGGAATAATATACATATTACTTGCTGGATTTGTAATTTATCAACTGGGGCTTTTTAAAGGAAGTGATACTAACGCTATAGTTAAACTTATTGATGGTTATTTTATTATATCTTCACTAACCAATGCAACATGGATATTTAGCTGGCAGTATAAAGTTATTCCACTTTCCATGATTTTAATGATAGTAATACTGGTTTGCTTAATTAAAATCAATGATAAAATAAACTCCATAGAACTAACCTCAAAGGAAAAATTATTTGTAAAACTTCCTTTTAGCGTTTATTTTGGTTGGATTACTGTAGCAACAATAGCTAATGCTACCACACTGCTTGTTAGTTTAGGCTGGAATGGTTGGGGCTTATCTGAGCAAATCTGGACAATAATTATTTTATTAGTTGGTCTTGTTATTGGCATGGCTACAACGCTAAAAAATAAGGATATCCCTTATGGTATAGTTATATTTTGGGCTTATTTGGGGATACTCATCAAACATGTTTCTTCGAGTGGTTTTGCAGGAGAATATTATGGAATTATCACCACATTAATCATTTCATTAGTTATTATCTTCATATGCTTATTATATGTTTCAAAGAAAAGAAAAAAATATAATTTAATTTAGATATGTTTTAAGGGATTCCCATTATAATTTGGGAATCCCTTTGTGTTATATTTTTGAATAAACCATCCTACTATATATGGTACTAAAAACTCACCTAATTTTCCTAGCATCTTATAATTTAAATTTATTAACCGTTTCCTTAAGTCTCTCAACCAAGTCATCCAATTTATTGGCTGTTTCCCCTATTTTATACATACTAGCTGTCTGCTCTTCAGTTGATGCTGTAACCTGTTCTGTAGCAGCAGAATTTTCTTCTGATATAGCCGCAAAGCTATCTATAGCTTCAACTGTAATATCTGATTTCTTAGACATATTACTTGTAGATTGTGACATATTACGTACTGTAGAAGCTAGTTCACCGAAAACTTTTTCTATCTCATCGAAATTTTTACCAGCTTGAATTGCAACTTGAACACCACTCACTACTTCATTTGTACCTTTATCCATTGTCACAGCTATGGTTTCAACTTGGTTCTGAACTCCATTTATAAGTTCTACTATACGCTTTGAAGCCTCACCTGACTGCTCGGCAAGTTTTTTCACTTCATCTGCGACTACAGCAAACCCTTTTCCATGCTCTCCAGCTCTTGCAGCCTCTATTGCTGCGTTAAGTGCCAACAAATTAGTCTGTTCAGCTATATCACTTATTACATCTACTATTTGACCAATTTCTTTTGATTGTTCTAATAAATCATGTGTTCTTTCAACATTATAGCTATTCGTTTTAGCTATAGTTTCCATACTCTCTACTGCATCTTTGATACCTTGTGCACCAGAATTACTTACTTTCATAGATTTTTCTACAACATTTGTCATATATCTGCACTGTTCTAGAACCTCATTTATATCTTTTACTAACTCGCTTGTTATCCTTGTTGCTTTACCAGCATTTTCAGCCTGCTTAATAGCTCCACTAGCTATTTCTTGCATAGTTTGAGAAACTTCCTCCGTTCCACGTGCAGATTCTTTTGTTGTTAATGACAAATTATTTGACAGTAAGCCAACTTCACTAGCTGAGTCACCTATTGAGGTTATCATATCTTTCAAGCTAGCTACAGTACCATTCAAGCTATTTGCCACTTTCCCAATTTCATCATTTTGATTAATAGTTAATTTATTACTAAGATTCCCTAAAGCAATTTGCTCAGAGAACTCAGATAATTTAGTTAAAGGTGATGTTATTCGTTTCGCAATTAACACAATTATAAAAGCAAGTATAACCACAATTAATAATGTAATTAAAAGTAAAGTTATCATCATCCTTTGAGCCGGAGCAAAAAGTTCACTTTCATCTACTACACTAGCTACACTCCAACCAGCTAAAGGAACTTTATTATAAAATACTATGTATTTCCCATTATTGTTACTAAATCTGAATATACCAGATTTTTGTTGAAGCATATCCTTACCTAACGCTTGCATGTTTGCATCCGCTATATCTGATATTTTCTTTTTCATTACTAATTCCTTGTCTGGATCTACAAGAATTGTTCCATCTTTTCCAATTAATAAACTATAACCTTTTTCTCCAAATTTAAAATCTTTAACTTTATCCTGAATGTAAGAAAGATTAACTCCTGATATAATTGTTCCTATAGTTTTGTCAGCTGGATCTTTTATTGGAACTCCCACTACTACTAAAGTTTTACCAGTCCCTTTTGACACTACTGGATTTGATATAAGATATGGCGCACCACTCATTAAACCTTTATACCATGGTTTTTCAGACACATCACCATTTACAAGTTTCCCATTAGAATATTGCGCCCTAGACTTTCCATCATTGTTAAATAATGTAGCAGCTGCATTATCATATTCACCAGGATAATTTTTTTCTAAATACTTAATTCTCTCTGAATTAAATTTATCAACAGCGCCTAAATTTGAATTAATTAATTTGGCTGTAGGTGTATTTGCAGAACTTCTTACTTCAAGAAGCTTTCCATTTAACCAAGAATTTATATTTTCTGACAGGCCGTTCGTTGTTTCTACCCTGCTGCTAATAATTTCGCTTTCCATAGTTTTCTTAAACTGATAAAATGCCGTGTAACTTAAAACTAACATTCCAATTATTACTGCTGGTAAAATGGTAAATAATAATTTCATTTTGAAAGAGAATTTTTTAATCAAGTTTATCCACTCCAATCAATATAATTTTTACTACTAATTGTTATATTGTTAATGTCTAGATTTGTCATATTTTAATTTTAATCTTATATGTATTACTATAAATTCGTTCTCCTCCAATTAATATATCGTTTGATAAATTAATTACTTTATATATCTTTGTTAAATTTAGGATATCTAAAGCCAACCTAACCGAAAAATTATTAAGTTTTTAAATAAAAATAAAGTTAACATCATTCATATGGTGTCAACTTTATTTTTAACTCTCTCAATAATTTTTTTTATGAAACTTGTGATATTGTCTTATCCGATTTTCTCTCAGTTAGTTTTTTAATTAAAACTCCACCAACATCTGAAAGTATTCCTAAGACTGATCCCATTAATAAGGCTATTGTTGTAGCTTTCCAATTTCCATTCATCCCAAAAGTTGAAGCACACCCTACAAAAGTTCCAGGAATAAATGCTAAAAATGGAATTTTAGCTTGCGCAATTATAAAAAATGAAATAATGGTAGTCATAACAGCTACTGGTTCTGGTATAGGAATCATATTTGAAAACTGAATAGCAATCATCGCCCAAATAATTCCAGATATATTACATATCACTGATTTCTTCCAGCCTTTTACAAACCGGTTTCCAGCAGCATAATAACTAGTACATCCCATAAAACCAACCCAGGCCATAAGTCCAAGTTTAGTACTTAGTATGATCCAGACCCCGGATAGTAACCCAATACTTATAGCGCTAGAATTTAAAGCATCTATACACTTTCCCTTTCCACCCACTACTTAGTAATAATTTCATGGATTAATGTTGGCTTAGTTGCATGATCACTAATAGAGATATTTTCATATATTTTTGCTTTTACATCTTCTACATTTTCACGATTTGAATATATAGTTAAGATAGGTTCACCCTTTTCTACCTTGTCGCCAACTTTTTTGCGTAGCATAAGGCCTACTGCTAAATCAATTTTATCCTCTTTTGTTGCTCTTCCTGCACCAAGTAACATTGCTGCAATACCAATCTCATCAGCTACCATATTAGATATAAAACCACTAGTTAAAGCAGGGACATCAATTTTATATTTAGCTTGTGGTAATTTTTCTGGGTTATCTACAACTGATTCATCTCCACCTTGATTTTTAACAAATACTTTAAATTTGTCTATTGCTTTACCATTTTTTATTACTTCAAGAAGCATTTTTCTTGCTTCTTCTAATGTTTTTGCTTTTTTAGCAAGCACTACCATCTGACTTCCAAGTGTTAGGACAAGTTCTGTAAGATCTTCAGGACCTTCTCCTTTTAATGTATCAATGGCTTCTTTTACCTCAAGTGCATTACCAATTGCAAATCCTAAAGGTTGTGACATGTCGGATATTATTGCCATGGTATTTCTTCCTACATTATTACCAATTTGAACCATTGCATGAGCTAAATTTTCTGCATCTTTATCCGTTTTCATGAAAGCCCCTGCGCCTGTTTTAACATCTAGAACTATTGCATTAGCTCCTGATGCAATTTTTTTACTCATAATAGAACTAGCTATTAATGGAATTGAGTTAACAGTCCCAGTTACGTCACGAAGTGCGTATAATTTCTTGTCTGCAGGAGTTAAGTTACCTGTTTGACCAATAACAGCAACTTTGTCACGGTTAACTAATTCAATAAATTTATCATTTGTAATTTCTACATGGAAACCACTAATAGATTCTAATTTATCAATTGTTCCGCCAGTATGTCCAAGTCCTCGTCCAGACATTTTAGCAACTGGTATATCCAAAGCAGCAACTAGCGGTGCGAGTACTAGCGTTGTTGTATCGCCTACACCACCTGTTGAGTGTTTATCTACTTTTATACCTTCGATTTTTGATAAATCAATAGTTTCGCCAGAATTAACCATAGCCATAGTCAAATCTGCTCTCTCACGATCATTCATGTCTTGAAAATAAATAGCCATTGCAAGCGAACTTGCTTGGTAATCAGGGATGTCTCCTTTAGTATAACCTTCTATAAAAAAATTGATTTCTTTTGTTGTTAATTCTTTACCATCACGTTTTTTTGAAATTACATCTACCATTCTCATTTTTATTACCACCCTTTTATTTTAATTTTTCTAAAAAGCTTTCGCCATATTTTGGAATCTTAACATTAAAATTATAAGCAACAGTTGCCCCTATATCAGCAAATGTTTTGCGTACTCCTAAATCTTTACCTTCCTTGAACCGTTTTGAATAAGCAAGTAGTGGGACATATTCCCTTGTATGATCTGTTCCTCGATAAGTTGGATCATTTCCATGATCTGCTGTAATTAATAATAAGTCATCCTCTTGTAATTTTTCGAAGACTTCTGGTAACCTTTTATCAAAAGCTTCTAATGCATCACCATAACCTGTTGGATCACGACGATGTCCATAAACTGCATCAAAATCCACTAGATTAAGGAAACTAATGCCATGAAATTCCTCATCTAATAATGTTATTAATTTATCCATACCATCCATGTTAGATGTAGTTCTAATTGCTTTTGTAACTCCTTCTCCAAGAAATATATCTGAAATTTTTCCAATTGCAATAGAGTCTAGATTATCATCTTTCAAATAATTCATTACTGTTTTATCAAAAGGTTTTAACGCATAATCATGACGATTAGAAGTTCTCTTAAAAGTATCTGCAGTTTTACCAACAAATGGCCTAGCAATAATCCTTCCTAACTTATATGGATTATCTAGTGTTATTTTGCGACAATAATCGCAAATTTTATATAATTCATCTAAGGGTATAATTTCTTCATTTGCAGCAATTTGTAGCACAGAATCTCCCGATGTATATACTATTAACTCTCCTGTTTTAAGCTGCCTTTCACCAAGTTCTTTTATGATTTCTGTTCCACTAGCAGGTCTATTTCCTATAATTTTTCTACCAGAAAAAGTCTCAATTTTTTCAATTAATTCCTTTGGAAAACCATCTAGAAAAACACGAAACGGTTTATCGATAAATAATCCCATCATTTCCCAGTGACCTGTCATTGTATCTTTCCCACAAGAGGCTTCTTGCATTTTTGTATAATAAGCTTTTGGATGAATTGCTTTTTCTACGCCTTTTATTTCATAAATGTTTGATAATCCCAAGGCTTCCATATTGGGCAAATTAAGTCCATTTTTCTTCTGCGCAATATGAGCTAATGTATTAACATTGAAATCATCAAAATCCTTTGAATCTGGTGATTCACCAATACCGACTGAATCCATCACTATAATATGAATCCTTTTAAATTTTTCCATTTTAACCCCTTCTTTCTTTTGTCTTATATAATTAAACCAACAACAGTTGCTGTTAATACACTAACTAATGTTGCACCAAATAATAGTTTTAAACCAAATCTAGCAACGACATTACCTTGTTTTTCATTAAGTCCTTTTACTGCCCCTGCAATAATTCCAATGGATGAAAAGTTTGCAAAAGAAACTAAAAATACAGAAACAATAGCCGTTGTTCTTGCGGTTAAATGTATACTTGCTAAACTAGTCATTGCAACAAATTCATTTGATACTAATTTTGTTGCCATTATGCTTGCAGCAGGTACTGCCTCCTTAAAAGGCACCCCCATTAAAATAGCAAATGGTGAAAATACATATCCCAATATATTTTGAAAAGAAATACCAAAAACACCTTTGAAGGCCATATTAATCATAGCAATTATGGCTACGAATCCAATAAGCATTGCTCCAACTATGATGGCTACTTTGAATCCATCCATAATATATTCACCAAGCATTTCAAAGAAAGATTGCTTTTTTTCTTCTTTAACTACTAATATATCTTCCTCTGCTGTTACTGTATATGGATTTATAATTGAACATATGATAAATCCACCAAATAAGTTTAAAATAAGTGCTGTTACAACATATCTAGGTTTTAAAAGAACCATATAAGAACCAACTATTGACATAGACACTGTTGACATAGCTGACGCACAAAGGGTATAAAGACGATGCTCTGGTAATAGATCTAGTTCTTTTTTAACTGATATAAACACTTCTGATTGACCAAGAATAGCAGCAGCTACTCCATTATATGATTCGAGCTTACCCATACCATTAATTTTGCTTAAACCTAATCCGATATATTTAATTACAAACGGTAATACCTTCCAGTACTGTAGAATTCCAATTAGAGCAGAAATAAATACTATTGGCAAAAGAACACCTATAAAAAATGTAAATTGGTTATCATTTACTAATCCACCAAATACAAAATTTACGCCTTCAGCAGCACATTTAAGCAATAAACTGAACCCACTTGCTACTCCACCTACTAAAAAATTACCAACACCAGTATTTAGCAATATAAATCCAAGTATGAATTGTAAAATAACCATTACAACGATAGGTCGGTATTTTACCTTTTTTTTATCAGCACTAGTAATCCATGCAAGGCCTAAGACAACAATTAAACCTATAATTCCAATAATATATTTCATTTTGATTCCCCCTAAATATTTACATAATTTATATAACGTTTACACAAAAGGCAAATTATTTTAGAAATTAACAATAAGTAATGTTATTATTGTTAATTTCCTTTTCATTTTTTATGAAATAATAGAAATACCTGAGCTTGTTCCAATACGATTTGCACCAGCATTAATCATTTGTGTAGCCTCTTCTTTGGTATGAATACCACCTGAAGCTTTTACACCCATTTCTGTCCCTACTGTTTCACGCATTAATTTAACATCTTCCACCGTTGCTCCACCTTTTGAAAATCCTGTTGATGTTTTTACAAAATCCGCTCCTGCTTTTTTAGCGAGCTCACAAGCTTTTATTTTTTCATCTTTTGTTAAAAGACAAGTTTCAATAATAACTTTTACAAGTGCTTTTCCTTTTGCTGCTTCAACAACAGCCTTAATATCGTCCTCAACGTATGTATAGTTTTTATCCTTCAGTTCACCAACGCTAATAACCATATCGACTTCTGTTGCTCCATTTTTAATTGCGTCACTTGCTTCAAATGCTTTTGTTTCAGTTGTGTTTGCACCAAGTGGAAATCCTATAACAACACATACACTTACTCCACTATCTTTTAATCCTAGACTTGCCTCTTTAGTCCATTTTGGATTTACACAAACGGATGCAAATTTGTTTGTTTTTGCCTCTTTTATTAATTGTAATATTTGTTCCTTAGTTGCATCTGGTTTAAGTTCAGTATGATCAATAATTGTAGCAATATTCATTGTAAATCTCCTTTTTTTCTTTATTATACTTTTATAATAAATCTTATTTGAACATTTGTAAAGACTAATTTGAAATTTTGTTCACTATATTTTTCAAGATATTTTATAATTAGATTTTGACTATTTTAAAATTCTATATTAAGGATAAAATAGTTATTAAATCGTACAAATAAATTTTGAAAACAAAAAGCATATTTTATATAATTGTTTAAAGTAAAACAATTATATAAATATGCTTTTAAGTTTGATTATTTGTGTTATACGCCAACAGAATATTTTCTTACTTGCCTAAATCTTTCTTAGTAAAAGCTCCTGGTAATATTTCATCTAATGTTTTAACTAAATATTCAGTATCATTTTTACCTAAAATTATTTTAGTATCGTCTGTTGCAAATTCAGCTATTACTTGTCTACAAATACCACAAGGATAAGTATAGTCATTTTGTACTCCTACTATAGCAATTGCTTTAATAGTTGTATAACCTTCAGAAACGGCTTTAAATATAGCTGTTCTTTCCGCACAATTAGTAGCACCATATGATGCATTTTCAATATTACACCCTGTAAATATCTTTCCGTCATTAGTTAGTACAGCTGCACCAACTTTAAAATTAGAATAAGGAGCATATGCATTTTTTCTTGCCTGTAAAGCCTGTGAAACTAATTTTTCATATTCCATATTAATTATAACCCTCCTTTTTAAGCCTTATTATAATTTTATAATAAGGCTTTTTTGAAACTTTGTAAAGCTATACATGAAATTATGTTCAAATATTATTCTAAAAGTCTCTTTGCAGTATATTGATCTGTAATTAGTATATTGGCACTTTTAGCTTTTAATGCTCCTTTTATAGCTTTCAATTTCAGTTTACCACCTGCAACTAAAATAGATTTCTCCTTTTGTTTAAGCTCATCTATAGATATCCCTATGGTACGATTGTTAATTTGTTCATCACATATTTCACCATTCTCATCAAAAAAACGTGAACAAATATCTCCTACACTCTTTTCCATTAAAATCTTTTTCTCTTTTTCATTTAAATAACCTAAACGAAAAAGTAAAGCCCCATCACGAACAGTACCAACGGTAAAGATAGCTACATTAGCTTGAATCCCCATTTCCATAGTACTTTTTATATGACGATCCTCTTCTACCATTTGTTTCACGATGGCATTATCAAAAATTACAGGAAGAGGTAAGTATCTTGGAACTGTCTTAAACGCTTCAGCAAAAAGAGCAATTGTTTCTGAGGCGTATGTATTTACATCTGAATGACTAATTCCACCTTTTAGCTGAACTACTTCTATGCCTTTAACACTTTGTGGCATAAGTCTTTTTGCAACCTCATACATTGTTGTTCCCCAACTTACCCCAATAATATCTCCATTCTTTATGGTTCCTTGTAAATATTCTGCTGCTTCTTTACTAATATATTCTCTGCTAGAAACATAATCATCCCTAGGTGAGAAAACAACATGAACATCATTTAATTCATATTTTTCTTTTAATTCATAGGCTAATTTATCTAAATCATCAAATGGATCAATAATACTAATTTTTACATAACCTTTTATTTTGGCATATTGAAGAAGTCTAGATATAGTCGGTCTTGATATTCCAAGTTGCAGCGCAATCTGTTGTTGGCTATAATCTGACTGATAATATAATCTTGCCACTTCAACACTTAATTGTTGCTTTTCACTATCCACAAATTTCACATCCTATTCTTGTTTTGTACCTATTGATCACCATTTATCACAACTTCTATTTCTCCTGTTTCTGGATTCATAATAAGTCCATGTACCTTTATGTTTTCTGGAAGTAGGGGATGACTTTTTATCCTACTTACACTTTCTTTTATAGAGCCTTCAACTGATTCAAATCCATGAAGCCAACGCTTAACATCAATCCCTGCATTGTATAATGTTAACAATGTTTCTTTTTTTATTCCCATATCCATCATTTTATTAACAACTTCTGTTGTATCTAAATTACTCATTCCACAACCATGATGCCCTACTACAAAAATATCTTCCGCTTTAAATTCATATACTGCAACTAATATACTTCTCATTACACCACCAAACTGATGCATAACGGTTGCTCCCGCATCCTTTATAATTTTTGCATCACCATTTTTTATATTCATAGCCTTTGGTAATAATTCTGTTAATCTAGTATCCATGCAGGTTAATATAACCATTTTCTTTTTCGGAATTTTAGTTGTTATATATTTCTCATAATCTTTATTTTTTACAAAATTTTCATTATACTCAATTATTTTTTCTAATTTACTCATTTAACCCACATCCTTAACAAAATCTTATTTCTACTTTTTTATAGTATCATTTTTTATTTTAAATAATAAAAGTTTGATTTGAATTTCGTCTAATTCTTCGAAATATTCAAATATTTATTCCTATTATAACAGATATATTATGATATACCTAGCTAGTCTTTTATCATACTATAAGGCTTGATTCATACAAACGTATCCCTTACAACAGACACCAATGTAGGTATATTACTACTAACTAAATATATCAGCCTCTTTACTTTTTGAGCGATTAATTTTCGAAAAATCCACCCTTGAGAAAACAAAAGTTGATAATAATAAAAATATCAATCCAAAAATCAGTACAATCACCATGCTGATAATTGGTGTAATTACAAAATCACCTATTTTAAAAGCAAGCTGCTCTGCTATCAATTGCTGAGTTGTTAAATTCGTCTTTTCCAATATAATAGTTCTAAAAAACGCTGTTGTATATGTCATTGGATTGAAATATGCAACATATTGCAATACTTTTGGTAACAATGAAAGCGGAATATATGCACCACAAAGAAACGTGAGCGGCATTGTAATTGCAGTCACCACGATTTGGAATGTTTGCGAATCCTTAACCAACGTCGCTAAAAACAATCCTAATCCGGAAAACACAAGTCCAACCACAATCATCACGCCAATTACCGCAAACGGTGTTATAATTGATGTGAATTTAAGTCCTATAAAATAACCAATGAATAGAATAATAATTCCCTGCATAGTTGCTATTGTGGCTGCTGATAATAGCTGACCTGCGGCAATCTGAATTCGTTTAACTGGACTTACTAACACTTCCTTCATAAATCCTGAAACAATATCTTCAATTGTACTAGTGGCGATGGTAAGTGACGTTTGGAAGACCGTGGTTATCACAATACCTGCTAGCATGTAGTTTACTGGATTTTGAATACTATCATTTTTAAATATAGCACTAAACACATATAAAAAGAAGAATGGCATAATAATTGTAAAAACAAGCTGAACACGATTACGAGTAAAAATTTTAATATTTCTAAACCATAAAGCTACTATAATATCCATAAATTCCTCACTTTCTTATATCTTTTCCGGTAATTTCTAAAAATACATCATTTAATGTACCTTTTTTAACTTCCAAATCTGTTATCTGATCTTTCTGCTCACTTAGTATATCCAAAAGTTTTGGTATACTATCAACTTCAATTGAATAATGATTGATTTTTTTCATGTATTTAAACCCTGCATTATCTAATACTTCCTCTAGACCTTGCTCATTCTTAGTCGAAATATTTGCCATATCTTTTGTATATTGCTGTTTTAAACGATATGGTGTGTCCATTGCAACGATTTTACCACCATCCATAATTGCAACTTTGCTACAAATCTCAGCTTCCTCCATATAATGTGTTGTTAAAAAGATGGTAATATTCTTTTCCTTTTGAAGCTTTACAATATATTCCCACATATGAGCCCTCGTTTGAGGGTCAAGACCTGTAGTTGGCTCATCTAAGAATAATACTTTTGGGTAGTGCAGCAGCGATCTTGCTATTTCCACACGCCGTTTCATCCCACCAGACAAACTACTTACCATTGCTTTTTTCCAATCCAATAAATCCACTAGCTTTAAAACAAATTGGATACGCTCTGTAACTTCACTTTTGGGAATAGCATAAAAATGACAATGCATAAGTAAATTTTCAAGAACTGTCATTTTATTATCCAATGTTGATTCCTGAAAAACTACCCCAATAACACCTCTAACCGCATCCTTTTCATGCGAAACATCTTTTCCATCAATGGTTAAGGTTCCAGATGTCTTATCGAATATGGTACAAAGTGTATTAATAGTTGTGCTTTTACCTGCTCCATTTGGGCCTAAAAATGCAAATATACTTCCTTCCTCTACCTCAAATGATACATTGTCTACTGCTGTAAATTTATCATACTTCTTTACGAAATTCTTAACTTCTATTATGTTTTTCATGGTATCACCCCTATCAACTGTTATTATTGTAATAATATCCTTAGTTATTTTTTTCTCCCTTGAATAAGCATAAATATTATCCTTCCCAACAAACCCATCTTTAGTCCCATACATTGACAAAACTTTTACTACACTTGATGATAGATTGTTACTTTACTATAATGAGTACATTTATCTTGTAAATATGAATTCCACATTTGAAGATAGATATTCATTATACCTATATCCCTCTTCATTAAATTTTTTCAAATCACTTGGCAAACTAATATGATTTTCAATAATAAACCGGCTCATAAGTCCTCTTGCCCGTTTTGTGTAAATAGTTATACCCTTATGCGTTCCATTTTTATAATCCTTAAACACAGGTGTTATAACCTTTGCATTTATTTTGCTCATATCTATAATTGAGGAATACTCCTTTGAAGCTAAATTTATAAGTGTGTTATCATTTTTTATCAATAATTCTTTTTTAATATATGTAGTAATCTTATTTCCCCAAAAATCATATAAGTTATTACCTCTTTTGTTTTTAAGCTTAGTTCCCATCTCTAACCTGTAAGGTTGTATTAAGTCAAGTGGTCTAAGTGCACCATATAAACCAGATAATATTATTAAATGTTCATTAGCAAATGCTAACTGCCGCTCATTTAAATCGTCTGCATTTAATCCTTTAAATACCGCTCCATCATAAGCAAGTAATGCTTGTTTACCATTTGATAAATTATGTTCTTTTTCCCAGGTAATATGTCTCATAAAATTTTGCTCTGCAAGTTTACTATTTACTTTCATTAATCCTTCCAAGTCTTCCGGGGAATATTTTATAAGTTCCTTAATTAAGCTACTTGCTTCCCTAATAAATATAGGATTAGTACATAAACTAGTATTAACTGCTTTATCCATTCTCAAAGTTTTCGCTGGCGATAATATTGTAATCATTCATACCTCACCCCCAGATTATTATATCATAGGTTTAACCTTGAAAAGCGACCCTGGTAGGTCGCCTTTAAAATTTCTTCTTCTATCACTCCATATCTTGTGTAAGTTTTATTATTTCATCAATTATATTTCCTATATATTCTATAGTATCTAATAGAGGTTTGTCAGTTGTTATATCTACTCCTGCCATTTTAGCAAGTTCTATGGGAGATTTAGTTCCTCCTGCTTTTAATACTTTTCTCCAGTCATCTACAGCTGGCTGCCCCTCTTTTAAAATTCTGTTACTTACCTGCGTAGCTATAGTAAGTCCAGCACTATATGTATATGGATAAAGTCCCATATAATAATGTGGCTGTCTCATCCAGGTAAGCTCTGCGCCATCCACAATTTTCACGCAGTCTCCCCAGAATTTTTTAAGAACTCCTTTTTTTATTTCATTAAGATTTGTGGCTTGCACACTTCCACCTGCATCTATTATTTTATAAACTTCTCTTTGATACGCTGCCTCTAATAAATGGGTTACAAAGTTATGGTAGTAAGTACGGCTAATCATAGAAGATAAAACCCATCTCTTAAATCTAGGTTCCTCATTTGTTTTCATAAGATAATTTGACATAAGCATTTCATTCATAGTGGATGGCGCTTCAATAAAATATAATGAGGGCTGCGCATTAAAAATATTTTGATTTTTATTAATTAACGTGAAATGACCTGCATGACCTAATTCATGAGCAAGTACAAATACTTCTTTCATTTTCTCAGACCAAGATAGTAAAATTAGAGGATGACTACCATAAGGAGTAGCACAAAATCCACCTGTTGATTTTCCTTTGTTTTTAGCAAAGTCAATCCATTTTTCATCATAAGCTTTCTTTACCATTTCTACATAATCTTCACCTAATACTGATAATGCTCCCTCAACATATTTCTTTGATTCCTCCACAGATATTGTTGGCTCATAGCTTGGGTCCACCTCAAGCTTTAAATCTGCAAATGTCATTTCATCAATTTTATGAATTTTTTGTAACGATTTTGCATATTTCCTCATATGCGGTGCTAACTTTTCCATAATTATATCTATTTGTCTATCATATAATTCTCTCTCTACCTGTTGAGGAAATAATAAACTATCTATAACAGAATCAAATCCTCTAAGAGTAGCTAATGTTTTTTCTTTTTGAACATGAGTTTGATAAAGCGCTGCTACTGTATTTTTATATTCTCCTAGTTTTGAAGAAAATGCTTTAAAAGCCGCTCTTCTAATTTTAGTATCAGTCTCATACTCCCATTCATCCTCAAACAATACAAAGCTAAGAGGATATTCAGTGCCATCTACAATAAAATTTTTAAAATCCATATCACTTAGTTTAGTTGTATCATATGTGGAATAAGCAGAATCTAATGTCCCTGATAAAGCAGATAACACCATTTCAACTTCTGGGTGTAATGAATGTTTTTTAAATCTTTTTATCTTGCTTAAATAATTTCTATTTTCTTTTGATTCTTCAATTGCTTGATCTATTATTTTATCATCTACTTCATTAATTTCACTTTCTACAAAACTTAGTCTGTTTTCTAAATCAGCTAATATGTTAATAGACTTCATATATCTAGCTTGATTTTCCTCGTTTGATTGATCTGTAGAAACTTTAAGACTTGCATAATTCTCTACAAGATCCTCACTTTCCATAACAACCCTCATTTTATCCAAACAATCATTTATAATACTAGCGTTATTCAGTTTATGTTTATAATTTCTTTCTATTGCTAGAGTAAGTTCCTCTAACCCTTGCAACGCTAAATCATATTGCTTCTCCGCTAAGTATAGTGAAGATAAATCCCAAGTAAGTGACTTATCTACATCCTTTCTTTCTTTTAATGCTGTTTTCATTTTAAATCCTCTTTATTTAGTAAATTGCCCCATTATTTAAGTAATATATTAAAATAATAACACATTTATTCAACTAATGATTATATCATAGGTGTATAATTCCTTAATTATTCCCCACAATCGAGTAGGAGCTAAATAATTAGTTTATTTAGCGTCCTCTCACACCACCGTGCGTACCGTTCGGTACACGGCGGTTCAATAGAAATTAATGTTTTAATAAATATATTTCAGACATGGAGGCTAAACCTATCTTTTTAAGGTATTTATTAGTTATTGTTTTGGCTAATATTGGGCTGTTGGATGTTCTCCAATAGCTTTTTCTTGTGTTTGCATACTGCCAAGCTTTATTGCTTGTTAAACCTAATTTAATAAGGTTTTCATGCTTTGTTTTAATTTTCTTCCACTGTTTCCAAAAACACATTCTAATCCTTCGTCTTAACCATTCATCAAGTGTTTTAAGAATAGTTTTAATATCTGCAATAGCAAAATAGTTTACCCATCCTACTATTACCTGCTTGAGTTTTCTAAATCTATATTCCATGCTCATCGCATTACTTCTTGAAGTTAATTCCTTTAGCTTTGCTCTGAATTTATCTATAGGTTTTTGAGGAACTCTCATTCTATATTCACCTTTTGTTCGGTAAAACGAAAATCCTAAAAATTTAAGTTTCCAAGGTCTATCTACTGTACTCTTTTCTTTATTCACTTTAAGCTTTAACTTTTCCTCAATAAATCTTGAGATACTATTCATTACTCTATTTGCTGATTTCTCACTTTTAACATATATATTTGAGTAAGTAAACCAAGGGAACTTCACCCTTAGTTTCTCTCAGAACCGTACGTGAACCTCTCAGCTCATACGGCTCCCATCATTCGGCTGTTGGTAATATTCCCATTTTCCAATGTGCAAACAAATTTCTATCTCTTTTTGCAATACTCCCTAACCAATATTCTGCTCTTCGTCTGTGTTTTCGTTTCTTATACTTTCTTCGAACCCATTTTACTAAAGCATTATTGATATATCTTAATACTGCATACATTTCCGTTTTATAGAAATGTGTATAATAATTAATCCACCCCTGTATCTTTTTATTAAACATACTTGATATATCCCACAAGTCTTTATCTACCTTCAACTGTACCCTCCAACTTCTTACCTCTTTCCTAATTCTTTTCTTTGCATTATCTGCTATCGCTGGTAAGAAACTTGTAAAATACTTTCCATATTTACTTTTTGCGCCTCTAGGCTTAAATGTATACCCTAGAAAATCAAATGATATATTTGGATAATCTCCGTTTCTATCATCATCTTTACAGTATACAATCTTTGTTTTATCAAGGTTCAGTTGCAATCCGTATTCTTCGAACCTTTCTTGCAACCGTTTTTGTAGATATTTAGCCTGTTTTAGGGATACACAGTGTGCTACTCCATCATCTGCGTATCTAGCCCACGGAATTGTTTTGAATTCTTTTGTTATAAAATCATCAAACACATAATGTAAAAACAGATTCGCAAGTACTGGACTTATGACACCCCCTTGCGGAGTTCCTGAAATTCTTGGCACTAGTTCTCTATTTTCCATTTGAAATGGTGCAGTTAACCACCTTTGAATATATAGAATAATCCATTCTTCATTTGTGTGTTTCTTTACCATTTTAATTAAAATGTCATGTTTGATATTATCAAATAGTCCCTTTATATCAAATTCAAGGACCCAATCCTTCCTCCAACACCTTTTTCTTGTAACATCAATTGCTTGTATTGCAGATTTATTAGGTCTATATCCGTAGGAATCTTCATAAAACATGGGCTCTACTTCTGGTTCAAAGTATAGTTTAACTAGCATTTGTGCAATTCTATCTTCAACAGTTGGTATCCCTAGTAATCTAGTTCCTCCACTTTTCTTCGGAATTGCAACTGCTTTTACAGGTTGAGGAAAATAACTTCCTGACGACATCCTATTCCAGATTTTATATAGATTATTTTTCAAATTCTTCTCAAAATCTTCAATTGACTGTCCATCAACTCCATATGTTCCCTTGTTTGCTTTAACCTTTTCGTAAGCTGTAACTACAGCTCTTTTAGAAATATTAAACGGCTTTGTTTCCATCATAAGCTCCTCCTCCTTTCAAAGTTGACCTATTTCTGAAACTGAATAACTCGAAGTCCTTCGCTCCACTTCCATTACAGAAATTTCTTCACTACTACGACTCAATCTGCCCCTATGCTTGCATTGATACTCTTTTCTCACAGTTCTTCTGCTTGAAATACTCTCTTAACATCAAGCCGTAGGTTCCCACGTTCCGTACAAATGCCTGTACTAAATTCATGCCACCTCTATGCCGTCCACCGCCTAGACAGTAAACAGGTTTCCTCTAGACTTATCCCAGATTAACGACTACCCTCTGGTTCTGATGAAATCTCTACGCTTTCGACATTTCCGTAAGTGGTTCACATGCTCGTTCATCTCTTTAGTACATACTTGACAGATTTAACTCTGCCTTTTCCTTAACGCTCAATACCATAACTTTTGATTATAGCACCTTAAGGTAGTTTGAAATCTCCACCTGCATGGCGATTTCGGAGGGCCTTCCTCCATCATCTGTATAGCACAGCAATATTAAGCAACTCTTACGAGTTGCTTACCACGCTTTCGTGGCACACCATCATCAGCATATCTACAAAAGTTTAGTCCTCGCTTTGTTAGTTCTACATCAAGTTCATTTAACATTATGTTACTTAATAATGGGGACAAGGGTCCACCTTGAGGTGCTCCTTCTCCAGTATTCATAAATACCCCATTTATCATAACTCCACTTTGTAGATACTTTCGTATCAGAGAAATTACTCTACTATCTTTAATATCTTCCGATAGTATCCTAATTAATTTATCATGATTTATCGTATCAAAGTATTTTGAAAGGTCTATATTTACTGTCCATGTATGTCCAGCATTGATATATCCCCTGCATTTTTCAACAGCTTGCTTTGCACTTCTTAAAGGCCTAAAACCATAACTATTATCTGAAAATTTCTTTTCATATATTGGGATTAGAACTTGTGAAATCGCTTGTTGAACAACTCTATCTACTACAGTAGGTATTCCAAGTAGTCTAATTCCCCCATCAGGTTTGGGTATTTCTACCCTTCTTACTGCTTGAGGTCTATATCTATTTTCCAGTAATAATTGCCTTAGTTCTTGTCCATGCTCTTTCAGGTGATGTAAAAGTTCATCTACTGTCAAACCATCAATACCATGACTTCCTTTATTGGCCTTTACTCTTTTATATGCTTTATTCATATTATCTCTCGATAATATTTGCTCGAGCAAATCATTACCGTATCTATTTACACCGTTTCTTCCTTCTTCTGATATAGAAGAAATACTATGCACTTCTACGTTACCTTTGAGTTCCACTCTATTCTCTCGTAGAGAGCCTTCTTTATGAAGTTGTCTGCTTTTATCATATTTCTTCGTATCTTTCAAAATTTCAAAACCTCCTATTGTTCCGTCCTTCCCACGCTAACGCGTTTAGCATGGTACTATGACATCTGCTGACTTCTGATAGTTCAGACATACATCACTGTATGGTTTGTTATCTCTAAATTCATATCCATAACTTACCTATCAGATCTCCCCGGGTAAGAACGTCTACTTTCCCTCCAAATATCTGCTACATTTACACCGCCTGTTTCGGATAGTTAGGGCTTCGTTTTGTTAAGCAAACTTACCCACAAGCATATGCCTTATATGTAGTTTCTGTTCGTCAGACCAGAGTTTTGCCGCCGACTTCCTTTAGATTCCACCTCACGGTGGACACCCTTGTCTTAAGCTAACGGTTGGCACTATCAGCCCCCGTATCGGACTTTCACCGACGAGTAAACGCCCATGCCGGGCACACTTAAAAAGCGACCCTATTAAGTCGCTTCTCCCCTTATATTTACTACTTTTTTATAGTATGATTTTTCATTTTAAAATATTGTCAGATTCCTTTTCATCATAAATAATATCTTTTATAATATCAAGTAAATCTACCTTTTTTAGCCCTTCGATATTATTTATTGCTTTAATATCTTTTATCAATTTTTTTCTTAAATTTTCATCAGCTTTATAAGTTTTATAAGCTTTATCAGTTCCATAAGTTTTTTCAATTTTGCTAACTTTATTAGCTTTTTCGTTTATATAAAATTCCTCTCCACTTTCAACAATTCTTGCGCTGTAACCCTTAGAATCCAATAACTGTTTAAAGCTATCCTGAGCTTCTTTATCTCCATGAACAAGCAGAATTTCCTTTGGTTTGTCCATAAACCCTTCTATCCAGTTGAATAATCCATTTCTATCAGCGTGTCCTGATAATCCCTCTAAGTTATAAATATGAGCTTTAACAGCAATTTGTTCTCCAAATATCTTAACTGTTTTTGCCCCACCTACTATATTCCGTCCTAAGGTTCCTTCTGCTTGATACCCTACAAAAACAATTGATGATTCTTCTCTCCACAAATTATATTTAAGATGATGTTTTATTCTACCTGCATCACACATGCCACTTGCGGAGATAACTATTACATTGCTTTGAATTTTATTTATTTCCATTGAATCATTTGCAGAAACTGAGAATCTCAAACCATCAAACCTAAAAGGATACTCCCCCTTCATTACAAGTTCTTTTGCTTCATTGTCATAATCCTCATTATGGCTCTCAAATACCTTTGTTGCTTGAATGGCTAAAGGACTATCAATATAAACTTTAATATCCAACAAATCTTCATTTTCTACATATTTATTTAATTCATATAATATTTCCTGAGTCCTACCTACTGCAAATGAAGGTATAATAACATTCCCCCCTCTTGCAAAGGTCTCCTTAATTATTTTTAATAACGCCTTTAAATCTTCCTTAATCTCAGGATGAACTCTGTTGCCGTATGTGGTCTCTATTATCAAGTAATCAGTATGATTAATAATGGTTGGATCTTTTATAATTGACTTATTTAAATTACCTAAATCACCACTGTATACAAGTTTTACTTCTTCTTGATCCTTTTCAGTCATATATAATTCAACAATCGCTGAACCCAAAAGATGGCCTGCATCTCTAAATCTTATTTTTAACCCATCAAAAACATCTATCATTTCATCGTAGGGAAATGCTCTAAAAAGTGAAAGAGAAAGTTCTGCCAATTTAAATGTATATAATGGTTCTAAAGTTTTTAATCCCTGACGCTTTCTTTTTCTATTTTTCCAATCAACCTCAGATTCATGAATGTGCCCGCTATCAGGCAGCATAATACTGCATAAATCCATTGTCGCCTGCGTTGATAAAATCTCTCCTTTAAATCCCATTTTATAAAGTAGAGGTATCCTTCCACTATGATCTATATGGGCATGTGATAAAATCACATAATCTACCTCTTTAGGATTAAAATCAAATGTCTCATTTGCAAATACTTTTTCACCTTTGCCCTGATATAAACCACAATCAAGCAAAACCGTCTTTCCGTTTATGTGTAAAATATGACATGAACCTGTAACAGTTTTTGCTGCTCCATAGAATTGAATTTTCATAATAATCCTCCTCTTCATCATGTGAATAGTTACTTTATGCTCTGGTAAAATTCTTAAATTTGTTTTTCATTAGTTAATGATTACGCTGAATTTCGTCCAATTTTTTCAAATATTCAGATATTTGCTTCTATTATAACAGATATCTAATAATATACCTAGCTTGTCTTCGTTAATATAATCTAGATATTATAATTAATTTTCTAAATTTTTTATTATTCTCCCTCCTTAATGTTTGATGTTATAGTATATGTATGCATGCATGTTATGGCAAATAATATACAACCTATTTTGTAATTAAAGGAGGGGTAGTTATTTTACACAAAAAAGGAACAAAGCAGTGGATTATAATTTTTGTTTTTTATACAATAATAGTATTTTTGAGTTTACTTACAACCAGAGTCATGCTTGCAAGTGAACTATTAGTTAGGCCAATACTAGGTTTGCTTATAATATCTGTAGTCTCTGGTTTAATTCCATGCATAGGTGGTTTTTTAGGTAAATGGATTTTCTTCATAATTTATACCCTTTGTACCATAGTAGCTATCATTTATATGTTTTATATTGTGATGGTCAATACTTCACCTGGTTGGGGTGACTTAACCAGTATTATAGGTTATCTATTTATAATTATAGTTGGAACTGTTTTAGCTTTAGTAACAGAGGTACTTAGTTTTTTTATTAAAACAAAATTAATTAAAAACAAAAAAGTATGATAAATTATTAATTTACCATACTTTTTTGTAATTATTACTGTAAATAACTCTACTATTTATAAGTTTTCTATTTTACTTATTTTGTCCAGTACCTTGTTTCACCTACTGAATTTCCTCCAACAGATACTAACTCAGATTTATAATTCTTAATTTTACTCATTAATTCAGTATTTACTTCAGATTTTACATCATCAGCATCTGTGAAATTCCACTTAAAATCTCCACCATCTACTCTTCCTGCATAAGTAGTGACGTTACTTTCTACATTTTGTGGTGCATCTGGTACATATTTATACATTAATGAACTTGTATCAAAATTATTATACGTATTTCCTCCACTTACAGATTTATATGTGCTTGGAACTTGTTCATTTCTTGCCGATGCTAAATATGCATCAAATTGAGTTGCATCATCCTTAGAATAAACAAGTTTTGTAGCTCCCTCTACTTTATTATTATATGCCTTAATCATACCTCCTTCTTCACCTGAGAAAGTCCCTACACTGCCACCAGAAATATCAGAACCTTGTAGAGATGATAGCATTGGATATTTACAATTTCTGAAATAGTTATCTTCTACAAAAGCTGACGCGCCTTTTGTAACACCAACTCCATATTTTGAATTTCCATCAAAATAGTTATTATAAATGTGAATTGTCCCAACTCTAATACGTGGTTGCCTTGAATCTGAGTGATCGAACCAATTATGATGATAAGTTACATAGAAATTTTCCGTGTCACTCATACCACAAAGTGAACATTTACCAGAATCATAAAAATGATTGTATGCAACTGTAACATAAGTTGATTTTTTTACATCACAAGAGCCATCACCCTTTACTTGGTCAGCATCACTTCCAGCTGCCCCATAAAAAATATCATTATTATGGACCCAAATGTTTTCATTTCCTGTATCAAGTGAAATTCCATCATCTGGAAATAACATGACACCCATATTTCTAAGTTCTACATTGTGAGAATCTCTAATAAGAACTCCCCATCCATAAGCGGTAGCATCTTCCCCTACGCCCTCGAATGTTACATTGTAACACCCTTTTAATTGTAAATATCCAGTACTATTAAGACCAGTAATATCATCAGCTTTAATTTCGCCTACCATACGAATAATAAGTGGGCGTTTATCATAACCCTTTTGACGTTTTGCTAAAATATCAGTAATGCCTGTACACAGTGTTGCGGTTCCCTTAATATTTGTTATAACATTTGCTGTTACTTTATTTACATTACTTGATGTAATATACACAATTTGAGCATTACTTGCTACTGTACCATCATCTTTATATCCACCTGAGCCTGTACCCATAGGTGATCCAGAAGCAAACGCAAACCCTTCTCTTGTATTTGCTTTTACTTTAATAGTTTTTGTAATTACTTGTTCTAAACTAGCTTCTTTATTATTTATAGTAGGCACTATTTTCATCACATAATCGCCTTGTGAAAGACCTAAGACATCTGCTCTAAAATATGATGAATATTTTCTAATTAATTGATTATCTAATTGTTTATATTCAGAATCTGAAGCACTTGCTAATTTACAATAAACATTATACCCAGTTGCACCTTTAGCCTCAGTCCACTCAACATTTGCTGACTCCAACCACCCATTACTTTCTAATATTGATACTGTATTTCCCACACTTTGTGTGTTTTCTAATGATACAGAACTTAAATTATATGTTGAAGCGCTGGCACTTAAACATGTTGTCATCACCATAGATGATGCTAATACAGCTAACATTAGTTGTTTTGAAATTTTTTTTACTTGATCACTTGTTAATGGTTTTTTTACCATTTGATTACCCCCTCTTATTATTTTGTTCACGTTAACTTGAAAGCGTTTACATTTTTTTAATATACATTTGATTAGAATATATATTTATATTAAATATATTACACATTAAGTAAATAACTGTCAATTATTAAATTCTACGTTTACGTTAATTAAAATATTATTAGTTTTTTTACCGTTTTCCCCCCTTAAATTTAACTTCTCTAACGTATTTATAAATAAGAATAAATTTCTGTTTTAGTCCAATCATTATTAATCTATTAGTTGATAAAAAGTTATTATAAGTTATGAAGGGAATGATGTTAATGATGTTAATGAGTAATATCATGCTTACTATAGAAAATTTAAGAGAAGAATTAGAAAACCTTATCATACTAAAAGGGCTAAGTCATACATCAGTATTAAAATTAAGCCAAATATTAGATAATTATATATTAGAATATTATACAAATGAATATTAAAAATAGTCAATCTAACGGCCCTCTTCCACAATTAAAACTGTATTTTATTATTTAGCAAATAAGGGTATTATAATAGCTGATAATAATGGGTACAATATTATTGTAAATTTGAATTTATATAAAGAAGGAAACAGGGGGTCATGTGCTGATATGAGAAAAAGCATTCGCATTTTATTAGTTATTGTTGTGATCAATGATATGGGGTTACTTTAGAAAATATATTTTATGTATAACTATTTTTCTATAAACATTTTCCAGGATCACTCTTTATTAAATTCCAATTCCCCTTTTCATCCTTTTTATATTGTGCTATCTCTATATCAGTATCATTAGTTAATTGAAAAAATATAAACTTATAATCACTACCATCTGTCCCTTTAATAGTTTCAATCTCAGCAAAGTATTTCATTTCATCTAAATTTTCATTTAATTCAGGAACCTTTTTTAGTTTTATTAGATTTATATGAATAATATTTTCAAAAGATTTAAGGTACTCAGTATAATTTAACTTATCTCTATATTTAGATGATAAAAAATTGTATGCTACTGGATAGGGTATTTGAGCATTGCCAGGTGTTCCACAGCCTGCTCCCTTCCCTTCTATTGAGTTCGCTGCTTCCCTTAAAAGACTGAAATAATTAATTATTGTATTCTCTGGAGTTTTAAAAAGACTACTGGGTAATGTAATTTCAGAAGGCTTCTTATCATAGAACTTATCAAAAAATCTATAAATATTATATTAAATAAAGTTTTATAATAGACTCCTATAAATAAAACTGTATTAAGAATAAAAAAAATTATTGACATTCTTTGCAGTTGTAACTACAATGAGTACAACAGTAATTGTAATCATTGTGATTACATCATTAATTTATAACTTAGTAATTAAAATTAGAAATTGGAGGATTATATATATGAAAAACAAAATATATTATGTTATGGATACAATGTGTGGATGGTGTTATGGTTTTAGTGATGTTATTACTAAAATCCATGAAAAACATAAGGATAAATATGACTTTGAAATAATACCTGGAGGTATGTGGGTCGGTGATGAAGTAAAAGAAATGGATACTTCTTTAGGTGAATATATAAAAACTAACAACATTAGAGTGGAGGCCTTAACTAGTGTTCACTTCGGTAAAGCCTTTAATAAAAATGTATTAGGTGGCGGTAATAGAGTTCTAGATAGCTTGCCAGGTGCAAAGGCAATGGTTCTCTTTCAAAAATTAAATAGAGATATGTCCTTTGATTTCCTAAAAAAAATGCAAGAAGCATTTTTCGTAAACGGTCAAGATATGAATGATATTACTGTTTATACTAAAATCGCCGAAAGTTTTGGTATTTCTAAAGGAGACTTTGAAGAAATATTTCTTTCACAAGAATTGAGTGAAGAAACTTTTGAATGCTTTAGAAAAGGTCAAAAATTAGGGGTACAGAGTTTTCCAACAGTTATTCTTGAAAAAGGAAACAAAAGAACAATCATCGCTCAAGGCTATAGCAGTTTTGAAGAACTTGATAAAATTCTATTAAGGGAATAAATTATTGAAGAAATAACTTTATGTAATAACATTTAAAAGCTAAATTTTGCTAAAAAGGAGTTTGGTTATGAAAATAAGTAGTCGATTCACTGTAGCAGTCCACATACTATCTCTTCTATCAATTTATCCAAATCCATTGCCAACTTCAGATATGATTGCAGGCAGTGTGAATACTAACGCAGTGGTAATTAGAAGAATACTTGGAATGCTTAAAAGTGCAGGACTTGTTGATATGAAACGTGGAACAGGAGGTTCATATCTTACTAAGCATATTGAAGATATAAATTTATTAGAAGTATACAAAGCGGTAGATGTAGTGGACACTGGTGGTTTATTTCAAGTTCATCAAAATCCAAATATAAATTGTCCCATAGGTGCAAACATCCAATCTGTTATTGAAGTAACCTTGTTTAATGCGCAAGAATCAATGGAAAATGTTCTAAAAAATGTTACCATGCTTGATGTGGTTTCGGATTTTAATGAGAAAATCAATAAATAATGAAAAAGGAAGCTTACAAAAGCTTCCTTTTTATATAAAAATATATACTTCTAATACCCATCATTTAAGCAAATATAATTGTAAATATTATTTTATTAATCCTTCCGCTACATTTGTTATAAAATCTTGGACATTTGTAACCAATGTTTTAACTTCTAATGTTCCTCTGTCAGATAATTTGTTAACAGAGAACTCTTGTATATCAATAGAATATATATATACTGGTCTAACAACCCCATTTTTTACAGTGTATGATGGAGTCATATTTCCTGCTGCTATCGTGTGGAGTACTGATGATAAACATATGAGCATAGTTGCATTTCTAGTGTGCTTTCTCATAGCATCTTGAGACTCATACACATTATCATAAACATCTGGCAATGTATATCTATCTCTTATACTACTGGCAAGTACTACAGGAACATCATTTTCCTGGCAAGCTTTTAATATACCGTCTTTAACTAACCCTGAATTTATCAATCCTTTAAGCGTTCCTATTCTTCTAGCTTCATTTATAGTTGCAATATAGTTATAATGAGCAGTTTCGCGTGACTCAAATGTTTCCTGACCTGAAACTGTTTTGAACATTGCCTTTTCTAAATCATAGGTAGCAAAGTTATTTCCAGATAAAACAGCTTGAGCATAACCATTTTCAACAATTGAGGTAAAAGCAGCTCTTGATTCATAATCTAATGCAATTGAGGGTCCTAAGACCCAAACTATTTTTCCTGATTGGTCCTTTTCATATTGCATAATCTTATATAATTCATCGTAATCTTTAGAAAAGGCTGTTTCTCTTGATCTCCCGGTTCTAAATGCAAAGGTATCAGCCTCTCCCTTCTGAGTAATAAAACCATTAGTATACATATATATACCTTCACTTCCATCTTCAGATCTTCCTACGACAACATTATCTCCAATTTTTAAATTTCTAAATTCTACAATATCTATGCCACCACTTGGAGTAACAATTGCAACGCTATCCATACGGCTTCCACTCGCAAGTACCCAATTACCTTCTATTTTAAAATACTCAGGATATATTGATAATGCATGATACCCACTATGGGCAACCCCTTTTTTTATTACTTTTTCGATTTTGCAGTTCGGAGATTTAATAAAAAATTCATGTCCGAAATCTGGTGGTGTAAACTTTGGCAACTCAAAAGTCATTTAAATTCTCCCCCTAACTGATATGATAATGTATTTTAGTGCAATATTAACATAAGTTTTTTTGAACTTTCACTACAAAATCTTGAACATTAGTAACTATCGTTTTAATACCTATGTATTCTCGGGCAACTGATACCTGATTAACTGCATATTCAGAAATGTCTACGCAGTAAAAATATATTGGTCTTACTTTTCCATCGCAAACTCTATAAGATGAAGTCAAATTTGCAGTTGCAACTGAATGAAGAACAGTAGCAAGACAAATTATTACTGTTGCTTTATCGGTTTCTTCTTTCATAGCATCAAGTCCGCAAGATACATCATGATAAACCGGTGGAAGCGGCCCGTCATCCCTTATAGACCCAGCAAGGACTATAGGTATTTTCTTCTCCATCGCAGTTTTCATAAATCCATCTTTTATATTTCCTTCATCAAGTAATGCTTCTATCGAGCCTGCGCGTCTAGCCTCATTTATTAGATCTAAATGATTATAATGACCCATTGGAGCAGATTCTTGAGTATATATATTTTGACCAAGGGCTGTCCCTAGTAATCCTCCCTCTAGATCATGAGTTGCCATGGCATTCCCAGCCATAAGAGAATCAACATACCCATTGGAGCAAAGTACAGATAAAGCGGCTCTAGTATCATAATCAAAAACTACAGCTGGACCTAGAACCCAAACTATATATCCATTATTTTGTTTTTCATATTCTAGTAATTCATATAATTCTTTATAATCCCTTGAAAATGAAGATTCAACAGATCTCCCGGTTCCAATACTTTGTAAATTATCAAATCCACTAGTATGCTTATATACACCTTCGCTTCCATCTTTAACTTTCCCTAAAACAACCTTGTCGTGAGTTTTAAGATTTCTAAATTCCACAATTTCTACGGTGTTGTTATCACGAACAACTGCAGTGCATTCTATAGATGTTTGAGTTGGCAGCACCCATTGTCCTTTAATTTTAAAATATTCAGGAAATATAGAAGTTATTAAAAAGCCAATAGGTGCAACTCCATCTTTCTTAACTTCTCCTACTTTAACATCTGGCGCGTTCTCAAAAACATTATGCGAAAAATCTGGCGGTACGAACTTTGGTAATTGAAAACCCATATAAGATTTCCCCCTTTATTGTAATGTATTTAAGATAATGGATATACTACATTATAAAATATAAAAAAGATACACAATATAATTTGTATATCTTTCTTATTTAGATATTCTATTAAATTTTTAGCACTGTCTAAATACATAAGTAACGTTAAGATTTTATTTCTGGATAAGTTACATTTAAAGAAGTTGCATTAAGAAGAGTATCAAGATATTCTTGTACATCTTTCTTTGCTCCTATTAGATCCATATCTGAATAATTACCACACTGGTCTGGTTGTGCTCCCGGTATCTCTCCTTCAAAAGCTATTACAAATTTCATCATATCTTTTACTACTTCAATACCCTTTGTCTTATCTATATTCCTCATGATCATATAGAAACCTGTTCTACAACCCATAGGTCCAAAGTAAATAACATCTTTAGCTATATCTTGATTTCTTAAATATGTGGCACCTATATGTTCAATAGTATGACAAGCACCTGTTGACATAACTTGTTCCCTATTAGGTTCTTTCATCCTAAGATCATAAGTAATGATATCTCCATCTATCCTTGATTCATAAAATCCTCTTAATAATTTAATATGATTAACTTGAAAACTTGATATTACTTCCATTATTATCTCCTCCTAATTTTCATTATACAATTCAAAGCCATCTATCTCTCTTCAATATGCTATACCTTATTATAACATATCAGATATTAAATATTTACCTTAAATAATTTTAATAAGTAAAAATCACTGTTTTACCCTAATAAAATATGTAGTTATTTTTGTGTGTAATGTAGTATAATATAGTATATATTAATAAAAAATGATTTAATATGTATATTTTTAAACTAAAATACAAGGCAGGTTGGTGAACAAATTGAAAAGAAGAAAGCCTCGATGTAAAAGGATTTTTAGTATAGTTATAGTATTTTCTTTATTATTTAGTGCTTTATTAGGCAGATTATTTTATGTAATGAGCATTCATGGCTCTAATTACAAAATGCTAGCAGTACAGCAGCAAACTAAAAGTATAACAATAGCTCCTTATAGAGGAGAAATTCTAGACAGAAATGGACTGCAATTGGCACAAAGCATTAATGTCTATAGGGTAGATGCTGATTTAACTGTATTAAATAAGCATTTAGTTGATAATAAAATACCCGAAAGACAAGCCGCTGAAAAATTGGCAAAGATTCTTAATGTTAAAAACAGTGATGTTGAAAAAATATTAAATACCCAGAATAGTGAAGGCAAATTACTTCAATTCGTATCGCTTAAAAGACAGGTTGAGCAAAAGGTGATAGATTCTCTTAATAATTTGAAATACAAAGGAATTATAATTTCAAGTGATGTTAAAAGAATATATCCAAATGATACTTTTCTCTCTCAGGTATTAGGGCATATTAATTTAAATGGTTCTGGTGTTAATGGGGTAGAGCTGAGCTATAACAATTATTTAGCAGGTACCCCTGGTGTAAAAGTGGTTCAGCTGGACAAAAATAGCAATGAATTGCCTTATACCGAGGCTGTGACGGTTAATCCTATAAACGGGAAAAATTTGACTTTAACTATAAATGAACAAATTCAAGAGTTAGCTGAAAGAGTCGCTAAGGAAACTTTAGAAAAAAATGGTGCGAAATCTGTAAGTATAACAATTATGAATCCCAATAATGGTGAGATTTTGGCAATGGCAAATTCGCCTGGCTATAATTTGAATGATCCTTATGCAAAGGGTAATACAAGTAGTCAAGCAGAGACTACATGGAGGAATACAGCTGTAAGCGATGTATTTGAGCCAGGATCAATCTTCAAGGTTATAATGGCCGCTGCTGGACTCCAATATAATTCTGTGACTGATAAATATCTTTTTACAAACAATGGTAGTATTAAGATTGGCAATAAAACATTGTACAACGATAATAAAGAAAAGTATGGTGTTGAAACTTTTTCAGATATATTAAAAAACTCCGACAATGTTGGGTTTATAACTCTTGGACAAATGATTGGAAAAGAGAATCTTTATAAGTTTGCAAAAGACGCTGGAATTGGTAAAAAAACTAATATAGACTTGCCTGGAGAAGGCACTGGGTTAATAAAAGATCTAAAAAGTATTACACCACTTGATCTTGCTACGATGTCATATGGACAAGGCGTTGCAGTTACCCAAATACAGTATATGGCGGCATTTAATGCAGTTGCTAATGGAGGTACATTGATAACACCACATGTTATGAAAGAAATATCTCATAATATAAACGGTAAAACAGTTGTGGATAATCAATATAGTAATTTTAACAAAAGAACTATAATGAGCAGCGATAAATCAGCTTTATTAAGAACATATTTGGAAAGTGTCGTTAAAAAAGGAACTGCCGCTGGAACCTATATGGACGGTTATCATATAGGTGGGAAGACAGGAACTGCTAATAAAGTTGATAGCGTCAGCGGTGGCTATATCTCCGGTAAATACATATCATCATTTGCAGGCATGGCTCCTGCGAGTAATCCAAAAGTAAGCTTAATAGTTACTATAGAGGAACCAAACTCAGATAACTATTATGCAGCCCAGACAGCAGTACCAGCTTCAAAAAAGATATTTTCTGAGTTGTTTACAATAATGGGTATATCTCCAGATAGTGTTAATAGTGCAGTTAACAAAAATGCTACTAATAAAAAGTAATATTACATTATTTTTTATTAGTATTGTAATATTTGTCAATAGCCTCATTAACATGCATCCAACCTTTCCAGCCTCTTTGGTAGCATTCACAAGTGCTCCCAACATAAAAGACAATTCACTGCTGCTTTTATCTTCAATAGCCCAATAAATAAACATTAAATCAATTGCCGCAATTATCCACGATATGTAAACTATCCTTTCATTACCATTATTAGCCTTCTCATTATCTAGGCTAAATATTAATGAATTCATTCACATAGTTGATTAATATATCCATAAATTCTATATTACAGTTATAAAATTAAAATTCATACAATTATGTGTTTATTTATGCAAAATTTGTTTTATATTATAGCTCAGATTAATACAATCTAAATATAGTAAACCCACATCTAATGATATGGGTTTACTTGTGTTGGTGTAAACGAATGTTATATTAGTTATTTAGAAATTCTTTCACAGTATACTATTACTACGTTGCATCATCTATTCCACTAAGTGTATTTTTTATAGAAATTAATACATCTTTTGTAACAACACTTTAATCTCGTAAAAAGGTTTATAAGTGTTTAATTTACAATTTTGTTATTTCATTAACAATTATGTTATAATATATAGGAAATAATGAATATTATGCAAAACAAAAAATAATTTATGATTATATACGAAAAGTTTTAGGAGGGGGAAAATGATAAATAAAGCACGATTAAAAATCACAGATATTTTAGATGTTGAATTACTCCAGAAGCTTCAAGATAACTTTTCAAAAAATATGGATATTGCAAGTGTTATTGTAGATATAAATGGTAATCCTGTTACAAAACCTAGTAGGTTTACAAATTTTTGCACAAATTTTATTCAAAATTCGGTATTGGGGAATAATAAATGTTCAGCATCTCATCGAAAATGTGGAGAAGGTGCTGCAAAATCAGCTAAACCATACATCTGCAGGTGTCATGCTGGTTTGATAGATTTTGCGGCTCCAATTTTAGTAAATGGAGAGCATATAGGAACTATATTGGGTGGGCAATTTTTAATAAAGAAACCATCAGCTTCAGATTTTAAAAATATAATAAAAGAACCAACTACTAGTGAAAATAGATTTTTAGAGGCACTTAGCGAAATTAATGTTATAGAAGAGCAAAAATTAAAATTGGCTGTAGAAACTGTATTTATTATTGCCAATTCAATTTCACAAATGGGCTATGAAAAATTAAATCTAAAATTAGATGCTAAAAAAATGGAAAGTAGTATTTTAGATCAAAACAGATTGTTAGAGGAATCTAGGAAATGCAATATGGATCAATCAGAAATGTTTTCTTCTATGTCGCATGAATTAAAAACGCCACTTAATATTATTTTCAGTGCATTACAATTACTAGAAAGTAAATATGATACCAAGTCCGTGGTTCCTGATTATGAAATGTTTTCTAAATATTCAAAAGTAATGAAACAAAATTGTTATAGATTGATAAGGCTTATTAATAATCTTATAGATATGAATAAGATTGAACTTGGTTTTTTTAAATTAGAATTGGCAAATGGAAATATTGTAAAAACTATTGAAGACATCACCCTATCTGTAGTTACTTATGCAAAAGCGAAGAAAATAAGTATAGTGTTTGATACGGATATAGAAGAAAAAATAACATCTTTTGATTCAGGTAAATTGGAAAGAATAATGCTGAATATATTATCAAACGCAATTAAATTTACTGAAGCTGACGGTATAATAAATGTAAATATTTACGATAATGAAAACTATATACTTATAAAAATAAAGGATACAGGAATTGGAATACCTCAGAACATGTTAAATAAAATTTTCAACACATATATCCAGGTTGATGATTCCCTTAGAGGGACTGTGGAAGGCAATGGGATAGGATTATCATTAGTAAAATCATTGGTAGAAATGCATGGAGGAGATATAAGTGTTAAAAGTGAAATGGGTGTTGGAAGTGAATTTAGTATCAAATTACCTATTAAGCTCATAGAATCTCAGATGTCTCACAGAAATAAAAATTATAATATAAATGATCCTATAGAGAAAATTAAAATTGAATTTTCAGATATATTTTCTTAGTTGTTTTTAAAAATTTTTACTAGAAGAAATGAGAGTTAAGATAAAAGCGGTAGCATTACCTACTGTTTTTATCTTCATCATTCTTTGCAGTATCTTTTTACAAGATACTTTTATTATATAATTTTCACTTTAAATTTTATACAATATCCACCTACATGTTGCAAGCTCATATTTAATCTCAAATAACTTCATAGAATTATCAATCAAACTTTGGCATTTATAAACAGTCATAATATTACCTGCAAATCTCTGCGTATCCTTTACTATAACTTTATCTATTTTTATAACTTGCATAGGTTCATCATTTATTTGCATTCTAAACCTTACAGGTTTTATGTTTCCTTTGTTATCTGTATAAGAAATCATTTCTATAGGTAATGCTAAAACTTTCATTTATTTAATCTCCTTTAAAGCATTGCGCTCATTAATGGGTATTCTTCCTCCCCCTCTGCCATTCCGCCACACATATTATTTAACCCTGAATGAAGAAAACAAGATCTACTGATAGCTTTAGAACCATATTTTAGTCTAATTTCATCAATTGTTTTATTAAGATTGCTATCTTTCTCATAATTAAAAGTATCAAGTAAAGAACTCTGATAAAAATCATTACCACAAAAGTCTGTTATATGTACTCCCAGACGCCTTATTGGATTACCTTTCCAAACATTATCAAATAGATAACAAACTATTTCATGTATTTTACGAGTAGAATCAGTTGCTACCACCAATTTTTTCTGGCGAGAATAAAATATCATATCACTTCCTCTAACACTTATACTTACCACAGTGCAACAATTCTTCGAATCTCTTAAACGCATAGATACAGTTTCACATAATGATAACAATACTATATGAGCTGTTTCTTTATCGTAAACATCAAATGGAGTTGTAGTAGAATTTCCTATTCCCTTCATTTCGATGTAATTGCTCTTTCTAACCTCGGAAAATTCGTTGCCATTAGCATAATTCCAAATAACTAAGCCATGACTCTTGAATTTATTCTTTAAGATTTTTAAATCATAATTTGCTAATTCTCCAATAGTATTAATGTTTAAACCATGCAATTTAGGTGTCGTTGCTCTGCCCACCATAAATAGATCTTCAACTGGTAATGGCCACATTTTACTTTTAATTTCCCTGGGAAATAAAGTGTGTATTCTATTTGGTTTCTTGAAATCTGAGGCTACTTTTGCGAGCAGTTTATTATTTGATATCCCTATATTTACTGTGAACCCAAGTTCCTTACTTACCCGATCCTTTATAATTTCAGCGAGCTTCATATAATCTGGATACAAACCTTCCATGTTAGAAAAATCAAGAAAACTTTCATCTATACTAAACCGCTGAATCTTTGGAGTATACTGCTCAAATATTTGATGCATAGCTGCACTACACTTCATATACAACCAATATCTTGGTGGCACTATTACAATACTAGGACACTTCGCCCTAGCACTATATAAAGTTTCTCCCGTGTGAATATCGTATTTTTTAGCTGGAATTGATTTTGTTAAAACAATACCGTGCCTGCTTTCTTCATCCCCACCTATTACAGAAGGAACTAATCTTAGATCTAATAACTCACCTCGCTGAAGTCTATAAGCAGCTTCCCATGATAAATAAGCGCTATTAGCATCTATATGAAATATCAATCTACTCATAACCCTCTTCCTTTCTTTAATCTTCACTTTTTAATTTCAGAACATACGTTCGTAATACTATTATATACTATTTGTTTGCTTTTTAGAAGTTAATTTATATACCTTTTATAGAAATTTTTGTATTTTTTAATCTTTATAATACAATTGATGAATATATCATCTTATACAATACCAAAAATCACAAAAAAGATTAAGCGGCCTTAGTCCCCTACAATTTAGGACTTTAGCCGCTTAAATCAATTTTATTATTTACTTATACCTCAATATTGTGTAATATATCCTTTTTTAATATTATTTATTTTTCAATCTCAATACAGTGTCAACCACATTATTAACTGTAAATCCAAACTCTTCAAATAAAATTTCTGCTTTACCTGATGCACCAAAGTGATCAATTGAAATTACGGCTCCGTCAAGTCCCACATATTTGTGCCAACCAAATGAAGATGCTGCTTCTACTGCAACTCTTGCTCTTACATTGCTAGGCAATATCTTTTCCTTATATTCTTTACTTTGTCTATCAAACAACTCGAAAGAAGGCATACTTACTACCCTCGCATCTATTCCCTTTTTCTTTAATTCATCTGATGCCTTAAATATTAGTTCAACCTCTGAGCCAGAAGCAATTAATATTACATCGGGTGTTTCTTTTACAGAATCCTTGAGAATATATCCACCATTAAGTGCTTCCTTACTTGAGCCATTATATAATGGCAAAGTTTGTCTTGTTAATACAAGGGACACTGGTCCTTCTGATTTTGCTATTGCTAGGTACCAACCTGCAGCTGTTTCCTTAGAATCAGCTGGTCTAAACACTACCATATTGGGCATAGCTCTTAAAGCAGCTAATTGTTCAATAGGTTCATGAGTTGGTCCATCTTCACCAACACCAATACTATCGTGAGTAAGTACATAAGTTATTGGTAATTTCATTATTGCACTAAGTCTCATTGCACCCTTCATGTAATCACTAAATACAAAGAATGTAGATACAAATACTTTTAAACCACCATGAAGATATATTCCATTAGCGATAGCAGCCATTGCATGTTCTCTTACTCCAAAATGCATGTTTGCTCCAGATCTATCCTCGGCTGAGAAATCTCCTCTATCTTTCATATATGTTTTGTTTGAAGGAGCAAGATCTGCTGAGCCTCCAATTATATTTGGTACAAGCTTTGCTAACCTGTTAATAAGAACTCCGGATGCTTGTCTTGTTGCCATTGGTTTATCGAAACTCCAAAAACTTTCATCCTCTAATAAATCAGTGGCTATTTTACCACTAAACCAAAGTTTCCATTCTTTTGCAAGTTCTGGGTAAGCTATTTTGTAATCTTCAAATAACTTGTTCCAGGTTACTTCTTTAGATGCTGCTTTTTTATTAAAGCTTTCCATTTGTTTTTTAACTTCTTCTGGAACAGTAAAAGGTTCATAATTCCATCCTATGTTTTCCTTTAATGCAATGATATTTTCTACTCCAAGTGGTTCCCCATGTGCACAAGCTTTTCCTTGCTTAGCAAGGCAACCATAGCCTATTATATTCTTGACTATTATAATTGTTGGCTTTTTATCTTCCTTTTTAGCAGCAATTATAGCAGTATTTATTTCTTCTATGTTGTTTCCATCGGCTACTTTTATAACCTGCCAACCATATGCCTCATACCTTTTAGCAACATCTTCTCTAAAAGCAATATCAGTACTTCCTTCAATCGATATATTATTGGAATCATACATCATTATAAGTTTTCCAAGCCCTAGTGTTCCTGCAAGGGAAGATGCCTCACTTGAAATTCCTTCCATTAAACAACCATCTCCAGCTATAGTATATGTATAATGATCTATAACCTTAAAATTTTGTTTGTTAAATTTTTCTGCAAGATAGCTTTCAGAAATAGCCATACCTACTGCATTACAAATGCCTTGTCCAAGTGGTCCTGTAGTTGTTTCAACTCCGTCTGTATGTTTATATTCTGGATGTCCTGGTGTTTTACTTCCAAACTGTCTGAAATTTTTTATATCTTCAACACTTAAATCATATCCAAATACGTTTAAAAGTGAGTATAGAAGCATAGACCCATGACCAGCTGATAGTACAAATCTATCTCTATCTTCCCATTTTGAATTTTTAGGATTATGTTTCATTTGCTTTGCCCATAGAGTATAAGCCATGGTTGCACATCCAAGTGGTAACCCCGGATGACCAGAATTTGCTTTTTGCACCGCTTCTGCTGAAAGTACTCTTATAGTATTAATAGCTAAATTATCTACATTCATTATGTGCACCTTCCTATATTTAAATTATGAATAGTTATGTTTATACTTTTTAAACTCGTTTTAATAAGTTCATTCTACATCTTATTTTCACTTTCTGCAATATTTTTTTGTAAACTTTTTCATTTTTTTTAGAATTATTAAAAAATTGGACTCTATGTTATTTTTATTTATTATGATAATTCAAATCCCAACTGCTCATGTTCTATTTTCTTAAATTCAACCTGATCCACGCAGACTTGACTTCTTACCTGCATTACTACCGTCTGCTGCTTATTACCAATAAGTTTTTGACCAAGTATATAATTCACATCAAACCTTCCAGATATAGCAGGAGTAGCACCACGGGCTGGCACAATGAGCTGTACATTATTTGTTTTTAGAAACTCAAATATAGGTTCCCAAATATATATGTCTTTAGCTGCTCCAAAGGGATTATCTATAAATATAATTTTTCTTAATTTATTATTATCAACATTAAAGGAATTTATATTTTTAATGTAATTAATGATGGATATTAAAAATTGAATATATATTCCTTGTGACTGACCTGTACTGCCAACCGCCTGCTCATATTCCAATATTTTACTTTGTTCTGATATCTGTTCTCTTTTGTAAAGTTTTAAAACTATTTTATTCATGTCTGTTACAATAACAGAAAAAAGCCTTTTAAGTGCTAATTGATTTTTAATATATTTTATCTTATCTAAATTATCATCCATATTATCAACATTTCTTATTATCTCTTCTATATACAAAGACATATGGAATTTTTGCTGCTCTTCTTTAACATAGGGTAGCTGAAGACTAACCATTTGTATTATCTCATTATTTAAATTTAATCTTGATAAACGTGGCAATCTATCAAGCTCTGTTTTCACATCTCTGCAACGTTGGAGGCATTGATTTTGAAAATTATCTTTTATTTGCTCCATATCTTTAATATCATTTTCTATTTTTCCCTGTTGAAGAAATATAAGTTCTTTAATACTTTCTAAATTTTCTATAAGCGCTTTGCACTCAATAGTTAAGACAGGAGCATTAATGCTCCTTAAAAATTCTTCGGCTAGATCAAAAGCTCCCATTTCTTTAAGAGTTTTTATATTTTTTTCTTTATTACTTTCAAAGCTTGATTTACCGTTTTTTTCTTTAATGCAAACTTTATCAAAGTCTTTTTCTAAACCTTCATAATAACTTTTTATATCTAAAGTTTCTTCTAGCATGTCATTTGTTTTGTCTTTAGAAATATTACTAGATCTTAGAACTACTTCAATATTAACTATAATAGCTTTTAACTTCTCAATAACTTTATTAATCTTAATTTGCAATATTAAAAGTTCTGCTTTTTTCAAAGCAAGTTTTTCTCTTTTGCGAGTATTTTCTTCTTCAAATTGTTGAAATTTAAAGGCTTCAATTTCAATAGCTACATATTGACCAAAATCCTTTGAAAAACTATCTTCTAGTAGTTCAATTTTTCCACAAATATTACTCCTGGCTAATGTATACTTTTGAACATCTTTATTAACCACTTCCTGCTTTTCTTTTAATATTTTATGTTCTTCTTTTAATTCTTTTAATTCTTCCTGCTTTGTTACTGAAATCTCATTTCTATCTTTAAGTTCATAAAGCTTATCTATAGAATATTCTCTATTATCAATTTCACTCCTATCTTTATCCATATTACTTTGATAATTTTGTAGGAGTTGATCTTTGTCCCTTATATCTGAATTTTTTTCTTCTAATGCTTTTTTGCTTCCTCTAAATTTCGCATCTATTTCATCATCAGTTATGTTTAATTCTTCATATTTATCGTTATTATAATATGTTTTATACATTTTAGTCCATTCATCATTTACTTCATCTATTTCTCCCTTTAAGTGACTATTTACCTCAAGTTCATTTTTTTGCTTACTTTCCTCTGTTATCATTTGTTTTTTAATTTCCATATGCTTCAAGTTTAAAGAATTTAAACTTTCTACAAATCTCTGAAATTTATTTTCTTCCAAATCTAAATTATCTAAATCAATCTTTAATTCACTAATATTCTTTAAATCCCTATCTAGAACAATTAACTTATTCTCTAAATCTATATTTTCTAAATTAATGTTTTTCATCTTAAATTCAAGTCCATCTACAGCTTTACTACAAACTATCCTTTCATTTTCTAATGAAATTTTTTCAGAATTTAATTTAGTGCGATCCGCTTTAATCATATCTATTTTATTATCATAAGAAAACTTGAACTCTTTAATATATGTATTATCTATTTTTAAGGTTTCTTCATTTCTTTTAAGAAGGTCCAGGTTACTTCTTATCTCTGATATTTCTCCCCCTATTTTATCTTTTTCCTCTTTTATTTTCTCTGAATTTATAAATTTGGACCTATCTTTTAAGGCGAAATCCAAACCATTAATATTAAAGTCAAAATCATCTTTAATAGTCTCTAAGCTAATAATCGGAATAGCATAGTTACCAAAATCACAATCTCTGAACTTTTCGTCCTTAATAAGTTTATTAAAATTATAAGTTACAATAATAGAGTATGGAAGAAAAGGTATCTTACTTAAAAGGGTTTCTTTTTCCTCTATTGATAGGTCTTTAAGATATTCTATGCCTAGTATTCCGTCCTCATTATAGTTCCTATTAATATATCTTTTTACTTTTAATATTTCTTTAGTTGTTGGCATTGGCTTATCCTCATCTAACTGAGCATAATAATCTAATGATTGTTGTAATACTTGTTCCTGTGCAAGTATTGCTCTAAGCAGCTCGTTATATTTAATTTCTAGACTATTACTTAAAGATAAAACATCCCGTACCCCATAAACTTCTAATAATTTATTGACCTTAATTTTATCTATGTCATACTTATGAGTTAAATCATCATATTCTACTATTTTGCCTTGAATTGAAGTTGTTTTTTCTTCATTTTTGGCAATATCAATTTTGTAGTTACTATTTTTTAACATTAAAGAATCAAATACATATTTATTATCTTTTATTTTTAAAAAGGCTTCTGATCTATCCAGATCTATTTTTTTGATATCACCATCTATATCCCCTATAATCATAATGTTCAGCTGATTTCTAAGAACTTTAACCTTTTCTTTTAGTGAGTTAAGTCTTTCTTTTGATTGTAATATGTTGCTTTCAGAGACAGCTATTTTATTATCAATATCCCTTTCTAACCTTGCAAACTCTTTTACCTTACTTGAAAAGTCATAAACCTTACTTAAGGATTCAGTTAACTTATTATTTAACTCCTTAAGTTTAATCTCATCTCTAATTTTTTTATTATAGGCTAATATATTTAAATCTGATGTTAAGTTTTCATTGGCTTTAAATATATTATTAATTACCTCTTTTATTTCAGAATGTTTATATTTATTCTCTAGAAAATCTACGAAATAATTTTTAACTTGTCTAAGATTAATTTCATCATAAACATTGTCAACTTTAAGCTTAACATTTTCAAATTTATCTTGTGAATTTTTAAGTTCACCTTGAGTTATATTTAGCTCATTTTTCATAATTTGTAGCTTTATAGTTTGAATGTTTTTTTCTGTTTTCTTATCTTCTTCATTAATGTTATTTGTCTCTCCCTCTATTAAATTAAGTTCTTCATATTTGCTTTTCTTTTTGCTTTCCAGTGTATTGTAAGTTTTTACAATAGCATCTTCAATTTTATCCTTTTCGTCATATACATTAATAAGTGTTTTTGTCCTAATAATAAAGTCGTTAACAACACTCGCCTGCCTATCGTAATTTGAGATTTCTTTTTTCTTTTTAGATAACTCTATGATTTTATCCTTGATATCAAAAAGGGTTTTTGCCATTTCTTCTTCATCATTTACCTTATTCGTTTTAGCCATAAAAGCTTTTTGAATAATCTTTTCTATAAGTAAGTCCTCAACAATCTTTCTTGATGTCCTATAATTTTCTTCAAAGTAACCTCTCACATGACCCTCAGTCTTATTTATCCCCCTAATAATTTCCCATTCACTTTCATATAAACCATGCTCACTAATAAACCTTTGATATTCTCCCTTTCTATCTTCAAAGATACCCGAAACCACAACAAAAGAATTATCACTTTGGAGCGTCCTTAATTGTTTTTTTAATCCACCATAGGTTATTCTTTCTTTATTATCTTGAAGTGACAAATTATTTATATCATTTTCATTATAAGTATTATAAAATATACAGTAATTAAAATAATCAAAAGATGTTGTGTCTTTTTTATTTTCAATATTTCCAGGGTTCTCTGTACCTTTCCTAGCACAAAAACCTGTGGTCATATACTTATATCCTGATTTATCTCCATCATCTAATCGCCATTCAATTAGTGAATGAATAACATTACTAGAATCTTTACCCCTAAATAGCTTTTCTATAGGTTGCTTGTCATCTAAATGACAGTTGGGTATAAGATTTTGCATAAGCAATAACATTAAAAGGCTTTTACCTCCACCATTTGCGAGGTCATACAAAGTATTGCTACAAGAAAGCTCCATTTTAAAATCATCATATGTTTGAGTACCATTATTATATTTAACATTGTTTATTCTTATCCTGTTTATTTGCGGCATTAATTAAGTCCTCCTTCTGACATTATCGCGTAAAGCCTACCTCTGAAGTCTTCAAAGTAATTTTCTATAAGCGCCTTAAATCTAACGCTTGCATAATACCGTTCCTCTACCTCAATAAAAAGGTTCTGCTCTTTTAGAAAATTAAAAACAATTTTTATATACCCTAGCTTCGAACTTTTATAGGCTCTAGCGTTTACGGATAAATCAGTTGAGTGAGTTAAAGGGAGTTCATCCCACAAAAGAGCTATGGCACTAAAACTATTCTCCTCAAGTTCATTTTTCACTATTACATCCATTTTACTAATAATACTTGAAAGTGATCCATCAACGCTCCGCAGAACATCCTCACTTTTTATATATTCTTGAAGTGTGTAACTTGATGAATCTTTATAAAACAGCGTAATAATATTATAAATAATAAAATAACACATATATAATTCTTTATTAACCTTAAGCCCTAACATCTTCCTTAATTCTTCATTAGTATAACCAAACACCTTATTCTTTTCTCCAGCCGTAATAAATAAAGCACCCTTGTATTGGTATAAAGTTAAATTTAGCTTTTCAATCATGCTAGCAAATATATTATACATTTCCATGTTTGAATTATATTCCTCGTATAAGTCTGTATTTTCGCTGCTGCTTACATTCTCGCCAGTAATAAGCTTTGCAAACAGCTCAAGGGCTTTCTCCATATTCCAGTTATCCAATTTACTTCACCCTTTCAAATTTTATATTGGTAATTTTAAACAAAGATGATATTTCTATTACATCCTCAGGCATTGGTATTACTCTAAATTTAAGACCTATAAACTCATAACGATTTTCAGGCGTTAATATATTAATTATTATTTTATCAAAGATAGTTTTTTCGTCGACGTCAAGCTTAGATAAATCATAATAATTTTTTTGAGCAATATGCAGTATAAATGAATAATAATCTCCATTTTTTAAGATATCTCCTTTAAATTTACCTGCTAAATACAAATTAAATTCTCTTAAAGAAAATTGACCTTTCTCCAAAATGAATTTCATTAATAAATTCATAAATATTATGAAATTAGAAGCTATTCTTTCTTCCTCTATATCGTCAAGTGATTTATATTCTGTTTCTTTATAAGTTGTAACCTCTTCTATATCTTCCTCATTATTGGGTCTGTAGGTTAAAAGCTCATCTGTATTTTTCAAATTAAAAGTCTTACTAAACTTTATCTTTAAAAGCGGATTCATAAGATAAGCTAAAAGTGAAGCATTATCCAAAAGGAGAGTCCTTTGATAAACGGTTTTAAAATCAAAAGACATCCTAAGTTTATTTAATGTTACCTTTTTAATAATTTCGTCCGATTTTATCTTAAGGTCAGTAGAAGAATTTAAAAGTGCACTATGCTTTGAAATAGCTCGTTTAATCTCAGTTTCTAGATTATAAATATACTCCCTATTTTTTAAGAAATCCTCAGTATTGTGGCTTTCATTTTCCTCCATTCTCTCAAGAGCAATTTCTATTAGTTTCCTATTCTTATCAAATAGACCTTGTTCTTCATCAAACCACTTCATACTATTATTAAAAAGTTCATCTGCCTCTTTTATCCCCTCAGCAACGTTGTAACTCAAAATATTCAAGATTTCATTCTTTCTTTGCATTAATTTACTAACTTCATTATTAATACGTTTTACAACTTCAATACCACCTTTAAAATTCTTAGACTCAATCATTTTAGAGAGCAGTATCTGTTGAATACTTATTTTGCTCTCGTCCTTTATTTCCTTTGTATCAAGGTAAAACTCAATGGCCTCAGATGTTATATAATAACGTATTGTATTATCTAATATTTTGGATTCAATTAGTTTAATCCTAGATGACATCTGCTTCTTTTGAGCAGGGTCAAAATAATTATACGAAAAAGGTTTTCCATCATTTATAATTTTCTCAAAAATATAATTTACAAGTAAACTATTCTCTTTTTCATCTAGGTACAAATTATAATCTCGTTTTAGAATTTCTGTAGTAAACCTAGAAAACTTTTCAAAAGAAACCCCTGTATCATTAAAATTATTTTCTTCTATAAATAATCTTAACGATGCTACTACTATGTACCCCATATCAATAAAATTATATTTACCTTCCTGAAATAGGTCTAAAGATATCTCCCTAATCTTAAAAAAAGGATAATACTTTTTTAGGTTTTGCATTCTTTCATTATGTTCACTTATTATCTCATCCATAAAATCAAATTCATTATTCAAAATCTATCCACTCCTGATTTATATCTATTAATATAACTACACTCCCATATATTTCCTCAAACATAAGGTTCTTCCTTTCTTAGATCGTATATAATCTACTTATATTATAAATCATATGGTTATTTTTTTCATTAATAATTATATATATGTTTTAAGTGACCCCTAAAGACAATATATGATTTTGGAATCAAATAAAAATCTACTAGTAAATAATCTTTTGGATGTGGATAACTTCCGTTTATGACATAAAAATGACATTTTAGGAAGTTTTACTTGTATTATGGTTTTTTATAATGCATTATGTATATAAAGCTTGTTAAAATTCAAATAATGAAATGATTGGTGATAAATTGTGATAAATCTTGAAAAAAGAAAAAAAAGAAGAATAAGAAAAAGAATAAGATTTGGTTTAATAATATCAGTTATAGTTGTTCTGTCATGTTTAATATTTTATATTAATAGCAATAGTAAAGTAAAGAAAGTCTCTCCTACTAATGCAGAAAACAGCTTAAAAAAAAGTGTAGCAACACCAAAAAAAGTGACTTTAAAACCAAAGTTAAAATCACCAACTGCAGATTTTTATAAACATATTTATAAGTCAGATGGACATAAAATAGCCTATCTTTCTTTTGATGATGGACCTTCTGCCAACAATACTCCTTTGATTTTAAAGACTTTAGATAAATATAATATAAAGGCAACTTTTTTTATAGTGGGTAATATGGCAATAAAATATCCTGATTTGGTAAAGAAAGAATTAGCAGATGGACACTCCATTGGTAACCATTCATATTCACATAATTATAAGTATCTTTACTCTAACACTAACACTTTTATGAGTGATATTAACAAATGTGATACTATATTGAAATCAATCCTTGGTAGTAATTTCAGTACTAAATTAGTGAGATTTCCAGGTGGGTCATTTGGTGGCAAACTAGAACCTTTTAGAGAATCACTTAATAGTGCTGGATACAATTATGTTGATTGGAATGATTTAACTGGTGATGCAGAGGGACAAAATATTCCAGTATCTAAATTACTAAGTAACCTAAAAAAGAATACTGAGGGAAAAGACCATGTAGTCATTTTAATGCATGATTTCTTTACAAAGTCAACAACTGCCCAAGCATTACCACAAGTTATTGAATATTTAAAATCTCAAAAATATTCATTTAAAACACTTAATTAAATGATACTATAAAAGATAGAGCCCATGGATAATATTTATCCATGGGCTCTATTTCCGTTAGTAATTTCAGTTTTACAAAAAGTTCACACTTAACATTTAGTTAATACTAAATGTTAAAATACAATATTTAACTGATAAGAAGATATTACAAATAATTAAAATAAGCTTCAATCCATAACTACTAACAATTAGAAAGGTATTACGAAATTAAAAAAATTAAAATAATAGCCGCAGGTTAGCAATCGGAGAATATTTTTAGCTCCTTTTTAATATGTTAACAATTATTGAATGATTACCCATATATTTAAGTTTTATAGTGTATGATAACGGTTTCAAATAGTACTTAATCCCCCTTGTGGTAAGGATAGGAGAAAACATATTATTTACTTTTTCTACATAAATCCGGTGTAAATCTTTAAATAACCCAAATTGACATTTTTTACGAGCTGTATTATTATATCAGAGTAGCCGAATCTTCTAAAAGAAGTACCGGGGATTTAATTTTGGGGTGAAACTTAATTCACAAAGTGGGGTACCTCTACCCTAACCCGTCAACTAACCTGGAAGGCATTAGGAGGAATAATGATTAAATTTAAAAAACACAAATCAATTTTTTTAGCATCAGCATTAACAATTGGTATTTCAATAATTTCATCACAAAATATATTTGCAGCTACCTTGACAACTAGAAATTATACTGTGAAAAGTGGAGATACTTTATCTAAAATAGCACAAAAATATAAGGAATCATTAACTACGCTAAGGAAAGATAATAACAAATGGAATGATTCTATTTTTCCTGGACAAGTTCTCAAGGTTTCAGGGACAACTAGCGTTACTGTAAAAAAAACTGTACCTAGTTTAAAGGCTGCAGCACCAAGCACAAAAAAATACACAGCAAGCGATTTGAACTTACTAGCTAGATTAATAACTGCAGAAGCAGGAGGAGAATCATATATTGCTCAAGTTGCTGTGGGTGCAGTAGTTATGAATAGAGTTAAGAGCAGCGAATTCCCCAATTCGATTAGTGCTGTAATTAATCAAAAATATAACGGTTCTTATCAATTTACCTGTGTACAAAATGGCAACATTAAAAGACCTGCACCTGCAAGCGATGTTAAAGCTGCACTTGCTGCAATTAATGGAACTAATCCAATAAAAAATGCATTGTTTTTTAATAATGGCGTTAAAAAATCAGGTTCCATAAAAATTGGTAATATGATATTTATGTAGTCTATAAAATAAAAATTCTTTTTATACTAAATCATAATCTACCCCCTAGAGTGGACAGTAATATGCTCCCTTTAAAGTAAACAGATTAAACAATAAAAATCTGTTTACTTTAAAGGGAGCATTTATATATATATAATAATAAAACCTATATCCATATACCGTCTCCATATGTGGTAAAATAGTTTATGACATTAGGAAACACTTTTTTCGGAGGCTAAAGTTATTTTTGAATTATAATAAAAAATGATTCCTCTGAATTTTAGATATATAAATGGACGCGTATTTCCAAATAAACTTTATTTATTGAGGAGGACATATGTTATGAGTACCACAAATAAAGAGTTAAATCGAAGCAAACTACATAGAAATTTAAAAAATCGACATATCCAAATGATTGCACTTGGAGGTGCTATCGGAACAGGACTTTTCTACGGGTCTGGGACTACTATTAAAATGGCTGGACCAGCAATTTCATTTGCTTATGTTATTGGTGGGATTATCATTTACTTGATTATGCGTGGCCTGGGAGAAATGTCTGTTCATAATCCTGTATCTGGTTCATTTAGTTATTATGCGAATGAATATTGGGGGGAATTCCCAGGATTCTTTTCAGGCTGGAACTATTGGTTTAATTATATAGTTGTCAGCATGGCAGAATTATCAGTAGTCGGTATTTATGTTAATTATTGGTTCCCAAACATACCAATATGGATATCAAGTGCTATCTTTTTATTAGTAATTACATTAATTAATATTGCTAGTGTTAAAGCTTATGGTGAAATTGAATTCTGGTTTACAATTATTAAAGTTGTAGCAATCATTTTAATGATTGGTTTTGGTATATTTATTGTGTTATTTGGAATAGGAAATCATGGAATAGCTACAGGCATCAGTAATCTTTGGACACATGGCGGTTTCATGCCAAATGGAATCTGGGGTGTTCTCACTTCACTAGTAGTTGTTGTATTTTCTTTTGGTGGAGTTGAACTAATAGGCATCACTGCTGGAGAGGCTGATAATCCATCGATAACTATACCTAAGGCAATAAATCAGGTTGTATATAGAATACTTATATTCTATGTAGGTGCACTATTAATTTTGATGTGTCTTTACCCTTGGAACATGGTAGGTACACAAGGCAGCCCATTCGTTTTAATTTTTTCTAAAATGGGTATAGCAGGTGCTGCTACAATCTTAAATTTTGTAGTTTTAACGGCTGCACTTTCAGCTTATAACAGTGGCCTATACAGTAATGGTCGTATGCTTTACAGTCTCGCACTTCAAGGAAATGCCCCAAAAATACTTGCAAAAGTCAGTAAAAGAGGTACTCCCTATGTTGGAATACTTGTTTCCTCATTATTTACAGCAATAGCAGTTATATTAAATTTTCTAATACCAGGTAAGGTATTTCTATATTTAATATCAATTGCAACTATCGCAGGAATACTCAACTGGACAATGATTATGATTACTCAAATTAAATTTAGAAATAAAATTGGTCCAGTCGAAGTTGAAAAGCTTGAATTTAAGCTTCCGTTCTTTCCTTATTCAAATTATATTTCCATAGCATTTATGGCTATGATTGTAATACTTATGGCTTTCTTACCTGATTTTGTATATGCATTATACTTGTGTCCAGTTTGGGTTATAATATTGTATATTGCTTATATGATTAAAAAAAAGACTGCAAACAAATAAAATGCCTTTGTGCAACATTTTATTTGTTCCAATCTAATCTAACAGAACCTTCTTTTTAAACTACACTATTGGTACCGATCTTTTATTATTTTAAAACATTTTTAATTTTAATAATGGACACTTCATTCATTCCCATTTCCATAAGTTTCTTAATCATATGTAACTAAACTTAAATTTATCTACCCTAAAATTCGCAGTTCAAACTCCTTATTGCAACTGGGACATTTTACTGTATGTTTTCCCCTCAATCGTTTCAAACGAAGCATCTTCTTGCAATGTGGACATTTGCGAAAACGATGTGTTTTAATCTCTTTAATTCTTCGAATCTCAAAAGCCCCTTTTGATTTAATAGGTTTAAAAAATTTCATAAATTTTTCATTTTCCATGTTTCTTTTGTAAACATTTCGAGACAATGCTCTAAAAACAATCCAAATTAAAATAGCAAACATAATTCCTCTTATAATAGTAGAATTGATAAAAGCATTCGCAACTATCAAAACAAAATATAGAGCAATCAAAGCAAGGTACAATTGATCTGTACCATATCTTCCATACATAAATTGTGCTAACTTGTTTTTAAAATTTCCCATTCTATTCACTCCTTATTAATATTTTCGTCATCAGCACCCACAGAACAGTTTCGCTAAACAAAGACCTAAGCATATCCTATTTAAACTTATTGTTGGCATGCCAAAGTCCTGACTCTGCTGCTGATACGCACGACCACCATTTTGTATTTGATTTAATAATCTTTGATATTCAAGATTGTTTGGTTCCATTTGCACTGCTGTTTTTGCGTGATTTAGTGTTGTAATTGTGTTGCCTAAACCGGAATTTACAATTGCGCTGTAATAATACCACTTTGCATTCCTAGTTGTGATAGCCTCCAGAACATTAAGTGCTTCGTTAAAGTATCCTGCATTCAAATAGCTATCAACCGAATCAAATTCGGAATATTCATGTTTTTGCCTTTGACCACCACTGAAAGAACCAAATCCTTCAAAAGGGTTGAAGTCTCTAAATGGATCTTCTCCTCCATAAGAACTGTTCCTATTACCGTATGAACTTTGCTCACTGTAATCTCCGCCGCTACTGTTTTGGGTAGTTTTCCCTCTTTTTATCTGTTCGTAAGCAGCGTTAATCTCACTCATTTTTCTTGTGGCATCAGCATCTCCTTGATTCAAGTCTGGATGGTATTTTTTCGCTAGTTTGCGATAAGCTTTAGTAATTTCTTCTTTTGAATCATTTGAAGAAACTCCAAGCACTTCGTAAGGATCTGATATCATTATTTGTGCACCCCTTTTGTCTTGTTTTTTTCTGCTTCATACTTTGACCAGACACCTGAATATAGAATATTTTCAATTAATCCCTTATTTTGATCAATTGGTAACCTTTTATAATTTTCAATACAGTCAGCCATAAGCAGATTTAAAATATCATAAAATTCTTCAGATGATGACATCATCATCGGATTATATCGCTCATTTTTTATATCAGACTTTAAATCCATACAACCATCCATTATATAAATAAATTTGCCAAGTGATGTTCCAAATGTTCGTAATTTATCCGCATATTCATCTTCCCTTAAAACGAAAATTTCGCCCATTAGTTCCCCAAAACATTTTGCAGGAACATCAGGGTTAAGCTCTCCTGATTTTTCTAATTCATAAAGCTCGCAAAGACACTTGCAAATTACCTTGCATTGATTTGGATATTGCCTTTCAATACGCTTATATTGACGTTCAAACAGTTTTGCCGCACTTAGTGAGAGTATATTTTTATCATCTGTCCAATCGTCAAGAAACTTGTAATAGGCAAGTACAACATTCATGTCAGCACCATACCCTATTATTTCATTATGGCAATATTCATGTGGCTTCAAAGGATGGATGATGCATCTCTCAGTTTGCATTTGTGTATCAGTCTTATAAAGTGCTGAAAGAAACAAAACAAGAAAAGTCATGTCATAAGTAAGTGTGAAACGGCTTGTTATTCCGTGACGTGTTCCTAGTGTCTTACATAATCCGCAATAAAATGCTCTATATTGTTGTTTTTCTTCAATTGTTAACTTATCCTCATTCACCACTACATAACCAAACATACTCTTCACCCGCCTTATTTATATACTTCACCTACAACTTTTATTTTTCATTATTACTTGTGGTATCTGAAATATCATCATGTGGACCTTTCTGATCCATTTCTTCTAACACTTTGGATAACTCATTTACAGCTTCAACCATTTGAGTTTTATCTTTGCTCTTCAATGCTTTCTTGGTGTTTTTAACAGATTCTTTTATCACTAAGCTATCATTTTTATCAAGCTTTTTCATAACTACTGATGCCTTATAAATTAACTGTTCCGCCTGATCTTTTATTGTGGCTTCTTCTTTATTTTTTGCATCCTCGCTAGAAAACTGCTTTGCATCAAGAATAGCTTGATCAATTTCAGACTGACTAAGGTTTGAAGTAGCAGTAATATTAATATTTTGTTCTTTGCCAGTTCCCAAATCTTTTGCAGATACATTTACAATACCATTTGCATCAATACTAAATGATACCTCAATTTGTGGCACTCCTCTTAATGCACGGCGAATACCTTTTAGTTTAAATTTACCTAATGTTTTATTATGAGATGCCATTTCACGTTCGCCCTGCAAAACATGAATTTCAACAGATGTTTGAAAATTACCGCTTGTAGTGAAAACTTGGCTCCTTTTTATTGGAAGAGTTGTGTTACGATCAATAATTCTTGAAAAAACTCCTCCCATAGTTTCGATCCCTAAAGAAAGTGGTGTTACATCCAAAAGTAATAAGCCTTTTACAACACCTACAAGGACTCCACCTTGAAATGCAGCACCCATAGCAACACATTCATCAGGATTAATACCTTTAAACGGTTCTTTGCCTATAAACTTTTTAACGCTCGCTTGCACTGCTGGAATACGACTAGACCCTCCCACAAGTAAAACCTTGCTGATTTCTGATATACTGAGCCCAGAATCACGCATTGCTTGATGCATCGGATCCATTGTGGCCTCCACAAGTTTCATTGTAAGTTCATCAAATTTTGCCCTTGTTAATGTAATATTCATATGTACTGGACCTGACTTATTTGAAGTGATAAAGGGAAGATTTACCTCAGTTGATGTCATACCGCTCAGTTCAACTTTTGCTATTTCTGCCGCTTCCTTTACACGTTGCATAGCAGTAGGGTCTTTCTTAATATTAAAATGGTTTTCCTTTTTAAATTCATCTGCAAGATAATCAACCACGCAGCTATCAAAATCATCACCGCCTAAACGATTATTTCCTGCAGTAGCAAGTACTTCAATAACTCCATTATTGATATCAAGAATAGACACATCAAATGTGCCTCCTCCGAAATCGTACACAATGACTTTTTGAGGTGTTTCTTTATCTACACCATAAGCAACTGCGGCAGCTGTTGGCTCGTTAATGATTCGTTGTACATTTAATCCAGCAATTTTACCTGCATCTTTAGTTGCTTGCCTTTGTGCATCTGTGAAATATGCAGGTACTGTAATTACAGCATCACTTACAGTTTCGCCCAGATAGCTTTCTGCATCAGTTTTAAGTTTTTGAAGTATCATTGCAGAAAGTTCTTGTGGTGAATACTTCTTACCATCAATATTAGCCCTGTAGTCACTTCCCATTTCACGCTTTATGGAACTTATTGTACGCTCATGATTGGTAACTATCTGATGTTTTGCAGGCTCACCTATTAAACGTTCACCCGTTTTAGAAAATGCAATTATGGATGGAGTTGTGCGACCACCCTCTGCATTAGGGATTATGACAGCCTCCCCCCCTTCCATTACAGCCACACAAGAATTTGTTGTACCTAAATCAATACCTATTACTTTAGACATAATTTCCTCTCCTTTATATTATAAAATATTTTCGTTCAAATACCTATGGTCTCGATAATTTTTATATTAATTAGCTATTTTTTAACTCAAGAAAGTAATCTTTCTTTGCTGCAATTATTGAAGGAATAAAGCCTGCCATAAGGTGAACTACCATACTGATTATAACAATCACCATCCAGGAAGTCGCAGGCAATTTGAAAATCCCTAAACCATATATAATGCAAAAACCTATTACATCGGAAACAAAACCAATAATAAGTGTTTCGGCATTAAAAACAAGAAAAATATCTTTCCTCGAAACACCAATGCTACGTAATACACCTATCTCCTTAGTCCTCCCCAAAACAGAAATATATATGCTAGTACTAATACTAATTAAAGATACCACAAGTGAAATTAATGCAAATACAATAAATTTACACCTAATTTTCATACTGAAAGTCGTAGCACCGCTTGAAAGCAACAAAATAAGTGCAATTCCTATAATACCACTGCTTGCAATAAATGAAGTTATGAAAGTCTTTCCTTTTTTGCTTATCAAACTGTTAAGACTTAGGGACAAAGCGGTTAATAAAGTCATAGAAGTCTTTTTACCTTTTTTATTTCTTGTCGGCTTTTCTACAACCACATGATAGGGATTAGAATCATAAATTACATTACCGTCAAAAAGTTTTATAATTCTTGTTGAATACTTCTGTGCAATCTCCAAGTCATCGGTAACCATGATAACCAGTTTATCCGTTGAAATTTCTTTTAAGATTTCCATGATTTTTATACTTGTTTCTAAGTCAAGCGTTTCCGTTGGCTCATCTGCAATCAAAACATCTGGATTGTTTACAAGGGCCCTTGCAATTGTAACACGCTTAATCTCACCATAGGACATTTTATTTGGCTTTTTATTAAACTTGTTACAAATACCAACTTTTTTTAGAACTGTAATTGCCCTTTCCCTGCGCTCAAACTTCGCTTCACCCGAAAGTTTCAAAGTAAGCTCGACATTTGCAAGTACAGTCTCATGTGAAATCAGCTTATAGCTTTGGAGCATCAAACCAATAGAATTATTGCGAAAGGCGTCCCATTCTCCATTTGAAAATTCCTTTGTGGATTTTCCATTTATAGATAAATTACCACTTGTATATATATCAAGACCGCAAATAATGTTCAACATAGTTGTTTTCCCACAATTTGGCGGTCCCAATATAGATACTAATTCATTTTCTCTGAAGTCAATATTTATACCTTTTAAGGCTTTTATCCTTGTATTTCCTGCTGTGTATTCTTTTACAATATTTTTAAGAATCAGCATTCAATAGACTCCTTTCTTCTATATTATACTTTTCATTATATATTACTAATATTAACTGAATGTAAACTGAATCAAAAATCCAAAAAAACCTATTTACAATAAATTGATAAACTATCATAATGTAAGGATAAGAAGGGGGCTTTCAAATGTTTCAAATCTTGGTTGTAGAGGATGATAAAAATACAAGAAAATTAATGGAAGAGGTATTGCTTCAAAATGGTTATGAAGTTATTCTTGCTAGTGACGGCATAGACGCGCTTGATAAAATGGATAATCATCATATTGATTTGATTGTTCTCGATATTATGATGCCACGTATGAATGGTTATGAATTAACCCAAACTCTACGTAGCTGTAACAACACTCTACCAATATTAATGGTAACAGCTAAAGAAACGCATGCTGATAAAAAGGAAGGTTTTATTGTAGGAACAGATGATTATATGGTTAAGCCTATTGACGAGGAGGAGATGATTCTTCGAATTATAGCACTACTTCGTCGCTCTAAAATCGTAAATGAACATAAACTTACAGTTGGAAAAACTATTTTGAATTATGATGCGCTTACCGTTTTTCAAAATGATAATACTACAGAATTACCCAATAAAGAATTCATGTTATTATACAAATTGTTGGCCTATCAAAATAAAATTTTTACCAGGCGAAGTTTGATGGATGAAATATGGGATATGAACTCTGGTACGGATGAACGCACGGTAGATGTTCACATAAATCGTTTGCGTGACCGATTTAAATGTAATCCTGATTTTGAAATTATTACAGTTCGCGGGCTTGGTTACAAGGCGGTGACAAAAGCATGAATAGAATAAAATCTCTAAAAATCACAATGGTATTTCTTGTATTTTGTATTATGATATCTGCAGGATTATTAACATGGTTATGTTTTCTTTTTTTGTATTCAGCTGGTATTTTTTCAATTCCTGTACTTGCACCAATTATTTCTCAGTTAATTGCATTGTTTGTTAGCATAGTTATAGGAACTTCAATTTCAGCTGTAGCAAGCGAAAACATATTAAAACCTCTTAATCAACTGATTAAGGCAACTAAAATAGTATCTACGGGAGATTTTAGCGTTCGTGTAAAAGAACTCAGCTCTAGATCAGAAATAGCGGATTTACTTAGAAATTTTAATCATATGACAGAAGAGCTAGGCAGTATAGAAATGTTTCGTAATGATTTTATTAATAATTTTTCTCATGAATTTAAGACACCAATTGTTTCAATTCGTGGATTTGCAAAGCAACTGCAAAATGATAATCTTGAAGCCTTAAAGCGAAAGGAATACACTGATATTATTATAAATGAATCTGAAAGGCTAACTAATATGTCTGCAAATATTCTGATCCTTACCAAATTTGAAAATCAACGAATTATTACGGATCAAACAGAATATGAACTGGATGAACAAATTAGAAATTGCATCATACTTCTTGAAAATCAATGGAGCAGGAAGAATATAGAAATCAACCTTAATTTAGAGGCTATTAAAATTTTTGGAAATATTGAGATGCTCTCACATCTTTGGATAAATCTCATTGAAAACGCAATAAAAAACTCCAAGGATAATGGCAATATAACAATCGAGTGCCATGAAACCCTTGATGATATTGCGTTTAAAATAAGCAATGATGGTAATGGCATGGATGATAATACATTGAAGCATATTTTCGATAAATTTTATCAAGGCGATAGATCACACACATCGCCAGGTAATGGGCTTGGCCTTTCAATCGTTAAACGAATTGTAGAGCTTGTCCGTGGTGAAATAGCAGTTGAAAGTAAAATCAATCAAGGTACAACATTCATTGTAAAGCTACCCAAAGTTTGATTTACACAAACCTTATATATTTAATATTCTAATACTATACTCTCCCCTTTGACATTAAAGACACTCTTTTGCATACAATCACCAGTGAGTTCCTTGCTTCGTTTATCTGGCTGGCTCCCACCTACGAATACCTCAAATAAACCAGGTTCAAGTATACATTTACCTTCATCGTCTATAAGTGCCATTTGCCTTGGTGTTAACTCAAAACTAACTTCTTTTTCTTCACTTGGCTTTAAACTTACCTTCTTTATTCCCTTAAGTTGATATTTTGGTACAACTACAGAAGCTTCTACATCCTTAAGATACAACTGTACTGTTTCATCACTTTCATATTTCCCAATATTTTTCACTGTTACACTAAGGTTAACGGTTTCATTAACTTCAATTTCTGTCTTACTAATCCTAAGGTTACTATATTCAAACTTGCTATAACTAAGGCCATATCCAAAGGGATAAAGTGCTTCGTTTTCCATATATCTATAAGTTCTATTCTTCATAGCATAATCCTCAAAATCTGGGAGTTCCTGCGTAGATTTGTAAAAGGTCACAGGCAACTTTCCTGATGGACTATATTCTCCAAAAATTAATGAAGCTATAGCATTACCTCCCTGTGCACTTGGATACCAAGCCTGAACAATTGCAGGTATGTGCTCGTCCGCCCAATTAATTGCAAGAGCACTTCCTGATAAAAGTACAAGAATAATAGGTTTACCTGTTTTATATACCTCTTCTAATAGTTTTTGCTGTAATCCAGGAAGGTTCAAATCCATTTTATCTCCACCTGCCTGAGCATTTGAATCATCACCTTCTTCACCTTCTATATTGGCATCAAGCCCTAAACACATAACTACTACATCTGATCTCTGTGCAGCAGAAACTGCTTCTACTATTCTATCCTCAGGCATTGCAAGATTTTCAACCTTATCTTTGAAGAGATGGCAACCCTGTGCGTAATAAACTCTGGTATCTGGATTTACAACTTGTTGAAATCCCTCTAGCACTGTGACATATTTTGATGATGTACCATAATAGTTGCCTATTAACGCATCTCTACTGTTTGCATTTGGACCAATTACAGCTATAGATTTTATTTTATTTTTATTTAATGGTAGCATATTATCCTCATTTTTTAATAAAACCATTGTCCTGCGAGATACATCTAGAGCTAGTTCTAGATGCTCCTTACTATCATTCTTCTCATAAGGAATCTTTGCAAACGGAACATTTGTTGGATCATCGAACATACCAAGTTTCATTCTTGTGTTCATTAGTCTAATGACTGACTTATCAATAGTTTCTTCAGTTACCATTCCTTCTTTATAAGCAAGGTAAAGGTTTAAATACATATTTCCACAATTTAAATCACAACCGTTATTCACTGCAAGAGCCACCGACTCTACAGCATTGCTTGTAATCCCATGGCCTTCATGAAAATCTTTTATAGCCCAACAATCAGATGTTACATGTCCCTTAAACCCCCATTCATCCCTAAGAATATCATTTAGAAGTGTTTTGCTTCCACAACATGGTTCTCCATTAGTCCTATTATATGCACCCATAACAGCTTCAACATTAGCCTCTTTTACAGCTTCCTTAAAAGCAGGGAGATATGTTTCCCTAAGATCTTTTTTCGACACTACTGCATTAAAACTATGTCTTTTTGCCTCGGGGCCACTATGCACTGCGAAATGTTTTGCACAAGCAGCTGACTTCATATATCTTTTATCATTTCCTTGCAAACCTTTTATAAATGCCACACCTAATCTACCTGTTAAGTAAGGATCTTCACCATATGTCTCATGCCCGCGTCCCCATCTAGGATCTCTAAAAATATTAATATTGGGAGCCCAGAAAGTTAACCCTTTGTAAATATCATGATCATTTTTCCTTTGTGATTCGTTGTATTTAGCCCTTCCTTCAGTTGATATAACGCAGGCAACCTGATATATTAACTCTTCATCAAAAGTAGCTGCCATGCCAATAGCCTGTGGAAACATTGTAGCAACCCCAGCTCTAGCAACGCCATGTAGTGCTTCATTCCACCAATTGTATGAAGGTATGCAAAGTCTATCTATTGCAGCTGAATTATAAGTCATTTGACTTACCTTTTCAAAAAGTGTCATTTTAGATACAAGGTCCTTAGCACGCTGCTCAAAACTTAGATTTTCATTTTTATATTTTGGTATAACTTTCATAAAAATCATCCTCTCCCTTTTTTAATTTAAATATTATTAGATCCACTAATGTTTAGTATATTTTTCTTTTATATAAGTCATCTATTCCTGTTTTTCTATAAAAATAAGTGTTTACAACATCTCGCCATTCTCTTGAATCTTTCTTTTGGATTTGAAACTTTTCCATTACTAAATCAAATATTTTACTATCTATTTTGTTTTGGAGTGTCTCCCACTTATTTATGAACTCATCAACTTTCTCTACCCCTTCAAAATGGGTATCATATATATGCTGAATAACAGTTTTTCCTGTTTTAAGTTTATATGAATATAAAACATTATGGAAAAATAAAAGTAGCTCCTCTGGGCAAGTTGCTAGGTTTTCGAATTTGTCAGCGACTGTTGGTTCATATTCACCTATATACCCTGTTCCAGTAGCAACAGTTCTATCTACCCCAATGCTTTTGTAATCGGCATAATTATAGGTGCCCCAAGGTGAGTATTCATACCCTTCAACGCTTGGACCATAATGGTGATTTGGATTAACCATCCAACCGACACCCAGTGGGCAAGTGTATTTTTCGTAAACTTCTCTAGATTCCAGTAATATATCTACTATGATTTGTTCAACATCTTTTTCAGCACCAAATGTTAGTTTTACCCATTCTCTAGCAATTTCATCTGAGCTTAAAAATGTATTCCATATAAGTCTCCCATAACCATAAAGATTTGCTTGCGCTAAAGGATGTCCTGTCCAACATTCACTCCCTCCAATGTTTGATACCGCAGCTACCCCACCGTATTTTGTTTTAAACAAACTTCCATCAACTATTTTACTTACATTTGAATCTTTACCATTTGCAAAAGTATCAAAATCAAGAGCTTCCTTCCACATTGGTACAAGATAGCAAAGATGTTTCTGTTGCCCTGTGTATTCTTGAGCAATCTGGAACTCCATAAACTCATTTGTTTGTTTAAGAGCTCCAAAAAGAGGTGAAATAGGTTCCCTTATTTGAAAATCCACAGGCCCATTTTTAACTTGAAGCACTACATTTTCATCAAATTTCCCATCTAAAGGTTTAAAATTATCAAATGCCGCTTTAGCTCTGTCAGTGCTTCTGTCTCTCCAATCAAGCTTACAGTTGTAAACAAAACATCTCCATATAACTATTCCTCCAAAAAGTCTTAATGCTTCTGCCAACATATTTGCACCCTCTGCATGATTACGACCATATGTAAATGGGCCAGGTCTAGATTCTGAATCTGCTTTAACTAGAAATCCACCAAAATCGGGAATATAACTATATATGTTCTCGGCTGTTTTCTTCCACCACGTCCTTACATTGAAATCAAGAGGATCTGCAGTTAAAAAGCCACCAATTTCCATGGGCGAAGCAAAATTCACACTTAGATAAAGTTTTATTCCATACGCTCTAAATATATCTGCTATTTTTTTAACTTCTGGTAATAATTCATCCGTAATAAGTTTTGTCTCCTGCTTATGCACATTAACATTATTTATAACAATCCCATTTATTGCAACAGAAGCCATAAGTCTTGCATAATCCCTTATTCTAGATTTGTTCTCTACAATATGGTTGTCCTTAAAAAATATAGACTCCCCTGCATAACCCCTTTCTATATCTCCACTCATATTATCCCAATGATTTATCATTCTTACCATATTTCGGGGATTATCCACAATATTGATCTCATTTATATTACTGCCTGTATAAATAGCCCTAATAAAACTGAATACACCGTTTAATATTCCATTTTCATCCTTCCCTAAAATTTCTATTATATTTTTTTGATTTAGGGTGCTTTTTTTTATAGAAAAACCTCCTGGCACTAATTTTATGGTTTTATCTTTAAGTTTTCCTAAATAAATATGTGATAACATTGTATCCTTTATAATTTCGGGTGTTTTTCCTATAAGCTTTTTTATGGCTCTGCTAAGCTCTTTTACAGCTGTGTTAATAATAATACCTTCTTCATTTAATTGGATTGTTTTTAGTATTTCTTTTATTTCATCTGATAATGTAACTTCTTTATCGTAATTAAGCCAACAATTATATAAACTACTTGATTCCTTATTTATATATTCCATAAAAATCTCCTTCTCTATGATTTATATAAACATACAAACCTAAAGTTACCCTTAGGCTTGTATGTCTAATTATTTTGTTGAGCTTGCTCCTCTCTTATTTTCCCATATTTTATAATTCCCACTTAAAGCGAGTAAACTAAAAATGTATAAACAATTATCATAATACCTTCTTACCCCTGTACGAAGAGGTATATTCCAAAATTCATCCACACAAGATCTTGCATTATCTCCACTGGCTGCAAGAGATGCCATAGCGTTTGTAGCTACTAGTCCTACAGGATGCAAAGATTTCTTCTCAAGCCCTATTCCATCTATGGTATATTGTCTGTAATCATTTTTAAATTTATCATGAGTAAAGAATCTCTGAATTTTATCAGCTTCTTCTATTTCCCATGAGTCTCCTCTAAACCATTCATAATCAAGGGCAATATTTCCTGCTACACGATATGAGTCACTATAAAACAATTCATGCCCCTCTCCTATATAAGGGGTTCCATCATAATGAGCATACTCCGGTGCCAGGCCTGTTATAGGATGGCATGCTATCTTTAGGTATTCTCTACTTGCAGATGCAGCATCTATCCAAAACTGTCTATCATTTGAATCAGCCCAAAGAGCAAATAATTCGTAAAAATGTGGTAGGTGATAAGAAGGATCAGAAAATGCGACCTCTGGAACAAACTTTATCAACCTATTTTTAGCATCCCACATAGAATTTCCAATTCCTTTTTCCCCTTTGTGGACACATTCTTTAAGAATCTCTCTTGCCTGCACACTGTAGTCATAAGGCACAGGACCATCTCCAAAGCGATTTGAAGCAAAAAACAGAGCCATAGCAAAAAACTCTTCACCATCAGGCGCAGGACCCTGAGCTTTTCTAGTTCCGTCAGTATTTAAAGACCAAGCAAAGTAACTTTTATATTCCCCACTATCATGTTGCATATATCTTTTAGCCCATGTCCAAAGACGATCAAATTCTTGTTTTTTATTCATTTGTACACAAATCATCATTCCATAGGACATACCTTCAGATCTTACATCAACGTTACCAGTATCTAATATATACCCCTCTTTTTCTCCTACAGGATAATAAATTTTTGTATCTTCATCTCCATAAAAAAGTTTGTTCCAAGTATCCTCAATTTTATCTTTAATTTTTTCCTGGGAGTACCCGAATTCTTTAAAAACATTTCTATATTCACCAGTATAAAAGGCTCCTTTTCTATTTTCTGCACTCTTAATCATTGTTAAAACCATCCTCTCCGTAATACTTAAACCAATCGAAATAAGCCTTATTATCACTTTTTATACCATTAGAGCTTGCATATAGACCAATTTCTGTTCCAACAAACCCTCCCGCAACATCGGTACTTAAGATTCTTCCATCTACATTTTCTATTAAAACTATACACTTTTCTAAACTTTCTCCATAGTAGAAACTATAATCCTGACCATCTGCCTCTACTTTTAAATACAAAGTAGTGCCTCGCACTGCTTTCTCTACAATGATCTTCTCATCCCCACCTGTGCATTTGATTAACCTAATTACTGTTTCATCACCATTTTTAGTGTATATAAAACTAAAGTTAAAATCGTTACTCTGTAATAATACTATTCCAGCTACTTCATTTTCACTTAATGGAGTAAATTCCATTAAAGTACTAGCTGAAAATTTAATATGCTGTTGCCTTCTTCCTACAAAGCTTGGGTTTACTCTCTGTGTTATCCTCTCCGGTCTAAGATTTAATCTCAAATATCCTTTGCGCTCACTTAGACTAAAAAATTCTTCCCTTGGTGTACGTATAAAGTTCCATCTGAAATTTAGTGTATCCTCATCAAAATCGTCACAAACTGAGGGTACGATCACCTTGTTCTCTGGTAAATTAGGCATATTATAGGTCAATTCTACTTTTCCAGTCCCTGCACTCATTACTGGCCACCCATCTTCCCAAATAACTGGAACTAAGTAAGTTTCTCTTCCTAAATTACGATAATATCCACCATAAATGCGTGATGCCAATGCTACTGCCCACCATTCACCATTTTGTGTTTCAACAAGATCACAATGTCCAACATTCACAATAGGATATTTTTTTCCTAAATGCCTATGGGTTAGTATAGGATTGCCAGGGTTACCAACGTATGGTCCACAAATGGTATTACTGCGCGCTACTGAGACTGCATGTTGTGGTCCTGTACCTCCCTCCGAAATCATAAGATAATACTCTCCATTTATTTTGTAAATATGAGGTCCTTCAGGCCAAATAGCTTCTCTTAATGCTCCTCTCCATAATCCTAAAGGCTTACCAATTAATTTCATGCTTTGTAAATCAAGTTCTTGAAGCCATATTTCCCAGTTTCCATCGTACTTTGGTCCTTCCTCTGTTGGTCTAGTTCCCGTATAATATACTTTTCCATCATCATCAAATAAAAGTGACGGATCCATTCCTTGTGCATCTAGATAATATGGATTTGTCCATGGACCGCATGGGTCTGTTGCAGTAACTATAAAATTACCACCACCATCCATATTTGTTGTTATCATATAAAAAACGCCATCGTTATATCTAATTGTAGGTGCGAAAATTCCCCTAGATTGTCCTAATCCATCTAGCGGAAGCTGTGAAGGCCTATCAAGAACATGGCCTATCTGTTTCCAATTAACAAGATCCCTACTATGAAAAATAGGCACGCCTGGGTAATAAGCAAAGGATGAAGTAACTAAATAGTAGTCCTCCTTTACTCTGCAAATGGATGGATCCGGATAAAAACCTGGTAGTATTGGGTTTATAAAAGTCTTCATTATTTTCTCTCTCCTTTCAAAACTCGTGCGTAACAAATCATGGGAAAATCCTATATATTTAGAATTTCCCCATGACTTATATCAATTATTCCTTTACACTGCCTACATTAAGCCCTACTACAAAATACTTCTGAAGGAACGGATAAATCATAAGTATAGGTAAAGCCGCAACAACTGTACTTGCTGCTCTTATGGATTGTGGTGTTACTGAATCGGTTGATCCGCTAAGAGCCCCTTTGCCACCAAATTGAGCTACAGCACTAGTTGCTGTTTGCATAGATGTTGACAAGAGTTTCATCAATTCATATTGAAGTGTACTCAAGTTTTGATTTGATGAAGCATATATGAATGTATCAAACCAGGTATTCCATGCACCTACCGCTACAAAGAGTCCTACAACTGCCAAAACAGGTTTGCAAAGAGGAAATACTATCTTAATAAATATGCTAAATTCTCCTGCACCATCGATTTTTGCAGCTTCTATCATACTATCAGGAAGTGATTTTATATAAGTCCTTATAACAATAAGGTTAAAAGCACCTATCATAGAAGGCAAAATGTATACTATGAAGTGATTCATAAGCCCAAGATTTTTAATGAGGAAATATGAAGGTATCAATCCTGCACTAAAATACATGGTAAGAACAAACACCGTTGTAATAAACTTCCTAAGGAAATACTCTTTTCTGCTTAATGTATAAGCAAGCATGGTAGTAAAAAATAAATTAAGTACTGTTGATATAACTGTCCTTAACACAGATATAAAAAACGCATGATATAAAAAGCCTGTGGCAAAAATTGAACGGAAATTAAACAGTGTCCATTCCCTAGGCCAAATATAAATGCCTCCCTTTAGGGTATCTGAGGCATTATTAAAAGATATTGCTAAAATATTTAGAAAAGGATACAAAGTCACAACAACAATCACTATCATAAATATTGCATTAAATGTATTGAACACTTTGTCTCCTGCTTTTGTACTTTTATAATTCATAATATATTCCCTCCTAAATAAGTTTTTCATCACTAACTTTACCAGAAATAAAATTGGCGAGAAGAAGCATTGTAATGCTTACAGCACTTTTGAAAATACCAGCCGCAGTGGCAAGGGAATAATTGAATTGATTAATACCATAGTCTAGAACAAATATATCAATGGTCTTAGAATAATCCGAAACCAAACCATTCCCCAAGAAATACTGTATTTCAAAACCAGCATCCAGAATATGTCCAATATTCATAATAAGCAATATAATAATGGTAGCTTTTATACCCGTAAGTGTTATATGACGCATTTTCTGGAAACGGCCAGCACCATCTATTTCGGCAGCTTCATACAAAGCGGGATCTATCGAAGATATAGCTGATAGGTAAATTATCGTACCCCATCCGACTTCTTTCCAAACTGTTGATACTCCAACAATTCCCCAGAACATTTTAGGTATACCTAAAAATAAAATTGGTTTACTTATAAAGTGAAGCTGCATAAGCAAATTGTTTATAATCCCAACTGCAGGGTCTGTAGATAAAACATCTGCAATTATTCCTGTAGCAATAATCCAAGACAAGAAATGTGGAAGATAAGATATTGTCTGCACCGTACGCTTAAAGAACGTACTTTTTATTTCATTAAGAAGCAATGCCAAAATTATAGGACAGGCCATACCTAGTACAAGGTTTATTAAGCTCATTGCCACCGTATTTCTAAGTACTTGAATAAATCCCATATAGGAAAAAAGACTTTTAAACTGAGCAAGTCCTACCCATGTCTGATGAAAAAAGTCCACCCCTGGTTTGTAATTTTGGAAAGCCATGAGCCATCCCCAAATAGGTGCATAAGCAAATACTGCTATATATACTAGGAAAGGCACAGACATAAACATAAGTTCCTTTTGACTTTTAATCATCTTCCAAGTTATTTTTTTATTTTTTTTAATTTTTTTAACTTTTAAGATTTTTCCACTTTTATTGATATTTTCCCGTATTTCAGCCATATGTTCTCCTCCAATACATAAATAATTTTTTATTATGTATTAACAGAATAATGAAATATATCTCATTCATTATTCTGTTAATTATTTAATTCATATTATTTTTTTACAGTCCAATTCTTAATTCTATACTGTATGCCCTCGTTAATTGCATCAAGATAAGCTTTCGGATTATCTCTATTTATTTCTTCTTTATAAGAACTCCATTGTTTTTCAAAATCACTACCCGCAGAAGATACAACTCTTGGAAGCCACTTAAGTTGTGAATTATTTATTGCAGTGTTTGCAAGCGAAGCTGGTGAATTAGCTGGAATATTAATATTCCAACATGGGTAGTATATCTCATTTTTAGGTGCTACTCCCATCAATTCAAATGGACTGTTTACTTTGTATGCTTTAAGGAACGTTTTATCGTAAGCACTCACGCCCTTTGCATATTGTACTGGATTATCACCTAACGCTGTTGCATTTCCATCACTATATTTACCTTCTATCTTAGGCAAACTAGCATAGATAGCATCTGCTCTGTTTTTAGCCTTCCAAGCATTATCGCTTTGATTAGTCTTCTGTTGGCCTGTCCAAACTGGCTGTTTAGTTGCAGGATCTATAGAATAATCCTCACCTTCTATACCCCAGTTAAGAATTTTCATCCATTTTTCAGTCATTAACATATTAAGAGCCGCAAGTACCCTATCAGGCTCCTTACAATTCTTTGTAATTGAAAAACCATTAAGAAGATTTGGAATGGTAACGTCTTTATAATGAGGTTTAACTCCCTCATAAGTAAGGGCAAGTGGAGTATATGTCTGACCATCTTTCTTCTCCTTTGTAAGAGTGGCTTCTCCACTTAAAAAGTCCCAGTGCTGGTCATACATACCTACTACACGTCCACTTGCTACCTTTTGGAGATACTGATCCTTAGTCTGAGTGATAGCTTCTCTGTCCATTATTCCTATATTATACATATCATTTAATTTTTTATAATATGTCTTAGAGATATCCTTATCTGTATAAAGTGATGCAACACCCTTATCTACATTAACCATACCATCATTTGGATGACCTGATAGTTGTGCTGGAGCATTTTCCAATACGAAGGATTGCTGATTTGTAGCTAATGATTCATACCCGATGGTTGCTTTTCCATCAATAGTTGGATGTTTTTTAACATAAGCTTGTATAAGGTCAAAATATTGATCTAGTGTAGTTATCTTTGGATAATTAGCCTCTTTAAGCACATCTTTTTGAATCCAAAATGCGGGACCGTTATAAGCGGCACCGGTACTTTCCGTAGCAATAACGCCGTAATTTGGCATGTAATAACTATGTCCATCATGTGCATCCTTTATCATCCCCCATGCATTTCCAGATACAAGATGCTTGTAAATATCAGGTGCACTTTTTTGTATCTTACTCTCAAGAGGTATAAGGTCACCCGCATCCTGGAATTTAGGACTATAAGATACCAAATCAGGCAAATCACCGCCGGCAATCATAACACCTAGTTTCTGATTAATGTCACCTGCCAGAATTTCAGTTTTGAATGTTATTCCCAGTTCATCCTTGATTTTCTTGAAAATTTTGTTGTCAGGAGTAGGAACAATTGTTGCAGAATCGCCAACAAAAGCAGTAATAGTAATTGGATTTTTGACATTTACAAGGTTGGTACCACTACTTTCCTTATTGCTGCTAGTGCTGGCAGTACCCGATCCACATCCACTCAATGGAACTGTCGATAATGTGAGCATAGCCATCATACACCAAAGAAATACTTTTTTCTTTTTCATGTTTTTTGTCCCCCTTATGCTTTTATAAAATAACAAGATCATTTAAATATTGTATAAATATATTATAATCCGTAAACGAATACATAACAATTTAACAAACTAAAGATGTACCCCCCCCATTTTTAAGTTATTTTTTGGAAATTCCCTTATACAAGGGTATTTCCATGATCAATTTTTAAGTTTAGCTTACTATTCCTGAATTCCGTTGGTTTTATTCCAGTGTGTTTTTGGAATTGCTTAAGGAAACTGGAGTAATTACTGTAGCCCAAGACTTCAGCAATTTCATGATTTTTCAAATTGGTGGTCCTCATAAGCCGTTTACCTTCCTCTATTCGCAGTCCATGTATATATTCATTAAAAGTCATTCCAAATTTTCTAGTAAAAAGCTGCCCCATATATGTAGGGTGCATATAAAATTTCTCCGAAAGTTCACGTATTGTAATATTTCTTTTATAATTTTCTTTGATAAAAACTTCAATTTTAACAACATTACTTTCAGAATTTTTGTTACGTATTTTTATAAAATACTCACAATAACCTATACAGAAGCCTTCAAAAAACTTCTTTAACTCATCAATGGTTCTTTCATGCTCTTTAAGCTCAGGTATTGTATGGTTATCTATAAAGCACTTTGCCTTATGGTCAGATTCATATATCAAATTGTTTATCTTACATATCATATTTGAAGTAAACATTATCACTATATCCGGATGAATCCTGTGGATTTTAAAATATTCGAAAGTTGTATCAATAATATTTTTTATTTTATTACTATTAACCTCCTCCACTGCTTCAAAAACTTTGCTTGACATAAAAATTTCATTGAACTCAAAATTGAATGTCTTCTCCTTTATTTCAGTATAAAAAATCAAACAATTAAGCCCCCTGTAAAACCTGTGACCAAGTGACTCTACCGCTGTAATGTACGAATGTTTTATCGACTTTATCCCCACAACATTTTCACCAACACCAATGGTAAATTCAGGTGAGAAAGCAAAGTCAAGACTTTGATATATATTTTGGGCCAAACAATTAATTATACTCTCATGGGGATTCTCATTCTTTAAACTTACCAAAATAATGAATGTGTTTAAACTCTGCTCAAGTGTAAAATATGTAAAATCACCTTTCACAACCTTGTCAATAGTTTCTCTTACCTCGAGCCTTATATTTTTGAATTCGCCCTGCATATCTAGCTGACCTGTGGATTCGAGTTCTATAACAATACAATTCCAGACCATCTTGAGCGTATCTTCATCCCAAACTGATTTAAGATATTCAAAAGTTTCCTTACTATCATGCCCCTGAATGAGATGGATCAAAGCACCATTGAGCAAGGCTTTCTGATCAATTTGTATACCTTCATTCTCTCTTTGTATCTGATCCAGTTGTTGCTTCACCTCTATGATTATTTCAAATATTTCTTCTTGCAGAATAGGTTTTTGAAGATAGAATCTTACTCCATACTTCATGGCCTTTTTCGCATATTCAAATTCTCCATACCCACTGACGACAATAAATTTAATATTTTCTTTTCCATGTTCCCTAGCGTATTCAATCAAATCCAGTCCATCCATAACCGGCATTTTAATATCCGTAATTATAACGTCGGGTTCGTATTTATCAATAGCGTCAACAGCTTCCTTACCATTCCAACATGCTGCGCAGACTGAGAATCCCAATTCTTCCCAATTCAATATATATTTTAGAAGTTCCAAAGCCATTGATTCATCATCCACAAACAATACTTTATACACTAAATCTCCACCCTTCGTATATCCATAGTACGGATTCATATTGTCCTTAGTCGGTTTTTTCCTCAGGGTATTTATTTATATTTATCGCATTCTTATTGATCCCATAATGTACTATGGTGCCTTTATTCATCTCACTTTTTATATTGAATTCAACCTCATCTCCATAATATAAATGAAGGCGTTTGTACACATTCCTGATACCCACATTTTCACAAAAATCATCTTCTGAACTTAGGCTCTCAATAATTTCTTGGAGTTTATCATCCTCTATACCCGACCCATTATCTTCAACATCAATAAATAGAAACTCTCCCGTTTGGCTTACCTTTATTTTCACAATTCCTACACCAACAATACTCTGAATTCCGTGCTTACATGCATTCTCAATAAGGGTTTGTATACTCATCTTAGGTATCTTAAAGTCAAGGGCTTTTTCATCTAACTCGATTTTATAATCAAACTTCTCTAAGAAACGAAATTTTTCTATCTTAAGATACATCTCAGTAAAGGAAATTTCCTCCCTCACCGTAACTAGATCCTCCTTCCAGCTTATGAGCCTTCTGAAAATCTTTGAGAGGTACTTTATAACATCTATTAGGTCTGTATACTTATTTTTAACACAAATAGCCATTACAGCATTTAGAGTATTAAAAAGAAAATGAGGATCTACCTGACTTTGGAGAAATTTCAATTCTGCATGAACTCTTTGAATTTCCAAATCCTTTTCCTTAATCTGAAGCTTATAGACATCATTTACCAATGTATTTATTTTAGATGTCATTATATTAAAGCTGAGTATTAGTTCTCCTATCTCATCCTTTCCTTCTGGTATTTGGATCAATTCAAAATTCTGATTTTTCACTCCCTTCATGTGTTTTGAGAGCTTTTTTAGCCTATAGTTATACGATCTTACAATAATTAAAATAAGAAATGTAGACATCAGTATGACAAAAGCAGTAATGCAGGCAATAGAGATATTTGACCGATGTGATTCATTAAGAATATGGTTGCGGTTTGGTATGCCTATTATATTCCATCCATTTAAATATCCAGCAGTGCCCAATTGGGAATTAAGAAAGTTAATTGTCTTTTCGCTGCCGCAAATATCCTTGAACTTAGTGTAGCCTTTTGATAAATCCCCTTCATACTTGTGCCCGCTGGAACAAACGATGCGCCCCTTGGGGTCCACTAAAAATAAATCCAAATAATCTTTTTCTCTATCAAATATATTGTATAATCTATTCATATCAATATCTATTTTGAGAACATGTTCATACTTGTCACCGCTGCCCTCAAAATCATTCAGCCTCCGTAAAACGCTTAAATATTGAACATAGTTACCGCTACCATAATCGGTTCTATCTCGATATGTATATAAAGTGACTTTATCACCAGATCTACGGACGTCCTTGTACCACAAAGCATTCCGAGTCTGCTGATTAATAGAATAATAACTTCCACCACTAACTATGGTATCATTGGAGGTATACATGATTACCTGTAAAATATTATTATAAACAGGTAAACACCTGTTTATCCTGTCCCTCAGCAAATCATAATAAGCTTCATAATATTCACTGTCACCTTTAAAAGACTTTTCCATTGTCACATACAAATCTTTATCAGATGATACAGAATTACTTACATAAACACTGCCTTCCAATATGGCAAAAACATCAGTTTTTGCCCTGTTAATAGATATATTGTAATTTTCCGTTTCTCTTTCCTTTATATCATTTGATATCCTGTTCCAGAAAATCAAATTAACTGTCAGTATAGGCACAAGTACACAAAATATATATATCATTAAGAACTTAGAATTTAAATTTATATCATTAATAAAATTGAACAATCCCTTTTTCACAGGCAAATTAATCACCCTTTCACATTTTCTTATTTATGGATTTACATCATACTATTTTTCCTGTAATAGGATGGTAAATAACCAGTAATTGCCTTAAATTTATTTGCAAAATACTCAGAGTCACTATATCCTACCATTGAAGCAATCCCTGATATTTTCATATCTGTCCTCCTAATCAGCTTTTTAGCTTCTGCTATTCGGATGCTGTGCAGATACTCATTAAAATGCATTCCAACTGTTTTAGTGAAAACCTGCCCAATATATACAGGATTAACAAAATAAGTTTTAGCAACCTGCTGAAGTTTTAAATCCTTCTGATAATTTTGATGTACAAAATCTTTTATTTCAACAATGATATCTTTCGAACTTCTGCTGCTAATACTCTTATAATAATCAGATGTATCTAATAATAATTTATAAAAATCGTCTCTTAATGAATCAACAGGTGTTTTTCCAATGCTTGTACTTATGCTTTTCAATTTGGTGATAAGTTCATCTACATTTCCATTATGATCTTGTATATGTTTTACCATCTCAAATTCAATATTTTTTATATAACTCTCAATAACCTCAGGAGCACACTTTTTTTTATAAAATTCACCAAAAACCTTATTTAGTTTATCATTGATTCCGGAAATGTTATTACACTTTATATCTTCTAACAACTCTTCCGGATTGGATTCATAAAAATTATAATTCAATGGAGTATTCTTAAACCGCTCATAATAAAGTACCCCTCCATCCATCTGAAAAAGCCTGTATTGAAGTGCTATCAATGATTGCCTGTATAGTTTTCCTATATTACCTGTACCCTTTGCTTCTTCACTTAATGACACAGAAACAGAGCAATGGCAGTTTTTCCATACTTCCATTTTCAAATTCTCAAGATATTGTTCTTCCCGCATAACCATGTCATGTGAAATGATTATTCCAAATCTATGAATATCATCATCGAATATATTGGTCACATGATTACTTTCTACCCCATCTTCAATTACCTTTCTTACCGACAACCTTTTCTTTTGAATCTCAATATTTGAAAGATCATTCATCCATTTTTCAAACTGGTTTATTTCCACTAGTGCACATCTAAATGAACTATTATCATCGAGTCTTAGTATGCGTTTGCATCTTTCTATAAATTCTTCACTGATCTCGTCTTTTATGATTCTATTAATATAGTTACTTGCAACAAATTTCATTTTATTTGCTTTTGATTCTAGAGTACCAATCTCATTATCAATTTGATTCCTTACTTTTTTTAAAGCTGGAATCAATTCATCATCATCTATAGGCTTTAATATGTAATCGTTAACACCATAACGCATGGCAGTTTTAGCATACTCAAAATCGTTATAAGCACTCAAAATAATAAATTTTGTCCTTAAATACAATATTTCAGAAGCCTGATGTAAAAGCTGCAGCCCGTTAATCCTTGGCATGTGTATATCTATAATAGCCAAATGTGGATTACTTTGTTTTAGAATTTCTAAAGCATCTTCACCATTTGATGCCGTACCACATATAGTATATCCTAAGGTTTCCCATTCAACTAGGTTTTCTAAAAGCTGTATTACAGCGGGTTCATCGTCTGCTAATAAAACTTTAAACATTAAATATATCCCTCCCATATACAAATTAGGTATTATTTTATATTAAAACTTATTAAGATTACCCTAAAATGTAAAATTTTAAGTAAAAGAGTTAGTACTTAATATATTCGACAAAAAAACTTATTACCCTTTGATGAAATTATAAAATTTCATCAAAGGGTAATAAGCTTGATATTAGTTTAGGTCTTCATAACTAACGGAACAAAGTACAATTCCCTGATTCTCTAAAATATTTTATCCGTTCCTCAATCGGTCCACGTCCGCATTCTAATTTCACACCAAGACAATCTATACATAAAAAGTCTTCAGCATTTCTTGTAACCAATTTAAGATATATGGCTATATCATCACCTTTTAAAGCTGTTCCGCATTCTCGGCACGTTTTATTATTTACCACTTATTTCACCAGTTTTGCACGTACTATCACACAATCATGTGCCGGTACTACAGGAGCAAATCTTTCTCTAAAGACGCCTATTTCTTTGTGCTGCCAGCAGTCATACATGGATAACGAAATTCCCGAGGCATAAGGAATCCCTATGTCCCAAAACTGTAATGATAATTCTCTTTGAGTGTCACTTAGATTAAAAAAACCTATAGCAATATCTCCATTAGTTAATACTTTTACTGACATAAATACATCATCTGAATTAAACCACTGTGGTTCCGGTTTAATTCGGTAAGCTCCACGACATTCTATATCCTGATTAATTGCAATAATGTCACGATTCATCAAAATATCCTTTGTTATCTGGTTAGCATTTCTGAAATCACATCCAATCATGAGCGGTGACCCCATAATACTCCATAAAGAAAAATGTGTTTTATACTCATTATCACTACAACCACCAATCTTGCTGCCAATCCAGTCACTATTACTTCCACCATACATCCCGACAACCAACATATCCATATCGTTATGACAATATGAACCTGTATAACATTCTTTATTAAGCTGAGATGTAGCTAAGTTTTTTATAGAATCCCAATTATCCTGTATATCACCTGTAGACCTATACATATGAGCACCTGATTCACGAATCCACTGATATACATTATCTTCCCCCCAATTGCAGGCAGAAAATAAAATGTCGCGCCCACAGTTTTTAAGTGCAAGACTCATCCTCTTATATAGTAGCTCCCCTGACATTTGTCTAGGCTTAAAACAGTAATCATACTTTAAATAGTCCACACCCCATTTTGCAAGCAATTCTGCATCCTGAAATTCGTGTTCAAAACTTCCAGGATACCCTGCACACGTATGTGTTCCTACACAGGAATACATTCCAAACTTCAAACCCTTCCCATGAACATAATCAGCAAGTGCTTTCATTCCACTTGGAAATTTTACTGGGTCAGCTACAAGTGTTCCTTTATCATCTCTTTGCTTTAGACTCCAGCAGTCATCTATAACAATATACTCGTATCCTGCATCTTTGTATCCCTCTGAAATAAACCTATCCGCTACATCACGAATAAGTTGTTCATTTATGTCCCAAGTAAATGTATTCCATGAATTCCACCCCATAGGAGGTATCGCACCAATTTGTGTTTTTTCCATATTTATCATCCTTTCAAAATTTAATTCATTCTTTATATTTATAATAACTGAACTTGTACTTACGGCTAGCAGTCACCTTCCTATTTTATGAATTAAGAAAGTTATCACCATTATTTAAGACCATAAAACTCTTCTGGATCAAAACCAAGGTAGCTATCTGTCTTATCATTAACAGGAGTTATTTCTATCATACACAGGTGATTACACGAGATTGTAAGTTCTACTTCGTAAGTTCCATTTTGTTCAAGTAGCTTTGCATCGCTCTGAAGTGGCTGCGAAGCCGCCTGAAGTATCTTCAGCTGCTTCTTATCAATGCTGCGTGGCTTACCCATATTGCTCCACGTTTGCATTGGGTTACCCTGAGCCCCTCCTACATCTTTTTTAACTAGTAAAACCTGTTTTCCTATTGAAGGCAATGAAAGGACATAATTTTCGTCAGGCGCTTGCTTATGATCTCTCATATCATGCCAGTTCCAACCAATAATTACATACTTATCATCATTTTTGGTAACAATCAAATGTTCATCACGGTAAATTAATTCTTTGCCGGCTTTGGAAAAAAACTCAAATGCATAGAATGTTGGTTTCTTTATAGAATTTAGAGCAATCATACCGAAACCCCCATGGAAAACCGACATGGGAACATCATCTTCCTCAAATACATCGCTAAATGTCCAATATGAATACGAGTCTGCATACTCTCCTGCTTCACTAAGTATACGAGCGATAAATGCCGCATTAAAATCCGTATCATGTACCGGACATACAGGAACATATGAGCTGTTAAACTCCGTTATATGTAGAGGAATGTTTGTTACACTGGGATAATCAGACATGATTTTACGTGTTTCCTTAAGCTCCTCAATCATTATAGTAGGCTCGTTCATAACATGGTATACATAATCTCCACGTTTAGTTGTCTCCCGGGCAGTATAGCAATGACGAGTGATAAAATCCAATGGAAGTTTATTTTTTATACAATATTCAAAAAATGACCTAAGCCAGTGCTCAGTATCAATGCCACAGATTGAAGGACCTCCCACCTGAATTCTATGGTCTGCTTTCTTTACCGCAGCTGCTGAATATTCATACAATTTAAAGTATTCCTCCATACTTCCAGCCCAGAAACCAATATTAGGTTCATTCCACACCTCCACAGGCCAATTTATAACTTCTTCTCTTCCATACCTTTCAATAAGATGATTTAAGGTTTCTGTTATGAGCTCTGCCCATTTTTCATAAGAAGATGGAGGTGTTACATTTCCTTTCCAGTAGAATATGGTTTGTTCACCATTCTTTAGCTTTTCTGGCATAAATCCCAGTTCCAAGAATGGACGTATGCCATTCTCTAAATAATAGTCCATAACACGATCAAGATAAGTAAAATTGTAAAAAACACTAGTTACTCCATCCATGGTATGCTCACGATATATACCCATGTCATCACTAAACAATCCATGACCACGAATATAAGAAAAATGTATGGAATCCTGGATCATTTTTAAATGGTCAGTATACTCTTTTTGAAGAGCTAGCCCCATTCTTCCAGTACCAACACAAAATGTGGCATTATTTTTAAAAGGTTTACCTGAAACAGGTACCTTAATGTTTTTTGTCATATAAAAAACCTCCTTAATATTTACTTTAAAGTATTATACCTAAACTGTGAAAATCCAGCAGCACCGCTAATTTTTTTTGTAGAATACATGAACAATCCAAAACGGCATCCGACGAACATGTCCAACTTATATACCATTGAGTGTGTAATCCCAAGTTTATTCCACCTATCACCCTCCTTATAATAAAACTGGCACTCATCAATATTATCCACAAAATTTCCATAGGCCTTCAATGTAACCTTGTCTCCTTTTACTGGAATCCTTGCATACTCCACTGCAGGCTGGTTATCTATCAGGTTTCCAAAGATGGATTTATCATCAACAACTCTAGCACACATTACCAAATAACTTTGACCATTTTCTTTTGTAAGTGCTATAAAGCCATAGGAACTAATTAAAAAACATAAACCTGCATAGTCGCCATCTTTAAGTTCACTGCCATCTAAAGTAACAACTGCTTCGCAGTCAGGCCCCATTGTACGCTGGGTCAAAGTATTAACTGCATAAAATAAATTTGGACAAGTTTTTCCTGAATGAATACGGTATGTACCAGGTTTTTCCGTTACTGACCATAGAGCCTCTGTCGGAATGTGATTCCACTGCCAGAAATCCTTTAGATGAACCTTCCCCTTTTGATCAAGCTTATAAATAAAATCATCATCGCCAACTAACATCTTGTATTCATAACCTGGCCTTGTACTGGTCACCTCAATATATTCAGGAGCCTTTTTATCAAATACAGGAAAATCATTTTCTAAGTGTAAAGGTATAATAACAGGTATACGTCCAACTGCACCATGATCCTGAAATAATATTGAATACCATTTTCCATCTGGAGTATTCACAATACCACCTTGTGCAACACCAGAATTGTGATATCCCATATCGTCATCAAAAACCTCTCCTCCTGTAAATTCCCCTTCCAGAGAATCTGCTACAAAGCAAGCCTCTGTTCTACGACCTTTTGATTTTAGCATATGTATAGAAAATACATAATATTTACCATTAATTTTATAGATGTGAGAACCCTCATAACCAAGGTGATGAGGCTGCATATCTTTCACTATAATCCGATTAAGTCCACCAAGCCTCGGACCTGTTAGATCACTGTTTAATTCTGTAATATAAATCTCGGTATTGCCATAAATAATGTAAATTCTTCCATCCTCATCAAACAGAAGCGAGTTGTCATGATAAAACCCTTCAATAATTTGTTTTTTCCATGGACCATTAATATCAGAAGCAGTAAATAAATAAGTTTTATGTGTATCATTTGATACGAAACAAATATAAAATTTCTCATTATGATAACGAAGGGATGCTGCCCACATTCCCTTGCCATAAATGTGTTCTTCGCCTTGGAGCTTTTGGGCTGGTGTATCCTCCAAACCTTCATATACATGTGTTGCCACCTCCCAATGAATAAGGTCATAAGAACGCAATATTACACACCCAGGCATAAAATGCATTGTAGTGCTTACCATATAGTAAGTATCCTCTACCCTTATTACATCAATATCAGGGTAATCTGACCAAATAATTGGATTATTTTTCATTTTGAATCTTCCTTTCTTATATAGAAGCTCTCTTCTGGTCCAAAAAAAGAGTTTAGGAGCTTTTCTTTGGATAAAACTAGCTTTTGCAATATAATCCCAGCATCTAGGCCATAAAATCTGAGGGTATGTATTCCCTTTTCTAATTTATGAGTAGTAGTCATTGTATGGATATTTTCCATGACTGCTTCCTCCCATGCTTTATTACCGTTAGTACCAGCTACAAAATTTACAGGTAGAGCATCTGCTATAATTGACGCTTCTCCATCAAAAGATACACCATATCTTAATCTGCTACTTACGTAAAGATTATTGGTGGGTGCAACGTAGGTTGTCAATATATACTTTGAATCTTCATTTACATTTATTATATATTCCAAATATGGTGCATCTTCCGTCTTTTCAAAGGACACAGTTGTTGGAAACATTTTTAGGCAGGATAAAGAACGTCCATAGTTTTTAACTATTTTCCACTGCACATTCGATCTTGCTATATTTTTGACTGTATGCTCCGCTTCAATAGACACCACATTATGCGCCTCAATAAATGTCATATTAGGTAAACCATAAGTATCTATAACTTCTGCTTTAACATTCACTTTTACTGTTTTTTCCCCGCCAAAAATTTTGATTACACCACTTGTGGTCTTTGACACCTTACTCCAATTCACGCAAACTCTTATCGTCTTTCCAATATTAATACTTCCCTCCATATTATCCACTTTTATCCAATCCTCACTTGCTTCAACTTTGTAATGGAATGATTTTCCTGAGCCATTGCTTATGTTAATAAAATAACTCTCCTTACCCAGATTTGTAAATTCTAGAAGACTTGCAGCTAAAGAAAGACCTTCATTTTCAGTTCCTTCTACAACTACAATCATACATGAATCATCTTTTGGGTTAATATAGTTCACTTGTGGATATGCCCAGCCATCAGAACTCCATTTTGTATACCCTATATGTGGAGAACTCATCATTCCATTCCATTTTCCATCAGACATACTGTTATTATAGTAACTTTGCATATTGTTATCGGTCTCTATACACTCCTTTACCAATTTAGCATAGTAATTTGCAAGGACACTATTGCGGTCATAATATAGCTTATTAAACCCTGCGAATATCTGCATTTTCACCACATTTGCCGATGCTACTGCCGGATAATGTACCAGCTGATAATATACATCCTTGTATGCCTCAGGAATACATTTATAATATTTTTTAGAAGTTTTCTCCATATTAATTGCTTTTGTGAGTACCCTTTGTGCTTCATTATAATTTATACAACTGTACGTTGAATCAAGAGTAATCTCAGGTTTTCGTTTTCCATTCATCCTCGTATAGTCTGACAATACATTTGCAATTCCATCTGTTATATCTTCTTCTAAAACCTTTCCGAATTGCCTCCTTACCCACTGCTTTGTATATTCTGTGGTCTTAATTATTGCGTCAGTTCCAAAAGTATCAAAATCATATGCCAAATCCAAAAAATATGATATTGGCAATTCCTGTGGTTTTAGATCTCCAACATTGACAACCCATATATTATGCACTCCATAATCAAAGGCCATAGACATTTGTTCCCATACTTTTTCAAGTGGTGTTGAATTTACCCATTCATAAGAACAAGGTCCGCCGTGATAATCAAAATGATAATACATTCCAAAGCCATACCTACGATTTCGTTCTTTATCAGTAGGTAGTGTACGAAGATTTCCAAAATTATCATCTGCCAGCATAATTGTTACATCATCTAGTACATCCCACTCTCTTAATCCCTCAACCTTATCTGACCCGTACCAATATTTTTCTACTTCTTTATATATTGTAAGAACCTGAGGTGCATCCGCAAGCCCATGTTTCTTTAATAAACTTTTTTGCGCTCTAATAATACTCTTTAGCAGCTGGATATTTTCCTCCTCAGATCCCACTAATTCAGAATCTTGTTCTCCTCTCATTCCTAAGGTAATCAAGCTTTCAAAATCCTTATTACGCAATAATCCATCTTCCCAAAACTTGGTTATAGCCTGCGCATTACTAGAAAAATCCCATGCACTGTTTGTCCCATATTGCTGGTTAATTTTTCTCCATTCTTCGCCTGCACGAAACATTGGTTCATGATGTGAGGTGCCCATAACAATACCATATGCATCAGCAAGTTTTGCATTAGCTATTGCACTACTTTTACCATTTTCACTAAAAACTGCACTCCACATGGCTGGCCACAAAAAATTTCCTTTTAATCTTAAAAGTAGTTGAAATACTTTATCGTAGAATTCTTCATTAAAGTCTCCAAAGGTTCCAGTTACCCATTTGCCTAGGGATGGCCACTCATCATTCAAGAAAAATCCTCTATATTTTACAGATGGTTCCTTGGAAGTTATGTTTAACTTATATTCTGGAATAATTAGTTCCGATTGCCTTATTGGTGCAACATCTCCAAAGTAAACCCACGGACTTACTCCAATTAATTCTGAAATATGATAAATACCATAAATTGCTCCCCTCTTATCACTTCCTACAACTACGATAGCCTTATCTATCCCTGCGACTGGATTTCTAACAACAATTATTTTATAACATTCACGCTTGTTTTTTATATAAGATATATCTATTATGCCTTCTTTAACTAATGAATCAATTAAATCATTATTTCCAATAGACCCGGCAATCACTACTGTCCCATTTAGCTGCTTTATATCCGTTGAAATAAGTGGGGTTATCCCTGTAACCATATTAATATCATCGGCAAAAGACAATGCCACTAATCTTAAACCGCCATAATCCTTACCTTTCGAATCAACATATATCATGATAGCTTCTAATTCTGTCACAAGGCTCACAGTTGCTTCGCCTTGTGACAATACCTGTGCTACACTATCGCATCTTTGATTATCTTGTAACATTTTCATTAATCCTCCTTTGGTGTTATCGGGATTCCTATTTTTATATAAAAAAATCGCAGGAAAGTTTGGATTATAATGTATACCCAAATCCTAATATGGTAAAACACTTATCTTCATTATCTGAGACCATTTTTATATCTACAGTATGCTTCTTGCAATCTTCACTTTGAAATAAAATTACTGGATTACAATGAGTCCAATTGTTTTCATGTGGATCTGCTGTTTTTACTCGCTTACCATCCACAAAAATATCTGCTTTGCCAAAGGTATTACTTCCTGAATCCTTAAAAACAAGGATGAGACTGCTACATTTTATAATCATCCTGAAGCTCTCATTTCCTGATGAATTTGTATGCATCCAGTTAAATGGAAATTCCGGTGATAAAAAAGGATTATCATCCATTTCTACCATTTGCAAATCAGTATCTGTCTGCGTAAAACTTCCCTCAGTTATGGTTGCCACATTTCTATAATTTTCTTTATCAATTAGATGAATATTTTTAAATCTGTCCCCAATTACTGGTGGTTTATCTATTATAATATCATCTCTATCCTTAACAGCTTTTTTAGTTTCTAAGAAAAGGTGCTCTAAGCAATCTACCATTACCCTATGGCCGTCATTTGTTGGATGAAAGATATCGTAAAAAAACTGTCTTTTAGATATGATATTTCCTTCTGACTTTCTAAGGCTGAACTGCTCTACTACTGCATCCTTTATGCTTACCATTGGTAAATTATAATGTTTTCCAACGGGTGAAAGCCTATCTTGTAAATTCCAGTCATTCATAAATACTGCAAACAACAAAATTACTGCTGGTTTATTCTTTGACGATAGAATTTTTAAACATAAACTCTCATAACAAATTCCCTTTGTTTCGTCTCCTTCATCATTTACTGCAAATTCAACTATTACAATATCCGGCTCCACTTCTCCATCCTTTAAAATATCCCGTCCATAACGTATAATACCTAGTTCTGATGGTGTACCACCAACGCCAGCTTTCACGTAATGTATATTTTCCCCTCCATCTTTTCCAAACATATCTTTAAACTTTAAATAAGCTTTATATGGATAACAATTTGTATTTATAGGTTTGGCTGCTGCACCCTGGGTAATCGAGCCTCCAATATATGCAATAGTAACATCTTCGCCTCTTTGTGCTTTTTCTATGGCAGTTTTAAGTCTCTTATTATTACCTTTATTTAATAATGACTTTGCAATCATTGCTTTATATTCATCTGAACCAAAAGAAACAGGTGGTTCCATAGCTACCTCTGGCACTTCATATCCAGAATGTAGATAGAACTTCACAGTGGCAATTGCCAGTTCACCTACATTCTCAAATTCAAAAGCAAATTTCGAAAGAATATCATCCTCTGGAGACCACGTGTAATCTTTAAGTTTTAAAATGAGCTCTGATCCATCCGTGCGGCATGGAACTCTAAGCAAAGTTCCAGTCTCATATTTTTTACCCTTACCCAAATTTTTTAGCACAAAATCGATATTTAAAGGAGCATTATTTATTCCCTTTACTGATACCCCAATACTATGGACCAATTTATGAAATCCACTGCAATTTTCTAGCAATTTTAATATTTTCTCATCTGTAACTCCACCTGTAAACTTTACATTCTCTTTTATTCGTCCTTCTAAATAAATATCCTGTGAAGGTTTACCTTCACTACTACAAGTTGCTTCAATAGTTGACTCAAACATAAAGAAAATACTACTACGCCTTTTAACTGGATCTTTTGGAGCTTTCGGACCCTCTTTACTATTATCCTCTTGATTTATCATGATTTCCTCTTCCATTTTTATAAACCTCTCCTTTATCCAATTTTATTTTTCTACTGATAACGATTTCATGTAAAATGCTTATAAATAGACGTTGCATCCTTTTGCAACTTGTATAAATATATTGTAAACCGTAAACGAATATATAACACTTTAGTAAACTAAAGATATCCCCCCCCATTCTTAAGTTATTTTTTCTATTCATAGAATAACAGCCTTGTTGCATAAGCATTTCTATATTGAGTAGGTGTAAGCCCAACCAATTTCTTAAACCCCTTCATAAAGTTATGACTATCATTATACCCAAGCTGATAAGCTATCTCACTAACATTATCATTAGTATCACAAAGCAAATACTTTGCCAATTCTATTTTTTCTTGCATTATATACTGCTTCAGAGATACATTAGCGATAGTACTGAATAAAGATGATATATATCTTTTATTATATCCAAAATGCTCTGCAATTTCAGATACCTTTATAGCATTAGTCCGATTCCATTTAATATAGTCTTGTATATCATTAAAAAACTGTTTTCTTTTTAATGATGAATTCTCCTGATTTTTCTTTGCCAAAAACTGACTGGAAATTTCGCAAAGTATAGTTGTACACACATAGTTATTTTGAATACTGTTATGATAACTGCGTACACTATCCTGCAGATGCTTCATAATTACAATGATTTTTTCAAGATTTTCAACTTTTCCATGGGTTGGTATATATATTTTATCTTCTGGTAATTCGAAAGGAAATTCTTCTAACAAAATAATGCTTACAGGATTTTCATAAGCAAAATGTAGCCAATAAAATGAACAACTACTTTTTTTATATCCTGCTTGTTTTGCCGAAGGCGGAAAAATGAGAAATTCCCCTTTTCCAATAGAATACAATTGATGTTCAACTTGTAGATATGCTACTCCCTCTGTAACTATAATCAATTCATAGTCCTGCATATATCGAGTAAAGTGTAACCACTCTGGTGATGGTGCTTGAAACTTACCTGTTAAATTATATTTAAGAGGTTTTACAAGTGAAAATTCATAATACTTCATATGACTTTTTACCACCTATTCTGTATTTAAACTATTTTATTTTTATAAATTAACTATTATACTAATAATCATAACCTGAACAAAAACATTTATAAAAAAGGAGACTTTATAATGATTAAATCTTTTTCAATGTCTCAGGTGCAACTTACTAATCCTTATTTAACAAATGCATTCGTGAAAGAAATTGAGTACCTGAAATCCTTTAATAGTGACAAATTACTATCTTTCTTTCGCATAACAAAAGATCTTACTCCAAAAGCCAAAAGCTATCCAGGATGGGAAAACTCAGAGATTCGTGGTCATACCTTAGGTCACTATTTGTCAGCTTTAGCTCAAGTTTATGCTACTACAAATGATATCACAATTTATGGAAGGATACAATATATCTTAGACGAGCTATCCCTTTGTCAATTAGATAATGGTTATCTTTCAGCCTTTCCAGAGGAGTTTTTTAATAAGGTAGAAAATGCTAAACCTGTGTGGGTCCCTTGGTATACTATGCATAAAATCATAACAGGGTTAAATACTGTGTACGAACTCACGAAAATGGAAATAGCATTTAAAATTGTTTCAAGACTAGGTTATTGGGTTTATAATAGAACCTACAAATGGACACCAGAAATTCAGGCCAAGGTTTTATCTGTTGAATATGGTGGCATGAACGACTGTATGTATGAACTTTTTAAAATAACAAAGGATGAAAAGCATCGCTACGCAGCACATAAGTTTGATGAATTATCACTGTTTACACAAATTCATGATGGCAAAGATATTTTAAATAATAGACATGCCAATACAACTATTCCTAAATTCTTAGGTGCATTAAATAGATATTTTATATATGGTGAAAGTGAACAATTTTATCTAGATGCTTGCAAGCAGTTTTGGGATATTGTAGTAACTGACCATAGCTACGTAACAGGTGGAAACAGTGAATGGGAACATTTTGGACAACCAAAAATCTTAGACGCAGAGAGAACGGCAACTAACTGTGAAACTTGCAATACCTACAACATGTTAAAATTATCAAGAGGTCTATTTCAAATTACAGGTGATAAAAAATATTCTGATTTTTATGAGAATACTTTTATAAATGCCATATTATCCTCTCAAAATCCTGATACTGGAATGACTATGTACTTTCAACCAATGGCTACAGGTTATTTTAAAGTTTATAGTAAGCCTTTTGAACACTTTTGGTGCTGTACAGGAACAGGGATGGAGAACTTCTCAAAGTTAAACGATAGCCTTTATTTTTATGAAGGTAATAAACTGTTTGTAAATATGTATCTTTCCTCCTCATTAAATTGGACTGAAAAACAGATTATGCTTCTTCAAGATACGGATATACCTAATACTGACAGTGCATATTTCAAAATTAATGCTAAAAATAATATTGAGTTAACTCTTTGTTTTCGAATTCCAAGTTGGTCAAAAGGTGCAAGTATAAAAATTAACAATGAGCTCACTCTCTTTGAAGAAGAAAAAGGGTATGCACTTATTAATAGAATCTGGAAAAATAATGATACAATCGAAATAGACTTTAAAATAGAGGTCAGTTTTTCATCCCTACCTGATAACTCAAATGCCATTGCTTTTACCTATGGACCATTAGTTTTAAGTGCAGCCTTAGGTACAGAAAAATTAGAGGAATCAACTACAGGAGTCAATGTAAGCATCCCAAGTAAACATGTGGAAATAAAAGATTACATTATTATTAAATCAGAATGTATGGATTCCTTTAAAAATCATATCACTGAAAACTTAATAAAAACCCAAGGTAAAATGGAGTTTAGATTAAAGGGTACTGATGAAGATACTAGGTTAATATTCACTCCACACTATCTACAACATACCCAGAGATATGGTATCTATTGGATATTAGTCGAAGAAAATTCAAAAGAACTGAAAAAATATATTTTAGAAAAACAACAATCTGAAAAGGTTAAAGCAGCAGAAATTGACAGTATTCAAATAGGTAATGATCAATATGAACTTTCACATCATGTATTGAGTCAAGACACTGAAGCTGGAGACCGTGATGGATTTCACTATAGATTTGCAAAAAACAACGGCTGGTTTAGTTATGAGATGAAAGTAAGCCATGATGAAAATACTTACCTACAATTTAGATATTTGCCTATGGACTGTAGAAAAAGCTTTGATGTATACATTAATGATTCTCAAATTTCTCATGAGGTTATAGGTAATAAAACTTCCTATGAACTAACCGAAAAGACTTATTTAATTCCTAAAGAAATATATGGTAACAATAATACTGTAACCGTAAAATTTAAGGCTGGGGCTCAGGATATTACAGGAAGGATTGTAGATCTTATTAGAACAACTAAAAACATATAATATAAGCTTTTTTAATATCATTTGATTAATATAAAATCAAATGATATTAAATTAGTAATCATTCATTAAAACAGAGTCTATATTTATCATCATTTCAAAATTCAATTTACAATAACATCAATGGTTACCTTAGCTAATCTCTTATCTAAATCTTTATACTCTGATAAATCCAATACCGGATACCCATCAATATCAAAATGAACACGTCGTATACCTGATGATCTTGGCCCTTCAACCCCAGGTCTTGCATGATAAGTGTTCCAGACAGTTCCATTATCATCTATTACATACGCATTATGACCTGGTCCATATTCACCTGGCATACTTCGGGATGTTAAAAGTGGATAATTTGTTTTCGTCCAACTTTCAGGATTTAATAAATTTGCATCAATATCAGCAGTTAGTAGTCCCACAACATAAGTTGCATCTACCGCTGCACTGGAAAAAGTTAGAAATAACTTTCCATTCCTTATTAATGCAAATGGTCCTTCATCAACAAATGTATGGTTATTTGCCCAGCCATAATCTGGTTTAGTAAGGAGAACTGGATCAGTAGTAAGTTTCCACGGCTCCTTTATGTCAACTTTTGCAATATAAACCCATGCGCCTAGATCTACGGGCATGAACTGACGCTGAGACCAAGCAACATAATACTCTCCATTTATCTCAAAGTTTGTCATATCAAGAGAGATCGTCTCTCCTGCTTCACATAAATTTGTACCATCTTTCTTTACAACACGCTGAGGTCTTGACCAGTCTTGCCTACACATTGGTTTTCCACCTTCTCTCAATTTCATCACGTGGGACTCTTCATATAAGAATTCTCCAGATGTTGCTGCATGAAATATATATAAATTACCTTCGACGATATGAAATTCCGGTGCCCAAAGCAATCCACCAATACCATCATAAGTACTAGAATCAAGTATCAATAATTCCTCAGCCTTTACAAGGCCCGGGATGGTATCTGCCTCCCTCATGTATAAGGTGTGATTGTTGTCAGCATCATTTGTTGCAATAAAATAGTACTTTCCATTCCATTTAGCAATACATGGATCTGCCCTATTGATGGCAATTGGAAATACATAATGATCTTGGTGAACAGTACCTGTTGCAATGTATCTTCCCGGCTTGTTCCATTCTATCCCTGACGTATCCCAATCTACCAGCTTTGAATCTGTTGTCCCATCACTGTAAATAGCAGTGGCTTTCACAGTTTTCAACTCTTCTTCTGACATCACAACTACACTTTTTAGAACTTCAATTTTAATATTTATTGGAACTGTAAGTTTACATACAAGTCGGTGTGCCACTTCCTGTGATACACTAATAACATTCCTTGGTACTACTCCCTCTATACCTGCGTGCACTGTTTCTACAACAAAAGGTTCAGTCTTTTCCATAACCGATGCACAGGTTAAGCTCGTAATATCAGCAATATAGTTTTTATAGTAGTTCCCCTGATCGTCACTCCAACTGATAACATAAGCTTCCTTATCTTCATCATACTTACAGAACACATCGTTTACATAAACATCCCCCTTAAGATCAATTAACCCGACTTCCTTATACTGTAAAAGATCTAAAGATGTAAATAAGAGAACTTTCCCTTTGCTCTGCTGATCATTTCCACCATCAGCCTCTATACGTACAGCAAGCACACCAAAAATTCCCTCTGTCATATAGAAAACATATGGGCTTTTCAGACACTTCGCATTGAGCGTCCCATTTTCATTGTTAGTTGCCTTTGCAAACAAAATTCCGGAATTATGATTTAAATCTCTAAAATACTTTCCATCTTCACTGTATGCAAGATGCATGCTGTAAGCTAGCTTTTTTGAATATATTATATCCTCCTGTGGCATCCTGGTATAGCAAAGTACATAATTTGAACTTTTTTTCACTTGTGGTATCATTACATATCTCCCTCCTTCATATTGATATTTACAAATAATCAATAAACTATCTACATTTACAATTTAACCTCTTTATAAATAAAATTATAAAATATTGACGCCCTAAAGCCAATGATATATACTAATATCAAATTGATATATTCTAAGATTAGGAGATTAACTATGACAAACATTTATTTTATAGGATGTGATGCTGTCCATCCAGACAGCTTTGTTTTTGACATACCAGAGGGACATGATTGCTGGCTTCTTGTGCACACTAAGACTCCCGCACTTTTCTTGGTTAATAGTGAAATAAAAGAATATCCTGCTCACAGTGCGGTATTATTTCGCCCACACCAAAAAATATATTATCGTGCCTGTGCTGACAAATACATAAATGACTGGATACGTTTCGACTCCACAGAATCCTATATTACTGCAACTACCCTTCCATTTGGAGTTCCATTTTCATTGGATGATCCTGAGTATTGCCATCAGCTATTTCATCTACTTTCTATCGAAAATTTTTCTAATAAAAACTATAAAGAATCATCCATAGACTATCTCTTAAGAACCCTGTTTAATAAACTTTTAGAATCTTATGACAGCGATAATGTTTCCCCACTATATTACGAACTTCTAAATCTGCGTGTTAAAATTCACAATAACCCAGGCAATCATTGGACTGTACCTATTATGGCTGACTATCTTCACATAAGCCCAGGCTATCTACAAACACTCTATAAAAATACCTTTTATATCTCCTGCATGGATGACGTAATAGGCAGCCGTATCCATATGTCCAAAGAATACTTGATACATGGTGCCAATTCAATTGCTGAGATATCAACTTTCTGCGGATACAATAATGTTGAACACTTCTGCCGTCAGTTCAAACAACTAACAGGAAATACACCAGGAACATTTAGAATGAAAGCTGTCCATTCATCCACTCCACTGGTGGCGTCCAATAATGAACACTAGATCATACCATTTTTAGCTTTCAATAATCTTAACATATTTATTGACTCCTTCCATTTTTCTAAAACATAGCCTAACAAAATTATATGCACCGTTGTTCCATACGTTAAAATCATGAACACCATCCTTTATAATCACCTGGTAATAATTTTCAAGATTGTCTCCAGCAGTTTCAGTTAGTCCAACAATGGCTTTTGCATAACCATCTTTACTTGCTATTCCATCAGCATCGCCACAAGTAATATAAAGTAAAGAGAGCTTATGAACCCATGATGATGCAATACTCGCACCTAATACCTTTCCATCACTGGATGTGGGTGCATTTGAAAAGGCACCCACATAAGCAAACAAATCTCCCATACCTGGTGCTAGAACAGTAGCATCAAGCCCGTTACTCCAGCCATTTCTTGTTCCAGTATAAACTGTAGAATCACATCGATAACCGCCGATAATCAGATTTAGAGCTTGCATCCCGCCCATAGACAAGCCTGCGATAGATCTATGTAATCTATTATATATAATGCTTTGGGAAGATATATCTTTTATATTAGCATAGGTATTATATTGAGATTCAATGAATGGAATCAGATCATATCTTAGCTCATAGTCGAAATAATAGAAACCCAACATGTTTGTTCCTTCAGCATTAAATGAACTGTCCGTCCAATCATATGAACTTCTTCCGTCTGGAAATACTATTACCAAAGGTTCAATATATCCCTTTGCAATAAGATTATCAAATATATTGCATATGATAAAATTTCCGTCACCATTGCCACTGCCGTATAACCATTCATAACGATCCCCGCCAACTCCATGGAGTAGATACAACACATTGTACTTGGTAGCTTTATCATTTTTATCATAACCTGCTGGTAAATAAACATTGCATTTTTTTATTATTGCATTTCCTTGAACAGTTTCTCTACCCGCTTCTTCATCGCAAGTATTCTGATATACCACAAGCTGTCGTGATGAGTTAATATAGTTTCTTACACTGTATGAAACCTCAGTAATAGTACCCTGCAGCCTCTTTTCAACTGCCCTTTTATATTCATCAGGTACAGACGTCACATCAATATTTTTCATAGTTTATTCCATCCTTTCTTACATAATATATTCCATGTCATATTACTTCTTTATCCAAAATTATAGGATATTAACTTTAGTAAGGCAATGATGTTTACTAATACAAATTTGATATATCCTAATATTATAAATTAATGCTTGCTGTGCTTAATAATATAATAAAGAACTGAATACCACCTTGTATCCAGTTCTACTAATTAATTGTTTTTTATTTGTAACTAAATTGCCAGTAATCAATATTAAACAAATTACCTTTGCTTGTTCCGGTAAACACAAAGAAAACACGGTGGACACCAGTTGCATTGCTTACATTAGTTTCTAACGTCTTCCAATTTTGTTCTCCACCTGTAGAACTTACGTTTACAGTTCCAATAAGAGTACCAGTTGCACTGTCAAGATGTATTTCTATTTTGCCTCCAACAGTGGATGATACATTTGCTTTAAACGCCTTGGCCCCTTTGGCACCAAAGTCAGCGTTTCCTACAGCAATCCAGTCTCCATTGTTTATACTAGTTACATCCTGGTTACTTGTTGGTCCACCTATTGCCTTACATGGCTCAGTTAAAATACCTGAATTCCACCCGATAGTTTCAGCCTCAGTTCTATTGTATGGATTAAGATTTGCAATCTGAGATATGCCTTTCATATCTCCAAGTACCTCTTTAATTCTACCATTAGTATCATACTCAATCTTATTGATATGTGGAGAACGGTATCCTTCTCCACTTCCTATTTTAGCCTTGCTGACAGTTTGGGCATGGTACACTACATACCACTGATTATTAAACTTAAAAACTGAATGATGATTATTTCCCCCAACTCCGAAAAACGCATATGGATTTTTGAGGAAATGCCCTGCATAAGTAAAAGGTCCCATAGGACTATTACTTATCATGTATCCAATATCACCTGATGGCTTATCTGCCGGTTGAGTACCATGGAAATTAATACAATATGAGTAGTAATATTTACCGTTATACTTATGAATTCCCGAGTCTTCAAACATGAAAGGAGCATCAATTGTGGATGCACTTCCAACAGTGCTAATCATATCAGCTCCTAATTTTATAACTCTAGCTGTTTTAGGATTTGCAATTGACGTTTGATTTTTGTCGTCCGGTATACCTCCACCACAATATAGATAACCAGTGCCATCATCATCCACCAATACTGCTGGGTCAAAAAGCCATGAAACTCCGGCGATTCCAGATGTATTGCTTGTTACCAGAGCTTTCCCAATCGGATCCGTCCATGGTCCAATTGGAGTATCTGACGTTAACACACCAATACCCGATGCACCATTTGCAAAATAAAGGAAGAATTTTTCCTTACCGTTTATAACTTTATGTGTAGCTGCGGGCGCCCATGAGAGTGATGCCCATTTTGCAATGCCTTTGCCATTATTTACATTATTGCTTCCGGCTACCGGAATTGAACCATGATCGGTCCAGTTAACCATATCAGCAGAAGATATAACTTTTATTTTATTTAGGCTACTAAATGTATTCTTTTTAATACTTCCATCACTATTATATTCATACTCATCACTTGACATATAAATGTAAACTCTTCCGTTATAGACCAACGCATAGGGATCCGCTCCCAATTTATGGTCCATAAGAGGATTTGAGTTCCCTGGGATTTTTGCAAGCGCATTATTAGCAGCATACACAGACATCCTTGGTACACATAGCATCAATAATGCAAAAAATATTATATAGAAAAATTTTTTCTTGCCCATTTATGTTCCACCTCCAAATTTCTTATTTGTTTTTTGTAAACATCGCCAGACTAATCATATAATTTGTATGACGCCTACTACTCGCTATCCATCCATTGCTAATATACCGTTACGTTAGAACTCCCGCTACTTTGATATCCCTCTGTTGCCAACACCTGATAAGACCAAATACTTCCCAGATTCATTCCTTTACTCTTCCATGCATTAACGTGGTTGCTAAAAGTGATAGTATTGTTTCTCCCTATCTCCCTCTTTGACTGTCGTACACTCCAGAACTGTGTGAAAGTTCGAGGGTCAGGGCCCTCAATGGAAGGTGCATTGGTTCGAGTAGTCGTATATATATCATATTTACCTCCATCACTGCTCACGGTGCCCTTATATGTTCCAGTTGGTCTATAAGTGCCCCAGTTATCAACAACATAATATTCTATGAGTGAGTCTCTCGTCCACCCATAGAGAGTCAAATATGCATTTCCGGACGGCGAAAATGTGCCGGCATTGTAATTTATCACTCTAGATGCTGATCCTTTAGTCCAGCCTTTACCAACAACAAAATTGCCGCTATTTTTCCATGAAACACTATAATTTCCACCAGATCCATTGATAGCATTTACTGTCCCACCACTATCGGTATAATTTTGCCAGTAGTCTGTCGCTGCTGCATTTGCGGTTAATGAAAAAAAGCTGGTAAAACTCATTGAAATTACTAAAAATCCCATAAGGACTTTCTTATTAAACTTACCCATACTATACCTCCTAAATTTTTTTATTAGTTGTTTCTCTTTGAAATGCATACCTTATCCTGTGTCATACTCCGTAAACATATGACTCCCACCTCCTACTTTGACTCCCTTTGATATATTTAGTCAATTATAGATAGTTTTTGTAAACGTTTGCTTTTCCTTAACACAATACCATATTTCACTAAAATATGGTATTATATTAAAGAAATTAGTCCGGGGCACAAACCATTAGAGCAGAACTTAATATTCTTTCTTACCAGCAGCTTATAAAATATATTTTACACTGTTCAAGCACCTTTATAATATCATTTAATGATATTATTAACTATGGATTATATAACTATTTTGGTAATATATAACTACGACTTATTGTTTTAAATATTTTTATAAAATATGATTGTTATTTAACTGAAAGGGCGGTTGATTAGATTGAATCAATTAAAGCATATGTATGAAATTTTCCCTAAAATTCTATATGTTGTTGATAGACCTACCAGTTTATCATGGAAGCTTGATGACCATATGAGTTTTTATAATTTAATGTTGATTTATGATGGCAAAGCTGAATTCACATGCAATAACACTACTATACAAGCCTCAAATGGTTATTTACTTTTTTATAAGCCGGGTGATATTAGAAAAGCTCATACTTTTTCAGAAGATCCTATGAAATGTTTCGGAATTGACTTTTTATATACCTGTCCCATTTACCAAGATAATCAGTGGCAATTTGTAGATTCTACTCTTCCTTTTTCGTTTTTTCAGAAGATTGATGATCAATTTCTTTTTTCCAGATTACTTGATTTATTTTCACGACTAAATCGTTTCTTTTTATCGAATAAGGATATAAATAGAGTCAATGAAAGGTCAGTATTTTCTGAAATACTTATACTCCTTTTGGAATATAAAGATGGCAACCAATACAATTACTCTAACTTAAAAAGGGTAGATAAAATTATTAACTACATGGCAGAAAATTATATGGAAAATATTACTCTTCAGCAACTTGCAGATTATTCTCAGATAAGTCCTTCTTACTTAGGAAATATTTTTAACAAGGTCATAGGTGCATCAACAATCGAGTACCTAATAAATATAAGAATTACTAAATCTAAATCTCTGCTTAAGGATGGTTTGACTATTTCTGAAACCTCAAAATTAGTTGGTTTCAATGATATTTTTTACTTTAGTAAAGCTTTTAAGAAACGTGAGGGTATTAGCCCATCCCAGTATATAGAATTGGTAAATTCATAAAATTGGTAATTTTTTTAATATTGAAACGATATCAGAAATCGAATACAATTAATATAATAGATATAAGTGGTTTATGGGAGGTATAAATTGTGATTGAAAATATGATACTTAAACTAATTGAAAATGAAAATAAAAAGAAACCCTTAACTGATAAAGATATTGCAAAGAAAGTAAACACTACTAGAGCATATATAACTCAGTTTAGAAAAGAACATAATATACTTACTTCAAACCAAAGGCGAGATGAAATTTTACATAATGATATTAAAAAAATTATTACTAATGAAAAACTAATATCAGATAATATGTTAAGTAAAAAGCTTTTAGATATCGGATATGACATTTCCAGGTACTCTGTCACTCAAATAAGAAAACAATTTGATTTAAATGTTTCAAAAGTCAATGTAGATAATGCTAAAAATGTTGTTGAAAATGTTAATGTAGAGATTGTTGAAAATGTAACCACTAATAAAGTAGATGATGGAAAAGATTTATATAAAATAAATAAAAAAAATAATTTAAGAGAAATTATAGGATATCACGGATCGCTGAGAAATCAAGTAAGGCAAGCAGAAGCTGCAATTTTATATCCACCACATGGACTCCATACTCTAATACTTGGCCCTTCTGGGGTCGGAAAAAGTTTTTTTGCCGAAGCTATGTATAAATTTGCAATTAATTCCTCTAATTTTAATAACAATGCACCTTTCATAGTATTCAATTGTGCAGATTATGCAGAAAATCCCCAGTTACTTCTATCTCAATTATTTGGATATGTAAAAGGTGCGTTTACTGGTGCAAATACTGATAAGATTGGTATAGTAGAAAAGGCTAATGGTGGTATATTATTTCTAGATGAAGTACATAGATTACCTAATGAAGGACAAGAAATTTTATTTCATTTGCTAGACAAAGGTAAATATAGGAGGCTAGGTGAGACAGAAAATAGTAGAACTGCAAATGTTATGATAACTGCGGCAACGACTGAGAATCCAGAATCCTCTTTACTATTAACTTTTCGAAGAAGAATACCAATGATCATCAATCTCCCATCGATTAATGATAGGCCAATTACTGAAAGATATATATTAATTGAAAATTTCTTTTCTCATGAAGCAGAGCGGGTTGGAAAAGAAATTACTATTAAGTTTTATGTTATCAGGTCATTACTATTATATGATTGCCCAGGTAATATAGGTCAATTAAGAAGTGATATACAAGTAGCATGTGCAAAGGGATTTTTGAATTCGCTAGGCAATAATTTAGCCGTTGTTATTGAAATAACAGATTTACCTGATCATGTGCCCCTAGGAATATTAAGTGTTGCAAGTAGAAATACAATAACAGATGACATATGTAATGATGATTTAGTTGTTAATCCTGGAAATATAAGTACACCTAAACTAAAAGATGATAGGTATATATTCCCTGATGAAATATATACCAATATACAAAAGAAATATTACCATCTTGAAAAACAAGGGCTAAAAAAATATGAAATAAATAAAATTATATGGAATAAAATGAAATTTGATTTAAATAGATTTGCTAAAAATATAGAATCAAATGCTTTTTTCTCTAAAGAAGAACTAAAAAATATAGTTGATGGAAAAATACTGATGGTTGTTGAAAATGTAACTAACATAGCTAAAAGTTATATAGATAATTTGAAAGAAAATTTTTATTATTGTATGGCAGTACATCTAAATTCTACTTATGATCGTTTAAAACAAGGAAAAACAATTATGAATTCTCAATTAGAGTATATTAAAAATGAATATCATAATGAATACAGAGTTGCTAAAATACTTACTAAAGAGATAAATAATAGTTTAGATATAAAACTACCTGAAGATGAAATTGGTTTTATCGCTATGTATTTAAAAACTTTTTCTGCTATAGATCAAAAAATAAGTAGAGTTAGTATTATTGTACTAAGTCACGGTCATGTAGCTTGCGGAATGGTAGATGTATCAAACAAATTATTAGGTACAAACCTGGCTATAGGAATCGAAATGTCACTTGATGAAAGTCCTCAAATACTACTTAAAAAAACTATAGAAACAGTAAAAAAAGTAAATGAAGGTAAAGGATGTTTGCTACTCGTAGATATGGGATCTCTCGTAACTTTTGGTGAGATCATTACTAAACAGACAGGAATACCTACAAGGATAATTGCTAGAGTAGATACAGTAATGGTACTTGAAGCAGTTAGGCGAGCACTTATAACAAGTGATCTTGATGAAATAGCTGATGCAATAGACGGAGATAAGTCCTATGTTAGGCAGGTAAAGGGAGTTAAAAAGTATTTAAAAACTATAATTACGGTATGCATAACAGGGGTCGGCACAGCACTTAAAATAAAAAAATATCTTGAAGATATAATGGATTGCCAAAGTGAAAATATAAATATAATTCCAATTGGAATTATGAATAGAGATAGCGCACAAGATAAAATCAAGAAGATTACTGAAGATCATAATGTAATTGCAATAGTCGGAACTATTAATCCTGAAATTTTAGATATTCCATTCATTTCATTTCAGGATATTTTAAAAGATGATGCTAAAATAGTATTAAGAAATTTAATGGGAATAAAGGTAGTAAGTCCATTATTATCTGTAATAGATGAAGAACTAATACAAATTAGAGATGACCTATTTTCAAAAGCTGATGTAATTGATGAAATGAGTAACCTTCTAAAAGTAAGAGGTAATGTTAATGAAGATTATGTTATGAGCATATATAAAAGAGAAATGATGGGAGGAACAATAATCGTAGGTAACGTGGCAATACCTCACGGGTTACCAGAAAACGTGAAAAAATCTTCATTAGCTATTTTTAAACTCAAACATTTCATAACTTGGGAGAATGATAGTGAAACAGATCTAATAATTATGATAGCACTCAAAGAAAATGATCAAGAGATAATTTTGAAATTATTTGATTTACTCTCTAAAGGTGAGATAATCGAGAAAATAGATAGAGCACATTCGGCTAAAGAGATTGCCAATTTACTTTTAGAACTATAAAATGTTAATATAAAAAATCTATTAAAAGGTAAAAGCTAAACAAGCTTTTATCTTTTTTTTAAATAAACTATTACCTTTTCAACATGCTTATGGCACGATAATTGCTATAGTAATTATGTATAAAGAGTAAGTACAAAATAAAATAGATTAAAAGTTATACCCAAAAGGAGGAAGTGTAATGACAAAAAGTATTACTGAATATTTAAGCAAGGATTTAATAATAAACAATCTCGAAGCAGAAACAACGGACGATATTTTTTACGCTTTGTCCAAAATGTTATTAAAGGCTAACTATGTAAAGGATTCCTTTTATGATGGTCTAGTTGCAAGGGAAAGTAAATTTCCTACAGGTTTAACCCTAGGGAAATACAATGTTGCAATACCACATACTGATGCAATTCATGTACTTAAACCTGCAATAGCAATTGCAACATTAAAGAACCCAGTAACATTCACCAATATGGATGGAGATGGCGAGGTTAATGTAAACGTTGTATTTTGTATGATTCTAAAAGAACCTCACAGTCAGATAAGTATGCTTCAGCAATTAATGTTTTTAATTCAAAATGAAGATGTTTTGAAGAGTTTGAGCGAAGCAACAGATAGTATCGAATTGTATGATATATTAACGAAATTCAATTGTATAACAAATTAAATTAAATTAATTTAAGGGAGGAAATAAAAATGAATAGTCAAAAACTAATATTGGTAGCATGCGGTACAGGAATAGCAACTTCAACAGTTGTTTGTAAAAAGGTGGAGGATTTAATAGCAGCTAACAATCTTAACGCAAGAGTAATTCAATGTAAGATATCTGAGGTTCCAGGTTACGAGGCTGATGCAGATCTACTAGTTACAACAACAATTGCTTCAAGAACATATACAATCCCTGTAATTAAGGCAATAAACTATTTAACTAATATAAATCCACAAAAAATTGATCAAGCAATTATTGATGCATTAAAAGGATAAACCATAGTGTAAGTTATAATATTCAAAAATAAAGGGGGAAAATACATGTTATTAAAGGTCGTTCAATACATTATAAATCTGGGACCAACTGTAATATTACCACTTACAATTACAATTATGGGTTGTTGTTTTAAATTAGGATTTAAGAAATCGTTCAGATCTGGTGTTATAATCGGAATTGGTTTTGTAGGAATAAATTTAGTAATTGGACTGCTTACCAGTAATTTAGGTGAGGCTACACATATGATGGTAACAAGATATGGATTACATCTAAGCGTTCTGGATGTTGGTTGGCCAGCAGCGGCTGCAATTAGTTGGGCTTCTCCAATAGCTGCGATTATGATACCAATTGCAATGCTTGTAAACGTTATATTATTATTTATGAAATTTACTAATGTAGTTGATATAGATATATGGAATTACTGGCATTTTACAGCAGCAGGTGCCACAGTGCTTGTATTAACTAACGGAAATTGGGGTCTTGCAATTCTCGCCGCAATTATATATGAAATTGCAGTTCTTAAAATTGCTGATTGGACATCACCTATGGTTGAAAATTTTTTCGAACTTGAAGGAGTATCACTACCAACAGGCTCAGCTGCAGCATGTGGTCTTATAGGTATTCCAATAGCGAAAGTAGTAGGAATTATTCCTGGAATAAAAAATTTGAAGGCAGATCCAGAATCTATCCAAAAGAGGTTTGGTGTATTTGGCGAACCAATGATGATGGGTTTAGTTCTTGGTGCAATTATTGGATTTCTAGCTGGATATGATATCGGTAAATGTGTACAATTGGGAATAATTATGGCAGGTGTTATGTTCTTAATGCCTCGTATGGTTAAAATATTAATGGAAGGTTTAATTCCAATCTCAGAAGGAGTTAGGGAATTTCTACAGAAAACAAACTTTGGTAAGGATAGAAAGTTAACAATAGGACTTGATGCAGCTGTTGCGGTTGGACATCCTGCTGTAATAGCAACTGCACTTGTATTAGTTCCTATTACATTATTCTTGGCTGTTATATTACCAGGAAATAATGTTCTACCTTTTGGAGATTTAACTACTATATGTTTCTATGTTGCATTTATAGTTGGTTCCACAAAGGGTAATATTATTCATTCAGTCCTAGCTGGTACCATAGTAATGGCTCTTGCTTTGCTAATGGCAACAAATATTGCTGGTTTCCATACTGAGATTGCTAAAATGGCTCAGTTCGCAATGCCAAAAGGAACTACTATGATTTCAAGTTTAGATTTAGGAGGTAATTTCTTAAATTGGATAATAGTCAAAGTATTCCAAGTATTTACAGGTGGATTTATATTCTAATTAGATAAGATTTTCTAAAATTAAAGAGTGCTAAGCAGCACTCTTTAGCATTTAAATATAAAAAAATTAAGTTCATTATTAAATAATCGGGAGGTAATATTATGAAAATTATAACAATTGTTGGGGCTGGACAGATGGCATGTGCTTTGTCTTTTCCTGCAACGCAAAATGGTAATAAAGTAAGAGTAGTTGGTACACCACTAGATAGAGATGTTATTGAAACAGCAAAAACTACAGGTTTTCATACTTTATTAAAACGTCAATTACCCAGTACAGGTATTGAATACTATCAAATTGAAGATGTAAATAAGGCACTAGATGGTGCAGACGTTGTAATTTGTGGAGTTAGTAGTTTTGGTGTTGACTGGTTTTCAGACAATATATTGCCTATAATCCCTGAAAACATTCCCCTTCTTTCAATAACAAAAGGAATGATTGATCTAGAAGACGGCAGTATGATTACTTATCCACAATACTTTCAAAGCAAGCTTATTTTGAATAAGAAACTTTCTATTAATGCTATAGGTGGTCCATGTACTAGTTATGAACTAGCTGACAAAGATAATTCAGTTGTTACATTTTGTGGTTATGACATAGATATCCTTAGAACGCTTAAAAGTTTGTTTGAATCTCCATACTACCATATCAGCCTATCTACAGATGTTGTAGGCGTTGAATGTGCAGTAGCCCTCAAAAACGCTTATGCACTTGGTGTATCGCTAGCTATTGGACTCACTATTGGAGCAGACGGTTTAGGCCACGAGCATTATAATTCACAAGCTGGGCTTTTCGGGCAAAGCGTAAAGGAAATGAAACATCTACTTGAGATAGTTGGTGGTGGTGAAGAAAATATTATTTTATCTGCTGGTGACCTTTATGTAACCGTATTTGGCGGACGTACCCGTAAAGTCGGAACTCTACTTGGACAAGGGCTCTCAATTGAAGAATCTATTAAGCAATTAAAAGGGGTCACCCTTGAATCAATAGTTATTGCTACTCGCACTGCACGTGGTGTCCGCGTACTTGCTAAAAGAGGAATTGTGAAACTTAGTGATTTCCCACTATTAATGCATGTTGATAATATAATAAATTCTGGTGCGGCTGCAGTTGATATTCCATGGAAGGCTTTCGAGACTGAGAAAATATAAAAAAATAAATAATCAAATTAATTTCAAGGAGGAGAAATATATGGAAAATTTAGTAACTCTAAGTATAGAAGAGATGACTGGTCTTAATTACATGTGTTCATGTGGTAAGAACCATAGTGTAGGGATAGAAACTATAAAAGTTGGAAGTGGTGTTATAAATAATTTACCAACTGTAATCAAAAATTATGAAGGCATGCAAGTGTTTATTATAGAAGACACTCATACTTATGAAGTCGCAGGAAAAAAAGTAGAAGAATTATTAAAGGAAAAATTTAAAGTTAGTAAATATATATTTAATGAGAAACATTTACATCCAAATGAATTAACTCTTGGAAGATTAGTTCTCGAAATACCAGTAGAAACAGACCTTGTTATTGCAGTAGGATCTGGGACAATCAATGATATTTCAAGGTTTTTGGGATGCAAGCTTGGTATTCCCTATGTCATAGTGGGAACAGCACCATCAATGGATGGTTATGCCTCGGTAGTATCTCCACTAATATGTGATGGTGTAAAAGTTACTTATGATGGAGTATACCCACTGGCAATTGTTTGTGACATTGATATTATGAAAGAGGCCCCTATGCTTATGCTTCAAGCTGGCCTCGGAGATATCTTAGGTAAATATACTGCTCTTGCAGATTGGCATGTTGCAAAGATTATAAACAAAGAATACTTTTGCCCTGAAGTTGAAAAATTAGTCCTTAGTACTTTAAAAAAGTGTGAAGAAGCTGCAGCTGGTGTAACAAGTAGAGATGCAAGCACTGTACAAAACATAACTGAGGCATTGATTTTATCCGGGATTGCTATTGGAATGGTAGGAGCATCAAGACCCGCATCTGGTGGAGAGCACTATTTATCACATTGTTATGAAATGATGTTTATGAATAATGGTGATAATACAAAATGGCTCCATGGTAATACAGTAGGTGTAGGTGTAGGAGTTGTAGCTTATGCATTTAAATTTGCAAAGGATTTAGATATTGATGAAATTTTTAAAAAAGGTGACTATGTACATCTTGATAAAAACACCTGGAAACAAAATATAATGGATGTATTTACTATAAGTGCACCAAACATTATTGAATTTAAGCAAGGTAGTATTAATTTTAATGAAGAAGAAAGAAAAACTAGTATGGAAAAAATAAGATCCAATTGGGATGATATAAAGAAAGTATGTGAGTCTTGCGTACCAGAACCTACGGAAATAATTAAGACTTTGAAAAAAGCAGGTGCAGTTTGGGATCCTAAAGAATTAGGACTTAGTAAAGAACTTTTCAGAAAAAGTTTTATTGCTGCTAAAGATATGCGTAATAGATATGGTATTATGCAACTTCTTGAAGATGTTGGCAAACTTGACGAAGCTTCAGATTATATAACAAATATTTATTATAAATAAGTTAGAGACTACTTTAACATTATATTTGAAAGGAGATACTAAGACATGTTAGGTAGAACTATTGATTCAAAAGAGAGTTCAAAAGATGTTTTAAAAAGAGTAAAATGTTTTATTCTTGATCTTGATGGAACTGTTTATTTAGGGGATAAAATACTCGAAGGTTCTATCAATTTTTTGGAGGAACTAGAAAAAAACAATATCAAATTTAAATTTTTTACAAATAACTCCTCTAAAAATGCACAAGTTTATATAAAGAGAATTAAAAAAATGGGCTATAATTTGAGTGATGATAAAATGCTTATTTCTAATAATGTAATTATTAATTATATAAAAGAAAATATTCCAGAAAAAAAAGTATTTGTTTTAGGTACTGATTATTTAAAAGAAGATTTTAGGGCTGCAAACATTAATGTAGTTACCGAAGACGCAGATGTTGTTGTCGTAGGTTTTGATACCTCACTCGTATATGAAAATGTATCAAAGGCTTGTGAATTCATAAGAAACGGAGCTCTCTTTTTAGGTGTAAATCCTGATTTTAATTGTCCAACTGAAGATGGGTTTATACCCGACTGTGGATCAATATGTTCTATGATTACAGCATCTACTGGGGTGGTTCCAGAATACTTTGGTAAACCGACCCATCATACACTAAAATATGTTCTTAAAGATACTGGATTTCACGAAGAAGAAATCGCATTTGTAGGAGATAGACTTTATACAGATATAGCTATTGGTAAAGATAATGCTTCTGTAACTATCCTTGTTTTATCGGGTGAAGCAAAACTAGAAGATTTACTTAAATCTGAAATACAACCTTCACTTATTTTTGATTCATTAGGTGCTGTAAAAAACGTATTAGAAGAAATTTATAGTTGAAAATGATTTGGTTATGATATTAGACAAATTCAATTATATCATGAGTCAAGTACCATATTTAATTTAAGTTATAAACAGGTCATATGCTCTGTAGATTAGAGTATATGACCTGTTTATATTCTGTACCTATATTTAAATATACTAAAATCAGCTTTTTAATTATAGTACCTTACTTAAAAACTCTTTAGTTCTTACATTTTTAGGATTATCGAAAATATCTTCCGGCTTTCCTTCTTCGACTAAATATCCATCTGACATGAACAATACTCTATTAGCTACCTCTCTTGCGAATCCCATTTCATGAGTTACTACAATCATAGTCATACCTTCAATTGCTAGGTCCTTCATAACCTGAAGCACTTCTCCAACCATCTCAGGATCAAGCGCAGATGTAGGCTCATCAAATAACATTATTTCCGGTCCCATAGCTAGTGCGCGAGCTATAGCGACCCTTTGCTTTTGTCCTCCTGAGAGTTTATCTGGATAAACATCAGCCTTTTCACTTAAACCTACTTTTTCTAGGAGCTCCAATGCCCTTTTTATTGCTTCGGGCTTAGATGATTTTTTTAAATTAATTGGTGCTAAAGTAATATTTTGAATTACTGTAAGGTGAGGAAATAAATTAAAAGATTGAAATACCATTCCTAATTTTTGTCTAAGAATATTTACATCCAATTTATTATGAGCAACATCTTCACCATCAACTAAAACGGTTCCTCCATCTATTTCTTCAAGTCTATTAAGACATCTAAGCACTGTACTTTTGCCAGATCCTGAAGGTCCTATTAAGCAAACAACCTCACCTTTTCTTATATTAAAATCTATACCTTTTAAAACCTCTAAATCATTATATACTTTTTTTAGCCCTTTAACTTGAATCATATTTTAAGTCTCCTTTCCACAGACCTAGCTGCATAGGTTAGTGCCATAATTACAACAAAGTAAAATATTGCAACGAAACTCCACGTTTCAAGAGAACGAAAATTAGCTGCGATAATTATTTCACCACTCTGGGTAAGTTCTCTAATTCCAATTACAGATAAAAGAGAAGTATCCTTTAAAGAAATAATAAACTGATTAATAATTGCTGGGATCATATTCCTTACGGCCTGTGGCAATATGACTAGTTTCATAGTTTTCCCATAAGGTAATCCTAAACTTCTAGCTGCCTCCATTTGACCTTTATCTACAGCCATAATTCCCGCTCTAAAAATTTCTACCATATAGGCACCAGCATTTAAACTGATACAAAGTACTCCTGCAACAAAGGCTGGTATCTTTATATCAAGACCAGCTGGAAGACCAAAATAAATAAAGAAGGCCTGTACTATAAGTGGCGTTCCTCTAAATATATCAACATAGGCAGTAGCCACAAATTTTAGTACTTTATTTCTGCTTATTGCGAGCATTCCAAAACTTAAGCCAAGAATAGTTGCTATTACTAATGATATTATTGTTATTTGCAATGTCACATAAAATCCCGATAAAAGTGCAGGTAGACTTTGTTTAAATAATGTTAATATGTCCATTTGTTTTACCTCCTTTGTGGTATTGAATCATCATACATTGTTATAATAACTTCAAAAGGAGATTTGTACTCCCTTTGAAGTATACAAATTCACTTTATTTTTTAATGTATTTTTGTACTATTTTGTCATATTCGCCATTCGCTTTTAATTTTTTTAATCCATCATTAAAAGCAGTTATTAATTCTGTATTGCTTCCTTTTTTAACTGCGAAGGCATAATTTTGTGTTGTTAACTTATTACCAATAATTTTTAAACCTGAATTTGGATCAACTGAAATCATATATGCAATTACAGGGTAATCTTCAAAAGTAACATCTGCATTACCATTCTTAACTTCCTGCATCATAGAAGCTGTATCATTAAAATACTTAACTGTTGCTCCTAATTTATCTTTATTACCTTCAGCATATGTTGCTCCAAGTGTTCCTTTTTTAACAGCAAAAATCTTACCTTTGAAATCCGCTTCAGATTTTATTTTATCATTCCCCTTTTTCCCAACTGCTGAAAGTCCCGATTCAAAGTAGCCCTCTGACATATCTAAAACTTTTTTTCGCACATCTGTAATTCCCATGCCTGCGATTGCACCATCAACCTGATTTGCTTGGAGAGCTGGAATTATTCCCTTAAAATCCATAGCTTTTAATTCATATTTAAACCCTTCTAATTTTGCAATAGAAGCTAACAAATCAATATCTATCCCGATGTACTTACTATCCTTTTCATACTCGAAAGGAGCATATGTTGCATCAGTTGAAATAACATATGTTTTAGTAAACTTTTTATTCGAATCCTTATTTTGAGATGTACTAGTACTCCCGCACCCAGCGAGCCCCATTGTAACTGTCGCTATAATCAATACTTTTAATATCATTTTCTTCATTTTTTTCCCCCTTTATATTTGCTTTACATAAATATAATTCATAGTATTTATAATACTAAAAAATATTGCAAGATGCAATAGCTATTTATTCACTTTTTTAAATTTTTTTGCTATATCATAGTGTTTTATGCAATTTATTATGATAAATTCTTCATTATTCATATTATTACTAAATCTAAATTCTATCGCTTTCATAAAATAATATAAATATACTTTGTTTCTTAACTGTAAGTATATAAAAAAACAAAAAAGAAAAAGATATATCAAATGAGATATATCCCTTTCTTTTTATATTTTCTGTTATCTAATAAATATGAATAAGTGTTAGCTTATCTCTATATTTTATTATACACACGTTCTAGTTTTTAGTTTATATGCTCTTTTGGCTATAACCTTAACTTCTTCAATGGAAATTTGTTCTTTAGGACCTAAGTTTTTATTTTCATTAGTAATTAGGCCATAATTACAAGCAGCTTGAACTATTCCTGCGTACCACTCATCTCCAAATACATCTTCAAATATATCATTATAAACATTGGTAGGTGGATATTTTAAATCTTTAAGTATCATATCTAAAAGTTCAACCTTAGAACTATTTTTCTTCGCTATAAATATATCAATATAGTTGTTAACATCAATTTCCTCTGCCCAACTATTTGCCTTTGTCCACTGCTTAACATCAGCTTTAATCTCTTTATCGCTAGGCTCTACCCAACTTTTCAATTGTTCTATTTGTATTTTATCTTCTGGTATATCAATTAAGTATTTAACTAAAGGTTTTATATTAACTTTTTTAATCTCTTCAACTACTAATTTAGCCATTTCAAAAGCTCCAAAATCATTGTTATGTGTATAATCCTTAGGAACAAAGTATTTAGAAGAGTTTTTTTGACCATGCTTTAAAATAAAGTCAACGCTTCTTTCATGTAAGTCTATTAACGGCACTCCTTTTTCCTTTGCAACTAAAATGCAGGCATCAGCATAATCTTTAAACATATCATTAAACCCACAATCTATACCATTCCAAATATTTCTACTAACTGGAGTTACAATAACTGGGCAAGCACCTTTTTCTCTTACCTCATCTATATATCGTCTTAAATTATTAGCATATCCACCAAAAGCATCCAAAGTTTTGTCCTTTTGATCATTATGGCCAAATTGCATAATAAATAAATCCTTTGGTTTTATATTATTCTCTACAATACTTAAGTGGCCTTCCCGTCTAAAGCTTTCTGTAGTAAGCCCTGAATGAGAATGATTTGATACAGCAATACCTTGACTCAAAAAAAGGGGTAAAATTTGGGCCCACCCACAATAACTAGTTAAAGGATTATAGGGATAAATTGTCCCTTGATCCGTTAAAGTGGAATCTCCTGCAACATAGATTGTTGGTGTCTGAGGAGCTTCCTCAAGAGTTACTAAATTCATGCATGCATTCTGGCCAATTATAGTGATATCAATACTATCATCCCGATAAATTTCAGTTTTTCCTCTTGGTATTATGTCACAAACATTAGCCGTAAAATTATGTTCTAGAAGTTCTCCAGCTTTAACTATTACATTTTTAAAAACACATCTTCTTCTTTGAGAAAAGACTGATATAATCATATCTGAATTATTATTTCCCATAACTAATTTTATATTATAATTTCCACTATGAGGAACTTTCACTTTAAAGCATAGTGGTACATCAGGCTTATCGCTAGAACAAAAGCCGCTAATTAAGTCATTTAGTTGTCCATTTTGCTCCATAATAATATTAGTAATATTTTGCCTAGTTAACTCAGGATCAATGTCAAAGGCACTTCCGATCTCTGGAATCTGAAGCAATTCATTTTTTTCTTTTAGCTTTTCAGTAACAAAACCATAACCAGTTTCCTCAGCATATAAGGTATCCTTAAATATATTTATAAAGCCTTCAAATTCTGAAGCTGCGCCGAATATAAACTTTTTAAAAAACACGGTTTTTCACTCCTCTTTTAACATTTAGGCGTCTCTTTAAAGACGCCTAGTTATTATCCTAAATCTATTATTTTTATTCCATACGGTTTTAAAGAAACCGCAATTTCATTCCCCTTACAATCATACACTGTGGTTTCTTCAGCTTTACCCGTAATATTAATAACTGCTAATTTATTGATTTTAGGATAGTAAGCACATTCTGTATTTACGTTGCTACAAATCCAGAATCCAATTTTTTCCTCTTCATCAGCTGCCCAGTATATTGCTCTTAATAATATTCTTATATTTTCAGGGGTATACTTATGCCCAGAGAAATATACACTCCTACCTTTTCCAAAAGTATTTGTAGCTATTTGAATTGATTGATTTTTATCTTCAATAACCTGTATATTTTTGTCTATTACATATATATTATCAATTTCTTTCCCAAAATCTAATTTTCCCTGAATATCCTTAAGAATAAAGTGAGTTTCTTCAACCTTTTTATATACATATTTATCAAAACATACCGTTAAACCGACTTCTCTCTCCACACCAAATACATGGCACATTTGAAAGTATTGACCACTATATTTTACCGCAGAAGGTTCTCCAACACCAATAAGACCACCTCCCTTTGAAACCCACTCTGTAAGGATTTCAATAACTTTCTCATTACTCCAGTTCCAACCACCACTCCAAGCATCATCAAGTTGTCCAGCATTAATTATTACTTTAATATCACCGGAAATACCTTTATCAATAATATCTTTAAAGCTAATAAACTCTACTTCTACAGGCAATCCTGAGATAGATTCCATAATTTCATTATAATAATTTCCATGATTAAAGTGACCACGACAACCCCACGCCCGCATATTTCCCCAAGCAGATAAAATAGCTACCTTAAATTTAGAAGAATAAGGTTTGCCCTCTTTATGCAATTCCCTAATTTCCCTAAACTCTTCTGCTAATTCTTGAACATAATCAACAAATGCAGGATGATCATCAACTAAATGCAGGTATCCACCAAAACCAATTCTATCTACGCAATCACGAAGCAGAGCTCTCCTTATATCTAACCAATAAGTTTTACATTCTAGCGATGGGTCTCCTCCTTCTATAAAAGTTCCAACTCCATTTACTCCTGTTGGAAAGAAATAGGGGTGAAGTCTTAATTCTCTTATTTCAACACCTTTAGTTCCTGAAACTTTTCTTGTTTCAAATCCACTAAACACGCCATCAATTATTCCATCGAAGCCAAACTCTTTAAAACTATCTAAGGTAGGTTCCATTCCTATCCAATGGTCATTATAAAATACATAGGCTTTTTTTCCATGTTTATGAACTAAATCAATACACTTTTTACCAAACTCAATCACGAATTTATTTATAAAATCCATCCAATCTCTATATTTTTCAGAAGGTGGTAAATATGAGTTATTGTATAAACCTTTATTTACAAAATCCTCTGAAGTCATTTTATAACCTTTTTCTTTTTCAAAGAGTTTCATAGATAAAGGATTTACTGTGAAATCATAGGCGCCCCAATCATTTACGATAAACTTCAAATTAGGATCACTGCCCCATAGCCACCAAAAATTATAAAACATAGATGTGAATCGTACTACTTTTGTATGCTTATGATCTATAAGCCATTGATCTAAATATTTAAGAATATGATCTTGAGTCTCTTTGTACATAGGCTCTATAGGTAATTCATGCTCCCTATTCCCCCAACTATTTGTTATATGGTTGTATGCGGATATTTCTTCCCAAATTCTATACACAAGAAAATTGACCGTGTATTTATGCCATTTTTTTGTGTTTCTCACCAAAACTGTTCCCGTGTTTATGTCTAACTCCCAATTAGAAATTTCTATTTCCAATCCAGTAGTTCTATCAAAAACTTGCCAAAACTCTTTTGGGTTATCTTTAATATTTATCAAAAATTGTTCTTTAAAAAAACCTTGTAAAATATCTATCTTAACCGTATCACCCTTAGCAATTAGTGGATAACTCCTTAGATAACATTGTTGAAGTTTATCCATATTTAATTTAGCCCACTCATTGGAACCGCGAACTAAACAAATGGTGGAATAAATATCATAACCCGAAGTTATTATTTTATCTGATAATTGAGTTCCATCACTATCCCTAATTACATCTGCTCCCCATTTTTCTGCCAGCTTCAAAGTTAAATCTTCAAAACCAGCTTCTCCTGGCAATGTAAATCCACCATTATTTAATATTTTTTCACTCATACTATCACGCCCTCTAGATTATTGTTCATACTTCAAGATTGCTGCAAGAAAAGCCAAAGTTAACCCCTGTCCCCAGCCTTGAACCCTCTTTTTAGGAACTTTCTTATAACCCTGTGTATCTATCATTACTGCAGTACCTGCAGAAACATTCATAACTGATCCATCTTCTGAAATATTATACATTATTCCCTCTAACGCCTTTTGAACATACTTTCTTTGAAGAGGATGCCCAACAATTACAAGACTTGCAGCAATTCCAGCAGAAGCTGAAGTTTCTAAATATGAACTTTCATCATCTAATATTGTGTTCCATAAACCTTCTTCTGACTGTAACCTAACTAAAGCACTTAGTTGATCTCTTAACGAACCACTTATGCCCATAAAAGCCGGATACAAATAATTTATAAGTGTGGTTGCTTCTGCCATAGTATATGCTGCCCAAGCATTTGCACGTGCCCAATGAATTCCTGACATATGGCTTTGGTTAATATTATCCCATCCATGAAAAAATAGATCAGTTTTATTATCTTGTAAAAATTCTTCATGCCAATAGTATTGATTTAAGGCATCCTCAACATATTCTTTATTATCTAACTTTTTACCCATTCTAAGAAGAAAATATGCTGCCATAAACAAAGTATCTGCCCAGGCTTGCTCTGGAAAATCATTGCCTGGCGAAACTGTATGTTGAAAAACCCCTTCCCCAAACCTAGTTGCATCCTTTCTTAAATATTCAGCCTTTTCTATAGCCAAATCCATATATTTCTGATCCCCTGTAGCCTCAAACAAAGTTATTAAAGTGTGTCCCATAGCAACTACATTAACCGTAAATTCAGGCAGTCCTATTTCAATATATTCATCTACCCATTTGACAAGATAATCGATATATTCTTGATTTTTAGTGACCTCCCAAGCCTTACATATACCATAAAAGGCAACTCCACAAGGCCAATCCCAAGTAAAGTCCATTCTCATGGTTCTTTTTACAACCTTGTCTATAAGTTCTTTTATTTTTTCTTCATCATATTCTAATCTCTTCATTAAAATTACTTCCTTTCTTCATATATCCCTTGTGAATTTTTTGAATTACACTATATTATAAATATAGCCCTGTAACAAATTACTTTATCACAGGTCTATATTTTTATTATTTTACTTTTTCATCCCTTCGTATATTGATTTTCTTTCATTAATAATTTCTTGGTATCCACTTGTTAAATAATCTTTACTATATTTTGCATATAAAGCATCGAATTCACTTACTTTACCCATAACTATTTTGGCAGAAGCTTCTTCCCACTTACTTCCAAGTGTTTTTGAATTTTTTGTTAAAGAAGTTACAGGTTTATTAAACATAAAGTTTGATTTCGCACCTATTAATGTTTCTTTATAACCATCGATATACAATTTTTCAAAGCCAGGTGCTCCTTTAGCAATTGCATCCATCTTTAAATTTTTATCTAAACTACCAAATTCCTTTTGTTCAGTAACAAGAGCCCACATATCCTTGTTAGAGCTAAAATTAAGTTTATCCTCTCCAGCATAATTAGCTACTTCTACTGGAAGTCCACCCTTTAAATTATAGTTTTTACCTGCCACACCATTTTGAAGTACAAATAAATTTTCGCTTTTACTCATCCAATCCATGTATTTTAGGACTGCATCAGGATGCTCACACTTTTTATTTATACCACTAAGCATACCATATGGTGCGTATGCGAAACCTTGTGGTGCTTGACCAGCTGGTAAAAGTGCACTTGCAGGAAGTACAGTAAATTTTGCTGTAGGTACATTTTTTACAAGTGTTTGTAAAACTGGAGGAGTTTTTAAAGGCATAAGAAATACTCCAACCTTACCATTACTTATATCTGCTTGCAATTTTGTACCATCTTTATCTAGTACAAACTCAGGACTTATAAGCCCTTCATTAAAAAGTTTATTGTCCCATTTTAATGTATCCTCTGTTGGCTTCCATGATAACGATGGAATAACTACATCAGAATACATTGCAAATTCTTCAGCCGAAACATTAGCTGGTCTAAATGCATAATTTATATTTCCAGAACCAGCAGCAGACATACTCGATAATCCCTGTGGTATAACATTATTAGATCCTACTTTACCAGGATCTTTTTCTTTAAATGCTTTAAGAACTGCATAGTACTCATCTCTATTTGTAGGAACTTTCATACCCAATTTATCTAGCCAATCTTGTCTTATAACACTAGATATGCCACCTACAAGTGGCCTTTTAGCTGGTATTAACATTTGCTTACCATCAAACACTCCATATTTCAAAACATCTGCTCCAAGTGTTTTTTCGAGATTTGGTGCATATTTATCAAGTTCAGCTTTAGTTACTTCTTGGAAAGCACCCCTTGTGTAAAAACTTGACGCCGTTGTATAGTCATAACTAAAAATTATATCTGGAGCATCACCGGATGCAAGAAGCATATTAAACTTGTCTACATCCGTAGTCCTTGGGATTGTAACATAAGTAACTTTTACGTTATATTTCTTCCCAAAGGTATCATTAACGTATTTAGTCCAATGATTGTTATCTACAGCCGCTTGACCTTGGATACCTCTATCATATATTGGAATTTTAATTTCCACTTGCTTTTTATAAGGTGCATCCACGGCAACTGAAGAATCACTTGTTGAATCTGCTGATTCTTTTGATGAGCCACACCCCGCAAGGCTACTTACAATAACAGTCGTTAGCATAGCCACACTGACGATTTTCAGAAGTTTTTTGTTCATTTTTAATTCTCCCCCTTATAATCTAAAATTTGAAACTATATAGAGACTGCATATTATTTTAGCAGTAAACTATCATTCTTTTACAGCACCAATCATTACACCTGATACAAAGTACCTTTGAAGCCACGGATATATTAGTAATATAGGAACTGTTGCAAACATTACTACAGAAGCTTTTAAAACATCTGGTGCTAGTTGCACCGCTGCTCCAACTCCCTCTGCCGCAAGGGCTCCATTTGAAGAAGTAGCACTTACTAATTGATAAAGCTTTAATTGAAGTGGGTATAATTCTGGCTTTGTTATATAGAAAAGTGCATCTTGAAATCCATTCCATCTACCCACAGCATAAAATAAGCTTAAGGTTGCAATTATTGGCATTGAAAGTGGAAGTACAATCTTAAAAAGTATGCCTATCTCTGTACATCCATCTAGCTTTGCTGATTCCTCAAGACTATTAGGTATTGAGTTCTGAAAAAAGGTTTTAAGTATTATGAGATTAAATACACTTATTGCTCCTGGGAGAATAAGCCCCCACATGCTATTTAACAAACTTAAATCCTTAACAAGAATATAATCTGGTATTATACCACCTGAAAAATACATTGTGATTATAATTAATAAAAAGAAAAAATCTCTGCCCTTCAAAGAGCTTTTTGTCAATGGATATGCTGCACATATGGTGAGTACCATACTTAATACAGTATATATCACCGTCATTTTTATGGTAAAGAAAAGTGATGTAATCATTGATTTATCATTGAAAATTTGCTTGTATGACTCCATAGTAAAATCTACTGGCAAAAGCGTAACTTTTTGCGCTACAACAGCCTGAGAGCTACTAAATGATACTGCTGCAACATGAATTAATGGCACTAGGCATAGTAAAACTACAATACTTATAAACAAAAATACTATTATATCTAAAATTTTATCTAATAACTTTGTATTCATATTTTCAACTCCTTTCTTACATAATCCCTTGTTCACCGAATTTTTTAGCCAACCTATCTACAAATAGTATTAGAACTAATCCTATAACTGATTGGAATAAACCTACGGCCGCTGCTATATTATATCTAACGGATTGAAGTCCAACCCTATAAACAAAGGTACTTATAACATCTGAAAAATCCATTACCAAAGGATTACCTAATACAAATGGACGATCAAAACCTATTTTCATTACATTTCCAACAGCTAAGATAAGCATCATAATTATGGTTGGCTTAATCGCAGGTAGAGTTATATACCATATTTTTTTTAATCTACCAGCTCCATCAATCATAGCTGCTTCATACAATTCTGAGTTAACACTCGTTATTGATGCCAAGTAGATTATCGTTCCCCAACCTACCCCTTGCCATACCCCAATTACACAATAGGTTCCTAACCAATGCCATTTTTCAATAAGAAAAGGTACTGCCGTTGCCCCTAATGATTTAGTTAATATATTAACCATGCCTGTAGGAGATAGTAGCTGATAAGCCATACCACCTATAATAACCCAAGAAAGAAAATGTGGTAAATAAAGTATAGTCTGAGATACCTTCTTAAACCACTTTATCCTTATTTCATTTAATAATATAGCAAGGATTATAGGTGCTGGAAAACCTAAAATTAAATCCAATACATTAAGCGATAATGTATTTCTTAAAACCTTATAGAAATCCGCCATTTTAAAAACTTCTTTAAATGCATCCAATCCGATCCATCTGCTACCATTTATTCCATTGATTACATCGTAATCCTTAAACGCTACTATTATTTGATACATTGGCACATATTTAAAAATTACAAAATATGTAACAGGTATGAATAATAGCAAATATAAAAAGAAATCTTTTTTAACATAGTATAAAATTCCTTTTTTCTTTTTCTTAGTGATTTTAGAAACATCTAAAATACCAAAGTTACTAGGTGTAGGTGTACTGGTGTTTCCCATGAGGTTCACTCCCTTTTAAGAATATAAATCGTTTACATCTATATCTTATCCACTTTTACAATACTTGTATATAATCATTTTTGCCAATAGGCTTTATTTTTGATAACATCCTCAAAGCCTTTATTTTGAAGACTTTCCTTATTTAAATTTACTAATTTACATTAAAATAAAATAAATAAAAGACAATAATAAAAGCTACCATCAAAAGTTATACTGATAGTAGCTTCTATTATTTAGCACAGTTCTTGATATTTAATGTTCTATACTCTCCTGGAGTTATACCCTCATACTTTTTGAAAAATCTAGACAGGCTTTGATCATTGTTATATCCTATACATGAAGCTATTTCTGGCAAACTTTTATCTGTATCCCTTAAATGTATTTTGGCTTCATTTATCCTTAATCTATTGGTATATTCTATAATTGTTTTTCCTGTATTTTCTTTGAATATCTTTCTTATATAAGAGTAGCTTATACCAATATATCTAGCCATACCTTCAAAATCTATATCCTTATGATAATTACTCTTAATATATCCTTCTATTATATCCATATATTCTAGACTCTCATTTGTAGATTTCTTTTTATATAAAATTATACGAGAATAAAAATCTTGTAGTAACAACCCTATATCCTCTAGTGTCTCCTTTGAAGATAATTTCTGATAAATATTATAGCCGCTTCCATAAATATAACTTATATTAGTATTATCATCTACAAGATATTTTATTGTACTACCTACAAGCTGATTAAAAATTTGTGTAATATTATCATAGGATATCTCTTCCATAGCTTTTATTTCTTCAATCATAGTTTTAACTTCCTTATCGATATCCACCATAGATCCTGCATTTAAGTAGTTAAAAATATGTTTTTCAATATTATACGGATAAAAATATTTGTAGTCCTTCCTTAAAGAGGATTTCCATTTAATCACACTTCCATAACCGTATAAAATTTTACGTTTTATCGCTTCGTTAGCCTCAAAATATGATAATGTTATTCCTGTTTTTTCACTATGACATTCCCCTATTCCAACCGAAATCGTATTGTCCATTACTTTTAATATTTCACCTTGCACTTCTTTAAATAATTCTTCTACTATTTTATAGGTTCCATCTTTGCTAAAAACCTCCATATTAATAATTACTGCAATTTTACTAACATCAAATAACACACTTGCATTTGCATAAGTTTTGTTGATTACTCCTTCACACACATTAATAATTAACATTTTCAAATAGTATTGTTGCTCCTGTGGATATTTCGCCAAAAATTCATCAAATCTATCGATTGCAATTATTGCACAAATAAAATTTTCATAGAAAAAATCATATTCAACTTGATTTTCAGAGTTAATATATTTCTGTAAGTTTCCTTTAAGTAAATCTAAAATATACCCCTGTTTTAAGTCTTTCTTATTATTCTCTAATATCCCATACATTGTATCCTCTTCTCTTGCCATGGCGCTAAAAGCATTAGAAAGAAGTTTCATTTCATCTTCTTTTAAATCAGTCCATTTATTTCTTGCTTTAACGTCTTGAACTAACTTATTAAGAGGGTTATAAAGTCTTTTTGCAACTATATAACAAAATCCTAGGCCTAAAACTATAATAAAAATAATAATTAAAATGATTTTGGTTGATAACTTATTTGCCTTTTCCATAAGGTTTGCAAGAGGATAAATTCCTACATAAATCCAATCATTAAATTGTGACTTATAATATGTAATAACTTTTTTTTCATTATCCACATTATCAATCATATACCCACTTACTTTATCAAAACTTAATATATTTTTAACATACTTTGTGCTAGAAATATTAGTTCTTACTAAGGACTTATTTTTATGTGAAATTATATTTCCTTTAGTATCTGTTATATAAATATAACCATCTCCTGAAAGGTCCCTATTATTTATTAATTTACTGAGCTCATCTTCATACATGTTAACAACTATTGCTCCATCCACTTTAGAGTTTATAGGTGCCAAAGGATATACATAGGATATAACAGGGGCCGTATTAGAATTTTCATTTTGTAATACATCAGTTTTAGGATTTCTATCTGAAATTATTCTATTTCCTATCCAATGTGGTTCCAAATTTATAGACCTAGCTTCCTTATAGGGTTTAATCCATTGGACATCGTTAAATTTGCTCATCTCCACAGTTCCGCGATTAGACGTGATAATATAATCCGCTCCATCAATATAAACATAAATTGTAGTTATTCTATAATTTGATGCTAGAATCTCATTTAATAATGTATAAACCTGAGTTACTTTTACTACATTATTAGCATCCGATTTAATGCTATTATAATTTTTTACAGTACTTAAATTATTAAGTACATCGCTTTGTGATATTCTCGCTACGTCTTTTAATATGCTGGTACTAAATAAAACACTTATGTTGTTAACCGTTTTCAAATTAATTTCAGCTGTACTACCAATTTCATTTTCCGAGTAACTAATCATGGTATAATTGAAAATAATTCCTGTAATAATTAACGGAATCACTAAAAAAAGAGTAAATGCAAAAAAAAACTTCACAATCATTGGAAATCTATTTACTGATATTTTTTTCATAAATATCCCCCTAAAACGTAACTTACATAACGTACTAATTATACCACTTAAACCCATATTATTACTAGCCCAAATTCCTGCATACTACTCCATAAATCCTCTTACACAAAATTAAAATAGCATACTGATTTTTTTATTAATCAATACGCTATTTAATAGGTTATTTTATTTTAACTTCCGTGCCTCCACGTGCCATTGTTATATTCGGTTGTGGTGGAGTTGTCATTCCACTTCCTAAATAATAACTTGTATGTGGTGGTTGATTGTAACCTGTATTTTGAAACGCAACTCCAAGTCTATAAATAGGATCATGCATTAAAGTAGGTAATTTAGTTTCCGTTACATCACTAGTAGCATAAATTCTTAAAGCACTACTATCCTCCGTTCTCCAAATTACTTCTTCTCTCCAATCACCAAACAAATCCGCCTGCAAACAAGGATTACCTTTTGTTCCATTATTAGAATTAGTACCCGTCGCAGTTAATATGTTTACAGATTTTTTATTAACATAATCCCATTTACTAATAGTTCCTGGACTTGCAGGGCCACCATATCCATTCCAATTATGATCAAGTAATTCTCTTTGTAAATCTCCATCCCACCATATAGCAAAGTTTGATGATGGTATCCCCTCAGATATTTTTTCTCCCTTAACAGTATAAAGTCCACCTGTACTGCTATTCCATGCGCCATCTACTGCCCAAATTTCTTCACCTATATAATTTGGATCAATATCTGCCGAAAGTCCTCTTCCTGTATCAATTCCTGATTTAACGCCGAAGAGAATTTTTCCAGTCCCAGCATCTCTTATATCCATTCCATAAGGTGAGCCTTTTTCTTCTTGAACTTGATATATCTCAAGTCCTGGATTAGTAGGATCTAAATCACCAAAATGCATAGCGTCACCATGTCCAAGTTTTGTAGTATAAAGAGCCTTACCATCTTGATTTATAACAGCAGCTCCTGTAATAATCTCATCCATACCATCTGCGTCAACGTCACCGACACTAACATTGTGATTTCCTTGACCTCTATACTCCGTGTACTTAAGACCATTTGGATCTACTTCATCAAACTGACTATCGAAAGTCCATTGCTTAACAAATTTTCCATTCTTAAAACCATAAGCAACTATTGCCATTCTAGTATAATAACCACGTTGCATTACTACACTTGGTGTTTTTCCATCTAAGTAGGCTACACTTGCTATAAAACGATCTCCACGATTTCCATAGGTATCGCCCCATTCATTAATATCAGTAGCAAAAGCTCCTCTTTGGGGTTCATATGCCTGGGTATCTAAAGCCTTGCCTGTTGCGCCCTCAAACATCGTGTGATATTCTGGTCCATCTAATATATAACCCTTTGCATTACTATAATCTTTATCTTCATCACCAATTATATTACCTTCTCCATCTATTGTACCATCTGCTGTCCGAGTAGTAAGTTCAGCTTTACCATCCCCATCAAAGTCATAGACCATTATGTCAGTGTAATGAGCCCCTGATCTTATATTTTTCCCTAAGTCTATCCTCCACATAAAAGTTCCATCTAATTTGTAAGCATCAATATAAGTGTTACCAGTATATCCTGCCTGCGAATTATCCTTAGCATTAGTTGGTGCCCAATTTAGAACTATTTCATACTTGCCATCGCCGTCTAAATCAGCAACACTAGCATCATTTGCTGTATAATCATAGATTTCACCCGCTTTATTAATCCCTGCTGCTGGTTTTCTAATTGGGAGCTCCTTATAGTTATTTTCCCAGGCAGTTACCGTTTCCGATTGTGATTCTTTTGATTTTCCACCTATAGTACGAACATAATATTTTGAAGTTGTAGTTCCTTTTGCATCTAAATAATTTGTGCTTGATTTTATGGGTTTACTATTTATTTTAACATTATCTCTATATACATCAAATTCTAAATTTTGTGCTTCTGTGCCAAGTAAACGCCAACTAACTAGGACTCCATTAGCTGCTTTTACCGCATTTATTCCGCGATCAATGTTTTCCATTTGACGTTTTAAGACAACCTTAGCCCCTACAGTTAATGGATTAACCTTAGAAGATTCTCCTCCCGCATTTACTGCTACCACCTTATAATAATAAGTTGCGCTGTCTACACTTTTTTCATCAACATACTTATCTTTATTTGTACTGCCAACATAGGTATATTTCATATCTTTGTATAATGATTTGTATATATTATAAGATGTTGCATTCTTTAAAGCATCCCATGTAAGTTTTAACTTATCCTTGCTTTCATATTTATACTCTAAGTCTTTTACTGCTTCAGTTAAAATAGTTACACTGCTATCTGCTAATTTTCCTGTAACTTCAGTAGATTTTAATGACTCTCCATTTTCATCTATTGAAGATACTTTATAAAGATACTCAACCCCTACAGCTGCTTTTGTATCCTTATAAGTTACATTTGTAGAAGTTCCTATTTTACGGTAAGCATAATCCACCTTTGCCGCTCTGTAAACATTGTAACCAGTTGAACCAGTTACTGTTGCCCAATTTAAATTAATAGCTGCCTGACTATTAACTGAAAGTCCTGTTGGAACCGCTCTAAATGTAGCTGTAAGCTTTGCAGCTATAACCTCTGATAATGTTGATTCGCCACTAATATTCACAGCTGACACTTTATAATAATACATTGCATTTGCAGCGCCTACATTACTATCTATATATAATCCATTAGTTGAGGTACCTATCTTAGTGAAAGTACCACGTTCACTAGTAGATCTATACACATTGTAACTAGTAGCACCATAAGTGTATGTCCAGTCAATTCTCACTTTATATATTCCATTACTTGCTACCATAGAATTTAATTTGAGTCCTATTGGAGTAGATGGTTTATGAATAACCTTCTTTGTAGTTACTTTAACTGCTGCTGTTTTTTGTGATTCTCCAATATAATTAAATGCAGCGAACTTATAAAAATAGTCCTTATGTGCAGTTAAATTTGTATCTTTATAATGGTAATCATTATTGGCCTTTGTAGCCTTTCCTAATAATGCATAAGTACCATCTTTAGCATCAGATCTATATACATTACATCCTATTGCCAAACTAGTAGAGCTACTTGTTAATTGGACTACAGACCAACCCGCTTTGTCTACTATAACTTTTGATGGCACTGCTGGAACTACAGTTAACGCCTCTGGAACTGAAAGTGAACTAGCCGCATGCACACTTTCCATTGGAAAAATACTGAAAATGAAGAAAAATAAAATTAAAAAGCTAATTGAATTAATTTTTTTTCTAAACATTTATTGCCCCCTAGTGTTTTATTTTTTAAGCTCCGATGCTACAATACTAGCAAGTTTTATAGCTCCTGCGCGATTAGGATGTAAACTATCACTCATAAAAAGCTTAGCTGTAGCTTCTTGACCTATTGCTGTATAATACTTCGAGCTTAAAACATTAAGATCTATTAATGGAACTTTTTCCTCATCAGCCAAAGCGACTGTTGAATGTCTATACCATTTGTCTACAGCAGAGTGTACATTATTTAAATCAAAATCAGTTGCCTTTCCTTGTGAAGTTACGAGTACTACCTTTGCACCTTTATCTTTCACCTGTTTAATCATATCACGCATAATTTCTTTAAATTCCGCTTCTGTCTCATATTTTGAATCATTAATACCAAATTCTAATATAAAGCAGTCTCCTTTTTTTATATATTTCATTATAGATTCAAATTGTCCATCATCGCGAAATCCTCTTGCAAACTGTCCACCTGTAGCCATATCTCTAATTTGATATTCCTTATTACTTAGGAATTGTGGCAACATCTGCCCCCAACCACACTGCAAACTAGTACCAATTGGATAATAGTTACATACGGTAGAATCTCCACTAATGTATATAGTCTTATCTGTTTTTGACTTATCTGATATCTTTCTAATTTCAAGTGCACTTAACGTAAATGCTTTGCCTGCCTTACCTTCCGTCACAAGTATATTTAACTGACCATCTGTAATAGGAATCTGAAATTTATCAGTAGCACCGTTACCTGTCATATTCATTACTTGATAAACACCCTCTGCTGCTACACTTGTTCTTGAGGTATCCCCTAACGTCACCGCAACCTCATAAAGTCCATTTGGTAGATCTACATTAAATGTATTTGAACTTTTTGTGCCAAAAGTTAGGAACTGAACTGCATCACTTCCTGCCCCGCTACCAGCTGCTGTAACATTTTTCATATTTACCGGAGTATTAAAACCATAACCCACAGATGGATTGTATTCTAGTGATGCACTGACATTTGTATAACCTGGCTCTGCCACGCTTCCAAAATCAAACTTGTAATTTATTTGTTTTTCATTTGGATTCAAATTTTTAACATATTTTGAAATTGGTATATTAAGCGCTTTAATTTTTTGCGTAGTCATACTTGCAATCATATTTGCTCCAGCTTGCGTAAAATGAGTATAATCTGTTCCATTGGATGATACTAAATAATTAGGAAATACAGTGTCATATCCAACTGAGGTATAATAATCGATGCAAGTGTTCATCATATCAATTATTGGTGTGTTTGTTTCAATTGCTACCTGCTTCATTGCAATCACATAATCCGGAAAATCATTTACAAATACTCCATTTTTGTAATTAAGCCTTGCTACAGGCGTAATCAATATAGGAATCGCTCCCATATCACGGGATTTTGTAATATATTGTTTAAGATAATCCTTATAAGTAGTATATGGATCTGTATGACGAGCGGGAATATACGACGCATCATTATGACCAAATTGGATAAATAGGTAATCTTTTGGCCTAATTACGCTTAAAATAGCATCCAGCCTGCCCTCAAGAATAAATGATTTTGAGCTTCTTTCACCTATAGCTCTGTTATCAAACATCACCTCTCTACTAAAATATTTTTCAATACATTGCCCCCATCCTGTTTGTGGCGCAAAGCTTGTACCATAGGTCTGCGCAGTTGAATCCCCAGCAATATAAACCATAGTGGGTGAATTATTTTTGAATGCACTGCCTGATACTTTAAAATCACAAATGCTTGCATAATCATTAGATGGAACATCTAAAATAATAATTTTCACATACCTTGCAAGGCCATTAAAAATATCCTTTTGTTTTTGGATAGTACTGGTATTATTGCTTTTATCTATCCTTAAAGTCCAATGCAGATTGTCTGTAGACGTTTCCACTCTATACTTGTAAACAGTATTTTTTTGCCACTTCACTTCAGTTTCTTTAAGCTCATAAAGTCCTCCCAAATCCACCGTCCAGTAATGATTGTCACTTGTATCCGCAGCACTCCAATATGTTGACTGCTTGCCATCATTACCATTTGATGCACCATGCCCTAAAAGTTCACTATCAGATGTCGATGTTTTACCCATAGCAATATTGCTTGAGGCATATACTTTCTGGGGACTAACAAATAAACTTGTTGCAATAAAAATTACAATAATAATTATTGAAAATAATTTTTTAGATCTACCTCTTGATTGAATCATTTTCTTCACATCCCTTTATTAAGATTTTGATAATAAATAGATCTTTGATATTATATGAAATCACTTACGTAAGTGTTGTATACAATTTGTCTTTTCGTATCCTCTCTGAATTATACATACTATTCGCCAATTTTGTAAATGTTTACTTTTGATTAAAGCTATCATTTTTGTCACAATTATACATTACAATTGCTAAAACTCTTTGTATATCAACATTCCAGTTCACTATTTTGCCTGTAATAAAACAAAAACTTCCAATCTATATTACGACCTCTGAGATCGTAGTAATAACTAGAAGTTTTTGCGTGTTTTGTACCTTATATTTATAGTTGTTATTCAATCTACTATTTACATCTATGTATCAATATATATTTCTAAAAAGCTCTTTAAATTCCTTTTTAATAATTAAAAAATCTCCTAAATCATTTAAAAATTGAAATAATAATGCTCTAGCTTCGAATTCATTTCTGTCCTTTGGTAGTTCCATGGCCCCATAATTTTTTCTAAGTAGTTCTAGCTTATTAATAAGTCCAATACAATCATTGTCTTCATGAATATTTACTGCAACATCATTTGTGAACTCTGCCAATATTGTAGTTTGTTCATAGGTCATATAAACTCTGGAAAAATGCCTTTTCATTCTTTTTATAGCATCTAATTGTAGCATTCTCATATCGATATAACTTCCATAATAATCCTTGCTTTTAAACAAATTATTATTATTTATTCTTTGTGCCATTAATTTAGTGTTTACAATTAGTTTTTCAACTGTTAAAAGTACATTTTGTTCATAAATCGGCACCGCTTGGGTGACTAAGCTAGCAGACATATCTGATAAAATCAATCTATATTGTTCTTCTATCTTCGCCTTATTTTTTTCAAAATCTTCCTCTAAAGAAGCAGTATATAAATTAAATATCATTGCAACACCAATGCCTATTATAGTTAACTTTGCTTCATTTATAATCCACAAAATATTAATATTTGTACTTATTAAAAGATGTGTTGATAATACTGCACCAATAACCATCCCCTCGGTGGTTTTTGAAATATTGGTTAACGGTATAAATATAAGTAAAAACAGTCCAAATATCATAGGATTATTTCCAAGTAGTGCATATAACGTAAAAGATAAGAGTATAGCCACAGTGGATGATATTATTCTTTTACCTGCAACTAATAGTGCCTCTTTCTTAGTATCTTGAATGCTTAATATCGCAATTATACCTGAAGTTACTCCAAATTCTAATCCTATATAATTTGATAGAGTAATTGCTATAGTGGCAGATAATGCTATCTTAAATGTTTTTGATTGTACAGTTTTTATTTGAAAGTTTTTCATCATTCCTTAATTTTTCTCCTTTCCACTTCACTCTTAGTCCTTGTAGTCTAGCGATTATAGTCTTATTATATCACTGAAATTCTATTTAATTGATTTTTACTTCTTCTCATAAAATTAAAAAGCATATATCACTCCACTATTAGGAATGATATATGCTTTATAATTTTGCATTTTGTAAGATTCGAATTTAAGTTAACTTCTAGTTACTTACAATTTTAATATAGGCTTTTAAAGTTATTAAATAATATATACTATAAAGCACTGCATAAACCAAAATTATAATAATAAACTCTTTAGTAATATTAACTGCAACCATTTTTCCAATTGGAATTGAAGCAGCAAAAGTATTTATAGTTGCCACAACGAAGGGTATTCCAAATAAAATCATGAGTTCCTTTGAGATAGCTTTTGTTATTTCAGCTTTGCTAGCCCCTATATTTTTAAGAATTATGAATTTGTTTTTATCCTCCGAAGCTTCCATACACATTTTAAAATATATAATACCTCCTGTAGCTGTAACAAATATCAAACCAATGAATAATCCAATAAAGGCCAATATGCCCATCATTTTTATGCCATCCATAAAATTTTCATAGAAGGTTAAAAGTTTAGTTTCTTGCGGTATTACAATTTTTAAATCCTTAATAAAATTTTCTGAAAGGAAATCATTATTAAGCATATATCCCGTTACTTTATAGGTATTCTCTTTAGAAATTGTACTTTTAATTTGAGAGTAGACACTATCCTTAACAATTAAAGTTGGTTTAGAGTCATCAATTGCCATAAAGCTTTTCTTATAAGTATCGGTTATTTTTAGATTATAGTCACTACCTCCGCCAGATAATTTAACCTCTTTACCAATTACACTTTTATCTGAAACAAAATTGGCTACTTGAACGAAATTACAATCCATATCATTTTTTAAATTTATTTTCATGTCCGATTTTTCATGACTATTAATTTCATTAAATTTACTCTCGTTTAGAACTAAAAATTCATGATTGCCAAGCAAGAAATCTTTAGTTTTTACCTTGAAAAATTCCATATTGTCTTTATATACAACTGAAATTTCTTTGTGATTTTTAATAGTATTCTCAAATATTTTATCTGTATTATTAGTACCATTTGCATATTCTATAGAAAATGGTCTCATATTTCTTGAATTTTCTTCAACTTTATTAAAAAAACCAAAGCAGAAAATCGATGCGCAAAGTGCTACACTAGTAGTAATTGCTATTACACTTAGGGTACCTACATTACCTTTATATCTATAGTAAAGCTGTGAAATATATATAAGTTTTGTTCCTTTAAAGAGACTTTTTTCATTCTTTTTACTAATATAAATAATTAAAGAAGTAAAGCTTGTAAAAAATAATATAGTTCCGATAACAACTAACAATACTACTATGGGAGTTAGCAAAATATTAGCAGCAAGATTTCTAATAGCAATATAATATCCATAGCCTAAGAAAACTATAGAAAGAATGCTAATTATCATGGTTAAATGGGATACTTTTAAACCTTTTTCAGCTTTTTTTGATGAATTAAAAAGATCTATAAGGTTATCCCTGTATATAAGCTTAGAACCGTGAATACTAATTATTATAAACATAGCTCCAAATACTATCGAACAAAATTTTAAAGCTTCCAAACTAATCTGAAAAGACACATCACCTGTAACTCTTATCATTACATATAATAGCATTATAAAAAATTTATTGAAAATCAATCCTAAAATAATTCCGCTGCAAAAGGCAAAGGCTATAGTTATAAGATTTTCTATAATATTTAATTTTACTACCTGCTTTTTAGACATGCCTAGTAACATATAAGTTGCGAATTCTTTTTTCCTTGACTTTATAAGGAAAGAATTAGAATACCATATAAAAAATGCTGAGAAAGCTGCAATCATATATGCTGCTATGATAAATACAATCATAATGCTTTTCATGTTTCCTAGTTTGGCTTTTACATCTTCATTATATACAATAGACATAAAAAGATATAATACAAAAACGCTGAAACTAGAGCTTAGAAAAAATGTCCAGTAATTTTTAAAATTTTTCTTTATATTGTTTACAGCCATACTAATTAAGGTCATCTGTATCTCCTCCTATGACTGAAAGAATCTTTAATATATTCTGATAGAAATCCTTCCTTGATTTATCCCCTTTATAAATTTCATTAAATAGTTTACCATCTTTAATAAATATAATTCGCTTACAATAAGATGCTGCAAAGGCATCATGAGTAACCATAATAATTGTAGCTTTATTTTTATCATTTAAATTTTCGAGGCAGCCTAGTAATTCTTTGGAAGCTTTAGAATCTAGAGCTCCTGTAGGTTCATCAGCAAGTACCATAGAAGGTTGCGTAATCATTGCCCTTGCAGCAGCTGCTCTTTGCTTTTGTCCGCCCGATACCTCATAAGGATATTTGTTTAATATATCATTAATTCCAAGCTTAATACTTATTTCTTGTAACTTTGTCTTTATAGTCTTATAAGGAGTTTTCGATAAAGCCAAGGGAAGTACAATATTTTCCTTTAGCGTCATAGTATCAAGTAAATTAAAGTCTTGAAAAATAAACCCTAGTTTTTCCCTTCTAAACTTAGACAAATTTGGCTCCTTTAGCTTGGTTATGTCATCACCGCTTATTAAAACACTTCCTGAAGTTGGTTTATCAATAGTTGATATTACATTTAAAAAAGTTGTTTTTCCTGAACCAGATGGTCCCATTATTGCTACAAATTCACCATTTTCTACTTTCAAATTTATATTATCAAGTGCTGTATATTTTACACCTCCAAATTTTGATCCGTAAACTTTTCTTAGATTTTCTATTTTTAACACTTCTGTCATTATAAAGACCCCCGTAATATTAATTTATTTTGAATATGTTTTACACTCTTAGTATACAAAAAAGCAAAATATACCGCCATTGCTTCGGCTTACATTTTGCTCTTTCAACTTACATTTTTGTAACATCATAATAATTATCCCATTTCAAAAAATGAATAATTACTTTGGTACCTTTACCATATTCTGACTCCAGGGTAATATAATGACCAAGTTTTTTAGCAATCTTTTGTGAAAGGTACAAACCCATTCCACTAGCTTTCAAGTTTTCGTTTCTTCCATTAAACCCTGTAAATGACTTTTTAAACAATCTATTTATATCTTCACTTTTAATACCTATTCCAGTATCCTCTACTATTAATAAAACTTCTTTTTCGGCTTCAGTATGTTTAAATATTATACTTCCACCATTACTTGTATATTTTAATGAATTTGATAGGAGCTGATCAATTATGAAAAGCAACCATTTTTTATCAGTATCTATAATAAGTGTTTCAGGGACTTTATTTATTAATTTAATGTGTTTTTTTATAAATATAATTGAATGTTTTTTAATGCTTTCTTTAATTAATTTATTAATACTTACTTCTGAAAGAATATAATCCTGTGAAAAACTATTACTTCTAGAATAGCAAAGCACCTTTTCAACATAATCATCAATCTTTTCAATTTCTTCCTTTAATGAATCGCAGCCTTTCTCCTCACTCTCAAGCAGTAACTTTGAGGTGGTAATTGGCGTTTTAATTTCATGAACCCAAGCAGTCATAAACTCTGCATTTTCTTTGAAATCTGTTTCCGTGACCCTTGCCATTTTCATGAAATCTTCATAAATCATCTGAATTATCTGAGCATATATTTCATCTCTATAATCCATCGGACTAGGTAAAATAGGAGTTTTATCCTCTGAATCTTTTACAAATAAAAGCTTTTTAATATGTTGGAATTGTACATAATAATCTATACTGATATAAATTATTAACATAAAAAAAGAAACGAATATAATATAAAGAACATTAGAAGTAAGTACTCGGTTTTGTCTGTCAAAACATATAGTTAATAAAATAAAACCCATGAGAATAAAATAAAATACTAAGAGCCTAAGGTTTTCCTTTAAATATTTAGTAAACCTCATTTAATAACATATCCTTGATTTATAATAGTCTTAATAAAATCTATAAGACCAATTTCCTTTAGCTTTTTTCGGAGTCTATTTATATTAACTGTTAGTGTATTGTCATCGATGAAATTTTCATCCTGCCAAAGTTCTTGCATTATATCCTCTCTACTCACTATGTTCTCATGTTTTTCCATTAATATGTATAGTATTTTAAATTCATTTTTAGTTAGTTCAATTGATTTTTCATTGAAATATAACATGTTATCTTTTAGTGATATCACAACTCCTTTATAATCAATGGTATCCATACTTGTATCTCCATAAGAATAGGTTCTACGTAAAATTGCATTTATTTTTGCCATAAGTATATCCATTGAAAAAGGTTTTGTAATGTAATCATCCGCGCCCATATTCACAGCCATAATAACATCCATATTTGTACTTCTAGAAGATAAAAATATAACTGGCACCTTAGAAATGCTTCTAATCTTATTACACCAATAAAAGCCATCAAAAGCAGGCAGATTTACATCCATAAGGACAAGTCCCGGATTTATCCTAGCGAATTCTTCAAATACATTATTGAAGTTATCAACTGCATAAGCCTCAAACCCCCACTTGCCAAGGGATTTTTTTATTATATCCCTGATTTTCTCTTCATCTTCAATTACTAATATTTTATACATAACATCCCCCCTAAGTAGTTTTGCAAAATATCATGACTGCTGCAGTTCTTACTTGGCTACAAGTAACAGTTGCATTTGTAATTAATACTTCAGATATAATGTACATTTCATACTAATTATACTATAATAATCTTTAATTGGATATAACTGTTACCCCTGGGGTAAATGGATGTATTGGAGGTAATGCTAATTGAAGATACTAATTGTTAATGGTAGTGCACATAAAGGAAACACATGGACACTTGTGGAAATAATAAAAAAACATATGCAAGAAATTTCACATAATAAAATAGTGTTTGACGAGATACATTTGGCAGAAATAAATCTCCCCTTTTGTATCGGATGTAGTTCATGTTTAATTAGAGGAAATAAAAGTTGTCCTCATCACTTGGAAGTACAAAAATTTATTGATAAAATCGAAGAAAATGATGCCACAATTATTGCGAGCCCTTGCTATGCCAATCATGTGACTGCATTGATGAAGAATTTTATAGATCATTTAGCTTTTAACACTCATAGACCAAAATTTTTCAAAAATAAAATGTTAGCAATATCAACTGCAGGTGGGAGTGGCGCTAAAAAATGCACAAAATACTTACGAGAAACTTTTATGTGCTGGGGATTTAATCATGGATATGAACTTCCAGTTATATCTAATAGCTACGGAGGATATAATCCTTCCCCAAAAGTAGTTAAAAAGGTCAAAACAATTGCTAAAAAATTCTATATGAATGTCTCTTGTGGAAAATTATATTCTCCAACATTTGTGAGTTTGTTAGTTTATAATATTTTTCGTGGGATGAGCCATTCTGGAACTGAGGGTGAATTTTATGACAATGAGTATTGGAAAAAGACTGGACTAGTTGATGTTTCCTATGCAACGGAAATACCCCTTCCATTATACAAACATGTTTTGGGGAATATCATATATTCCATTTCGAAGAAAATAGCTAAAAAGACAAAAGTAACTTACAAGAAATAATAACCGTTACCCCTGGGGTAAATGGATGTATTCTTTCCAGTACCCAGAATGATTAAGAGAAAAATAAAATGACGTGAAACCAAAATTCACGTCATTTTTCATGCTCTATACCCTCATTCAAATTTAATATATATAATAAATACTTAACTTCATATATTGGTATCTAATTGAGAATAAATAATACTTTTATCCATTACTTATTATTTTCAGCATAAAATTTTAAAGCTTCCCCAATAAATTTAGATGCACCACTTCCACCATATTTCTTGTCCATTACTTTTATATACATAGGATTTGACAAATAAAGTTCTGCTGTATAACCCCAATGATTTTCTCCCTCATCAAATTTTAAATATTCATTCATTTTTCGGTTCTCATTTACTATTTCAGAAACAATTTGTTGAATCTCTTTTGAAGTAGTGTCTTTACTTAAGTCAGATCCAAGTTTTTTATATAGTGTTTCTATTTTAGGCTCATAATCTCCCAAATAAATTTTTAAAGCTTTTCCCATAAATTTAGACGAACCCTCTCCATATTTTTTATCCATTGATTCTATCCATGACATGCCCCTTCCATCATAGTTTTTTTCTAAGCCCTTAGGAAATTCCAACAAAAGTTTCACCATAATGTTCCAATAATAATCTCCAAGTTCATTTTTAAAAACTTCATAATCTCTTTTAGCTATACCCGTTATTTCACCCGCAATATCTTGAATTTCAACTGAAGAAGGATTTTTACTTAAGCCTTCTGTAAGTTTTTTATATAGCTCTTTTAATTTAGGATGTCTATCATAAAGACAATCTTTTTTAAAATCATCAATTTGGTCTGCTTTAGTCATTGCATCACTATTAAAATTTTTCTTCATAGATTCAACATATTTTTTTATACTTCCATATTCTTTTATAGCCATTTTAGCAATTTCAGTTTCTTTAGATTTACATGTTTCAATAAATTCATCATATTTATCTATATTACCCCAACTTTTAATTATAATATCTTTGTGCTTAGTTTTAAAACCCTCTAGTGCATTATAATATTCACTCATATCAAATTCTTTAAAACTCATTGTGTTTTCTCCTCTTAATGTTTTATTTACAAGCTCTATTAAACCATTTAATCTGTTACGTTTTAAAATAAGCAACTTTTCATGACTTTTTAGTGATTGCATTTTATCAAAGTGGGCACTAGCCATGATTTCTTTAACTTCTTTCAAAGGTATATCAAGTTCCTTAAAAAATAAAATTTGTTGCAAGGTTTCAAGAGCTTCATCGTCATAAAGTCTGTAACCTGAGTCTGTGAAATTACTTGGTTTTAACAATCCTATTTTATCGTAGTAATGTAGCATGCGCACACTTATTCCTGTCAAATCCGAAACTTGTTTTATTGTTTTCATTGCTGCACCTCCAACTTTGATTTTAAAGCTATCAATACTGCCAGACACTCCGCCGGCTATGAGTTTTTGTCAATATACTTAAGCTCTATTTTTATATTACACTATGACACTGTGTTAGGGTCAACACTTTTTTATAATTTTTTTATGAACATCTAATTTAGTTAGACAAAATAATTTAATTCACTCCATATAATAAGATGTAAGAGCCTAAGTGAAAAATATAATTATATGATTTAACATATTAAGGCAGTCTATTAATATACTATTAGTGTGGTATATAATGTTAATAATTTATTTCTGTTAAGATAAAAAGTAAAAAGAAAGAGGGCTGTAAACGATGAGAATAAAAAAAATATTTTGTCTTCTAATAACTGGAATTATGCTTACTAGTCTGTCTGCATGTGGTAAAAAAGATAGTAAATCAACAGTTTCTACTACAACGCAGGAAAGTACTAAAAGCACAGGTAAAGACATACACATCGCATCATGGAACAATGCAGCGGATAATTTGACAACGATTGCAAAAGCTTTCAACGTAACACATAAAGGCAGCGGCAAGGTTATTATTGATTATGCAGATAGTGATTATTCAAAACTTAAACCTACACTTGCTTCAGGTAGTGGTGTACCTGATATTTTCCAAACTCAAAATCGTGATATACCTGCATTTTATAACAATTATGGATTAAAGTCATTTGCTGATATAAGTGATATTGTTAACACTGATGCTGCAAATTGGGTAGATTTTGCATTAGAAACATGTAAAGCAAAGGACGGTAAATACTATTCGATTCCCTGGGATATCGGGCCAGTTGCCCTGTACTATAGAACTGATGTATTTAAAGCTGCCGGAATTGATGTTTCCACATTAACAACTTGGGATAAATATATTGAGGCAGGAAAAAAAATAAAAACAAAAGGTAATTATTATTTAGAAGCATATAATTTTAATGGTTCTACTTGTCAAGATGAATTTATGATTTATCTAAATCAATTAGGAGGACAATATTATGACAAGGATGGTAAAGTAAACTTAGCATCTGAGCAAATGATTAAAGCCTCAAATTTAATTAATAAAATGGTGAATGCAAAAGTTGCTATGGATATTCCCAATGCATGGGATGATAGGATTAAATCAATTAATGATAATAAATTAGTAGCATTCGCTTATCCAGCTTGGTTCATGGGAACAATGAAAAATTCATGTGCAACTACTTCTGGTAAATGGGGTATTATTAAAATGCCTGCTTTTGAAGAAGGAGGAAACTCTTATGCTAATGCTGGAGGTTCTATACTAGCTGTTTCTGCTAAAACTGTAAATTTACCTTTGGCAAAAGAGTTCTTATCATATGCAATGAAAACTAACGAAGGTAATGATATAAACATGAAATTTGGTGAGTTTCCTTCCTACAAACCTGCATATAAAACAGAATTTTTTAAATCTAAAAATGAATATTATGGTGGAGTATCAGTTGGTACTATTTTCTCGAAATTAACTGGTGCTAAAGCAACTACTTGGGGTCCTTACTTTACAGATGTTTCAGCTGGTTTAAAAACTGCTGCTGGTAATATATTAGCTAACAAAATGGATCCTAAAACTGCTTTAGATGCAGCAACAAAAGCTGCCCAGAATACAATAGATGCTAAATAGCTTTAATAAGCCATAAAACTTTCATTAATATGTAATGAAAGCTTTGTACCATAACATAGGTATGAAGCTTTTATTTTTAAGACTTCCATAATAAGAAAGGAAGGTGAGTCTTTTGAAAGAAAACACCAAAAGAAAGATAATACCATGGATGTTCTTAGCGCCATTTCTAATTATATTTTTAACTTTTATGGTATATCCAATCATTTATTCACTTGCGATTAGTTTTACAAAATACAGAGGTGGAGAATTCGTTCCTGTTGGATTATCTAACTTTAAATTTGTTTTAACGGATCCTACTTTTCTAAAGGCAATTAAAAATACATTTACAATTTTGATTATTCAAGTTCCGATTCAAACTATGCTTGCACTTGTAATAGCAAATTTTTTAAATAGCAAGCACTTGAAATTCAAAGGTTTTTTTAGAATGTTTGTATTTATGCCCGTACTTATAGATACCGTAAGTTATTCTATTGTATTTTTACTCTTCTTTAGTAATAGTAAAGATGGTTTAATTAATAGTTTAATTAGTATGCTAGGTGGATCATCCGTTGAATGGATGAATGTAGCATGGTTATCAAAGATTGTAATTATTACTGCATTAACCTGGAGATGGACAGGTTATAACGCCATTATCATCTTAAGTGGACTACAAAATATAGCTGCTGATTTATATGAGGCAGCCTCTATCGATGGAGCTACTAAAATAAAACAGTTTTTTTCGATAACATTACCAGGGGTAAAACCAGTGTTACTGTTTTCAGTAGTTTTATCAGTAAACGGGGTACTTCAATTATTCACAGAGACAAACTTAATTACTAGAGGCGGGCCTGTTGATGGAACTTTAACAATTGTTCAATATTTATACAATACAGGATTTGTTTCATTTAACTATGGGGTTTCATCTGCTGGGGCATATATTCTTGCGGTTATGATTGCTATTTTAACCTTTATTCAGATGAAAGTGACGAAAGGAGATTAAGTTATGGCTGAAATAAAAAAATCTAAAAGAGTAAAAGGGTCAGGACTTGTTTATGTTATATTAACAATTGTTGCTATAGTATGCTTCTTTCCATTTGTATGGACTATCATAGCATCATCTCATACAAACACACAAATTTTCCAGAGTTCTAAATCATTTGTTATAGGAACGAACTCTATTAAAAATTACATCAACCTTATGGCATTCTCTAATATTTGGAGAAATTTGTTTAATAGTATTTTTATTGCCACGGTATATACGATTTTAGTCTGTATAATTGATTCAATGGCTGCCTTTGCATTTTCTAAATATAAATTTAAAGGAAGAGACGTTCTTTTCTTTATTTGTGTATGCTCCATGTTCATACCGCAGCAAGTTACATTAGTACCACTTTTTATGCAACTTTCAGCAATGAATTTAATTAGCAGTCCATCAGCGGTTATTTTGCCGGCGCTTGCTAGTATCTTCGGAGTATTCTTAATGCGTCAGAACCTTATGGCGTTCCCGGATGAACTTATTGAATCCGCAAGAATCGACGGAGCTAATGATTTCAGGATGTTTTTTCAGATTGTCGTACCAACTATGAAACCAGCATTTACTTCTTTAGCTATTTTATCATTTGTTCAACAATGGGGTAATTATTTATGGCCATTGATTGTTCTAAATACTAAAGATTCTTTTACTATCCCGCTAGTTTTAGCATTAATGCGGGCTGGTGGAAATATAGTAGATTATGGTGCTATTATGGTTGGAGCTGTTATGGCATTAGTTCCAGTACTTGTATTATTTCTCTTTTTTCAGAAGAATTTTATACAATGTATGCTTAGTGGATCTTTAAAAGGATAATATAATATTTCAAAAAATGAATTTCATTTAAAGAAATATTTCATAAAACTATTGACGAATTATAAAATACGAAGTAAAATGAAAGGAATTCAAAAACAAAATTCATATAATCAATATAAAAGCCTTGATGGGAAGAGTAGTTATTATGAAATAGTCAAAGCGAATCAGTGGTGGTGAGCGACTGATACTAATCAAATGGTGAAGAACATCCCGGAGCTTCCAAACGAAATTTATTAAGAGTAGTATTGGACGGAGCCAAACCGTTACATCTTGGACAGTATCGAATTTATATTAATTCCGTACTGATTAAAGTGAGCTTTTTAAGCTAATTTAGGTGGTACCGCGGAAGTATAAGTCTTTCGTCCTATTTTTTATAGGATGAGGGCTTTTTTTTGTATTTAAAATTAAGGAGGTTAAAGTCCTAAATGGACTTTAACGGGTAATTTGTGAGCGGAGCGAGCGGGTTTAATTACCCCATGTTCTGACTAAAAGGAGGAAATTAATATGTGTACAATTATGTGTTATACAGGAACAGATATGAAACATGATAAATTTGCAGAGGCTCTGCAAAGAACCGAATCTAGAGGGCCAGATATGACAGAGATTCTTACTTTACCGTCTGGTATTTTAGGGTTTCAAAGACTTTCTATTATGGATTTAAGTTTTAGCGGAATGCAGCCATACACAAGAAATACAGATGCATCCATCTGTAACGGTGAAATTTTCGGTTTCCGTGAAATTAAGAAAGACCTAATAGAAAAAGGACATAAATTTATTTCTAATAGTGATTGCGAAATATTACTTCCAATGTATTATGAATATGGGATAGATATGTTTTCAAAATTAGATGCAGAGTTCGCAATTATCATATACGATGGAAAAAAGGACACTTTCATTGCAGCAAGAGATCCAATTGGAATCCGTCCTCTCTTTTATGGTTATTCCGAATCAGGTAAAATCATCTTTGCAAGTGAAGCCAAAAATTTAATTGGTCTTACGTACAAAATCATGTCATTTCCGCCAGGCCATTATTATGCTGATGGTAAATTTACATGCTACTGCGATATCGCAGAAACTAAGGGTGCTTATTGCAATGATGACGTAGAAGTTATCTGCAGCAAAATTCATGATAAATTTGTAACTGCCATAGAAAAACGTATGGATGCTGATGCTCCTGTAGGTTTCTTGTTAAGTGGAGGCCTGGACAGCTCCCTTGTATGTTCAATTGCTCAAAAAATGTATCCTGGTAAACCAATTAAAACCTTTGCCATAGGTATGACTGAAGATGCAATTGACCTTAAATATGCTAAGGAAGTTGCAGATTACATTCATAGTGATCACACCACTATATATATGACAAAAGAAGAAGTTCTTGGATCACTTGAACAGGTTATTAAACTCCTTGGAACCTACGATATTACAACTATAAGAGCAAGTATGGGAATGTATTTGATTTGCAAGAAAATACACGAGATTTCTGATGTCAGAGTACTTTTAACCGGTGAAATTTCTGATGAGTTATTTGGATATAAATATACTGATTTTGCTCCAAATGCAGAGGAATTTCAAAAGGAATCCCAAAAGAGAATAAGGGAGCTTCATATGTACGATGTACTTCGTGCAGACCGTTGCATCAGCTCAAATTCTCTAGAAGCAAGGGTACCATTTGGGGATTTAGATTTTGTAAAGTATGTTATGTCAATAGACCCTGAAAAGAAATTAAACAAATACAACATGGGTAAATACCTTTTGAGACATTCGTTTGAGGGTGATTATCTACCAGATAATATTTTATATCGTGAAAAAGCAGCATTTAGCGATGCTGTAGGTCATTCTATGGTAGACTATTTAAAAGAATATGCCAAGGATTGCTATACTGATGAAGAATTTGAAAAACTATCTAACAAATATAAATATAATTCTAAACCATTCACAAAAGAATCATTGTTATACAGAGAATTGTTTGAAAAATATTATCCATTACAATCAGAAATGATAGTAGACTTTTGGATGCCAAACAAAGAATGGGAAGGCTGTAACGTAAACGATCCTAGTGCCAGAATGTTATCAAATTATGGTGCCAGTGGAAAATAATCAAAAATCTAAAAATAGTATTAAAAATACCCTTATATCACAAATATGATATAAGGGTATTTCTGTTTAGCAAAACAAATTAATCACAATTTGTTCCGTTACTTGATTACCTGAATGGACTTTCTGTCGCTGAAGAGTGCCACGACAATCAGGAAGACAATACCTTCAATCAGCTGTTGCATCGAAGTAGTAAGCCCAATCATGACAAGACCAACAGAGAGAATCTTGTATGTCAGAACACCCACAATAAGGTTAATGAAACGTACCTTTGCACCGCCGGAGATAGGCAAACCTCCCAGAACAAGCGCAATCAAAATTTGCGTTTCCATCATATTGCCGCTGGTGGAAGTTACCGAACCAACATTTATTACGTTGATGAACGCAGCAAATCCGGTAATTGCTCCAGCGGCGATATAAATCAGCCACTTGGTCTTACCAACTTTTATCCCTGCAAATCTGGATCCCGTCTCGCCTGCGCCGATTGCCTTAAGGTTACTACCCAGCTTTGTGAAATGGAAGAGTAGGAACACAAGTAGCAAGATAACGATTGTTAGTGTCAATTCTACGGTCATCGTGTGGTACGTAGAAATGTTGTTCACGGCATAAACAGGTGAATTCGTCGTCAGATAGGCACAAAAGCCACGGAACAGGAACATTGTGCATATGGTGACGATGAAGGACATTATTTTTCGTTTCACGAGAAAAAAACCGTTGATTGCACCGATTGCTGCGCCTGTAGCGATGCCACCTATGATTGCCAAAAACAGATTATACTTGGACAAATAGCAAACCACAATGGATGCGATGGCAAGCATTGAGCCCTGGGAAAAGTCTAAGCAACCCATTGTCATAATTAGGAACACACCAGTTGAAGCAATCATGAGCATGTATGTCTGGCTGAGCAAGAGTTCGATGTTGAAAGGTTGAATGAGCCTGCCGTCTGTTAAAATTGTAAATAGGACAGTTAGAACTAGGAGTCCAACCAATGGTAGCACCGTACGAGTTAAAGGCTTATTCATAAATTCACTAAATATAAAATGAAAGTTCTTTTTCTCTTTATTTTTTAATTCAGAATTTTTTAATTCTATCACATTTTTCACCCCCTAAATCATCTTCGTTATTAAGTGTTCTTCAGTAAGTGCCGTATCCCTCATGAATTCACCGCTGATTGCACCGTTCCTCATGACAAGAACTCGGTCGCTCATCCCAAGCAATTCTAGAATCTCTTCAGATATTAATATGATAGATTTGCCTTGCTTTTTCATTTCACTCATAAGAGCGTAGATATCAGCTTTAACCTTGACGTCAATGCCACGGGTTGGGCTATCAAGCACGATAACATCAGAATTCTTGCCAATCCACCTTGCTAAAACTACCTTCTGTTTGTTGCCGCCCGATAGATCTGAGACGAACTGGTTGACGTCTACCATTTTTATACTGATAATTTTTGCATACTTATTGGCAAATTGACTGAGCGTTTTACTTAGTAAGATATGCTTTACTTTAAGGTCATCCATGGATGGCAAGCATATGTTATCGCAAATAGTATCATTAACAACGAGAGATTCGTTGTCTCTATCCTTAGAGGCATAGGCGATACTATGTTTTATTGCGGCTGTGATGGAATTGATATGAGTTCCGTCTGCCATCGTTACATCTCCTGACCGGTCGTAAGAAGCACCGAAAACAGCCTTACCTACTTCGTGCATACCACATTCGCTGAGTCCACCTATTCCAAGTATCTCTCCCTTATGGAGCTCGAAGTTTATATTTTTAAGTTGTTTAGGTACAGTAACATTCTTCACGGATAAAACAACTTCATCGGAAACAGCTTCGCCGTAATCCGTACGGTAATAACGGCCGTCAAGTATTCTACCAACCATCAGCCGTTTAAGGTCATCTTCGCTTACATCACTACTCTTTACAGTCTCGATCAATTCGCCGTCACGTAACACGGAAATGACATCTGTATGCTCGATTACCTCCGCAAGATCGTGGGAAATAAAGATGACAGTGTGCCCCTCGTCCTTGATGCGATTCATCTGCTTGTAAAGATCAGTACGTCCTTCATGGCCGAGTGAAGTAGTAGTTTCATCGAAAACAACTACTTTAGGATCAAAATAAGTTGCTTTGACGATTTCAACAAGCTTTCGAGTCTCAAAGTTGTAGTTATCAATCAGCATAGTAGCTTTGATACGGTTAAAACCATATTTATTAAGTAATGCTTGAGCTTCACGGTCCATAGCAACTGTGTTCTTAATGCCAAATTTTATAAATCTATCTTCATTTCCAAGAAAAATGTTTTCAGTTACAGTTAGACCTGGAAGGGTACCCGTCTCCTGAACAATGATTGAGACACCTTTATGGTTAGCCTCAACCTGATTTTTTACCTTAAGTTCCTTGTCTTCGAGAATGAATTTACCACTGTCGATTGAACATATGCCTGTAAGCATCGACGTAAAAGTCGATTTACCTGAGCCATTCTCACCGATAAGTCCATGGATCTCACCCTTTGCGAAAGATAATGTAATATTATTGACCGCATGAGTAACGCCGAACGATTTGTCAATGTTTTCTGCTTTTAAAATTTCTTCTTTCATTTTCATTCACCTCACTTTACAACAATGTCTTTAGCATGATTTGTCGTTAACATTACGATGAGAAGAAGTGCAGCACCAGTTACTACATTTTGAATGGTACTTGGAGCACCTATCGCAACAAATCCGTTAAAGATCAACGAAATAATAAATTCACCAATTACAATAGCAGTAATTGGTCTACCATATTTTTTGAACGCTAGGGCGAAAAATGTTCCCATCAGAGGCGTAAAGTTTCTACCCATAGATGACATATTGGTCGCAGCAGTCATGGATGAACCATAGCTGATCGTTAGAATACTCATGATGCCGACAAAGAAGCCACATAACAAAAATGCAATAACCTTATATTTGTTTACGTCGACACCCATGTTCTTGGCCACATATTCATTGCCTCCGATTGCGTTTGTGTATGTACCAATCTTTGTGTATTTGATAATCAGCGCGGCAATAAAAAATGCGCACAAAGCCAGGATAACGTTGTTAGGATACGAACCAAAAGCAGTATTTGACGATTTCAGTATCTGTTCCTGACCCTGAGTTGCAAAAACACTCAGACTTTCGTAAATCAATGCCAGACCAACTGTTACGATTATAGAGGGTATATGGAGTTTAATATAGACGATGCCGTTAAGCAATCCAATAAGCGTTCCACAGATAATAGGTGCGATAATAAGCCCCGCATAACCAAATTTCTGAGCAAATAAGCAGCCCAAGACGGCTGAAAAAACAATGTTTGCGCCAATGCTAAAGTCAAACAGACCCATGACAACAATAAAATATAAACCGCATCCGCCAACCGCGTAAATAATGCTGGACTGAAGGTAGGATAACATCTTCGCTGGCGAGCCGAAATTGTTAGGTGCTAGGATTTTAAAAATAGACCAGAAAAGTAAAACAAGTAACAGCAACAAAATAGTGCCAAAATAATTGCTGATAAACTTATTTGATTTTAACTTTTGCGTCATTTCTCTTGAACTCATTTGATCACCCTCTTTTTAACAGGACCAGTGACATATCGCTGGCCCTGAAATATTATTTTGTCTATACTCAATACGTGTAGTTAAAATATTGCCAAAATGATGCAGTATTATTTGACACTGTGACGTGTCTGAACATCTTTTACTGATATAGCAGCTGCTTGTTGTTTAAGCTTAGGTAAGGTATCATTCGCCATAGCCTTAAGCTCTTTTTCGTTATATGGAAGCTCAGTTACGAAGTATTTGGCATAGGCATTATATTCTGCTGCTGAGGCAACATAAATATATGGATTCACAATCTCATCGAAGCTGTTGGCGGGTTTCTTATAGTTACCCTTAGCTGCGTTGTAGACCATCATAAAAGCATACAAAGGATCGGCGTAGTGACCGCCAGACTCACCAGTCATGCCTCCTGTAGTAAGCTGTGTACCAAGATCAGGTAGGAAGTCGGTAGAGACAACATCAATCTTACCTGTCTTACCAGCACTCTTTATAGCGCCTACGGAACCAACCAATGGGTCACCGCCACCTCCGGCAACAATTAAAGCGTCCATTTTAGAATCGGAGTTCATAAAGGAATTGGCAACGGCGGCTCCTTGCTCGGCTGTAGTACCAGCGTACTGTGGAGCGGACATAATTACCTTGTCGCTAGCGTGAGCTGAGTTCCACTCGGCAACAGCCTTTTTATAGCCCTGCCATCTACTAATAAAAGTTGCATCTCCCGCAACCCAGCCCTCTAAGTCAATATGCCGATCACCCTTTTTGATTAACATGTTAGCAAGATTATAGCCATTAGTGACTTCATCCTCATGTACTGCTCCGATATAATATGGAGCCGTCTTAGCCAAAGAATATACTTGGGGACTAGCGATTTTATTGATGGTGCGGTAGAACTGGGCCAAATAGATATGAGCTGCATTACATGTGTTGATAGCGGAGGTCATCTCAGAATCAGCAGAGTTGCAGATGATGATACCATCGCAACCGGCAGCAGCCAAGGTATTAATACTGTCGGTAACAGCTGCAGACTCATGACCCTGATCAACATATACCAGTTTAACATTGAGTGCTTTACCTGCGGCATCAAGCATTTTTTTGCTTTGACTACCTAGCACATCTGTAGAACTCCAAATAGATACTCCAATTTTGATTTGCTTAGTGCTTGCTGATTCTTTTGAAGTAGAATTGCCACAGGCCGTAAATGACATAGTTGTTGCCAAAGCAAGGATTATTAGTAAAAACTTATTCTTTTTCATACCCATTTTCTCCTTTTAAAAATATTTTGAATTGAGGCATAACTCATTTTTTTAATAAACTTGTACAAATTATCTTGGAATACAATCGATTATAATGTATTTTGTAATGCTTTACATGAAGAAGTAACAACTTCCCATCTTTTAAATTAATAGCCATCCCTATTACTGTTCCAAAATCAACTCCGACATGTATTTAATTATTATTTTGGTCGCCCCCTTTAAATAATCACTCTTAATAAGAGTAATAATAGTATTTATTACAATAACTGTCAATATAAATATTAAATATATACGTACTAATTCATATAATTTATTGCTATAGTTCCCATTATATACCACATTATAAATAAAATATTTTTTTATCATATGTAATTTTTATAATTTATATAAATATCCTAGAAAGGAGCTATCTCAAAATTTTATTATGAGATAGCTCCTTTCTAGTTTTAACAACATTTTGGAAGCTTCAAGTCTTCCAACTTCTATAAGTGGCAGTTGTCTAGCCTAAAAAAATTGCTTTGGTGGCAGTCTAAATCGGCTTCCAAAGTTGTTAATATTTCAGCGACCCAGGAGATGATTTAACTGATGCAACACCATTCCAATATTTTTTGTGATAACTTATGTCTTAAACTAGTGTGAAGAAGAAATAGGAATCTCTATTTTAACTTAAAAGTTCTTGGAGCCACTCTATAGGTTAAAACCAATGCAATCCCCATATATACAAGAGTTGTTATAATAATACCTGCAGTAAAATAATATGGAGGGGTATGAATTTGAAGACATGCATAGCAAGCAAGATACATAACCATATTTACGAATTTAAATAACGGACTTTTTACCGTTAACTCTGCTGTATAAGGCTGCAACACGTAATACATAAACAAATGATGTATAGAGAAGAAACAAGCTAAACAGAGTATACACAAAAATAATGGCATCATGCTAATAAGCTCGTAACTGTATCCACTGGCCACTATAATACAAACTATAGCAGCACATAAAGTTAAAGCAGGTATCAGATTAAGGCTAACTACCCTCTTAAGCCTAGATGTAAAATTAGATAAAATCACACTACCCTCTCGGTAATAACCATATCTTAATAAACTAACATCACAATTATAAAACATGGCCTTACAAATTCTTTCCCCCGTTGACATGGTGTACATTATAAATATTAATATTGGGATACTTTTTTTAATTTCAGTCACTAGCATTGTCCTTTTATTTGGCATAAAAAATACCAAATACAATCCAATTAAAAATATAATACATATGAATACAACTCTTTGCTTTATAGGTTTAACCATTATTCTTCTAAAACGAAGAAAAAATAATGAATTTAAATATTCATATCCTTTCTTTTTGTCATATTTTTTTGTATTTAATTCTTCCTTGCTCATTCTCTTTTCATCCAATTTTACTGTTGAAAAAGTAGCGCCCTTTCTAATAGCTTCTACATTAAATAATTTATCCTTAGTTAATAAAGCTTTTGCAATTAGCGTATATTTTATATATTTCCATAGGTATATAAATGATACTACTCCTAGTCCTAATAGAATAATTACAACATAAACATTAAATAATATTGGACTAAAATTAATTGCATGTCCAAAACATGGTAATGCATAAGCAAGAAAAAGCCCGCCAATTACTACTACGGATATAAATATTGCTTTCTTTTTAATCAAAACTTCTTTCTTATCATATATATTGAGCTGTAAACCTTCGCCAATTAATTTCAAAGCTGTTATTTCCGCAACTAGCACTATAGCTTTTAGTGGCGAAAATCCTATTATTAAGCCTATAATGATTACTGGAATTACAAAGTATATAAAATCTGTTATATTTCTATATACTATCTTTGACAAATAGTATTCTCTCGCATCAGCCTTCATTAAGGTTATCATGTTAAATGCATCTTTATTGTCTTCATCAAAAATTATACTTTTTATAATTGGTCCTAAAACTAAACTTAAAAAGAAAAGTATATGTATGAAAATAGGTTGCATCTTTGTTATATCTTTCGTGATTAAATAGGAAGGCAAAATAATCATTATACCTAAATATATGGTTTTCCCAATGAATCCTCCGAATACTCCTAAAATTTCACGTATTACCCCTATAATTAGTTTAGCGTGAGTTTTTTCATATAAATTATCAGGAATTTTTTTTCCCAGAAGAGGTATCCTTTTAAGAAAATAAATAAAAGTATTAGCTTGCTCTGCAAAAGATACCTTAAAACTATTAATAAATGTACTAATCATTCCCCCCCTCCTTCAAAATCTCCATAATCTTCTCTTCAAATTCAGCACTTTTTAGAATCTCACTATCCACTTCTTCTAAAATGCAATTATTTAGAACTAATATTTCATCGCATAAATCTGTAGCTAATTGAAGAATATGAGTAGAAAAAATAATAATATGCTCACTTTTCATTTTTTTTAATAAATTCTTAATTTCCAGGGCCACCACTACATCAAAAGAAGTCAAAGGTTCATCTAGTAAAATTACGGGTGGTTGAGTTATTAATAGACAAACCATCTGCATTTTGTTTTTCATTCCATGTGAATATCCCTTCATCAACCGATATCTGTCTTCATTCTTAATCTTTATAATATCGAAATATTCATCTATTGTAAGCAAATTTTCAATTTTGTCCTTATTAATATCAATATAAAATTTTAAAAATTCATATCCAGTTAAAAACTCTGGTATCACGGGATCTGAAAAAACATACCCTACCTTTCTATAATCTATCTCCTTTGCTGCTTGTCCCTCACAGATAATACTAACACTACCACTTTCATATTTAGTTTCCCCACTAATGCAATTAAAAAGAGTTGTTTTTCCTGCTCCATTTCGTCCTAATAGTCCATATATCTTCCCTTTTTCAAAAGTAAAGGATGCCTTTTTAAGCACCTGTTTCTCTCCATAACTTTTTTCTAAATTTTCAATTAATAATTTCATTTTATTTCCCCTCCTCATCAATTACTTTTCACTTCATACTTAACTATATTCCGTCTCACCTACTCTAATTCCTTTAATCGATTTTAATATCTACTTTAGATCCGCGTAATGCTTAGATGACATTTCAATATTATTGTTATTCCAATTTATATTATATATGGATATTCTACCTTTTTATTAAACTTAATAAATTCTTTATAATTATCACTAATTAAGATGAATTGTTAATACTGGAAATTAAAGTGTCCACCCATAATATATTAACTTAGAAAAATAGAGCTAGAAGATAAATACTTATCCTCTAACTCTAAAAACGTCTACATATGCTTAAGTAACCCTTAGATTACCTAGACCTTTTCTAACAAATACATCCTTGCCATAGTGAAAGATTATTAAAATAACTGAATAACCTTAGATCCACAACATTTTTTATATTTTTTACCGCTTCCACAAATACAAAGATCATTTCTTCCTATCTTCGGAGTAGAATTATTATTATCTTCTGAATTTAATTCATTAAAAGTATATCCTTTTAGTCTCCAAAGTCTAGTGTTATTTATAAAACTATTTATTTCTACTAAAAGTTTTTGAAGATCATTTTCACTTATATCTCCCAATGCGCCTATAATGTTATCTAATACCTCTTCTCTTTCATTTTCTTGAATATCATCATATAAATTAATTATAATCATTTCAATTTGTGTTTCTTCTATTTCCCAATTATTCTCCAAATATTTTTTTAATCTCATACCTATTTTATTTTCAATTAAATATTCCTCACTAGCAGCTTCAAGTAGCTCAGCCTTTTTTATAATACAGAAATCCCTATCGCTTGAAATATTATCTCTTGTATTAATAATATTTATAGCTTCTTCTAGAGGAACCATTATACTACTAGCTATATTCCCTTGCAGCATATACCCATCACAATAATCTGCACCACTTACAACTACTGCGTAAATATCAGTTTCATCTAAAGAATAGTCAATATAATTATTAAGCATCTTTATAAAATCACCCATAAATAGTACCCCATAGTTATAGGTCATTCCACACATCAACTTTATTATTTCTGTGTTTTTAGCTAATATTTTTCTATACTCTACATTATCTATGGATTTTATAGCATTTATTGTTTCATTTGGCATTATTAAATATATACCGTCTTCTCTCATCGTTGCAAAAACAAATCCACATTCTAAAAAATATTCTGGATTTGATGTGAACTTATCATCTTCAAAAGATATATGTCCCTGATTTTCCATTATCCTTTTTAAAAATTCATATCTTTCACTATCAATTAAATATAGTGCCTTTGTTATCTTCTCTTCATATACCTCTAAAAGTTTTTCTATTAGTTGGCCTTTATTAAACTTAGATACCCTCGTAATATTTAGCATAGATGTTGTTTTTAATAATTCATCTTTTATCTCACATTCTAATAATTTTCTTAAATCATGTGTAAACTGCCCTCTTTTTAATCTATTTAATAATTTTTTTGCTTTATACCCAACTTCTGAATTCATATCATCCATTGCAATATCTAAAAAAGATGCAAAGTCCCCTTTAAAATCATCTATTTCCAATTCATCATTCTCTATAAATGGGACTATATCCTTTCGACCTTTTGTTTTAGTTTTCTTAATCTTAAATTTATTTCCTGGCAAGTACTGCTTTTCTGTATCTCTGTCTCCTACATATCCACAAACTCCATCTCTAGGAGAATTGGTATATTCAAATTCATCTACCATATCACCGTCTTCATCTATACAATCCCCACAATAATACTTTTCTTCTTCATAATCAAAATACTTTGCCTTTTGATTACAATTTGCACAAAAATTTTGTATTTCATCATTTCTAGATAATATTTCTATTTGACTATAATTCTCCCCTACCACATACTCATCTATAACTTCAAGTTTTAATGCAGTCGTAGAACCAAAATCATAGTCATATTTAAATTTATCACCTACAGAAATTACCTGTCTTAATTTAAAATCCATTGTTTCGGTTTGAGGAAAAAGTTCAAATTCATCCTCTATTGAAGAGTCATAGTTTATGTCATCAATAATAAAACTACTTAAGTGTCCACAACATTCTAACCAAATATCTCTTAAAAAACTATCCAGATTCTTTAAAGTTAAATCTATATCTATAGCTATATACAAACTATATTCTTTTGATCCATACTGTGGAAGTATAGACAAAATATATTGACCCTTAGTTTTTTTAGAACTCGCGATAGACTTTCCTATCTTTTCTTTCCTAACTTTACAGCCTTTAACATGTTTTTTAACGGTTCTTTCTGATAATTTCTCGTTGCAGTAATAACATTTACCTTTCAAATCGTATCTCCATTTCTTTTTCTTAAATTTAATAATAATATTATATATATTATAAGATAATACACTAAAATCTTTATATTATAAAATGTTACAAAGTTTCTTTAATCCACTTAACAATATATTTGACTCTATTTTAATATTTCATACTTACTCATCCACATTTATGAAGCACTAAATAAAAGCATCACATACCTGGGTATCCCCTGCGAATTCACAATACCTGCATTTCTTTCTATACAATTCAATATTGAAATCTAAAGTAAAATCATAATTAGTAAGCCGACGTATTATCTCTATAATTTTTTCTTCATATATTTTATGCTTACTCTTTGAATAATTAATAGTGATGACATTCTCTTTAAACTGAGGTTGCCAAAAACTCATACTTATATTTTCAAATGGTATCTCTCTATCAAATATTTCTAATGACCTTTCTCCTACTATATACATATAAACAATAGCTTGCATTCTTTTGCTTACTTCACTATAATCAAGTTTTCTGTTTTCTGTCTTCCAGTCCCATATTTCTATTTTATTATTTGGCTTAATAATTATTAAATCATACTTTGCTTGAATCCTAATATTATCTTTTCTCATTTTAATTTCATACTCTGGCAAATATATATTTTCATCTATAATAGTGAATTTTTCTTGAAGCGACTTTGTAAAGTGGAGTAATTCAGTATTACTCTCATTTATAACCAAAGGAATATTTGAAAAATATCTTTGGGCTATGAGATGAAAATCCAGTCCCATGTTCATATTCTTATAATAATCCTCATCATCTATTGAATCTTTTTTCCATCTAATATTATCTAAATATTTTATTTTAAATTTAAGAGGACATTTATGGAAAGTATTTAAAAGATTTTGACTATAATAGACATGATTCAATTTTCTAATGTCTAACATTTATAAAACACCCCTTTGGCTATTTATGTAATCTTGAAGAACATAAAAATACTTTGATGGTTTGTCTTCATTCCATTTACCTTCATTAGATCGGGTTGCCATTAAAATTAAATATTCCTTAGCCCTTGTTATCCCTACATATAAAAGCCTTATTTTTTCATTTATTATTTGTATTTTAGCTTCTTTTAATGGATCTTCACAAATATTATTACCTAGAATTTTGGCGATTTGGGCTTTGCAGAGAACTGTCGGGTTTTTAAATTCATCCTTTAAATAATAATAGTCTTTAAATTTATCATTTGTCATATAAGGATATTGATAAGATGTAATATTTAATATTAATACACAATCCCATTCTAGCCCTTTAGCTTTATGACAAGTTGATATTGTTACTCTATCAGGGGATGGTTCATACCCCTCTAAGTCGTATATTATACCTGAGATATGATCGAGTATACCATTCTTTTCATCTAGCAATTGCTCTGCTACATAGCCTAAAGAAAATTCACTATTATCAATAGACGCAAATCTAACATAAGACGCAACTGCCTCTGCCATTGCTCTGTTTTCAAGCGTAAAATTTAGAACATCGCTAATATATAAAATTAATCTATCAAAATGTGTCTGAGGATATTCAAAGATTGTTTTAATTAAATCCATGGAACTTATAAATTGTTTATACACCTTAGAGTTTAATATTTCTCCTGGAATGTCCAGTTCATTTATTTTGCCGCGACTTGGGTACATCAGCTTTTCAACATCATAACCACAAATAAAATGGAATAATTTTTCACTTTCTTCATTTTGTTCCTCGCAGAAAACATTCTTAATTAAATCTTTAAATAAAACACTATCTTGTGGTCTTGAAATAAATTGCAGTATATATCCTAGTGTCCTCGTAACTTTAATTTTTTTATCTGATTTATTTGATAACTCATCACATTCGATATTATAAAATCTAAGAATATCTGCTATTTCTCTAACTTGATTATTAAAAGGAACTAATATTGCGCATGTTTTCCCAGGAAATTTTTCTTTAAATTTTATAGCCACGCGAACTGCCTTTTTAGTTTCTTCTTCTCTTGAATTACAAATCATAGTGCTTATACCATAGTTATCTTGGCTGGTTTCAAGCTTATCATCCAAATTTTTAATTCTTTGATTTACTAATGCATTTCTACAATTTTCTTCTCCATGCTTATTGTTTGTAAACTCAACTAGTTCATTTGCTAAATCAATTATATGATTTGTACTACGCCCCGCCATAAACATTTTGAATGCATTATTTGCCTTGCCACAAAACTCCCTAAAATATTCAGGGTCAGACGCTGTAAATGTTCCTGTTATACTTTGATTAACATCCCCAACTCTTACTAAATTACCACTTTTCTCTGAAATTAAACTTAGTATTTTTCCTTGAATTAAATTAGAGTCTTGGCATTCATCCTCAAAGACAAAGGTATATTTTTTTTGCACCTTTTCCCTAACTGTGTCATCAGTTTTTAAAAGTTTATACGCAAGAATTAGCAAATCATTGTAATCTATATACCCCTCACTTTTTAAAATTTTACTGTAAGTATCATAAATTTCAGATATATGCACTAAGATATTATTTTGATCTAATGATTTTATATCTTCCTTTAATTTTTCAGGAGAAATGTCATTTATCTTAAGTTCACCAATAGTCGTATCAACTGTTGTAAAAAAATCATTCCACCACTTATCTTGTTTCCCTGTGTATTTATTTAAGGATTTATCAGATATCATACTCTTAAATACTGCCTCTCCGCCTTTTCTTCGCCACATTGATATACAATTATTTAAATATAAACTTTTATTAACATCATCCAATATTTTAAATTCCTCATTAACCCCCATTACATCTGGTCGATCTTTTAAAATTTTCAGTGCTAAACTGTGGATAGTCATGACTTCATAATCATTCGTTGCATTTATACCCTTATTTTGTAACACCATAGAGATTCTATGTTTAAAATTGTTAACTGCACTATTCATAAAAGTTACTATAAGTATTTTACCAGGTTTATGGACCTTATCCTTTATAATTTCACATACTAGATTACATATTATGAAAGTCTTTCCCGCACCTGGAACTGCTGGTACTGCCATAGTTCCTCCTCGATACAACATTATAGGCAATTGATCATCCCTATAAACTATTTTTTTAACTTCATCATTTATCTCCTTTATCAATGGTTTCACCTCTTTCACTCAATATTTCTATAAGAATATCTGCAATTTTACTTTCTTGCTGGAACCCACTTAGAGAATATTCACTACCATATATGTATAATTCACCTCTACATTTTCTTAATAAACAATTAACCACAGACATTAGAATTCCATAAACATTATTATTTTCTTCCCTTTCGGTATACATGTCATCACTATTTCGATTACTCTTTAATACATAAGAATTTGATAATTCATGGGCATTTCTAGGAGCCCACATATTACTGTTAATATCCGTCCATATCTGAACTTTACTGCTTAAATTAGAGGTCAAATAAGTATAAGGAGATGTTAAAACTATACTATTATCTTGTAATAACATTTCCTGAATCTCATTCATGGAGTAAAATCCACTTCCCTGTCCCCTAATAAATTCTATAAACCTCTCCTCTGAAGATTTACCTTTAAATTCTAATTTATCTAAAGTATTTATAAAACCTTCGCAGCTTTCATATAAACTTATATAGTCCTCTATATGTTCTTTAACTTTTGGTAACCTTACAAGAACCTCTGAAAATGCTTTTCTGAAAAACTCGCCAAGGGAACCCTTGTGATCTATTAAATTAATTTTATAATTTTCTATCCACTCTTTTAATTCATTATATTTACCTACTGCCTCGCTACCTACTCTCTCTTCAATATCGAGACTAATATCTTGAAGGCCACTTTCAGTTACAAAAGGATATAGCAAAGAGCCTCGAATAACATCTAGCCTTAGCATAAATGAGAAAAAGTTTTTATAATCTTCGTTTGTTAAAAAGATACTTTTATAATCATTACACAATACCGCGAGTACTATTAAAGGGTGTAAATATTCATTGTCTATAAACCTATCCTTTTTAGAAGTCTCCATAACCGATATATTTAATTCCTTAGCTTTTTTCAAAAGCTCATAGGAAATAATGAAATCATTAAAAGGACATATTATTGCTATATCCCTTGGTTTAAGTCCCTTATTTAAGAGTTCTTCAACTTTTAACATTATCTTTTGGACCATTTCCGATCTTAACTCTGATGTCATATCTATAAAGGTTGGGACATTTTCATTTATTTTATCCTCCATAAAGAGATTGTGAGACCTGTTATCTATTATTCTAGAAAGATTAATAAAATCATCATCACAGCAAAAATGATCATCTAAAATAATCTCGTGATGTCCAATAGTTAATTTACTCTTCAAATAATCAGTATTGGCTCCATAATAACTACACAAACCACCTTTAGGATTATAAAATAAATACGCTCTGTCCACATTATTAATGATCTTAAATATCAATTCTTGCTCTGCAGGCGATGATTCATCTATATCATCTACTATAAGATATTTTATATTATTTATACTATTATATCTTGGATCATGAAGTAAATAATTATTATATAAATAAAATGATAGTCCATAATCTACAACACCATTACGTAATAATTTTGAAATATAATACATAGTTACTTCGTCTAATTGATTATATGTTTCTTTAATTAAGAAATCATTTACCTCTAATGAATTATAAAGTCTAGTTCCTATTTCATCAAAAGGCACTAATGATAATGCAGCATTATTAATGTTAGAAATTAAATCTGATGCTATTTTTGAAGAAGTTGATGTTATATCTTGAAAATATCCCTTAGCTTTTCTAAAATGTTCTACTAAGGCTTTCATAGCATAATTGGTAGCATCAAAAGATGCAAACTCAGGCTTTAATATATTAATTTTTATTTCCGTGCAATTCTCTACTACATAAGGCCAATAAAGCGATAGTTCCCTCCTAATAAATCCATAATAAGAGCTTTTTCTAATCTCACCAGCGGTATTAAAAACCATCTCTTTGGTCCATGTTATATTTTGATATTTATTCATAAATAAACATAATATATTTGAACTTTTAATGTTTTCATTTTTTATCAGATGCTTGTATTTATTAGTTGCAAGAGTTGTTTTGCCACTTGCCGAATCCCCTTTAACTAAGATACATTTGTGACTAAACTTATCTTCATTCAATTTATCTTGGGCCTGTGTATAGTTCATAATATCAACTCCATACGTTCCATTATTTTTATGATTTTTATTTATAATCATTTTATCAAAATAGCTAACTTATATTTAGCTTTTCTACTTTGCCTTAATTATACAATAAAAAATGATGTAATTCATATTCTTTAGCATTTACTATATAAAAAATGAACCACCTATATATGTATGTATATAAAGGTGATTCATAAATGTATTAAATGCTCTTTATAAATGAAGTAAATTTGCTAATGACTAAAGTCACAAGAGTCATGGCGATCTTTATATTTATTTGGACATAAAGAAAGCGAAAGCATCTGTATCACCCTTTGCTAACATACTTCGTGTGTGTACAGCCTGTCCTTGATTATCTGCAACATATGCAATAGTGTAATCTCCGTCATTAACCCATCCCATAAATACAAAAGTATGTGTAGGATATCCGGTACCATCATTTGTTGTAAAGCAAAGGCTTCCAGGTGCAAGCTTTTTAATATCTTTTGTTTTTGACCATTTATTATTATTTAAATAATTTAAATATTGATGTGTGTTACATACCCCTATAGGTACTGGTACACTTATTCTTCTCATTGCCTCGCTTGAAAAATAAACACAATTGTTTATTGTTACTCCATCATGCAATTTTACTGCTGCCTTTAGTGTACTAACAATGTTGGCTGATGGAGTCAAATATATAAATAACTTTTCTCCGATTACCGTAGATTGCAATTCTGTAGTTGGTGTAGTTATTATAATTGGTGTAGTTGCAGCTCCTACAGTAATTATAGCTTTTACTTTTATACTAGTCCCGTTTATAGTTCCATAATAGCTGTAAGTACCTGCATCAACTATATTGAATACATTATTAGGCCATGTTACTCCAAGTGTTTTCTTAGTATTATTACTCATAGTAACATTTGTAGTTTCAGGGAGAGTATATTTATCACCTGCGCGTACATTAACAAGTATATCTGCAGCTGAACTTACTGTTGAAGTATTATCGTAAGTAGTATCAGTATTTGCAAATCCAGCATAACTCATTAACCCATTAGCGATTGCCTTTGTAGCATTATTTTGATACTGCTGACTTTCTAATAATATTTCCTCAGATGGATTAGTTATAAATCCTAACTCTGCAACTATCGCAGGACAGCTTGTCTTATTTAATACTGCAAAATTACTTGTACTATCTACTACTTGTATTCCCCTATCCTTAGCTTTTGTTGCTGTTATTAGTTCAGCTTGCAGCGAAGACGCGAGTAACTTATTCGCACTTTTGTCAGTTGTGTAATATGTTTCAATCCCATTCGCAGCAGAATCTGGAGTATACGAATTCATGTTTATACTTAAAAACACATCAGCATTAGCATTTTTAGCAATTAGTGCTTTTGCATCATCCTCACCACTTTGAGTCCAAGATACTGCATCGCTATCTCTTGTATATACTACATTAAATCCTCTTGCTTTTAATATTGTACCTAGTTTTAATGCTGTACTTAGATTTATATCCTTAGCTTTGACACCACTGTTACTAGTTGTTGTACTATAGTATTGAGCTGGGTCAATACATACCGTAAACTCACTTGGTTTAGTAGGTAAACTTTTGGTTGTAAAATCCATTCTTACTTCACTCGGAAGAACTTTTCCGTCGCTAGACTTAACATTGTCTGTTACTATCAACGTGTAAGTCTTTCCAGCTTCATAATTTTTAACAGGTTGAGCTACTACAGTTTTATTGTTATTAGTTAGGACAACTGTAATATCTATGTTATTATTATTCTCATCAACCACCTTAATATTCGTGGTATTTACCGTTGTAAGGCTTAAAGCCTTATTAAAACTCACTGCCCATGGCTTAGTAGCTACCACATCTTTTTTAGAACTCATACTGGTAAATGTACTAGCTTGTACCATTGTTTGCATAGGTATACACACAACGAAAGCTAAAATCATAATTATAAATGCTTTAAAAATCTTTTTCATGTTACATCTCCTGTGTTTTAATATTTGACCATTTGTATAATTTTAAATAAGTATGTAAATTATTGTTCTATTTCCAAATTAATTATACTATACATTTATTTTCATCTCAATACTTTTATTTTTTTAATGACTTCCATATGAAGTAATTCGGCTTTTACAAATAATTGAATTGATCTGGCATTTTTAGCATTTCATGACACTAAAAACCCTCAGACTGGATTTTCCTTCTTAAGAGAAATCCAGTCTGAGGGTTTATTTTTGCATTACTTAAAATGTTACTTATTCATGAATTAGACCTCATACCTATATATCAAGGGCAGCATGATATCCTTGATATATTGCAGTTGTTATGGTAGATGCTTTTACACAATCACCAATTTCTCTAACAAAAGGTGCACAGTCAATTAAGTCTTCTGCCACATCTCTTCTTGCTCTCTGTCCAAGTGCACAAATTATTGTAGTACCTGGAACTAGATGTTCCACGCAAGCTACATCAGCACAGACAACACCTTCTCGTGTTACACTTAATCCCTTATATTCCATATGAACATAAATCTTATTATTTTTTTCTATTTCCCCAAGTAAAATAGGACGATGCCTAATATTTGCATCTGGAGCAAGTTCTGCTCTCATTTCTACTAGATGTACAGTCTTACCTTCTTGTGCAAGATGTATTGCTGCTTCACATCCAGCAAGACCTCCTCCAAGAACTACCACTTCACTCTTAACCTTGTCCTTCTCTAAATAATAGTCATTAACAACAACTACATTATCACCATGTAAACCTGGTATTGGCGGTACAAGTGGTTCTGAACCAACTGCTATAATTAATGCATCAACATTTTCTTTATTAACATATTCTTTTGTAACAGTTGTATTCAATCGAATTTCAACGCCAGCATCCTTTGCTAATTTTCCAAGAGTTACACCTAACTCATACATTTCGTACTTAAATGGGATTGCTTGTTCTCCCTTAAGTATTCCACCTAACTCGTCAGATTTCTCACAAAGAATTACCTTATGCCCACGTTTTGCAGCAGTGATAGCAGCTTCAAGTCCACCCGGTCCACCACCTGCTACTAGAACTTTACCTGGATGAGGAGAAGGAATAACTTCTGATCCACCTAGTTCACGTCCAATTAATGGATTAACAGTGCAACGCCTTGTAGATGTCATAGCACGTTCTGCCATACATGTAAAGCATCTTAAACATTTTACAATATCCTTATCTTTATTTGTCACAATTTTTTTCGGAAGTTCATGGTCAGCTAAAAGTGCACGAGCCATTTCAACAACATCTGCCTTACCACTAGCTATGATTTCTTCCATCATTTCTGGGTCATTTAAACCACCAATCGTTGCAACGGGAACACTTACATGCTTTTTAATTTCTGCTGCAAGGTAAACATTAGATCCATGTGGTAAAAACATAGAAGGATGCGTTATTCCAAATCCTCTTTGGTAAGTTCCTGCTGATACATGAAGCAAATCTATTTTTGATTCTATTAATTTAGCGATTTCAACGCCGTCATTTAAATCATAACCGCCCTCAAATAATTCAGAACCGCTCATTCTAAACTCGATTGGGAAACCTACCCCAACTGCCTTTCGGACACTATCAATAACCTCCTGTGCAAAACGTACTCTGTTTTCTAGACAGCCGCCGTATTTGTCTGTTCTCTTATTAAAATAAGGAGACAAGAATTGATTAATTAACCATCCATGTCCACCATGAATCATAACCATTTCAAAACCTGCTCTTTTAGCGAGTCCAGCAGTATTTCCATAAGCTGCTACTATGTCATCAATTAATTCTTGAGTAAGTTCTTTTACTGGAAGACCATCCGGACGAATCGCAGCACTTGGTCCCCATTGAGATAGTCCTTGTTTTTTATTCTTGTCAGTTAAATAAGTTCCAGCATATTGTCCTGAATGAGATAATTCTACACTAGCAATTGCACCATGACGGCGAATAGCATCTGCAGTATAAGTAAAGCTTGCAAGTGAACCTACTGTTTCCAAATCTAAATGAAACATATGGGAACCTTCTGTTTCTGGATGAACCACACATTCACTGACAGTAACCGATGCCGCGCCCCCCTTAGCTCTTAATTCATAAAAAGCTGTTGAAGCAGGTCCAATAGTGCAATCAGCTGTTATATCTGTTCCTCCCATTGGAGCTGAAAACATTCTGTTTCTGAAATTAACATTTCCAATTTTGATTGGTTTACATAGGTTTGGATACTTTCTTTGCATACTTTTATTCTCCTTTATTCATTAATTATTATTTTTTAACAAGCATATATTTGTTAAATTATTAATTTTTCAACGTCATACTATCACTAATATTAATTGCAGTTAACTTTTTATATACATAACGATAAACAAAAGTTATTACAAAACCTATAACACAGAGAACAGCAGCTATTAAAAATGCTCTTCGATAACTATGATCCGCAGCATATACATTTTTCATTACTGTTGGTCCAAAATAACCTGATATTGCAAAACCAATAAACATTATTCCATAATTAACACTATTGTGCTTAGTACCAAATTGATCTGCAGTAAGCCCCGGGAAAACAGCCATGAATGCGCCAAAGGATACTCCAACAATTATAATACCTATATAAAATCTTGTAACATCTCCTTGTCCTGAAAAATACATACATATAAGTCCAATTATAGCAAGAACAAAAGCAACAGTAAGTGTATTGATTCTACCAATTTTATCAGAGGCATAACCTGCAATAACACGACCACCTGTACTAAATAATGCTAAAATAGAAACTACAGTAGTTGCAGCAGCAACTGACATTCCAATCATGCCTTGTGCTATAGGAGAAGCTAGAGCCGAACACATTAACCCATAGAATGCACCACATAACAATATCAAAGCCATTGGATAGAAAATAGGACTTTTAAGCATTCCCTTCCAATCTTTACTATTTTGATTTAACTTATTTCCTTGAGAAGCTGGTGGTGTCCATCCTTCAGGAATAAATCCTGCTGGACATTTATCAATAAAGAATGAGCAAACACATACAATAATTAGGAATGTAGCACCTATTATCTTAAAGGCTGCTGTTACTCCTAAATTACTGATTAATATATTTGCGACTGGTGGTACTATTACTGCACTAAAACCATAACATGCAGTTGTAATGCCTCCAACAAATCCACGCTTGTCTGGAAAAAGTTTAATTGAATTACTGATTGTACATCCATAAACCATTCCAATCCCAAGACCAGTTACAATACCATACGCAAATACTAAAAAGCCTAATCCGGTGGCGAAACCCGATAATATCATACCTCCACCAAAAAGCAAGCCACCAACAAAGATAACTTTTTTAGGTCCAAAGGTGTCATTAATTCTTCCGCCTGTAATCATGGTAATAGGTCCTACTGAATTTGTAACTGTGAATACGATTGCAAGAGCGCCAGCAGTTAAAGTGGTACCAGTAAGTTGGCTCAAGTATTTTGCCATAGGACCTGCAAATACACTCCAAGCATACATTGAACCAATGCATAAATTAATAAAACAACTTGCAATCAAAATACCCCATCTTTTTTTTGTCAATTCCATAGTATTCTCCCCCCTTATCTCGTTTTGTTAATATTATCACAATACGCCTAACGTGTCAACGTAGTTATATAATATAATATATATAAATGTTTATATGTATCATGTTATATAATCGTACTAATCAACTTAAATTGTAATTTACAAAAACCATGTTATAATAAATAGGTAAAAGGAAGAGGTGTATTAATGAGGACCCTTAAATATGCAATTTTAGGATTAATAAATAGAAAACCTATAACTGGTTATGACATAGGAAAAGAATTTAATTTTCAATTAGCTGAGTTTTGGAGTGCAAAACTCAGTCAGATATATCCTGAATTAAAAAAATTAGTCGAAGAAAAACTTATAGTTTATGATATTGAAATTAGTGGGGACGTATTAGAAAAAAAAATTTATGATATCACAGAAAAAGGTAAAAACGAATTTTTAAAATGGTTGAAAAAGGATGTCCCTATGGAACAAACCCCCAAAAATATTTTTAGGCTTAGAATGTATTTTTCAAGTAATTTAGATGTAAACACTAGAATCGATTTATTGGAACATCAATTACTTAAGCATAATGAAAGGCTTACCTTTTTATACGAGCAAAAGGAACCTTATGATAGCGTTCCACCTCTTAATAGTGATGTTTTTGGAGATTATCTTGTTCTAGACGGAGCTATTATACGAGAAGAGTCTACTATTAAATGGTTGGAAAATTGTATTAATTATTGTAAAAACGGTAATGAAATATAAGGAAATAAGCAATAGCATCAATGTGAATGTAACTCACTTGTTACATTCACATTATTAATACAAGTGACCCCACATTAAATTATGTAGGGTTACTTGTTACGAAATATGATAAAACCACTAATTAAAAAAACATTTATAATATGAATCTTATCTTTTTTCCCTTTATTTGATTTTATCCAAAATCATACTTAATGCGTCTTCTGAATAATCCACATAAATATCTGGTTCTAATACTCTTTCAGCCTCTTTTGTTTTATCTGGTCTTATCCATTTCTTGAATGAAATTTGCCCTTGTAATTTTGAATTATCTAATTGAAATCCTAATACATCTCCAAATGAAGATGGCATATTACTGCTTGGTTGTCCAACTATAGTACCTAGTTTTCCATCCTTAACCCATGTAGCTAACATTTGAGCTGAGCTAAAAGTTTTTTCATTTGTAATAACATATAATTTTATATCTTTGTTTTTCACCACATCATTACTGCTCTTAAAAGATACATATCCGCTTTTCCTTAGAAAACCATGCCTTTCTTGTGCTAATGAAGAAAATCTTATTATAGATCCATAACGTCCAGGCTTCATTTTAAGTGAATCTAATAACATATCACATGCCTTTGAATTTCCACCTGGGTTGTTTCTAACATCTATTATTACATTTTTTATACCATTACTAACAGCTTGACTTAAATCTTCTACAACATTATTTAAATCTTTATTAACTTCACAAACGCCTAGCTTTACATATATTGTTTTACCATCAATTTTTCTGCTTGAAATTTCATAATCTGTATCATTATCTTTCACTTTGTTAAATTCTACTTTAACATTTTCTTCTCCATCCTTACCTTTTTCCGTTAATAATATATCTTTTGAGCAATCAACACCCGAGTACGTTAATACCATCTTTCCCTTTGAATACTTTGCATTATTAATATTTTCAGCTACATAATTTTCAGCCGGAAAAAGATCCTTAATTGTATCCATAACCTTATTTATTTGTACTCCATTAATTTTCGTTACTACTTTATCTATTTGTTTACCATCATCTGAAAACATAACCAAATTACCATTTAAATATCTCCAGTTAATATTTAAGTACTGATCCTCTTTCCAATAAAGTTGTGTATGCCCATCTTCTATTGATACTAAATATCTACTAACAGCACGTTGGAATTCACCTACGACCATACTTTTATTTGTCTCTTTTAAAAATTTTTCTTTTGCTTCTTTATATCTTTCGGTTTGTTTTTCTAAAAAAATGGGATGTGTGTTTTCCATTATATCTATCATCTTTTCCACATCCATTTTCACCTCTAAATTAGTCATCTTTTTATCCAATACCACATTTCCAGCAGAATTATAGGGTTTAGGGACATATGTACATATAGGATAACTATTATATACGTATATTAATACCACACCTAGCAAAGCAATTACACACCCTAATATTCTTCCAAGAACCTTAAGCTTTTTTTTTCTCATACTCTTCTCCTTTTCACCACTCTAGGCATTTCACAAGTAATAATTTCACTTGAGGCAGCTACTGATCTTTGCTTAAAAGCTATTCCATCATAATAACAACCAGAGCCAATCGTATTACCTTTCATTGCTTTTATAATAGTTATATCCATTTGTATTAATTAACATAATATTCTCGTTCACGGTCTATATTTATATTGTAATATACTGGTTATTCTACCACAAACTCGTCATATTTTACTAGTAATACATATAACGTTTATAATAAATTTCTTCTAACCTATGTATGCTATATCCACTTTTATGTCTTTCTATTACTATTTATCGCTTGCTTATTTGTTATGTTTAATCTACAGTAAAATAGTATAATTATTGCATTAGTACAAAAATTTAAATATCTATGAAAAGAGGCTTAATGATTATGAATAATAAAATTTTGATTGTTGAAGATGATATTGCCATTAGCGAAATGGTTAAGAATTACTTGATAAAGGATGGGTTTATCGTAACAACAGCCTTTGATGGTGAAGAAGCGATTGTTAAATATCTAAGTCATGTTTTTGATTTAATTGTTCTTGATTTAATGATGCCTAAATTAAACGGTATAGAAACTATGAAGATAATTCGAGAAAAAAGTTCAGTACCAATATTAATTATGTCTGCCAAGGATAGTGATGTAGATAAAGCAGTGGGACTCGGGTTAGGAGCGGATGATTATATTTCTAAGCCCTTTTCTATGATAGAATTCTCTGCAAGAATTAAAGCCGCTATAAGAAGATCCACAAAATATTCTAATAGTGACAAGAAAGATGAATCACTGATATTTAAAGTTGGAAAACTTACTATAAATATAAAAAATTTTTCTGTTGTTAAAAATAACCAGGTTATTTCGCTAACTTCTAAGGAATTTGATATTTTAAAATTGTTTATCCAGAATCCAAATAGAGTATTTACTAAGGCTCAAATTTACAGCTTTGTTTGGAAAGATAATTACTGTGGAGATGAGAATGTAATTAATGTCCATATGCGAAGACTAAGAGAAAAGATAGAGGATAACCCTTCAAATCCACAATACATAAAGACTTTATGGGGTATTGGTTACAAGTTGGAGGTTAATGAGTGATTACTTTATTAATAATAATTATCTTTATTCTAATTTGTATAATACTTTTTAAGACTAATGTTGAAAAGAAGAGAAATAATACTTTAAAATATATTCAAAACAAGTTAAACAAAATTATAAATGAGAATACTAATGAAAAGCTCCTAGTTGAAACTGAGGATAAAGAGCTTAAAAAAATACTTGTAGAGATTAATAATCTTTTAGATTTTAATCAAAAAATATTGGCTGACTATAGAAAAAAGGAAATATCTATAAGCAAAATGTTATCAAACATTTCTCATGATTTAAAAACTCCACTCACAGTAGTATTAGGATATATCGAGACAATAAAATTAGACAACAATATTAGTAAGGATGAAAGGGACCTATTGCTTTCTAATGTTTATACCAAAGCTCTTGAAGTAATTGATCTTATCAATGAGTTCTTTGATTTGGCTAAGCTTGAATCAGGTGATAAGGATATAACTATATCAAGGGTCAATATAAACGAAATTTGCAGAAAAAGCATACTAGAATTTTATGAAAATTTGACTTCAAAAGGTTATGAAGTAAGTATAGATATTCCTAGTACCAACATTTATGTACTTGGTAATTTAGATGCCATTCATAGAATAATGAACAATTTAATTTCTAATGCAATTAAATATGGGAGTGATGGTAAATACTTAGGATTGAAATTAACTTATGATGATAACTGTTCTTATGTAGAAATTTGCGACAAAGGTAAAGGAATTGAAGAAATTAATGTTGACAGGGTATTTGAAAGGATGTACACCCTTGAAGATTCAAGAAATAAATTATATCAAGGAAGTGGATTAGGACTTACAATAACCAAAAGGCTTGTTGAGAAATTAGGTGGGAAGATATCACTAGAAAGCAAACCTTATGAAAAAACTAGCTTTATTTTTCAATTAAAGAGAATAACTTATTAGTTTATATTAATAAGATGCAAAATAAAAAGTATTTTGCTTTTCAACTTAAGATTTTTGTAAGAATTGGTTAATAAAAAAGATAAGTCTATACCATACAATAGAACTATAGTAGATAAAAAAAGGGGGATGAACCATGGATTATATATTAAGAACTATAAATTTATCGAAAAAATTTATAGACAATGAGGTTGTAACTAATGTAAATATGAATATCAAAAAAGGAGAAATATACGGGTTTTTAGGGCCCAATGGAGCTGGTAAGACTACAATTATGAAGATGATTATAAATCTTGTTAAACCAAGCATTGGGGAAATTGAAATTTTTGGTGAGAAACTAAATTTTAAAGCTTATGAAATTTTGAAACGGATAGGAAGCATCATTGAGTATCCTGTGTTTTACGATAAACTCACTGGTAGAGAGAATCTAGAGCTCCATTGTGAATATATGGGATATTACGATAAAAGTGCTATCAATAGGGCATTAGAACTAGTAAATTTAAGTGGTATAGATGATAAGCCAGTTAAGAATTTTTCTCTAGGAATGAAACAAAGACTAGGAATTGCAAGGGCAATTATAACAAAACCGGAGTTTTTAATATTAGATGAGCCTATTAATGGGCTTGATCCAATAGGTATCAAACAGATTAGAAATTTATTAAAAATGTTAAGCAAAGAATATGGTATTACCATTTTAATATCTAGTCATATTTTGAGCGAAATTGAACAAATAGCAGATACTATAGGGATAATAACTAATGGCATATTAATAAAAGAGGTCTCAATGGAAAGCATCAGAACAGATCATACAGAGTATGTAGAAATTAATACTAAAGACTTTATAAAAGCTTCTTATATTTTAGAAAATGATTTAAAAATTTCTAACTTTAAGATTGTAGACAATACATTTATAAGAATATATGACTTGAAGTTAGCTCAAAAAGATATTTCAAAAGCATTAATTTTAAAAGGTATTGAAATTGAATCTATAAATAAGAAAAAAAGTTCTTTAGAAGATTATTTCTTAAAGCTTTTAAATGGAGGTAATATAAATGCTTAAATTAATTAAATTAGAAATCAAGAAATTTAAACTTAATAAAAATGTAAAAACAGTTATGATTATAAATTTAATTATACTAGCCGTTTTGCTTCTAGGTGTATATTCTTTAAAATTTAACACTAAGGAAAATATGTTCAGAAATTATAGTGATGTTTTTCTATATACAGGTACTATAGTAAGAGCTACTTTCTCAATTTTTGCAGCGGCTCTTATTTCTAAATTAATAATTGGTGAATACAAATGCAAAACAATAAATATTATGTTTAGCTATCCAATAAAAAGAAAAAAGATTATGGCAGCAAAGTTAGCTATTGTGGTTATATTTGCTTTTACAACTATGATTTTATCAAATATATTCTTGATATTCAGTATATATCTTCTAAATATATTTGCAAATTTTATTCAAATTCCTTTAACTCAAGATATTTTAGTGAAAAATTTAATTAATATTTTTGTGTATTCGGCAACATTTTCCTTTGTAAGTTTAATTCCACTATATATAGGTATGAGAAACAAATCAGGATCTGCCACAATAATAACTTCAATAATAGTTGTGAGTTTATTAAATAGTGGATCTAATGGCGATACATTAAGTTCTATAATCATAGTTCCTATCATTCTTGCTATTATAGGCGTTTTTGTAGCTTATTTATCCATAAAAGATATAGAAAAAGTAGATGTGACCACTCCTTAGAAGTGCTTAAATTCACATATTTTTCACATAAATATTGGACACTAATATCACAATTACTTGTTATTATAAATATATAGTAATTAACAAGTAATTTGTTTTTTAATTAGAGCCCTTTAATTAAATATAAACCGAATAATACAATAGCCTATAAAGTAGACAATGTAAATTGCCTGCTTTATAGGCTATATTACTTTACTTAGTATTTTCAACTAACCTCTAATTTAAGTAAAATAAATATAGATGTAAACGTAACTATCATATAAATTCATTGTTAAACATTTGACAAACATATTGTGCTGATCTATAATAACCTAGAACTTAAATAAGTTATAATTCCTAACATTACCATTACTACTAAGTAATTAAAGTTTAATTACTAATATTTTTATATAATTGTTATATAATATTATTTTATTTTTAAATTCAATACACACATGTGTTAATTTATTATCAATATAATCCGATTTGAAATAATATAAATTTAAAAAGGAGTGTTTATATATGAAATTAACCAACGTAGAAGAATTAAATAAGAAACTAAAAAGTGTAAAAGAAGCTCAAGTAAAATTTTCAACTTATACCCAGGCTCAAGTAGATGAAATTTTTAAAAAAGTAGCAATGGCAGCCTTAGATGCTAGAATATCCCTTGCTAAAATGGCAGTGGAAGAAAGTGGTATGGGATTAGTAGAAGATAAGGTAATTAAGAATCATTTTGCAGCAGAATATATCTACAATAAATATAAAGATGAAAAAACATGTGGTGTTATCGAAAGAGATGAAACTTATGGTATAACAAAAATTGCAGAACCAATTGGTGTTATAGCAGCTATAGTGCCAACTACGAACCCAACATCTACAGTGATTTTCAAGTCATTAATCTCTTTGAAAACGAGAAATGGAATAATTTTTTCTCCTCATCCAAGATCAAAAAAATCAACAATAGCAACAGCGAAATTACTTTTGGATGCTGCAGTTAAGGCCGGAGCCCCTGAGGGAATAATAGATTGGATAGACAACCCATCTATCGAGCTTTCAAAAATACTTATGAGTGAAGCTGATGTGGTACTTGCTACAGGAGGCCCAGGTATGGTTAAATCGGCTTATTCATCAGGAAAACCAGCTATTGGTGTTGGACCAGGAAATACACCAGCTATAATTGATGAAAGTGCAGATATAAAAATGGCTGTAAGTTCAATAATACTATCCAAAACATATGATAATGGTACAATATGTGCTTCAGAACAATCTATAATAGTGTTAGATTCAATATACACTAAAGTTAAAAATGAACTTATTAAAAGAGGAGCTTACATGTTAACTCAGGATGAAATAGATAAGGTCAAAAATATTATGTTTAAAAATGATAAGATTAATCCAAATATAGTTGGAAAGTCTGCGTGTAACATAGCCAAGTTAGCAGATGTTAATGTACCGGAATGGACAAAAGTTCTTATAGGCGAAGTTAAATCAGTTGAACTAGATGAACTATTTTCACGTGAAAAACTATCAACAGTATTAGCTATGTATAAAGTAAAAAGTTTTGATGAAGCTTTAGAAAAAGCAGAAAGACTCATTGAATTAGGTGGTATGGGACATACATCTTCATTGTATGTAGATTCTTTGAGGGAAAAAGAGAAAGTAGAAAAATTCAGTTCTAAAATGAAAACTGTAAGAACTTTTATAAATATGCCTTCAGCTCAGGGAGCTAGTGGTGATTTATTTAATTTTAAAATAGCACCTTCATTTACCCTAGGCTGTGGATTTTGGGGAGGAAATTCAGTGTCAGAAAATGTAGGACCTAAACATTTGTTAAATATAAAAACAGTAGCAGAGAGAAGGGAAAATATGCTTTGGTTTAAAGTTCCAGAAAAAATATACTTCAAATATGGATGCTTAGAATCTGCACTTAAGGAATTAAAGGATATGGGCAAGAAGAGAGCATTTATTGTAACTGATAAAATGCTTTGTGAATTAGGTTATGCAGATAAAATAACAAAAGTACTTGAAAAAATCGATATAAGTTTCAAGGTGTTTTCAGATGTTAAGTCTGATCCTACACTTGAATGCGCTTATCAAGGTGCCAAAGAAATGCTTGAATTTGAGCCCGATACCATAATAACAATCGGTGGAGGATCAGCTATGGATGCAGCCAAAATCATGCAAGTGTTATATGAGCATCCAGAAGAAAAATTTGATGAGCTAGCAATGAAATTCATGGATATAAGAAAAAGAATACACCATTTTCCAAAGCTTGGAATTAAAGCTATATTAGTAGCCATACCAACAACTGCAGGTACTGGTTCAGAAGTAACACCCTTTGCAGTTATAACAGATGAGAAAACAGGAATGAAATATCCACTTTCGGATTATGAATTAACACCTAATATGGCAATTGTAGATGCAGAATTTATGATGAATATGCCGAAAGGTCTAACTGCAGCTACCGGAATAGATGCATTAAGTCATGCTATTGAAGCCTACGTATCTGTCATGGCTACGGATTATACAGATGGATTAGCTCTTCAAGCTATAAAAATGATATTTGAATATTTACCAGCAGCATATAGCGAAGGAACTACCAATATAGTTGCTAGAGAGAAAATGGCACATGCATCAACAATAGCAGGCATGGCATTTGGAAATGCATTTTTAGGAATATGTCATTCAATGGCACACAAATTAGGAGCACAACACCATATGCCTCATGGTATTGCTATTGCTGTATTGATTGAGGAAGTAATTAAATTTAATGCAGTAGATATTCCAGTAAGACAAACTTCATTCCCACAAAATAAATACCCAGATTCAAAAGAAAGATATGCTGCTATTTCTAATTATTTAAATCTTGGTGGAAATACAGATGATGAAAAAGTAGGTTTATTAATAAAATCAATTACTGATCTTAAAAAAGAATTAAATATTCCATTGACTATAAAAGATACAGGAGTTAAAGAAAAAGATTTCTATTTAACATTGGATGATATGTCAGAGAAAGCGTTTGATGATCAATGTACTAGCGCTAATCCTAGATATCCAATGATAAGTGAGATAAAACAGATATTAATAAATTCATTTAATAAAATTAAGTAAATATTTTACCGTTTAGCTTGTTTAATTAAGATGCTTCTTTCTAATAAAACACTAAAATCTCTTAAATTTAAATTATTATTGTAGCAAAGGAGAGTTAACATTGTGGAAAATCAAAAAAATATACCAATGCTGGTTATTAGGCGAATGACTAAATACCATACCTATTTAAATAAACTCGTTCTTAATAATGTTGTTACAATATCCTCAAGAAAATTTGGTGAGATAATTGGGTTTACCTCTAGTCAAATAAGACGAGACCTAAATTATTTTGGAGATTTCGGGACACAGAGAATAGGGTATAATGTTAAAGAATTACTAATTGAAATTAATGGTATATTGGGACTTTTTAAAAAACACAATATGATAATAATAGGAGCAAATAATATTGGAAAAGCTACTGTTAATTATACTAGATATAAACAATTAAATTTAAAATTAGTTGGTATTTTTGATGTTAATCCAGAACTTATAGGATTAACAATTCAAAATATCAAAGTATTACACATAAACAAATTAGTAAGTTTCTTAAAGACAATACCAACAGACATCGGGGTAGTTTGTGTATCAAAGAATTATGCACAAAAGGTTACTGACATTATGGTAGAAAACGGAGTTAAATGTATATGTAATATTACACCTGTGGATTTAAAGGTACCAAAAGACATAATTTTAGAAAATGTCAATTTAACCGATAGCTTGTTAACACTTAGTTGTTTAATGAATGCCAGTATTTAAAAACCCTCTGATAGCGTAGCCTTTTTAAATTTGTATTGTATTACTACTATTTATTAATAGCTTACTAATAGAAACAGCATTTCTTCCATTTAAAACAAGAAACAAAACGATTTTGAGTGCTGCCTTGTAGTCCATATTGTATATAATTATACCATAATTACCATAATTTAAATATATTAAACCCCATATCATTAGATATGGGGTTACTTGTGAGTAAAGTAACTCAGTAATTCTTTAGTAACCTCATTTTGCTGCATAAAGGACATTCTATACATTGGTCGCATATTATAACTGTTTTCTTAACCATATGTTAAACCATCCTTTTTCCCATTGTCAAAAGTATACGTATTTTACTCTACTCTTTATAAATGTGTTTATTAGCTTTTATATAGCTCAAGCCCCAGATATTCATAGAATCTAAAACCGGCTTTAAACTAGCTCCCAGTTCTGATAGAGAATACTCAACTTTAGGTGGAACCTCAGGGTATACATTTCTAATAATCAAATCATCAGTTTCCATTTGTCGAAGTTGTTGTGTTAACATCTTTTCACTTATCCCATTAATTCCATTAGCAAGTTCAGTGAATCTTTGTGTTCCACCGTCATTTAAGTTTCTTAAAATAAGAACCTTCCACTTGTGGCTAATAAGATTAACAGTTTCTTCAATTGGACATAATTTACCACAGGCCATTTTTGTTCCCTCCTATCACATATAAATTTAATACTTACAGTCTAGTTAGTCTATTACATAATAGTGCCTTCTTGTAAAGAGTTAGTAACTATTATAGTATAAAGCTATGACTTAAGAAAACATAGGAGGAAATTTATTTATGAAGATATTAAACGTTAATGCTATTACAGAAAAAACTATGAGGAAATCATTATTCACAGAAGGTACAATGGATTCAGGTATTTTATTCTACGAGCCAGATGAAACAATGACCCCTCATAAGCATACAAATTTAGATGAAATATTCTATGTAGTTACTGGCGAAGGGATAATAACTGTAAATGGAGAAGACATTTCAATTAAAGCGAATGATGTAATCTTATCCCCAAATGGAGAAAGCCATGGATTTACAAACAATGGACACAATAAATTAGTTATTTTACAAGTAAAAAACACTATTGTAAAAATGTAATATTATGAGTATTAGAATAAAAGATTAAAATAACTAGCAGAGCTTTTTAACTTATTCAGGATATGCTAATTTAAATACATAAAAGGAGATAATACTATGCCTATTATTTATAATGATTTATACCAATTCAACAGTTATATTTCGCCTATTAACCTTTCATTTCATCAATATCTTTTGTTAACAGATGAACCAGTTTTAGTTCATACTGGTAGCATACAACAAACAGAAAATCTAATACCACAATTGAAAGAAATTCTAGTCGACAAAAAATTAAAATATATTTTTGTTTCACATTTTGAATCAGACGAATGCGGTGGATTATCTTTGCTGTTAAAGACTTTTCCAGAAGCAAAGACAATTTGTTCAGAAATCACAGCAAGACAGCTAATTGGATTTGGGATCGCAGATGAAGTAATAATTAAAAAGCCTGGTGAAAAATTGATTAGCAGTGACTATGAACTTGAATTTTTTAGTTACCCATCAGAAATGCATCTATGGGAAGGTATTCTTCTTATGGAGAACAATCGTGGAATATTCTTCAGCAGTGATTTAATATTCGGTATGGGTAAATTTAATGGTGAAGTAATAAATGGAAACTGGCAGAAAGAAGTAGACAATATCACATTGGAGCAGATACCAAGCACAGAACAAAGAGCAAAGGTCCAGCAGACTTTATCTGAATTAAATCCAAAGTTTGCAGCTGTAGGTCACGGTCAATGTCTTAAGTTCCAATAAAAAATTCAATCAAAATTGGTTATTTAATAGGCCATATGGGCATAAATACCCTCTTATCACCACTTTCTAATTTTTATATTATAGTATGGTAATGTGAACTAAAAGTTCCTTCTATTATTTTAAAGGTATCCCAGAATACTTTTATTTAACAAGAAAATAATGTGAAAACAACACAATAGCCTATAAAGTAGACAATTTAAATTGTCTGCGTTATATGCTATATTATTTTACTTAACTTTTATAATACATTCAAAGTAAAGAGTAACACGTTATGTTACATTAATTCCACAAAGTGGAATTTGTCTTACTCAGCGGATAAGTTAATTACGTCTTCTTTTGTAATCTCTCGCAATACTCTGCAAGGATTACCTACTGCAATTACCCCTGCTGGAATATCTTTATTTACCACACTTCCCGCTCCAATAATGCTACCTTTTCCGATAGTAACTCCACCACATACAGTAACATTGGCACCAATCCATACATCATCTTCTATTGTAATCGGTTTTGAAGTTCCAATTCCTTCTGCTCTTTGTATTGGAAGAACAGCATGTCCTGAACACGCTAAACAAACCCCAGGAGCTATAAATGAATTTGCACCAATATGGACTGGCGATGTATCCAGTATCACACAATTATAGTTAATCACAGTAAGTCCATGGGTATGTATATTGAAACCATAATCACAACGAAATGATGGTTCAATAAATGTTAGCGGATGATAAGTTCCAAATAATTCTTTTAAAATACAACTTCTTTTTTCTCCCTCAGATGGTCCAGTCTGATTATATTTCCAACATAATTCTTTCGCCTTTTGTTGTAATTCTGACGGCATATCTGTGTGCTTTGAACAATATCCTTTATTTTGTTTCATAATTTCTTTAAAATTCATTATCTCATTCCTTTCAAATTTCACTATTTATTTAATATACTATATAATACCATAATTTTTAATATAAAGCATTTTTACAACGAGTAAAAATTTAAAATCACGGAATCAATTTATATGTAATTATGTTAAATACTCGAATAATTATATTGCTATATTATATAATTGAATGAAGATACAATTATAAATTTACACAAACTAATATCAGAAAAAATTTAAATCTATCATTAATAAGTAAATTATATGAAGGGGGTACTTTTAAATATGAAAAGAATACGACGCTATTCTTTATTAGTTACAATACTTAGTGTAATTACAATATTCGGTGCTTTTACAGCCTGTAGTAAGTCACAACCACAGCCACAATCAGAAAAAACGAATCCGTATAATGGGAGGACGTTAAACATTGGAGTTATTGGTGAGCCACCTAACGTACGTGAAAAACAAGTCACTTTCGTCAAAATAAAATTTTCTGATTTAGAAAAGAACCTCTTTAGTTCACAATATGATACAATCTTCATTACTAAAAATAACTTATCAGAAGCCTCACAAGGGAAATATGCCTCTATTTACAAAAAATCTAAAATACCGTTCTTTTTTATTCAAACTGAAAAAAGTTACGTTCCATTCGTAATGGAAGACCTCACTTACGACAATGCACCTACGGTTACTGACCAAACATATGCAACAGGCATTTTGTATACTGGGGCTAAATTGAATACCTGGGGATACGGTTTATACAATGATATTGAAAATCAAGCGAATATTAAAGATGTGTACTCCCGAATTTTTGAAACGATTTTAAAGAACGCAACGTCAAAGTAACTTAATTTAGTATGTAATTACAAATTTATTTGTTTTTTTATTATCTAATAATTAAAATAACAATAAAATAGAAAGTTGATAAATTAAATTAGCTTTCTATTAAATAGTAATTTAAAATACCAAGATATATACAATATAATTGTTAGTAAGGTTAATAAATCTTTTATTAGAAGTGAAAATGTACCATTCTGATAAAACAATATTATTAATAATATTATAGAACCATCAAAAATTCTTATTAAATTTTTATATTTTTCAATAGTAATAGCATTGTTTTTTATTACCAATAGAATTCCGCCTATTAAAGAAACTATTATATAAAAACGAACAGATTGTTTAACTATAAATATACTTCGCAATGATCCAAACAGTAATATATATGCTAATAATGAAATGTTCTTAAAGTTTTTAAAAGTTTTACTTTCTTTATTAAAATTAACTGTCTCACTGTGTAAATCGTTAAATTCAGCAAATCTATCGATAGCAATTTTAAAAGCCTCTTTTTCTTTATGACCATTGGAAACAAGTTCTTGTATGATAGTTATCAACTTCGCCTTATTTTTCTCCTTTAAATCCACTTTTTCATCTAATGGTAGTTCAATTTTAAGCATAATTACATCCAAAAACTCTTCTATATTTTTAGTTGACTGTTTACTAATTTCAATCTTACTATTCATCATAATTATTACATCCTCCAATTCTCCCGTCAGTACAAGCTAAAGATTTTGATGCTTACACTGCAAAGTATATTACTTTTATAAAAAGAAACAATATAAAACACATGAAACATACATTTTCCGACACAAACAGATTTTATGAAATCATAAACAAATTTATATTTAAACAAGGATTAATCCAAAATGTAAAAGTTATAATTTGAAATCTATATAGTGGATTAAACTATCTTTTAATCCACAAAAACTGGTAAAAAGATAAATAAGGTGTATAATATTAAATAAATGAATAAACGAATAAAATATTCATTTTAAAAGGAGATGAGAAGATGCCAAAAATATACTCACAAGAAAAGCGCCAAGAAATAAGAGAACAAATTATGGATATGGGTTTGGAACTAATAAAGCAATATGGAATGAGAAAAATGAGCATCGAACAAATTACGAAGAAAGTAGGAATTGCACAAGGCACATTCTACAATTTTTTTGATTCGAAGGAGATGCTGGTATATGGGCTAGCTAATGCTTATCAAGAAAGAATCAATCAGAAGGTGGAAGAAATTATTCAAATAAAGGGGTATCTAGATCGGGAAGATTTGAGAAAATTATACTCTGGTATGATTTTGAAGGATGAAGATAATGTGTATCGCTTCCTGAAAAGAGAGGATATACAGACATTCCTTACTAGACTTCCCAGTGATTGTTTGAATAAAATATCAGATGCAAAAATGCAAATGGAGAAAAATTTACGCTATGTAAATGAAAAAAAAGATAAGTATGATCTGGATGCGATTCTTAACTGGATTCAGGTTATGAATCTCGTAGTAGAAAATAAGGATATTTTAGTCGAAACAGGTATTGAGAAAATCGTTCATAGAATGATAGAAAATATGTTGGATGAAATATTTTAAAATAAATCAAGAAAGGAAGCAAAATTATGAAATTTTATGAATATGGAGATAAAAGTTCACCACACATAATGCTAATTCATGGTGCAGGTAGATCCTATTGGCTTTATTTACGAGAAGCTAGATTATTGCAAAATAAATATCATGTAATATTACCAGTGATTGATGGACATGGTGAAGAAGGAAATGTTCCTTATATTTCTACAGAAAAAATTGTAGACCAGTTAATTGAGTATATTGACAAAAACTGCGATGGTAAACTTTTTGCAGTCAGCGGAGTATCTCTTGGTGGTCAGATTACAATAGAACTTCTATCAAGAAGACGGGATATTGCAAAAAAAGCGATTGTAGAAAGTGGACTTTGTATTCCTCAGCCATTTCTTTCGAAATTTAGTATTTTTGTAGTTAAACTATGTGGCAAATGGATGTTTTCCAAATCATTTGGTAAATGGGCACTAAAGAGACTTCCTAAACGCATGCAATACCCTAAAGAGATCGCAGAGTTGTATTTGAGAGATACTACATCTATGAAAATTGAAAATCTAATTCAGATTTTAGATACCTATTATCAATACAAATTGAAAGAAAGCTTAAAAGACAGTCAGGCAGATACCATTTACTGGTATGGAAGTAAGGAAATGAAATGTATTAAACAATCATCAAAATTATTCCAGTCTTATATGGAAAAGTGTAAAATAGTTGAATTGAAAGGATATTATCATTCAGAAATAAGTGATTACCATCCAGAAGAATGGGTGGAGAAAGCAGAAGAATTTTTTAACCACTAAAGAGTGAGGTAAATAACTTGAAGATATTTTGTGACGTTATAGGTTTGTAAAAATAATAGCTAGTGGTATAATCTTCTTAAAAGTTACATCAGATTGGTAAAAGAGAAAGAGAGGACTATAGTGAAAAATATGCTTGGTTATAATAAAATTGAAACATTCCATGCTACATTATTATTAATATTTTCTGCCGCACTGATTTGGTCGGTTATAAACCCAAAGGATTTGTTTATATGGTTTTTAGAAGTTCTCCCAGCCATAATCGGGTTAGTGGTTATTATTTTTACGTATAGTCGATTTCGATTAACCAATTTAACCTATTTTTTGATATTAGTACACATGATTATTTTAATTATCGGTGGGCACTATACATATGAAAAAATGCCAATTTTTAATTGGATAAGGGACACGTTTCATCTTTCTAGGAATTATTATGATCGATTGGGACATTTTGCACAGGGCTTTATACCTGCCATACTTGTCAGAGAGATATTATTAAGGCAGTCCACATTAAAGCGTAGTAAATTACTATCTTTCATTATTATAAGTATTTGTCTTTCAATTAGTGCCTCATATGAATTGATAGAATGGGGGGTAGCTGAGGCAACTGGTAGTGCGGCTGATGCATTTCTAGGCACACAAGGTGATGTTTGGGATACACAATGGGATATGTTTTTAGCACTTTGTGGATCAATAATATCATTAATATCGATGAGCAATCTACATGATAATTTCTTGAAAAAAATAAAGTGATAGGCTGACATTGAAAAGACTATGATTAGTACTATGAAAAAAAATCCAATTAAAGTTACCATTATAACCCTTTACTTCTTATTTTTTATCTTTTAAGATTAAGTAAAAAATAAAAAATCCAATGAAAGTTAATATTCCTATTAAAATGTTTAATAATGGATTACTAATACTATTTGATGATTGTTGCTGAAAAAAGATTGCGAATAGTATGGGGATTATTGTTATTAATCTATATGTTTTCTTGTCTTTGAAATATTCTATAAGTATAAGGATGCCGAATAATACAAATAATATCATGCTAATAATATGATTCACTGCTATTCCTCCTTTCACATAACTTACCTTGATCAAAAAATAAGAGCTTTATCATTTAGTGATAAAGTCCCAAATATAAATACCCTTAGTATAACAATATTTAATCAATCTAATTTAATCTGTCTAGTTCAAAAAAATATCCACCACTAAATAATAGAAGTGTATTAGCATCTTTTACATAAAACTGATTGCCTATACCACTTAAGCCATCTACAACAACATACTTAAGAGGAAAATTTGCAATATTTAATCTGCTAAAATTAACACGATAACCGCCTTCGAAATTTGATTTAGAAATACTCGTTTTTTTATAAACTGGACTTGTACATATATTAGTTCCATAACTAGCTTTTGCCTTTGAATAAGTAATTTTTTTCCCAACTATATTTTTTACATCCTCACTACTATAAGCAGTTACAGACGAACCTACTGGATTACTCTTAATTATCCACTCACCATAAAAACCTTCCTTAACTACTGTTTTGTTTTTAGATTCTTTTGAAGCTGTTGTTTTATTGTTTGGGCTAGTTGTTACTTGTTTCTTAGTTGGTGATTGTTTCTCAGTTGTTGATTGCTTCTCAGTTGTTGCCTGTTTCTCAGCTATTACTTGTTTCTCAGTTGGTGCCTGTTTCTCAGCTGGTGCTTGTTTCTCAGCCGTTGCCTGTTTCTCAACCGTTGCTTGCTTATCAGCTGTTGCCTGTTTATTCGAACATCCATACATGCTAACACTTATAATTGAAATTATTATAAATAGCGTTCCTTTTTTAATCATAAAAAGCCTTCTCTACATAGGATACATTTTATATATATATATGTCAATGTGAAACTAAATCTGTAAACTTTATTGTAATATTTCACAACTGATTTACCTTAATTAGTGCTAATAAAAGCACCTTTTATTTTGCTTATACAAAATCAGATTATCTGTTCTGCCTATTTCGTGGCAACTTTACTTCTACTTTAGTTCCATTTCCATAATCACTACTAACCACTAGATCTCCTTTATGCAAGTTTATTATTTCATTTGATATTGCAAGTCCCAACCCACTTCCTGATTTTTTAGAGTTTCCTTTGTAAAACTTTTTGGTAATGCTTTTTAAATCTTCTTCGCTTATACCTATGCCTTTATCACTTATGGTTATTGTTAGACTTTCCTTTTTCTCAACCTGACCTATATAAACTGCTCCCCCTCTACTTGAAAACTTTAAAGCATTATCTAATATATTAATAAAAACTTGTTTCAGTCTGTTTTTGTCACCATCAATAAATACAGTTTCTTCAGCATTGTAAATTAACGTAATTCCACTTTTCTGTGCTCTTGGCTGAAACTCCATAATTATATTTTTTAAAATTTGGCTTATATCAATTTTATCTATGTGAAGAGTAATTCTGCCAGCTTGAAATCTTGACAAGTCTAAAAGATCTTCTACCATCAATGATAATCTTTCGCTTTCCTCAACTATAATATTAAGTGCTTCCGTTTTTTTAACCTCATCTGTAAATTCTTTTCTTTTTAATGTTAATGCCCAGCCTTTTATAGATGTTAATGGTGTTCTAAGTTCATGCGATATTGATGATATGAATTCATTTTTCAATTTTTCATTTTTTAATATTTCCTCAGACAGATAGTTTAAGGTATCAGCCATTATACCTACTTCGTCATTATATTTTTTATCTACTCTTATTGAAAATTTTCCTTTAGCCATTTCATTAGCTGCATTTGTTACAGTTTTTAATGGTTCTATAATCGTTTTAGACATAATTATGCTTAGTTTTGCTGTGGCTAAAATAACAATAACTCCTATTAATGCGAGTACAAAGTATATTCTTGTAAGAAGTTTATTTACCTTTGCCATTGATGTTATAAGCCGTATAACTCCAACCGTTCTACCATTTGATATTAAACTTTTTGAAACTACCATTATACTTTCTTTATATGTGCCTTTAAAAATTGATATATCTCCATTTAGTGCTTCATCAATATCTGGTGATTGTATTCTTATTCCAGATGATACGCCCTTATTATCGTTAATTACTATTCCATTTGTATTTACAATCTGGATCTGTGAGTTTGTTAAATAAGAAAAATTATCTATTATGTCATTAGATGCCTTTAAAATATTTGTATCAGCAAGGTACTTCTTGTAAAAATCACTTGATATCTCCGCTTGATTTTTTAATGTATTTTCAATGGTATTATTATAATACTTTTTTACACTAATCATAAGAATGCCCTCAAATATAAGTACAATCAAAATTATAAGTATTAAGTAACTTACTGTAAGCCTTGTCTTAATACTCCTCACACGCATCCTCTCATTTCCCAAACCTATACCCCACTCCCCAAACCGTTTTTATATAAACAGGCTTCGATGGATTATCTTCTATTTTTTCTCTTATTCTCCTTACATGAACATCAACAGTCTTTATTTCACCAAAGAAATCCTCTCCCCAAGCTAAATCTAGGAGCTTTTCCCTTGAAAGTGCTTTATTTATATTTCCCATCAATACCTCTATAAGACAAAACTCTCTGAAAGTGAATTCTATCTCCAATTCATTTCTATAAATTTTTTTTGATATTTTATCAAGTTTTAATTGGTCGTATATAAGAATATCCAGATTAATGTCATTTCTTTTTATTTTTCTTAAATTAGCATTTATCCTCGAAATAAGTTCCATAGGATTAAATGGCTTAACCATGTAATCATCCGCACCAATATCAAGCCCTGTTATTTTATCCATATCTTGTCCTTTTGCCGTTAGCATTATTATACAGCAATCATAACCCTTTTCTCTTAACCTTTTACATACCTCATAACCATCAATATTAGGTAACATTATATCAAGAATTACTACATCAGGTTTTTCAGCTTCATATTTAATTAACCCATCTTCACCTGAAGATGCTTCCATAACTTTAAACTTACTTAATGATAAATTTAAAGTTATAAAATCTCTAATGTGTTTTTCATCTTCAACAACAAGAACCTTTTCATTCATTAATCTACCACCATGCCCCAACAATTATTTTATTTTCTGTAGTTGCTCTACATTGTCGTTTACAATGCTATCTTTAAAATAACCCTTCTTCTCAAGGGTTTTAATTATTTCCAAGTATTTCTGATAATATTGCATACCTTTATCAACTTGTTTTAGGTTATAATATGACTTTGCAGTTTCTAAATAAATATCAGCTAAAACTTTTTCATCATTCATATAATTAAAATCATTTTTATCATCTTTAACCTTCGTGTTTTTTCCTAGTTTATTGATCTGTTTTACCGCTGACTCCTCTGAAACAGTCTTTGATTCATCATATTTTTTAAGTCCATTTAAAGATTGTGCCTTTAATAAATAAAACTCTGTATCCGAAAATGCGTCAAATGTTTTATTTTTATCATTATTAACATCAATACCTTTCTGTATAGATATAAGAGCATCATTATACATATTTGCTTTCACTTGTGAATCGGCTAAAAAGTACCACTGTGATACATCTAGGCTATTTTCTTTTATTATACCTTTATAATATTTAACTACGTTTTTGAAGTATTCTTTATATAAATCTTTAGCATAGGTAACTTTTTCGCCATCAAATCTAATTAGGTCGATTACATAGGTATTATCTGGAGCATATAATTTCCATCCTGCAAATACAAATTCCTTTTTATCAGTTTCTAAGGATGTCTTCAATACCTCCATCTTATTCCACGTCCCTAAATTAACTTTTCTAATATTATCATTATCAAATGTAAATAAGTTATATGCAACTCCTGCATGAGTTGAGATTAGATTTCCAAATAATAAAGCTTTTTTACCATTAATAACTAGAAATTCACTATTTACTATTTTACTTCCTTCACTTTTATACTCATATATTTTATTCCATTTACCATTTTTTTCTTTAATTACTACAAATCCCTTTTCAAAAGATTCTGGGAGATCAAAGAATGCTATGATCTCATCTTTTTTATCATTATCAACATCCACACTAATAACAGGATTTCCAGTAGATATCTTTGATATAGCCACTAGCTTTGATTTGTCTGGTAATAACTGTTTTGCTATTGAGCTTATATCATCCTTTTTAAGCTGTGAATCTAAAAGTTTAGGCGGTTGTATTAATTCAACCGGACTTGATACAGTACAACCTCCCATAAACATTAAAGACATTACTAAAGTAACCATTAATATAGACCTTTTATTCATAACAAACACCCCTTTATATATATATCTTGAACAATTGTTTTTTCCTACCTATATTTTTATTGTACCCCTTATTTGTAATTAAATAGTTACATAGAAATAAAACTCACATGATGCTTGAAGTCGCCGAATTAGGCTTAGGTAGTACTTTTGTAGGAAATTTTAATGATACTATCAGAGAACCATTTGCTTTGCCAGATTATATTATTCCAGTAGCACTTCTTCCAGTAGGTTATGCAAGCTCTGATTCTGTTCCAAGTCAATTACATTGCAAGCGTTATGATATAAATAAAACAGTCTACTTTAATATAGTAGTTACATGAAATCATAAAAAAATAAATATCCTTTGTAAAAGTATCCCCTTGCGTAAAGCTAAAAAAAGCCATAAAATGTATTAGTATTATTTATACATTTTAGGCATTTCTCTCCCACTCAGATATTCCTGTTTATGCAGATTCTTCTTTTTCTGTAATGTACCATTCACCTTTTATATACTTAATAGTAAATGTAATTGGTACATGCTCTGAACCTCCTAAAATATTTCCCTGTAAATCCATTATCTTCACTGAATAGTTCATTTTAACATAAACTGTATTTTTAAATTTAGTTTGTGATTTTTCTTTTAAAGTAAAATCTACTTTGTAAGTTTTTTTAGTGTTTAAGTCACCATAACCACTATATATATTTGTTCTTTTAAATACTTGTGGTGATACATGTTTTGATAACTCATTAGAATACCCCTTATTAGTTAGAAATGTTTCCTTTACTACATTATAAGTATCTGACTGTGAAAACCATCCAGGCATAATCTTAGTGTATGCATAAGTACTCATAATGCCTAGGCATAGTATAATTCCTATACTTAGTATTATATTTTTTTTAATATATTGCTTCACTTTATTAAACATATATACACCCCTTTTTTATTCCAAACCCTTCTTTGTAAACTTCATGATTTTCTACAATTACATTCATTTCAATTTTTCCTCCAATTTCTTACTAACACTATATATTTAACTATAGCACAATTACCATAAATTAAGAATTATTTTACCATATTTAGGATTGAATTGACTTTTCATGTCCACAAAATGATCATTCATGTTTTTTCTATTGTATTTTATTGTACCTTTGGTTAATCTAATATAGATAAATGGACAACCCTTCTCATAATCGGGATCCGCAACTCCATGGGCGTATAATTGTAACCTAATGAAAAAATTGGGACAACAAACTATATAATAAAATCAGAAACAAATACTATTCAATATCTAATGTGTTACGGTTCCAGTTAAAAAAATAAATTATATAGAAAAGAGGATGAGAATATTGGAAAATAAAAAAATATTATCTTTAACGGGAGTTTCTAAAAAATTTAAAGGAATAGAAATATTAAAAAATATTAATTTGAGTATAAATAAAGGGGAAGTAGTTGGAATCATCGGAACTAATGGCTGTGGAAAAACAACATTACTAAGAATAATAATGGGGCTTATCTATCCTAATGAAGGCGAAGTTATTGTTGATGGGAACAAAGTTTTACCAGGACTTTTAGGGGGACTACCAACAAATGTAGGGGCTCTGATTGAAACCCCTATATTTTTGCCGCATTTTACTGGTTATACAAATTTACATATGTTGGCGTCTATTCGTAATGTTATTAATGATGATGATATAAGATCAGTTATTAAGCTAGTTGGGTTAGATAATAACAATAAAAAGTCTGTTGGAAAATACTCTTTAGGTATGAGGCAAAGATTAGGAATTGCACAAGCTATAATGGAAAACCCAGTACTTGTACTTTTTGATGAGCCTACTAATGGATTAGATTCAAATGGGGTAGAAATATTTTCAAACATTGTTAATAATATGAAAAGTAAAGGCTCAAGTTTTATTATTGTATCACATAGAAAAGAGGAAATTGATGAATTGTGTGATAGCATATATAAAATCGATGGTGGTAGTTTAACTATATTAAGAGATTTAGATAATAATGATGGTGTGAAATGATTACGTGCATGATTAAACACTATTTTTCTTTGAATTATAAAAAATGGATTTATACTTTTGTTATGTTGTTTGTTTTAAGCATACTCTTAAAATATATTGCTCCAGGAGGCTGTCTGCCTAAAGGAGCGCCATTAGTTTTTTGGGACTATCTATTTATTTACTTTTCATACCCATTAGTGATGATTTTAGTTATCCCCATAATTTACTGTTATTTAATTGGTGATATATTCACAAGAGATTGTGAAAGTGGCTACATAGAGTTTTTCTTATCCAGAATATCTAATAGGATAACATACTTTATATCAAAAGTTGCAATTGTATTTATAACATCAAATTTGTTGTTTTTATGTTGTATAGTTAATATAATTATTATTTCATTCATATACAAATTACCGTTTAATGAAAAAAACTACTATGATGTAGTAACATACTCAATTAAATCAGGAAATAACATGATTACTACTTTAGGGATTCAATATGGATTATTTATTATAACATTAAGTACATTAGGACTTTTCATATTAATAATATCTTTGATATTTAATAATTCATTCTATAGTTTTATAGGAGTAGGTTTACTTGTGATGCAAGGAGTTATTGCTGTTTTTGATGATCAATCTAAGAGATTTTTCTCACCTATTACTCAAGGAATATTATCTGGGCATTATCCTTTCGTGCATTATAGGGCTTTATCTTCAGGTAAGCCAGATTTGACAATTCAAAGTTTTACGGTAATTTATTCGATGAAATTTTCAGGTGTAATCTTATTATTACTTTTTACTATAGGTTGTTTTAGGATTAGAACTATGAATTTATCTAGGAAAGGTTAGGATAATTAATGAAACGATTAATTGTAAACGAACTATATTCATGTTATAAAAAAAGGAATGCTTATATATTAGTACTGTTATTCCTAAATATATTCCTACAAATATATATACTAATAGATGCTAAAAACATAGGGAAAGTGGATGCTACAAGCACAGATGGGATTTTAAAAGTATGCGGAGGAATTGATAAAATTTTTTATCTGCCAAATCTATTTCAATGGATATTGTTAATTGGTATTTTACTTTTGTTAGTTCAATCTAGCACAAGTATAATTGGTGGTTTCGATGTGTTTTTACTGACAAGAGCTGGCTCAAAATTAAGATGGTGGACTGCTAAAGTATTATCTTTAATATTAATAACTTTTATTTTCACTATACTGTTAATGGTTATAACTAAAATTTTATCACACATAGCTTTTCCAGCTTTTAATAAATGGAGTACATATACTTATTTATATTATCCTAAAATTTTTGCTTCAAGCATTAATCCTCATAAAATGGAGTTTATCATTTTTTGTGTTTTACTCACAGGATTTATTGCTATAACAACATTATTTCAAACAATAAACTTAATTTTCAATAAGTATGCAAATAGTTATGTAGTAATATTAATCCTATGTATAATGCTTGGAGTATTATACATGCAGGGAATAATCCCTAGAGTATTATCACCAATAAATTATCCATCAACAATAGATATAGCTACAAATATTGAATCATACCTCAAAAATATTGAAATGAATATTGCATTATTTTTAATAAACATAGCTATTTCGCTTATATTTGTAACACATAGTGATTATACAGTTTCAAAAAATTAGAAAATTAAGGAGTATATAATATGGTTAAACGATTTGTTAAAATAGAATTTAGGAGAATTTGTAGATGGCAGACATTATTAGCTTTTATAGTTTTCATGGCGGCTTTTATTCATATATCAATTATTGATAACGCAGGGTACTCTACTATAGGTCAAAATAATTTTTTTATTAATTATCTTAAAGCTTTATGCTTTCCTATGCATAGTTTCATGCCTTTAATTTTCCCTTTAGTAATTATATTCATATTTGGTGACTCGTTATTTTTAGATTACAAAACAGGTTTTTTTCAATTTTCACTTTCAAGAATAACTCATAAAGAATTTATTAAATATAAAACTATAGCTGTATCTTTTGTAGCGTTTATAGTTACTTTAGTATTTCAACTAGCTGCATTTTTGTACAGTATTTTTACAAGTCCATATTACTTGCATATAAAACCAGTTTACATAGGTGAAGCATTACCTAACGTTTCCATAGGTTTATATGTAAGTAATCCATTTGTTTATATATTTATTATAATGGTATTTTTTAGTGTTATTTCTATGGTTATAGCTGTTTCGTGTCTTATAACAGCAAATATATTTAAGAATGTATTTGCTGCTCAAAGTATCCCTTGGATTGTATATCTATTTATTGGACAATTACTTATGTTTATAGGCGATGGAAATAGTATTTATTATCGTATTAGTCCTATTCAGATGCTTGGACCTTGTATATTTGATCAATATTATACTTTTATAAAAGTTTTTCTATATTGGATTGTACTTTGGATAGTATTATGTTTTGGAACATATAAACTATTTTTGCGAAAATTTAGATTAAGTTTGTAACTTTATGGTGTTAGATGTTTATTACTCTACAATATATGTTTGAAAACATTGTAAGGTATATTGATGAAAAGTTTTCAGTAGACTCCATTACCTCAGACTATATAAAATCTATACTACAGATAGAGTCATAAAAAGTCTGTTGAAAAGTATTCTTTAATAAACATAGCTATTTCACTTATATTTGTAGCACATAGTGATTATAAAATTTCAAAAAATTAGAAAATTAAGGAGTATATAATATGGTTAAACGATTTGTTAAAATAGAATTTAGGAGAATTTGTAGATGGCAGACATTATTAGCTTTTATAGTTTTCATGGCGGCTTTTATTCATATATCAATTATTTATAACATAGGGTACACTACTATAGATCAAAATAATTTTTTTATTAATTATCTTAAAACTTTATGCTTTCCTATGCATAGTTACATGCCTTTGATTTTTCCTTTAGTAATTATATTTATATTTGGTGATTCATTATTTTTAGATTACAAAACAGTTTTTTTTCAATTTTCACTTTCAAGAATAACTCATAAAGAATTTATTAAATATAAAACTATAGCTGTATCTTTTGTAGCATTTATAGTTACTTTAGTATTTCAATTAGTTGCATTTTTGTACAGTATTTTTACAAGTACATATTCTTTGCCACCGAAACCACAAATAGGTGACCAATTACCCAACATTTCTTTAAATCTATATGTAAGCAATCCATTTGTTTATATATTTATTATAATGATATTTTTTAGTGTTATTTCCATGGTTATAGCTGTTTCATGTCTTATAACATCAAATATATTTAAGAATGTATTTGCAGCTCAAAGTATCCCTTGGATTGTATATCTATTTATTGGACAATTACTTATGTTTATAGGCGATGGAAATAGTATTTATTATCGTATTAGTCCGATTCAAATGCTTGGACCTTGTATATTTGGTAGAAATTATACTTTCATAAAAGTTTTTCTATATTGGATTGTACTTTGGATAGTATTATGTTTTGGAACATATAAACTATTCCTTAGAAAATTTAGATTAAGTTTGTAACTTTATGGTAACATTATACTGGTACAACAAATTATGCGAAAGGTTTGTGTAGGTGAATGTTGATAAATTTAATCAGAAACACCGTAATAATTGTTACCCCTGATGGAAGGGGTATTTTTTGTTTTGGACTAGTTTACTGAAAGTATTGTAATATAAGAAGATGTGTCTTATCCTTGTAATTATATTGAAATAAAAAAAACATTTACAAAACAAGTATAAATATGTACAATATCATTATAAGATTATATATCGTTACGATATATATCATCATGATATTATGTGTAATGTATAAAAGGAGCTAACTTAAATGACTAAATTTATAATACTTGGTTTTCTTATGACGGAGAACATGACAGGTTACGATATAAAGCAGAAGATGAGCATCAGTACCTCAAATTTTATGGATGCTAGCTTTGGTAGCATTTATCCTTCTTTAAAAAGATTAGAACAAAAAAAATTAATATGTTTTGACGAAATCGTAGAAAATGGAAAATTAAAAAAAGTATATTACATAGCAGAACAAGGAAAAGAAGAATTTATGACATGGCTTAGAGCTCCAATAGAGACCTCCAAAACTAGTGCTGCAAGCGCTTTATCTAAAATTTTTTTCTTCGATAACCTGTCCAATGAAGAGATTATTAGTTCAATAGGCAATTACATAGAGGATTTAACTAAATTAAAAATCAATTTATTACAAGTTAGGAAAATGCTAACTAATCATGCTAATAACTTTGAACTTTGTACTCTGAATTTTGGATTAGATCTTTATGATTATATTATAAATTGGTACAAAAATAATATTAATAATTTAAATAAAGAACTCTAATATAGAAAAGTACATCATTTAAGGAGAACTAACCGTTATTAGGTATTGTGTAGCTTGATGGCTATGTGGTGGCACCCCCTATATATTTTATTATCATAGTAAACATATAAAGACCGGTTACAACTATTGATGTAACTAATGTTATATCCTATAGGATAAAATAATAAAAGGAGTTGATTTTAACAATGAAAGCTATACTTATTTGTGATAGTGATCTTAAAACTGAAAATAGTGAAGCTTTACAGAGATCATTGATGAACCTATTTTTACAAAAAAATATTAAAATAAAATTGTTTGAAATTAATAGAGATAACGTAAAAAACTGCATAGGGTGTTTTGGATGCTGGATAAAAACTCCTGGAGAATGTGTTATTGATGATTCATTAAATAACATTAATAAAGCATATGTTAATTCAGATTTAGCTATTTATCTTACTCCAGTAGTTTTTGGACAATATAGCTCTAATATAAAAAATGTCATAGATAGATTTATCCCAACTGTTTTACCTTTCTTTGAAAAAAAGAATGGTACCACAGCTCATCCTAAAAGATATGAGAAATACCCAAAGCAAGTATTGATAGGCTATAGTGATGACTTAACAAAAGAAGAAAAAGACACATTTATTACTTTAACCAGTGGTAAGTATACTAAAAGCTTTGATAAAGTTTTACTATCCGTTTCAGATAAAGATAATGAAAATATTATAAATCAGATATTGTAGAAGGAGAGGTTTATTATTATGAAAAATATTTGTTTTATTAATGGAAGTCCCAAAGGAAAAGGATCAAATTCACTCCTTTTTCTTAACAGACTGGATGAAGATATGAATGAAAACAATTATAATAAATTTTATATTCATGTTACCTCAAGTATTCATTCTGGCAAAATTGAAGAGGATTTTAAAACAATGTCCCATGCAGATGTCATCGTTTTTGCCTTCCCTCTATATGTTTTTTCTCTACCTGGTGTATTAATGAGATTTTTAGAAGATTATTATATGTACTTCAAAAACAATAATAAATCACCTAAAAATGTACGAGTATACGCCATTATAAATTGCGGGTTTCCCGAACCTACAATAAATGATGAAGCTATTCGAGTGTTAAAAAACTTTTGTGTTAGATTGAATTTAAATTGGAGATTCGCTGCTTCAATAGGTATGGGAGAGATAGTAGGCGCAACAAAAGACATAAAGTTCATGCAAAGGCTATGCTCAAAAGTATACTCTTCACTTTACGAAATTAATAAGGATATTGAAAACAACATTGAGACACTTGTTGAAAATAAATATGCATCACCAAACTTTCCAATATGTTTATTTAGGAAAATCGGAAAATCAAATTGGATAAATACTGCAAAGAAAAATGGGTTATCTAAGAATGACTTGTATAAAAAGCCTTACCTGACTTAAATGTTTCATTAAGTATGAAGGTTAACAATTTTTGAAATATTAGAACTGTTAACCCTTTCCAACTACATAATTATAAATGATTTAGTTGCTCCTACTATAAACTAATAAAAGAAATCAACTCAATTACACTTATAATATTCTTCAACATCAAAACGATCTGCATTCATAGCCTGAAATTCCCCACGAAATATTGTTACCCGAGCCAAATCCTCCAAATTTACCCGGTATTCTTATAATATTCTTTGAATTACATTTGGAACATGTTTTTGTGTTTTTCATATTACCCCTCACTTTTCATTTGTCGATTTATTGTTATATCTATAACAGTTACAAAACCATTTATAATGAAATTTTCAACTATACTATTTATTTTAATCCACAAAAGTTTTATGTAAATACCATCGTCCTTCCAAGGCGCAATCTGTCCACCTACAACCATGTGATATAATTTGTCCGCATTTATATGGGCACTCAATACGTACTTTCGGGCTAATTTATGTGCTACAGAAGATTTTCCAACCCCGCACGTTCCTGAAATAATGTAAATTGTTTCATCATATTTTAATTCCATTGAGTTCCGCCTAATTACACAAGATTTATGTAAGAATATAATATAACTAAGTACTAATTACCCCCAAGTATATATATTGAACTCATTGATATCATAATTATGGATAATATTAGTACCAAGCATAATTATAAAGAAAGATACAATTATAATCATCATTTTAACTTAGAGTAATGATATTTTTAATTATATGATGTTATATATTACTTAGGAATAGGAAGAATATATGATTTGTAACTATCACCATAGGAAGTTGTGTTACCATAAATCCAAAAAGTATATCCGTTAACAGGCAAGTCTTTGTTATTAAGCTTATTAATACCCTTATCCGTAATTAAAAAGTTATTAGAATCTTGTGCGTTCCAACTTGAACTTGTGCAATCCCCACTGCATCTAATAGAATAGTATGGATATTCCACCTTGGGTTTTACTTTCTTTAAATCTAAATATTTCAGAGCGTAAAAGAATTGTTCCTCAGTGATTAATCTATCATACTGTACCCATTCACTAACTTTAGTTGTATTTATAATATACTGATTTTTATCAGATGAAAAGTTTACATTATATAAAACAATACCTTTATTATCATTAGTTAGGAACTCATATCTTAATTCCTTTATTGCTCCTGATTTCTCAAAGCTGGCAACAAAATCTTCTATCTTTGTAGATTCATTAATACCTAGCTTATGCTTTATTGCATTATGATCTCTCTTTAAATTAATTGTAAATATATTATTACTAGAGGCATTTACTACTCTTTGTCTTTCAAAATAAGATTTTTGAATAACAGGAATTAATAACCCACAAATAAATACAAACAAGCCTAAAGATGCTAATGCTTTTTTAACAGGTTTATTAATCTTCGGTCTAAAAAACACCAAATAAGCAATAAATCCAACTGGTAATGCAATTTTGTTAAAGTTAAACCTAAAACTACCTAATAAGTAATAACCAATTAATTTTAGAATGAGAAACTCTATAGCTATCTCCAACAGCAATTTGCTGAATAACTTACACTAATTGAGTCTTTAGTAATTAACCTGATTTTATTTTTAATTGACCTTAAATAATCAATATCACCATTTATATAAATAATTTTAGCTATTGGAATATATCTTAAAAATTCTATTGATGACTTTTTAAGTTCCATATGATTCATATTCAACTTAACCATATGATTTCTTTGGTTTTTTTGCACAATACATACTATTCTTTAGTAAAATAATTCATTGTTTTAATTTTCTCCTCTACAAATAAAAAAGCTTTATTTTTGACAATGTCTTATGAAATAAATGTTCATAAAACTCCCCCTTCTTTTAGATACTCCAAATGTATCCATATGAATTTACAACCTATTATACTCCCAGTGTCTTATCTTACAATATTCCTTAAATCCAATACTCTTATATACACTTTTGCCCATATCCGAGGCTTGTAAAACACTATACTTACAACCCAAGTCCTTAGCATCTCTTAACGCCGTCATTGTAATCAACGTTCCAAACCCTTTCCCCCTAAATTCATTAGCTGTACCGACTAAATGAATCCCTGCAATTGCATCTTTAATATAAAGCATTAGAGTAGCCACAATTTTATCTTTGTAATAACATCCGTAGAATCTAATATCATTTTCGCTTAGAAACATTTTATACATATGCGAATTTCTTTTCTTTTTGAATGCTTCTTCAGTTATTAATATCCACTTTTCAAGCTCACTAGCACTTTTTATAGTTCTAATTTCACCTATGTTGTCATTGTTTTCAAATTTGAATGAAGCTAAGTCAATAGCCATCCCAGACTGTTGATAAAACATATTAAAATTGAGACTCTTTAAATAATCTTCCAAAATTATTGCTTGGGTATATGAATTTATTAATAAGTGTTTTGGAGCTATTTCAAGTTCTATATTTTTACGTAATAGCATGATTACTTCTTTAATATCAGCTAATGGAATATTCATATCAAAAACTTTATTATACCCTTCCAGATATGAATTCTTAGCCCATGAATAGTAATCTTGTTTTACAACTTCTCCACACGATATATTTGCAGCTTTAATACATAAATTGATTAGGTTCTTTTCAATAATAAGTGCGAAATCGTTAATTTTACACATAAATCTCCTTTCTATTTCTCAGAACTTATGGACTTCAATTCCAAAATAATTTCATCACAAGTCATTGTTTTTCATCAATTGCTTTTCTTAAATCTAAAATATAAGCAGCCTGCTGTTTCTTTAAATATATTCCTACAAAAGGTTTCATTATCCACTTCTTTGGAGTTATATTTTCCGTAAAATTTATCTCTGTCTTATTATCTGTCTTTGAAAATAATCCCGTCCAATGCCCACACATGTTGTTATTATCCATATCAAACTCATACCGTTTCATAGGTTCAAACGTAGTTATTGTGAAAGTTGTAGCATATCCTTCTTTTGTATATTCTATAAATTTTTTTCCTGCTTCTAAAACCTGAATTTCTCTCAAATCACTTCTCCATGCATAATTCTCAAGAGAAGTTACTATTTTCCAAACCGTTTTTATATCTTCCTTTAAAGTTACTTTTGCATTTGCGATTGCCATTCTATCCCGCCTTTCAAATTATTATTTATCGGTAAGATTTTATGATAACCATTAGTTCGCAGCTGATTACAATTTCGACTAATAATATATATTCAATCATAACATAATTACCATAAATTATGTATATTTACAATTCTTTTTAATGGGGAGCCAAAACCTCTACCCGACAAGAATTATATAAACGAAATACACATATTTATGAAGACTATTTGGCGGGTCATAATTAAAAAGATTTATCTGAAAAATATTTTTGTCCTTAAAAAGTATACAAAGGATAATTAGGGAACAAAAAGTAGTGCTTAATTTTCGAGATGAGCCAATGCAGTTTTGTTACTGTACTGGCTCATTATTTTTTATTAACTGTCTTTAAGGTTTAGCTTTGTATTCTCAGCTGGTACACTTTAAGTAGAAAAAATACTATAATAGGAGGACTTATAATGAAAAATTTTTGTGACAATCCACCCGTTATCTTTCCTATTAATTACTAATAGAAAAGATAAATTTTCATGCAAAAGTTAACCTGAGATATACAGTATCTATCCCCAGCACCTGCAATTAAATATTGTAAGAAGTGTGGTAAAAAGACAGCATACCTTAACCACAGCTCACAAAAAATTTAGAAAATGAGGTTTTAATATGTATGATATTAGAAAAATACAAGAGCAAGTAATTTTTGGTGCCGTAAAAAATGCGAGTGACGATAAAATGGCAACAAAAATTGTATATGGAGAACACGAACTATCTTCATCAGAAGATAATACGACATGGGTGAAATCCACCATGAACAGACTAGAAATCAACTTTGATAGGTCTACCGTTAAGCAGATTAGAATGAACTGTCAATGTGGATATGGGATGGATGAAAAATTAGCGTTAGTTCAAGAACTGGTTGCATTATCGTCTAATTTAGAAGAATTTGCAAACCAAGATAAAGCAAATGCAGCTGGACTATCTTACACAAAGGGGGAACTCTATCTACAATTTCCGTTTTGCCCTTGTCCGATGCTTGCCGATGTGAATAACTTAAATACGGATACATGGTGTCAATGCACTGTAGGGTACAGTAAAGTTCTTTTCGAAAAAGCTTTTGCCTGTGAAGTCGATGTAGAATTATTAAAAAGTATAAAAATGGGTGACGATATATGTCTTATGAAAATCATTCCTCGTGATTCTATTTGGAAATAGGCGAATGCCCCATGTCTAATGTGATATGGGGTTACTTGCGATGAAACAGAAAAAAATTATGTAACTTTAAATATTAATTGTCTTTTTTATTTTCTAATTTATTTAAAATAATATCTATCTTTTTCTCCATTACTTTATTTCTATTAACATAATTTTTAAACCCTTGTATTGCGAATGATAAAAAAAACGATAACGGCTAATATCCCACGTTCTATTTATGGTACAAGATTAAAAACTGTTGCAACTCCTTTGATGAATGATACTGGTGAGGTTGTTGGAGTTTTTTCTATGATATTTCCGAGATTACATCCTGTAGCTAGTGCATTCTCCGATTTTGCACCAATTGTAGCTGAGATGTTTCCAGAAGGATCTACTATGATTATAACGGATTTACAAAAAATAGTAAGTAAGCAATCTTCTAAAAAATTTGACATAGCTTCCTTACAAGTTGATAACATTCTTCTAGAAGAGTCTCTTTCATTAAAAACGATAAAATTAAAAAAAGCTATTATAAAGGAACTAGATGCTTCAGTATATGGAATACCTACCCTTGGAGCAAGTTATCCAATGTTTGATGCAGATAATTCAAACGAAGTTGTAGGATGTTTCGCAATAATTACACCTAAAGAAAATGCGTCAAATCTACGTAACATGTCAGAAAATCTTGAAAATGGTCTTACCGGAATGGCATCAGCTATTGAGGAATTGGCAGCATCAGCAGCTAACATACATACCAATGAAATTGAACTACATAATGAGATTAAAGATATAATTATTCTGTCGGAAGAAATAAATGAAGTATCTTCATTTATTAAAGAAATTGCAGATGAAACAAAAATGCTTGGTCTAAATGCAGCTATAGAAGCAGCAAGAGCTGGAGATGCCGGCAGAGGGTTTGGCGTAGTTGCACAAGAAATAAGAAAATTATCTGAACAATCTAAGAGTACAGTTCCTAAAATCAAAAAGTTAACTGATAGTATAAAATTAAAAGTTAATGAAGCAAGTGAAAGAAGTGAAAGTTCATTGGCTTCAAGTCAGGAACAAGCCGCAGCTAGTGAATAAATTACAGCAAGTGTTGAAGAACTAACATCTATGTCAGAAGAATTAAATAAAATAGCACAGGATATATAATAAGAAAATAGTGTTTTTTTATTAAGATTGAAAATGCAAAAGTCAATAAAGTAAACACATATCACTAGATATTGGTTTACTTTATTGACATACTTGAATAGAACTAAAAATATAAATTTTCTTTTACATATCGTAGAAGTTTGTTATTCTTTTACTCCATGTAAAATGTTTAATTTTTTCAATTCTTCATATTCGTCATCTTCTAAATTCATATATGCAAAATGTTCATGAGCACAAATTGCTAATATTGTTTTTTCTTCTTTATAGAAGGCTAAGTCATCAAATTCAGTACCTTCAATTTGATGGGGATATACAAATAACTTACTCATATTTGACATTAAGTTTCTAAAAATATCACCTAGTATAAAATAACACATTTCAAACACGGGTCCTCTAGATACAGGAGTCACTCGTGTAAACTTAGTGTATAAAAAATCTGCTGTCCTTGCATTAAAATTCTCATATTTTTCATCTTGGAATTCCTCACCTTCTAATTGGAACGCTTCATATCCTAATGAAGTAAAATACGCTAGTTCTTCTTCAAAATGATGATTTAAATATTTTTCCGCATCCATTTCTTTGTTACAGCAATCATCTATTAGGTCTCTATACCCATTAATGTTTTCACTGTAGTCGAGCCAGCTTTGTTTATGTTCTGCAAGAATTAATGATTTATCTTCCAACTGCATTTGATTAAATTCTTCTTGTGTAAGTTTACCCAAATGGCTCCTTGATAAAGACAGTTTATTGCTTTTCCTACCAACAAATAATAATAACTCATTGAGTTCACTGCCATTTAAGTTTTCTTTTATAAAACTCTTTCCCATACCTTTCCCTCTATTCATCGATATTATTCCATTCCGTCTTGGGTTACAAGAATTGTATGCTCCCATTGTGCTGAAAGTGATCTATCGGTAGTAAATGCTGTCCATCCATTATTCTCATCTATAAATATTAACGCAGTTTCTTTAGAAACACTACCAATTAGCGACTTATTGCCGTACAATTACATTTTACAATTATGACATAAAATTTTGAACTGTAGTTAATAATATTCCTTTGTTACTATATCCCTATAATATTTTTGGCATTCTCCCCATATTAGAGGTTACTAGTGCATCCTCCAAAACTATTGCTTTATATCCTTTATTTATTGCTCCTATTGATGTCTTGTAAACACATGCAGTTGCATCTAATGTAGTCCTATATAGACTATTCAAAATTATGATAATACAATGCCCTTTTCTATTTTATTTCCTTTTAAAAATTCTTTTACCTCAAGAGGTTTCCCCCCTGGAAACTGTAATATTTCTATAATCAGAATACCGTTATTGGTGGCGACTGTAATTCCCTCATTATTTGCATCTATGATATAACCAGGTGGTTTAATAATATTTGCCTCTAATGACTTGGATTTGAATATTTTAATTGGAATATCTTTATAATAAGTATGAGCAGTTGGCCATGAGTTTATATTTTTATATGGCCAATAACTCAATCCTCTTATTAAATTATGTATGTTAATACTACTGTCATTCCAATTAATCTTTGCCATTTGCTTGTTTAACATCTGTACATAAGAACTTCCATCACTCTGTTGTTTTACCCCACAAATTTTTCCTGTGATAATTCCATTTATTGTTTCATCTAACAGTTCAGCACCGTTTATTTTTAATAAGTTGTACAATTCTCCTGCTGTCATAGATTCAGATATGTCAACCTCACTTCTCATAAGCATATCACCCGTATCTATACCAGTATCCATTAGTATAGTTGTATTTCCAGTTGTTATTTCCCCATTTATTAAACTCCAATTTATTGGTGCTGACCCCCTATACATTGGGAGGAGAGATGCATGTAGACAAATACATCCGAGTCTTGGTATGTCAAGTATATGCTTAGTTATGATTTGACCATATGCTACAACAATAATAAAATCAGGTTTTAATTCTTTTAATTTATCAATAATTACAGAATCTGTTTTTATTTTTTCGGGCTGAAAAATTGGAATTTGATTCGATAGTCCGACCTCTTTGATTGGTGAAATTGCTACCTTTTTCCCTCTTCCACTTGGCTTATCAGGTTGTGTTACAATCGCACTTACATTATATTTCTCTATCATTTTCTTCAATGAGGGAACTGCAAAATCAGGAGTTCCCATAAAAACTATTTTCATTATTGATACCTCCCTTTGATACTACAAAATATATTTTGTAGTTATTCATTAGTTACACAATAAAATACCTATTATTCTCTAAAAATAAGCGTATTTTGCCCTTACCGCAGCAAGAACAAATATTTATGTCTATTCCTGTGAGCTTAAAAAGATACTCTTATACACTTAATTTTTTTTCCATGATATAATAATGTAGATATTCACGTATTTCTTTTTCTCTTAAAAGCTCTAGTGAACTATTGTAAAATTTAGCAAAGTTACTAACGTGACGAATATAGTTTATTTACATGAGACAGTTACGTTCGATATTTCACCATACTTCTAAGTATTTACTTTATATACGGATTCACAGTTCTATACCATTATGACGCGGTATAAGAAAGCTATGAACTAATCATGCTAATTTGGTATGATTAGTTCGTATGATTATTTAATGTTAAAATATATCGCACATCAACTAATTGTCTCTTCATAATTTCACAAGTACATTCATCATTATTACAAATAAACCCATTAAATTCATAAAAATCCCTTGCTTTAATATTTTCTTTTAACACCCATAAGTAACAATTTTCATATCCATTTAGTTTCATATCAATTATAGCTGTCTGTAATAATTTTTGCCCGTAACCTTTTCTGAAATGGTCTGGAAGTAAATAAATAGAAACTATTTCTCCCCAATTAGCAAAGTTAACATCTCTTGCTTTACCGTAAGCAACACAGCCTACTGGTGTTTCATTTTCACTGATAAGTTGTGCCGTTAATATATTATTATTTATCCAATTTCGAAAAGACGATACCCAAAAATTACATTTCAATACATCTAAATATTTTTGTGGCACAATACCTTTATAGGCATACTTCCAACTTAAAGCATATATATTACTAATCACATTTACATCTTTCAAAGTTGCTTTTCTTATTTTCACATCCATTATTTTATCCCCTTCTAATCTTTAATTGAGTGTTCTCTATTACCCACTTGATTACCAATCCGTCATAAAATATAGAGTTTCACTCTATCAGTTGAACCGTCCGGAAATTTAGTAACTTTATCTCGCACCGCAGACTGAATACTAATAACTGAGCCACCTTTATCTGTAACTTTTTCATCATATGCATTTCCTTGGATTTTATTAGAATTTAAATAGTTTATAATGTCTTTTACCACTTAAGTATGGTCAGCAATAAAAAAATGTTTACAATATTTCACCATCCTTCTATGCATTTACTTTATATACGAATTCACAGTACTATACCATTGTGACTCAATCTATGAATATTCCAAAGAAAAATACTCACTAAATATACCTTTTTCATTGCCTTTTCAAACTATTGTATTTTCATCTCAAACAGAGCAAATTCACCTCTATTATCTAATAGGATTTTTTCAACAAATTTAAAACCTAAACTTTCGTATAGATTGCATAACTTTTTCTTATTAAACCCTGTATCTAATCTTAAATAACCAATATTTCTTTTTCTACATTCTGCTATAGCAAATTCCACCATTTTTTGCGATAGTCCTATTCCTGAATATTCTCTTCTAACACATAACTTATGTATATATCCTGCTTCGTTCTCCTTTGCCTTGGGCCAAAACAGAACATCATCCCATTGTAATATCATACAACAAGCATTATCAGCTGAAACTTTTCCTATATAGAAGGCATCTTCATTGATACCCACCAATAACTTTTCTCTTGTAAGATGCTCGTCTTTCCAAACATTTAATCCAACTGAACGACCCCATTTTGTTACCTCTTTCATTATACTAATAGCAGTTTCAACATCTCCCCTCAATACTTTAAAGTTATTTATCATATAGTTACCCCCTAGAATTAATGTATTTAACCTTAACCACGAAATATTTGTTTAATTATACCATAAATTCTAAAATGAAGTATATTTATGAAGATTAAAGAATGCCACCTAGATTCAATTTGAATATAACTTAATTATGTTACATTCAGAGCATCAATATGTTAAAAACCCATATCCTAATAATCGATATGGGTTAATTGTAATCATCTTAATAATAGACTATAGATTAATTATTATGTTTACTTGTTTACTTTTTCAGATTTTCAAAAAACTCTCCCAGACTTAACCCTAATTTATCTTTAATCTTCTCACTTAATTCATTTTTGATTTCATCAATTGCTTCTATATATATTTCCTTATCGATTTCTGTATATCGTTTGTAATCCTCATTTAATATTTCTAAATATAAATAAAAAGTTTTTCCAGGTACTCCAATACTATTAAGCATATCATAAGATTTAATTAAAGCTTCGGTAAAATTCTTTTCGTCTTCTCCAGTTTCATTTATTAATTTTATCATTGAAATAATATTTTGTTTATATTCTTCTCTTGTTGCCATATCTCCACTTAAAAGATTTATCATATCATTTTGACGCTTTTCATTTAAAAATTGAATTTTATCATTGCCTATACTGCTTATACCTTTAGCTAATTCATCATTATCATCTAATTCATCCAAGTTATCCAAAACCTCTACAAGCCTTAACCATGCTTCTTTCTTTTCATTATTGTCTATAGTAATGTTTAAAAAAGGTTTAAAGCTACTCACAAAAATCTCACCGAAATTGCCAGGAAAAATTCTAATCAATGCGTTTGACACAAACTCCTTTTTTTCAGCTAAGGAAAGCTCTAAAGTTTCTTTTAGTCTTATGACTTGTTCACCAACACTATAGTAATCCTTGGTCTCTTTATTAATAAGATTGCTAAGAATAAGTTTAGTTTTTTCTAAATTGTTTATAGTTTCAGTAACTTTTACTAGAGTATCATTCATAATGTCCTGTAGCCCTTTATCCCCCGATACTAACCTCTTTATTTCACATATTGGTATGTCTATAATTCTTAGTGCACCAATCAAATTAAGTTTTACAATATCATTATCTGTATATTCCCTATAGTTATTATCATTATTTTTTAAGGGACTAATTAATCCCTCACTTTCATAATATTTTATTGCTCTTTTGGTCAATCCGGTTTTTTCCGATACAACTTTAATATTCATTAATAGCACCTCCGTAAACTTAAAAGTTAGCTAACCTTTAAATTTAGTATAACGGTGTCCGTAGGGTACAAGTCAAGGCTTTTTGCATTATAAATGAAAGTTATCTTTTACATAATTCATGAATTGGACTTTTGATATAATCTTTATTTACAACAAAACATTAAAAAATTTTATACTATTTTAAAGAATCATTGTTATTTCGATATTATTTCCATTCCGTCTTCGGTTACAAGAATTGTATGCTCCCATTGTGCTGAAAGTGATCCATCCGCAGTAAATGCTGTCCATCCATTATCCTCATCTATAAATATTTCATGGCTACCGCCATTTATCATTGGTTCAATCGTAAATACCATTCCCGGCGCCAAAATCATATCTGTTCCTTTAGTTCCAAAATGAAAAACAAATGGCTCCTCATGAATATCTAGTCCAACCCCATGCCCTCCAAAATCCCTAACTACTGAGTATCCATTACTTTCTGCATATTCTTGTACCGCTGCGCCTATGTCACCTAAAAAACTCCAAGGTTTCACTGCTTCTATTCCTTTATACAAACATTCCTTAGCTGTTTCTACTATCTTTCTAGCTTCATCACTTACTTGTCCAATCATAAACATTCTTGACGCATCTGAATAATATTCATTAAGTATAGTAGTTGCATCAACATTTATAATATCACCATTTTTTAGTACTATATCTTCGCTTGGTATTCCATGACACACTTCATCATTAATTGATGTACAAATACTTTTGGGAAATCCATCATAATTAAGAGTTGCCGGAATTCCACCATGATATATTGTATATTCATGAGCTAGTCTATTAATTTCTTCTGTAGTCATTCCTTCTTTAATATTTTCACTAATTAAATCTAAAAGACCATTATTAATTTTAGCACTTTTTCTGATTCCTTCAATTTGATCTTTATTTTTAATAAGATTTCTTGTTGGAACTATGCAGCCTTGATTCTTCAAGGTTTTTAACTTTTTATCAAAATTCAAATGGCAATTCTTATATTTTATTCCACTTCCACACCAGCATTTATCATTTCTACATAAATTCATTATACATTCTTCCTCTCTATATTAAGATTGCAGCACCGAAGGTGATGATTTAACTAAAAATAACATCCAGTTAATCTATTATTTAATAATTCCGCCATGAAAAAAACACTTAATGCACTTGTTGCAGGAAAGTCATTTTAAACCACCCCTAAATAAGTTTACTGATAAGACAATCATATTACTACCAATTAAGCATAACATTTTTGCCAACTATAAGTTGCATTTGAATTTTGTTTCGAGTTGGGATACGCTTATTAACTAACGCAGTTTCTTTAGAACCACTACCAATTAGCGACATTAGGTGGCTTATCTTTAATCTATCTTATTTATTACTAAAAACTGAAATCAAATAATAAAAACTCCCCATACCAATTTAGATTTTTATATCTGTGTATCTCTTATTTCAATTTCAGTACCTTCAGGTGCCTTAATTTTAAATAAATATCCGCCCTCAACTTTATATATTTCTTCTCCATTTTTAATCTTAAAATTGGTATAGCCTAATTTTTTTATCCTATCAAACTCTTCTTGAACATTATCCACTAAAAAACACATATGAACTATTCCTTGGTCTAATGAACTCCACTTCTTTAATTTATCGCCATTTTTACCCGTCTGTAATTCAATCATAAATGTTCCCAGTCTTAACCATGTATTAAAAGCTCTTTTATGGAAATCTGCTGTTTCTGTAACTAATTTAAATTCTAAAACCTTAGTGTAAAATTGAAATGATTCCTCATATTTTTCTGTTTGAATACAGACATGGTGCACCATTTTTATGCTCATAAAATCCTCCTCAAATAATGAAATATTAATACAAGTAACTAGTCGCTAAATTTATTGTTCTTTTTCATATTTCACAACAAATTTACTAGTAGGTAAATAATAAAGCTTATATCTGCTTTTTTCTATAGGTTTAAATTTCCAAGGATTATATTGATATTCTTTACCATCTAAAATAAATGAATTAGATCCAGCCATATACGTTTTTTGTGCTGTCCCCTCGTATACTAACAACTTTCCATTCAAAGCATACTTTATATCCTTAATTTTAGGTAACGTAACATTATAAAAAAGCCAACCGCCTAGCGGAACTAATATAATTATCAATACTAGATAAATCTTTTTTCTCTCCTTTTGAAATAATTTTATAACCGTTCCTATCTTATAAATATAAAAAATTCCAACAATCATTTCTATAAATACAGTTCCATAAAAATAGTTCATTCCCACACCCCTTCTGATTTCAATAATACATAAGAAATTTTATTATGTATTTTTATGCATTACCAACTAATCATACCATATTTATAATAAATTACTTTTGATTATTTCGTAAATAACTAATAGTCCAACAATTAAGGCCCTTATTCTCATAGCAAATTTAATAGGCTAAGACCTTTAATTGATAACTATATATACTATTATAATAATTATAATCAACTTTTTGTTGACTATATACAACATTGATAATATAATAAATTTATAAGGAGGCGTATTATGGTAAAAAGAAAAAAGTTATTTAATACAAAGATAAAAGTTCTTAGAGCTGAAAGAAATTTAACACAAGAAGACTTGGCTATAGATTTAGGAGTAAATAGAAGTACTATTTTAGAAATAGAACGTGGAACTTTTAATCCCTCTCTAAAACTGACTTTTTCTATAGCAAATTACTTTAATAAAAGCATTAATGAAGTTTTTGAGATCGTTGAGGAGGATAAATAATGAATAATTTAGGGAATATATTTTTGTCTGCACATGTTGTGTTTGCCACTTTTATAATAGCTTGTTTTTTTATGACATTAACTGTAGACGATGATGAATTACATCAATACGCAATGAATAAAGCAATCAGAGTTTCCGTTATAATAACAATATTGACTTTAATGGGATATTCTCTTTATAAACTAGTTTCCGGTAGTGGTGTTATTAGTATTAATGTGATTTTCTTTGGTATAGAGGGTTTAAGTCTTTTAACATTATTATTATATTATCTTGAATTAAAGGGATTTAGCGTTTCTTTCAAAGAAAATAAAAAAATCGGAGAATTCTTAACTACACTGTCAATAATTATAAGTGTATTAACTACAATTAGTATGTTATTTGAATTCAAATTGTTTGCTAACCCTACAGGAATTATTAGATATGATGTGTTAATATTATTAATAAATTTTCTTATTCTACCATTAGCCGTACCTTTTTTTCCTAATAGGAACAAAATACTTAGTCGAGATGATTATAAAAAAGAGAAAAAAGAGTTAAAGAAAATATCTAATGTTCTCACAGTAATATATGTAATATTCATGTTATTAGGAATAACATATATTATTTATAGACGTCTTAATTAGTTCATTAGAATAGTTAAATAATATTAATATATTCCAAATACATCAATTAGATGGTTGCCTGTTACAATATAGGTTACAGTTACAACTCATGCTTAAGAAAGTTGCAAATGAATAACTCAATAAGAGTTATTCATTCCTTCTACACTTCTTTCTACTACCGCCACCATGTCATCTTCAGCACCGAGACTGAAGTTAAAAATAATACCTTTTCCTCCACCAGCACCGATTGCAGAAATAAAAATGTTACTCCCCTTACCTACCACAGTAAGGCTTAAACTTGCTCTATTGCCGTTCCTCATAAAATATTTATCATATACCCTAACCGCTATATTGGTGTCTCCATAAGTGTAGTCGCTTTCATCCACTAAATTCATAGTTATGCCACTGCTACCAATATCGTTTTCCAACTGATGAAGTACTTCCTCAAATTGACCACTAATAGTCTTTTCATACTTTGCCATGCTAAATCCTCCCTAAGATTAGTTCTTTTTTTATACGATTGTGTTATAAAATATCTATTGAATGTTTATTATTTAGGATCTGCGATTTTTGCAATCTTATCAATTTCTTCTCTATCCTCTGTTAATATATATCTTTCGTATTCATGTGAAGTGTTAATTAGCCACGGCTCATTATTTTTCATAAAAGACAAATCCTCTGGTAAGTCTGGCTGAACCCAATCATATAGTGAATTTGATACTTGCTTTAATATTTCTTTAGCATAATTATCAGTACTATAATAATATACTAATGCTGGTTTATCGCCACGGTATATTGTACCTGGCCATTCAAATTGCTCTTTTACTTCTTTTAAAGAAGGTTGTAATTTTTCTAAAACGTGATTAATATTAGTATTTATATCCATATCACTCCTTAACACTAATACAAATTCATTACAAACTTCGAAAGCTAAATCTATTAAATCTCTATAAATTTTTTCTTTTGGATTAGTTTCTATAAACATACATTCCCCTACCTTGTAACTTCGTCATAAAATATTTGTTTAATTATACCATGAATTCTAAAATGAAGTATATTTGTGAAGATTAAAGAATGTCTTAAGTAAGGTTAGACGAATATATCTATTACTCTACATCAATCTCCACCACTTCAACGGGTTCTCTTTTGAGGTAATAACATGACAATTAACAAAATTAACATTGTAATAGCAGTCTAAATCTATATGGATTTCACCAATATAAATGTGTTGTTTTTTAGCATAATTATTACTTTACTGAAACATCATCTTTAAAAATTTCTGGCTTCTCTGCTATAAATTCAACCCTCCCACATTTAGTACACACAAATGCTCTTAGTCTTGACCCCTCAGAAAATATTTTTTTTACTCCGTTTATTCCCTTTTGAAGTACAAAAGGATTTGCACCAACATTGATACCCGCCTCTTTCATTTCTATATTACAATTTAAACAATTTATAATCATTAATATTTACCTCCATTTCAACTATATTATATTTGAATCTTTGTTATTAATTATAATGATATACTTCTTTTCCTTGGTAAATTATTTTTTATATATTTAATGTTCATTACAATAGATATGACTATAGATGAATAAAATACAACTATTATTAAAGGTTGTGGTGTACCATCTGAATTGGACATAGGTATATGAACATATTGCGATAGAACAACAAATAGGAAAATGCTAAAATTACATAACATATGAAAAATAATACAGTTTACAATATTCTTGGTTTCTATATATAATAATGCACTTAACACACCCATAAAAAACCTACCTATAAAATTTAAATCAAAGTGAAGTATTGCAAATATTGTCGCAGATATTAAGATTGCAAATCTGATACCTGTCTTAAACTTCAATTTATTCAACAATAACCCTCTAAAAAACAATTCTTCAATTATTGGTGCTGTTGTTACACCAGATATCAAATAGATTAAAGTTGGACTTTAGCGGTTGCATGTGTACCTACTAATAAAATAAGACCTACTCCAATGTAAAGACCTATATTTAATATGTATAATCTGGCTATTTTTTTATAACTTATTCTTTTAATGCAACTAACTAAATCTGTTTTCATTGTGTTGTTACCTCTGAATACCATTAGACCAACAAAAACTAACAATATAATACTTAGCATAATTTCAGCTACGTACTTATCTTTTAAATATATATTGTTTATAACTGGTATTTGTAATAATAAAAAAGTTAATATAATTGCAAGTATATTAAACAATAAAACTTTTTTTACCTTTATTTTTTCAAACAAGTTGTCCATATATTGATACCCCCACACTAATTTTCATAAACTATAAAAATAATATTTTTTGATATCATATACTTATGTACTAAATACTATATGCCACATATTCATATCCGCCTCGCAACTTATATAATCGTAACAAAACAATGCATCATGTTATCAATCTATATCATATGTTATTTTTTAATGTCTTGGTAATATTGTGAATACTATTCCGTAGTAACCACCAGCTAAAATTCCAAACTCGAAATCATTAGGAGTAATATAATTACCGATAAGTAGGAATAAACCAAGTGATATAATAAAAACAAATATACGTATCAAATTTTCTTTACTACTTTTCTTAATGAATTTCTGAAGTGGGGTAAATATATTAAATTTATCATCAACAACATATAGAATAATTTGAACAGAAAAGAAAACCATTAAAAATGGTACTAAAAATTTAAACATTGAGCTTATAAGTTCCACATTTTCATTTCCATCTCCTTTTATTATCATTTTAGAATCATGTAAAGTCTGTTTTAAACAACTAATCCCTTTATTTATATAATTAAGTCCGTAATTCCAGCTCCCTGACATAGACAAATTTCAGAGGCTAGTAACATAAAAACTATACCTTTTGTTGGCATTATTTCATGTCACCAAACTATGTATTTTATGTTATCATATATAAACTTATATGATAATCCGAATGACGTTAAACGTAAGTTTTATTGCACAAACGGAATATCTTTGTAGATATACAGAAATCTATGTAGATTAAAATGTATCTATATTTAATTTATGTAAATAATGGTATGATTATATATGTTTTTAAACGGATTTGTAGAATTATATGGGTAGGAGGAAGATAATGAATGAATATGATTGGCAAAGTTTTTTTCTTGGAGTTATTACAGTATCTTTAGTTAGCATTAATATATATATTAAGAAGATTTATGATTTACTTAAAAAGAAATAATTCTTACTTTTTGAATATTTCATCGTAAGTAACCCCATATCTAACGATGATATGGGGTTACTTACTTTAGTTGTGTTAATTTCACTTTGAGGATATTACCTATTATTAAGACTGATACTTGACATTATGTAACTAAAATGATATCTTTAAATAGAAATAGATTTCATTCAATTTAATTTTATGTAATTGAATAAGTTCAACCGAGATAGCAACCATATTAATTAGATAAGCATATAAAGGAGGATTTTATATTATGACAATTTATGACTTTAAGTTTAAAACTATTGATGGCGAGGATGAAACACTTAATCAATTTAAAGGCAAGGTGTTATTAATTGTAAATACTGCAAGTAAATGCGGTTTTACCCCACAATACAAAGATCTACAAAAACTCTATGAGAAACATAATGCTGAAGGCTTTGAAATACTTGGTTTTCCATCTAATGAATTTGCTAAGCAAGAACCTGCAAACAATCAAGAGGTAAAACAGTTTTGTGAAATAAATTTTGGAGTAACTTTCCCACTATCAGAAAAGGTTCAGGTTAGAGGTAATAACATCCATCCTTTATTTAAATATTTAACTAGCCAATTAGCATTTGAAGGATTTGACATGAATGATCCAAGCGGCAAAATGATCTCTTCAGTTCTAAAAGAAAATTTTCCTGAATATTTATTAGATGATTCAATCAAATGGAATTTTACTAAATTCTTAATAGATAGACAAGGAAATGTTGTAGGAAGATTTGAATCTCCTATTGAACCAATGAGTATTGAAACACAAATTCAAAATTTACTTTAAATAAACCGAATGATTAAGAGTGACAGTTGGATGCTGGCATGAAAGGGATCCACTATATTGTTGATTTCTTTCTTTGCTTCGTCTATTTATCACATGACTCGATTTATATGTTTTAAAGAAATTTTACCACATTGGTTTAAAACTACTTAGCTAATTTTTCGTTCATGAAAGATATGTTATAATAATTTATGGATTTTTATATAATAACTTAATAACACAAATGAAAGGATGATTATCAAATGGACTTTAATGCTCTTTTTAAGATTGGAGAAACATTAGTTAATGAATATATAGTGAAATCAGAAGATACAGCAGACTTTATTGGAAATAAAGGTGTCACTACACTTTCTACCCCTAGCATGATTAGATTTATAGAAGATACAGCTAATCATATAGTAGTGGATAATATGCCTCAGAATTATAGATCCGTTGGAACCAAAATTAATGTTGAACATATAAATCCAACTTCTATTAACACGAAAGTTACCGTAAAAGCGACATTGGTAGCTATTGAAGGCAGAAAGCTTAGTTATACTGTAGAAGCTTTCAATGAAAAATGTAAAATAGGCTTTGGAATATATGAACAACATATAATTAACTTAGGAAATTTTTTAAGTAAAGATTAATAATGAATTGAAACAGTTACCGTGTAAATAATGTCCTTTCCTTTAAATTGTATTTCCTTAACTATGATTTTCACGGTGTCATCGGCTTTTACCTCAAAATTTGATTTTTAACACCTCAGAAAGTTTGTTACTTAATTTTAACTCTTCGCCACTTCCATTTGTACTTATTCTCAAAATAGGTATATTATATTTGGTTAGTATCTCATCCTTCATTTTATCGCGTTCTAATTGTACTTTATTATTAGCATGAAACGCATAACCATCCACTTCCACCACTAGCACTGGCATTTTATCTAACTTATTAAAGATAATAAAATCTGTATGCGTTAAAATGTTTTTAACAAATTTGTGTTCTATCTCTGTTAGCTTAGATGTATCCTTAATTAACATTTTAAGTGGTTGGTGTAATACTACATCAAGGAATTTAAACTTCTCCTGACATAATACTTTTTCAATTACCATATTCATTAAATTTTCTGATGCAAATTCAGAAACCCTCTTGTTCTTATTTAATATTTCTAATAATTTTTTAGAATAATTGCTATAAAGAAAATCAAATACTGAAGATATATTGCTATTAATAATTTCAAAATTATTATATTGTATATATTTAATTAAATCACCTATATTAGTATTATCACTTGCTATATCACTATCAGAAACTATAAGAATCAATTTACTTTCTGCCCTTGATACTGCAACATTTATAAGATTAGGATCATCTATAAAATCATTTATCTGATTTGCAACAGTAGTCAAAATAATAGTATCTTTTTCTCTACCTTGATATTTATGTACTGTATCCACTTCAATATTATCAGTTTTAATTAGCTTCTTTAGTTCATCTACTTGCAATCTATATGGTGAAATAACACCAATCTCTTTAGAAGATTTCTCTAAATTTAATTTTGGAATTACTTCATCAAGTATTACATCTATTTGTCTTTGATTAAAATTTCCTCTTGCATGATTTCCCTTAGATGTTTTATATACTACAAGTGGCTTATCCCCAACACTCTCATTCGTTAATATAATTAATTCATTGTTATAAAATTTCTTGTTACAGAATCCTATTATTTTAGGATGACATCTATAGTGTTCTCGAAGTAAAGTCTTTGGAACATCACTATATAATTTTGTTATTGAGGATAATAAACTATTTTGAGCATAATTGAAGGCTTCATTTAAGTTATATTGTTTAAAAATTATATCGCTTTTATTTTTAACTTCATCTGTCACAACATTAGGTAATTGTTTTAAATCTCCAACAATAACAACATTTTTTGCACAAGATAAAGCTAGTGAACCAGTTACTATATCAACCTGAGAAGCTTCATCAACAATAACGTAATCAAACAAATAGTTTTCACTTACACAGCTTCTTAGAGAATGTGTAGTACTAAGTATTACTGGATATTCCTTTAGAAAACCCTCAATGTTTTTCCATAAAATATCTTTTGTAAATATAGTTCTATTACCTTTTGATGTAAACTTTCTAGCCAAATTAGATTTAAGAACCTGCATAGAGTCTTCACTGTATTGACGCATTAGATCTTCAAAATTATTCTTTTCTAGTTTATTTGATAATAAATCGATAGTTCTACTTAGTTCACTCGATTTTAATTCATAATAGACTTTTTTTAAATAATCCACTATAGCTTCATTAGAGTTTTTATAAAATTTAAAGCTTATGATACCATACCGAATTATATTTATAATTTTATGTCTTAATTTAAATAATCCATACTTTCCTAAAATGATTTCATACTTTGCGAGTATCGACATTACATCATTTGAATCTAGCTTGTAGATAGACCTATAAGGTTGTATCCTATATTTATTTTCATCATAATATTTGTTGAAATACTCTACCTCAAGGTCTAACTCAGAAAACTCTTCTTTTAATGTAGCTAATTTATTTTGTTCATGGAGCATATCATCCAGTCTTTGCTTGGAAGTCATTAAACTACTTTTCAATATTTCTAACTTCTCATTTTCTATTTTCCACTCTTTCATATCAGGATATGAATCCTTTTGACTTTCAAAAAATTCATCTTTATTCTCTTTATTCCCTAAATATGCTGATATAAAACCTACATCATATTTTTGGAGTTTTTCTAGTACATTTGCAGTGGCTGAATTATTGTTAGAAACAACTGCAACAGTTTCATTATTAATAATAGCATTCGCTATAATATTTAATATTGTTTGAGTTTTACCAGTTCCAGGAGGGCCCTCAATAACACTTATTTGATTACTTAAAGCCTTTTCAGTTGCACTTTTTTGACTAATATTAAATCCAAACGGAAATATTATTTCATTGGTGATTTTTCTTTTTTTAAGAGCTTGTACTTTTAAATAGGATGATAAAACACTTCTAGGACTAATAATTTTTATTTTATTATACTGCTTACTCAAAAAACTACTTTCATCATCTAATGTAATACTAACATTTGCTGCTAGTTTCTTTAAATACTCAAAATAATTATTTGAAATTTTATTATTTAGACTAGTTTTTTCCATTAATATATCCGATATATTAAAAAGCTTTTTGTATCCAGATTTAAAGCATACTCTAATGTGCTCTTCAAACTTAAATATTTTAACAACACCTGATATAGGTCCATTGTTTTCATATATTATTGTAGTTTCTGCATTAATCTCAATAGGATTTCTAAACCACTTAACATTATTACTGCTATATGTATATGTTTTATTATTATCAAATGTAACTAAACACTTACCATTATTATTTACACAAGTAATAACCTTCTCTGTCTTATCCTCACCCTTTATAAGGATGAGATTTTCTTCAATATTCAATATTATTGTTCTCCTCTTTCTCTTTTTCGTATTTTCAGGCTGTATAGAATTAAAATATCAATCCCATTATTTTAAACACTTGTTAGATACATCCACCTTAGATAAACTTATTATAACACAGTCGTGAATTCAGCTATACTCTTCCTTATATTTTACACAAAGTTCAGTAACTATTTCCACATTATAGAATAAATACTCTGTGATATAATTGAATCAGTTATTCAAGAGACATTCTATAAAAATAGGGCATCCATCTTTTAAAATGAATACCCGTTTCTTACAAGAGTTCTTATTTTATGCATGATGAATACTTCAATGTTCCCCCACTCAATTTCTATTTATTATTTAATATTATTAACCTTCCTGAACCATTTTCAGTATACCCAACCATTCCACTTTTAGTATCAAATCCTAATGTCTCCGTGATTACTTTTGTTTCTCTATTCTTACTTTCAGTTGATATTGAATGTTTGCTATACCTATTTACTGTTTTATCAAAATGATTATCTTTATTATATCCTTTAGTACTATTTATACTCTCTATTAACTTACGTTTTGGTTTTTTACCTGTTAATAACTTAATTAGCATGTCAAATATAAATTCCATTATAGCATCCATAACACTCACCCCCTACTAATTAAAAATTCTTTTATAATATCAATATCTGTATCCTTTAGTTCCAAAACTTCACATCCTTTATAATAATTAATTATACTTTTCATACTGTAATAATGGCTGCATCATTCACTACCCCAGGGGTTTTTATGAACAATTAATCCCCAATATTCCACTAATCCCAAGGCCAGGTGCATTTGAAAACTTTATTAGGCTTTCATTAAAAATCGAACCGCCTATTATGGGATCAGTGCTACAGAGTATTGGACCATCTAAATCTATTTTTGTAATAATGCTTTTGGCTGCTGCAAGATGTGCAGCTGCTGTAACACTGATTTTTGCTTCTAACATGCAGCCCATCATACATTCAACTCCATAAACCTGGGCTATTGAACATATCTTTAATGCATTGTAAATTCCACCGGTCTTCATAAGCTTTATATTGATGAGATCAGCCGCACGAATCTGCATGATTTTAAGAGCATCCATAGGAGAAAAAACACTCTCATCGGCCATAACTGGTATAGAAATATTATCAGTAACAAACTTTAAACCTTCTATATCATGGGCCTTAACGGGTTGTTCAACAAATTCAATATCTAGTCCAGCATCCTCCATTTTTCTAAGTGTCAAAACGGCTTCTTTAGGTTTCCAGCCTTGATTTGCATCAATTCTGATATTCACGTTTGGACCAACAATGTCTCTTATAGCTTTTAACCTTTTTATATCTGTGGCCGAATCGGTACCTACTTTTATTTTTAGTGTTTTATAGCCAAGTCCAATTGCGTGGAGACTATCTTTAGCCATCACCTCTTGGTCATTTACACTTATAGTTATATCAGTTATAAGTTCATTTCTATAACCGCCAAGTAACTTATATAAGGGTGCTTTATATAATTGTCCATAAAGATCATAAAGAGCCATATCTATAGCGGCTTTGGCACTAGTATTTTTAACAATACACTTGTTTAACTTGATCATGATTTCTTCAAAATTTTCTATGTCCATACCTATAATTGCTTTTTTAATATGATCATTAATAGCAGACGCGATAGCGCCTCTAGTGTCGCCAGTTATTACACCAGTAGGTGGAGCCTCGCCATAGCCAACGCTAATTGAATCTGTTTTAATCATAACTATAATATCTTCTACAGAAGTTACTGTTCTTATTGCAGTTTTAAAGGGTGTTTTTAAAGGCACAGAAATATATCCTATTTCAATATCGGTGATTTTCAAAATATTCTCCTCCATTCATAAAATAATCATAAGTTATTTGAGAAATATTGCCTATTAAGTTTTTTGCGTAATTATCACTGATAGCTTCCCAGGTAAACATAGAAAAAATATAATCGGTTTTAGATGTATATACAATACCAACATCATGTTTTGAAAAGTCTAAATCTCCAGTTTTATGGGCTATAGTAATATTAGTAGGTAAATTAATCTTCATCATTGAATCGTCTAACTGGTGAGTTAATATACTTACCATGAGTTTACTATATTCTTCATTAATTAGTTTACCATTATAGATAAGTTCTAGGAATAGAGCGCAATCAGAAATATTGCATAAATTGTCAATGCCCTTAAGTCTAGATTCATTGTCCATCATCTTTCTTTGCAGCGTAGAGCTGTTAAAATTATGCTTTTTTATGAAAGCATTAATAGAACCGAAACCTATGATATCAATGAGTTTGTTAGTTGCTGTATTGTCACTTTGTATAATCATTAATAAAATTAAATCATTTATAGTATATGAATTATCATCGTCAAGAAGAGTTAAGATACTAAATGGAACTTTTTCTTTTTTATTTATAGTTATCCTATCTTTTAAAGATAAGGTCCCAGTGGATACTTTTTCTAAAGTTGACCCCATGATAAAAAGTTTTATTATGGAAGCTGAGGGTACTATTTTAAATTGATTTATTTCACAAATCTTGCCCTGATTTAGTTCCTTAATGTAAATTGAATATTTCAATTTAGCATCACTTAAATAATTTAGAAGAATATTTTTGAGCATTTTTAATCACCACCTATATCCTTATAGAATGTTCCTATAAATTGCAAGTATACTTCGAACCCGCTCTTTCCAATAACATTCGTTATTATATGAGTATCTTTTTCAATACCAATAGTGTTCTTGATTATATTTATACTCTATATTGTACCTTAAATTGCGACTTAATCCCAAATTAATCTTCAATTATTAATTATTTTGTGTAGATTAACAATTGAGGTCTTTTCCCGAGCCACTTTATAGTATCCATACTTATATTCTTCCTTAGAGTTTAAACAAAGCTCAGTAACTATTTCCCCATTTCATTTATAAGGATTCGAATCTCCCTATTAATTTCTTTGCTAAAATGATAAACTGAATATGTAGTTATGATTATTTATTTTGCTGTATGAAGTAGCAATATAATCTATATACAATATATTTTTATAAAGGAGATAAATTATGTACTCATCACAATACTTTATTAACTCATTAAATATGGAACCTCATCCTGAAGGTGGTTTTTACAAAAGTAGCTTTGACTCATGTGAAAACATTAGTTCAAATGAATTAAGAACAAAATTTGAGGGTGAAAGAATACTTTGGACTAGCATTTATTTTTTATTAAGAGATGGAGAAATTTCAAGTTTTCATAGATTAAAATCAGATGAAATGTGGTACTATCATGCAGGTTCTCCGCTTTCAATATATATGATAAGTCCAAATGGAGAACTTATTACTAGACAACTAGGTCTTAATGCAAAAAATGGAGAGGTTCCCCAATTTCTAGTACCTAAGAATTATATCTTTGGTTCTGCTATGAATAGCTCAGGTTACTCTCTTGTTGGCTGTATGGTATCCCCTGGATTTGACTTTAAAGACTTTGAAATATTTGAAAGAGCAGGTCTATTAAATAAGTACCCACAACATAAAGAGATAATAATTAAGCTTACAAAATAGATATTGCTGGCCCTACCTAATGGGATATCGGGGGGCCTAATAATTGTGTTTACAACAAATTCATCAGTCATAACAATTACATTATTACTTTGATCCACTGAATTTTCTGGTTACAATTCTATATTCTTTTATACATTGTCGTAACTAAATACCTTTTATATTTTCTTCATAATAATCTTAGAAAACTCGCTAACATCACTTAAATGTTTTTCTATAATCTCTTGCACAATTTTCAAATTAATAGCTTGATAGTTATGTACTGCTATGTTTCTAAATCCAACCATAGCTTTTAACTTATTCATTAAGTTACTGTTAATTAAACCATTACTACACAAAACCTCAAAAGCATCTCTACTATTCTGTGGTATGCCTAACTTTTTTTCAGAAACAATGTGCATTGCTAAATCTATACACGCTTCACAGACTCTTTGAATATTTAATATTATAGAATCTTGTTTCGTATAATCCTTTAGGTTATCAGTATTGTTATCATATACTTCATTAATTCTTATTAAACATCTCTCAATAATTTCAACCTTATTATAAATCACATCATTACCCATATATATTTCCTCTCTTCTTTATATTCTCTAATATAACTGCTCGTTCTTCATTTAATAAGGCATATTCTTTGAATGTATACATTTCAAAATACATTCTTCTCGTATCATTATTACAAAAAATTGTTTTTCCTGTCCCAACTACTTGAGCTTTAAATACTGTAGATGACTTTTTTAAGTCTACAAGATCAATTTCTCTATTAAGCAAACATGCTAATTCTTGTGCATTCATAAATATTTCATATTCACTAAAAGCTCCATCACTTAAAAATGCTATATCAATATCACTATTTGAGTGTGAGGTCCCTTTTGCATATGACCCAAATATATATATAAGAAATGGTTTTATTTTTTCAATTAAAAATTCTTTTATAATATCAATATCTGTATCCTTTAGTTCCAAAACTTTCACATCCTTTATAATAATTATAGTAACATTATATCAAATTTTCAATGAATATACTATGATGTGTATGTTAATCTAAGAGTGGTTCTTTCCGCTATTATAGTTAATTTCTATTTTATAAATATCCAAATTCAGCTCTGCTTAACAATCTTTGAGTGATAATTTCGTCATCTTTTATATTTCTTGTTTCCATTAGCAAAGCAAATTGATCGCAATCCTTTTACAACGTGACTTTGCTACAAATCAAAGAACCCGCTTTACAGCGAGTTCTTTGATTATACTTATTTGTTATTAATTAAATTTCGTAAAATTACCCTTATTGAAAATGTTTTCTAAAAAGCAGCTTTATATATATTTAGTACATCCTGTGCATCTAAAGGTTTGAAGCTTCCAAGTTTTCCACGTACAGTAGCTTGTTTTGCCATTTCTTCTAGTTTTTCTTCCTTAATTCCAACTTCTCTTAATGTGGAAGGTATTCCTAATGATGCAAAGTGCTCTCTTGTTTTTTTAATAGCATTATGAGCTATTTCATATTTGTCACAACTAGCATCAAGTCCCCAAACATTAACTCCATATTCAACAAACTTGTTTACTGTATTATCATTTAGCGCGTACTCCATCCAATGTGGTGTTAAAATTGCAAGCCCAACTCCATGAGTAATATCATAAAATGCACTTAACTCATGCTCCATTCCATGAACACTCCACTCTGTTTCTTTTCCATAACTTAATAAACCATTTATAGCAAGACTTGATGTCCACATTAAATTAGATCTTGCTTCATAATTTGTAGGGTCAGACATTGCTATTTCTCCATATTTTATACAAGTTTTAAGAAGTGCTTCTGCCATTCTATTTTGCATAAAAGCTTCATTTGTATTACTAAAGTACACTTCAAAAATATGGCTCATGATATCAGCTGTACCTGCTGCTGTTTGATTTGCAGGCACTGAAAATGTATAGGTAGGGTCTAATATTGAAAACTTAGGTGCCATATCTTTATTACCAGTGCCTAATTTTTCACTAGTTTCTAGATTTGTAATTACTGCTCCTGCATCCATTTCAGAACCAGTCGCCGCTAATGTTAATATAGTTGCAATTGGGAGAACTTTACTTATTTTTCTTGGATCAAGTACAATGTCCCATGCATCACCATCATAATAATAGCCAGCTGCTATTACCTTTGAGCAGTCAATTACACTTCCTCCACCTACCGCAAGTATAAGGTCTACTTTATTTTCTCTGCATATTTCAATCCCTTTTTTTACACTTGATATTCTTGGGTTAGGCTCTACACCTGATAACTCAAAGAATTTTATTTCATTTTTGTTAAATATATCTGTGATTTTACCATATAATCCGCTTTTCTTTATGCTACCACCACCGTAAACTAGCAAAACTTTTGAGCCATACTTCTTTACGTTTTCTGCAAGTTTATTTATTTTATTTTTTCCAAAAAATATTTCTGTCTGTATTGAATAATTAAAATTTAACATTTTTTAATCCCCTTTATTTTAAAATTAGATTTATTTATAATTAACTTATTATAATTTCATAACCAATTTTTTCTCCAAAGAATTGACACCTTCAGGAGTATGAGTTGATAAATAAACTGTATCATTTTGCTTAATAAATTCTCTAACCTTTGATAAACTTTTAGCGGCTAAGTCTTTATCCTCGAATACAACCGAGAGTTCATTTCTTCTTAAGGCCTCATCTGTGTATGTTATATCCCCATGAATCATGTAATACAATGCATTATCTTCTACAACAACTATGGAATTTCCATTAGTATGACCAGGGGCAGGTAACATTATAATCCCATCAGCTATTATCTGACTACTGTCAAAGTTTTTATATTTACCATCCTTAAAATTAACTTTAATTATATTCTTTGAATCCAATTTCATATCATTTGCTTCAGTTTCGGATATATAAATTTTAGAGTCATTAAATAATCTCAGCTCTCCAGAATGATCAGGATGTTTATGAGTAATTACAACTTTATCAATATCAGAAGGTTTATATCCAACATTTTTTAGAGCGGCTGCAAAATCAGCAATTTTATCTCCCATGTATAACATTTGATTTGGAGTTCGTTCAAAAGGTGCTGTTTCAACTGGAAGTCCTGTATCTACTAAAATAAGTTCTTTTCCTGTATCTATTAAATAATTCTGTAAACTAGCTGGGTATACTTTATTTTGGTCAACATCTTCCTTCTTCATAGAGCCGCCTAGTGCAAACGCCTCCCTCATCTCGCCATTTTTATAAAATTTTAAAGCTATAATTTTCATTTTACTCTCTCCTTTTAATATCTAATAATTAGTAACTCTTTAATGTAATTATTTCAGTATTAACACCTACTATTAATAAATATGTTAATAAAGCAATTACTATTCTATCATATTTTACATTAATTGTGCAAAATTCAATTTCATACAATTAACTTCTTATTTACAATATACATTCTTTCAATCTTAATGTCAATAGCTTTAACTTAAATATCCCCCACTATCAATAAGAAGAAGCCGACAACCTATTTATTCCACAAATGGTATTGACAACAGAAAAAATTAATACAGCGGCCAAATTCGCTGTAACATCATCTTGATCAAATCTTGGTGATACCTCAGCTATATCAAAACTTACTACCTTATTTGACCTTAAAATGTATTTAAGAAACTTTAATACACGTTCCGGATCTAACCCAAGTGGCTGTGATGAACTTACTCCTGGTGCAAAAGCTGTAGAAAATACATCGGAGCATATAGTTACATATAGATAATCTTTTAATTTTATAAAGTCATCTATATCTTCCATCAGCTTCCAATTGTCATTATCTATAATATCCTTTGCAAGCATATATTTAACTCCAAGTGTATCAGCTGTTTTAAAAAGGTCTATAGTGTTACTGTGTTTTTGAACTCCAATACATAGATAAGAATATTCAAGTTCTCTCTTTATACAAATATCTGCAATTTGTCTAAACATTGTTCCGGAGCTGGTTACTTGTGTACAAGGTCTCAAATCAAAGTGGGCATCAAAATTTATTATCCCGATATTGGGCTTTTTGCTCCTTTGTGATAAGTAATCTAATGTACCCATATAATTTCCAAAAGCGACTTCGTGACCACCACCCAAAACAATAGGGAAAAGATTTAAGCTCAAAACCTTTTTGATTGCTTTCGATAATAGATCTTGACTTTCTTCAAGAGTACAGTCCTCACAGCATATATCTCCTACATCAAAAAGTTTTACTTCCTTTGAAAAATCACATGGCAAATTGGATAATTCTTTTCTTATGCTTTTGGGACCATTAGCTGCTCCTGTCCTACCTCCATTACGCCTTACGCCTTCATCACAACAAAAACCAATAAAAGCGAATCCTAGTTTTCCTGTATAGAGAATTAAATCATCTCTCTTTAAATCTATTATCTTTACACATTGATGCCATCTAAAAGCATCATAATTGCTTTCACTATCAGTTCGTCCCTGCCAAACCCCTTCATTTGTTATTTTATAATTTTTATCAAACATAATAATTAGCCTCCCAAATTATTTATAAAAATACATAGCTATCATCATTATATTTTGAATATAATGTTCAATCTGCTAAACATATTAAAAAACAACCCAAGGCAAATGATGATTTACCTTGGGTTGTAGCCCTATTATATAACTACTTTACTAAGTATGCGTTTTTCTCGCTCAACTACATTTGTTTCAAGAGCTGATACTTTTTTTTCAAATGTAGCTACAAACTCACTATCATTTATTGAGGCTAAATTTATTTTCACATTGTAAAGAGCTGATAGAACTGCACTTCTTGCCATCATAGCTGACACAGCAGCATCTGTTACTGCATTTTTATTTCCATGTTCTACTGCTATTTCTGAATATTCCATAAGTCTATATGCACTTTCTGCTATTTTGTATGGGGTCTCTGATGCATACTTTAATGCATTTTGGATAATTTCTTTTCTTGTAGCTTTTTCTTCATCATTGTTTTTTGGTAATTTGAAGGCATCCATTACACCATGAAAAGATTCTGAATCTGCATCAATATATTCTATAAACTTTTCTTTATATTTATTTGCTTGTTCATAAACTTCTTTCATCATAACTTCACTATCGTCATAACCCTTTTTGCCAATGGTTAAACTTGCAACCATTGAAACAAGAGCTGCCGCAGATGCACCTGATAGTGCCGCAATACTTCCCCCTCCTGGGACAGGACAATTTTGAGAAGTTTGATCAATGAATTCTCTAACACTTTTATCAACTAATAACATAATAATGTTCTCCTCCCTCTATATTTTAGACATAATATGAATAGGCGCCTAAAATAATCCTGTTAATTCCTTATTCTGAAAGTTTCTTTTCAAGTATTTGACTTATATCAAAGTTTTCTATTTGAAGATAATATTCAGCACAGTCTATTAATGCTTTCATAGGAACCAATCCAATAACTTCACTACCAACAACGGCTACTCCATAACGCTGAGCTTCCATTTTAACCATTTCATGTGCTCTGTATACAGCAGTCTTTTCATAATTTACAAGATTCATAGAAATTTGAACTATATTTCTTTCGCTAAGTTTAACGCCCATGGCCTTTACAAATCTAAGCCCGCCTCCTATAAATCTTACCTTTTTAGCAATAGCAGTTGCAATTTCCATATTATCTGTACCTAAGTTCACATTGTATGCTACAAGTGGAAATCTAGCACCTATAACAGTGCACCCACTTTTTTCATTCATTTCACATGGTCCAAAATCAGGTTTCCATTCTGGAAGTTTTATTTTTTCAAAGAATCCTTCATATTGACCTTTTCTAATATTAGCAAGATTTGTTCGTGATTTGCAAGTAGCTGCATCTTCATAAAGATAAACAGGTATATTTAATTCTTCTCCAACCTTCTTTGCAAGCTCTTTAGCCATCAAGACACATTCCTCTGTGGTAACATCTTGAATTGGAATAAATGGAACAACATCTGTTGCTCCCATTCTTGGATGAGCACCTTTTTGAGTCCTCATATCTATAAGCTCTGATGCTCTTTTAATTAGCTGAAAAGCCGCCTTTTTAGCGTCTTCAGGTGCAGCAACAAATGTAACAACTGTCCTGTTATGGTCTTTATCAGAAGAGTAATCAAGTAATTTTACATTTTCTGCATTTCTCACTTCATCAACTATACTTTCAATTATTTTCTTATTTATACCTTCACTAAAATTTGGAACACATTCTACTAATTTTGCCATATTATTATCTCCTTTGCTATTTAGGATTAATTATATATTAACAACTACATTCCCATCTTTAATTACTTTCTCCACAATGTTTATACCCGTATTATATGGTATAAAATTATAAGAAGGATATTTCAAAATAACAATGTCACCCTTCTTACCAGGGTCTATGCTTCCAATGGAATCTGCTCTACCGACTGCGGCAGCACCATTTATTGTAAGCGCCGTTATAGCCTCTTCCATACTCATCTTCATATATATAGCTGCCACTGCGAATACCAAAGGGATTGAATATGTAAAACAACTCCCTGGATTAAAGTCTGATGCCAGTGCTACGCCGCATCCACTATCAATCATCTCCCTTGCTCTTGCATATGGCTCTTTTAAGCAAAATGCAGTACATGGAAGGAGAGTCGAAATTACTTTTTTCGCAGCCATTGCCTTTATTCCCTCGTCTGAAGCATGTAATAAATGATCAGCAGATATTGCCCCCACCTCTGCTGCAAGCTCTGAACCTCCAAGAGTGACAATTTCATCTGCATGAAGTTTAAGTTTAAAACCCATTTCTTTTGCTTTTAAAAGAAGTTTTCGTGATTCCTCTACAGAAAAAACCTTGTCTTCACAAAAAACATCACAAAACTCTGCGAGATTCTCATCTTTAACAACAGGGAGAACATTATCTATAATAAAGTCAATGTACTCATTATTTTTCCCTTTGTATTCAGGTGGAATTGAATGAGCACCTAAAAATGTAATTGCGAGGTCCATAACATGTTCTTCATTAAGTTTCTTCATAACCTTAAGCTGCTTTATTTCCGTATCTAAATCAAGACCATAGCCACTTTTACCTTCAACAGTTGTTACTCCAAGCTTAATCATGTCATTAAGCCTTTCAAACCCAACATTATAAAGTTCCTCAAATGAAGCATCCCTTGTTGCTTTTACTGTGTTTTGTATTCCACCGCCTCTCTCCATTATATCCATATAGCTATCTCCCCTGAGTCTCCAAGCAAATTCGTCTGCCCTGTAGCCACCAAATATAAAATGAGTGTGAGAGTCTACAAATCCTGGAAGCACACATTTATTAGATGCGTCTATAACTTCAAAATCTTCTTCATTATAAGTTTTCAATATTTCTTCTGTAGTATTAACAGCTTTAATTATGCCACCTTCAATAACAACGGCCCCATTTTTAATGGTATGAATGTTTTTCATTTCCTCACCGTATTTTGCTTTGAACCCGCTACAAGTAACAAGCTCTGCGGCATTTATTATAAGTAAATCTTTTTTTATCATAAATACATCCCTCTCAAATATATTACTTATCAAAATGCTTACTAACAGTATCCGCTACAAGTTTTTCATTTGTTAAATATGGAATAGTAACATGGTCTGTTCCCCTATGTGTATTATTAAATTCTATGGCTGTTTCTATTGAATGCTCATTTCTTGCCCAAGAACGTCTTGCAACTCCACTCATAACATCCCAGGAAAGCGCAGATTTAATTATCTCATCTACTCTATAACTTCCGTCAAGTACAAGACCAAATCCTCCATTTATAGATTTCCCAATTCCAACACCACCTCCGTTATGAAGTGCTACAAGACTCATACCCCTTGCTGCATTTCCTGCAAAACATTGCACAGCCATATCTGCCATAACGTTACTTCCATCTTTTATATTAGAAGTTTCTCTAAATGGTGAATCAGTACCACTTACATCATGATGATCTCTACCCATCATAACAATTCCTATCTCTCCTTTTCTTACCATTTCATTGAACTTAAGAGCTATATTTACTCTTCCTGTAGCATCCTGATAAAGTATTCTTGCTTTGGTACCAACCACAAGATTATTTTTTTCTGCATCCCTTATCCAATTATAGTTATCTCTATCCTGATATCTTCTATTTGGATCTATACAGCTCATTGCAGCATGGTCTGTTTTAATTAAGTCTTCATTCTTTCCACTTAAACATACCCATCTAAATGGTCCATATCCATAATCGAATAGCTGAGGTCCCATTATATCCTCTACGTAAGATGGAAATATAAAGCCATCCTTTTCATCTACTCCATTTTTTGATATTTCCTTAACCCCAGCATCATAAATTGCTTTCATAAATGAGTTACCATAATCAAAGAAATATGTTCCTCTTTCAACCAATGTTTTTATAAGTTCAAAGTGACGTCTTAAACTCTTATCAACTAATTTACAAAAGGTGTCCCTATCCTTAGCAAGAAGCTCTGTTCTTTCCTCAAATGTTACTCCCTTAGGACAATAACCACCTTCATAAGCCGCATGACAGGATGTTTGGTCAGATAACAAGTCAATACTTTTGTTGTTTTTCACTATATACTCTAGCAAATCAACTATATTTCCATGATATCCAATTGACATTGGCTCTTTCTTTTTCAAATACTCCTCGGCAATTTCAAATACCTCATCAAGATCTGATGATTGCCTCATAACCCATCCTTGATTAAGTCTTGTTTGAATTCTTGATTCATCAACCTCAGCTACAATCCCCACACTATTTGCTATTTCAATTGCTTTTGGCTGAGCACCACTCATACCACCCAAACCTGATGTTACAAATATATGCCCTCTTAAGTCACCATCATTGGGAATACCAAGCTTCATTCTGCCTGCATTTAATAAAGTATTGTAAGTACCATGAACTATGCCCTGAGGTCCTATATACATCCATCCACCTGCAGTCATTTGTCCATAATTTGCAACACCCATTTCCTCTGCTATTTCCCAATCCTTTTGATTATCAAACATGCCTATCATCAGTGAATTTGTAATTATTACTCTTGGTGCATCAGGTTTTGATTTGAAAAGTCCAAGAGGATGTCCTGATTCTAAAACCAAAGTTTGATCTTGAGTCATTATTTCTAGATATTTCTTTATAAGTCTATATTGCATCCAATTTTGGCATACACTTCCTGTTTCACCGTAAGTAACAAGCTCATAAGGATATAACGCCACATCGGAATCAAGATTATTATCAATCATAACCTGAAAAGCTTTACCTTCTGCACATTTCCCTTCATATTCATCTATTGATTTTCCATATATTCTTCCTTCGGGCCGAAATCTGTATCCATATATTCTGCCTCTTGTAGTAAGCTCATTCATAAATTCTGGTATAAGCACTTCATGATATTTCTCTGGAATATAACGAAGTGCATTCTTAAGTGATATTTCTGTCTGAGATTTTGAAAGATGGAAGCCTCTATCTGGAGCTCTTCTTATACCCCTAACAAATTCAGGCATATTAGGCAAATAATCATCTAAAGAAATTGTCATAGCCTCTTTAATATTCATGTTGCTAATCATTTATTATCCTTCCTTTCTATATTTTATTTTACTTACATTTTAGTAAAGAATCGTCATTAAAACATCTATTTTTTAAGTTTATCATCTAAAATAATTTAAGTAGTTAGGAATATTGAAGCTCTTATAATACTCGCTTCTTCCTGACTACTATAAATTTTAAGTTCCGAATTATTTTCTTTCTCTATTGTAGTTACTAATGCTAAATCACCTTTATTAAGATTTATTGGTTTCTTTGTTCCTGTAACTATTTTCACATCACCTTTCACTACATAAAAAGCTTCTGTTATTTGAGAACACTTTAAAGAAGCATTCACATTGCTGTATAATATTATATCTTTAGTCTCACCTTTATTAAAAAAAATTGATTCTAATTTTCCATTATAATCTTGTGCCATCATTAAATTAAAATCTATTACCTTACCAAAACTTGTTGTTGTCCACTCTCCACTAAAATTATCCTGTTCAAATCTTTTTAGCACAGCATTATAATGTCCTTTATGTTTAAGAAGTATTTCTCCTTCAATAATCATAATGATCCTAGCTATTCCTGGTAAAGATGTAAATATAGATTCTTCTACTTCAACCTTTGCAGAACTTAGCCTCCATTTAAAATTACGATCAACATATAGTGAATCCCTAGGATAAATACAAAGCTCAGTTGTTGTACCCCCAGACCATTTACTTGTTTTATATTGCTCTTTTTTAATTATTTCAATATTGTAAGGCATTTATAAATCCTCCTGCTACTTCTTAAGATAAAATTCCTTAAGAAGTGTTACATTTTCATGTAATATCTTAAGGAATTAGTTTATTTGTTTATTACAATTTCTTATTATTTGATTTCTCGCAGTCTCTAAGCTCAAAATCACATTCCATGAGAGGGACTATCTTTGTTTTGTTTACTTTCTTGTATCCAAGGTAAAAACCTATAACTACAAGAATAATTCCATAGTTAGTTATAAAGTCAAACCAGCTGAAAGTTGCAGCTTTGAAAACCCATATATTAGCACCAAATAAAACAACAACACAAAGTATCAGTGCAAATATAGGACCAAATGGATAAAGCACTGCTTTATATTTTAAGTCTTCAATTTTTCTACCTTGAGCAACATAAGCTTTTCTGAATCTGTAGTGACAAACTGCTATTCCCAACCATGCTATAAAAATTGTGATTCCAGATAAGTTGTAAAGTATATAGTATATCTTACCATCACCAACAAGCGATGCAAGGAAAGCTGTTGATGCAACAGCTGCGGTAAGAATAAGTGCATTTGTTGGAACACCTCTCTTATTTAATTTTCCAAAGCATTTTGGAGCTTTTCCTTCTTTAGCCATAGCGTATATCATGCGAGATCCTGCATAAAGTCCTGAGTTACCACAGGAAAGAACAGAAGTTAATATAACTGCATTCATTATGGAAGCAGCAGCTGCGATACCAGATCTTTGGAATACCATAGTAAATGGGCTAAATGCTACATCTGATACACTATTTTTCAATAGATTGTGATCAGTAAAAGGAATAATAAAACTAATAACAGCAATTGCACCAATGTAGAATATAAGTATTCTCCAAAAAACTGTATTTATTGCTTTTGGTACATCCTTTTCTGGGTTTTCTGATTCACCAGCTGCAAGACCGACCACCTCTGTACCTGCGAAAGAAAATCCTGCTACTAAAAAGCCTGATAATATTGCTACTCCACCTCCAACAAATGGTGCAGCATGACCTTTGCCATCATTTATCACCCAATTACTAAAACCTATTGAATGGCCTCCCATGATTCCAAATATAATAAGTACACCAACAATAAGAAATACAATAATTGTTACTACCTTAATACTTGCAAACCAAAATTCACCTTCACCATATGCTCTTGCAGACATGAGATTTAAACTTACTAAAATAATCAAGAATCCTATACTCCAAAATGTTGTTTGAGTACTAGGTAACCAAAATTTAATAACAAGTCCAGCTGCAACCAATTCTGCCGCTACGGTGATAGCCCAGTTAAACCAATAGTTCCAGCCTAATGCAAATCCCAGCGCCGGATCGATAAATCTTGATGCGTAGGTTTCAAATGAACCAGCACTTGGTATCAATGTTGCCATTTCTCCCAGTGATGTCATTAAGAAAAACACAAGAATACCCATGATACCGTATGCTACAATTGCACCACCAGGCCCTGAAGAACTAACGGCGTTACCACAAGTAAAGAATAGACCTGTTCCGATTGCACCCCCTATAGCAATCATGTTCATATGTCTTGGTTTTAGAGATCGTTTTAACCCACTTTCACTTGTATCCTCTACTACATTATTACTCATAAAAGCCTCCCTTTATTTTGTTTACACAAAGTTATTTGTAATCTCCAAGACAGAAAATAATTTCTATTCTGTGACACCCACTTTTCTACTTTATGTTATATTAATATTCTATTTCAACTATTTTTTCTACTGCTTCTAATAATTTTCCGCTCTTAACAAGTTCAGTAACTCTATCTAAATCTTTATACATAACTATATCGTACTCAATAAAGTCTACAGATTTCCTAACTAAATTGTAAGCTTCTTGGGTTGCCATGCCAAGTTTAAATCCAGCACCTTTTCTGAAATCTATAGCTTGACATGCAGCTAATATTTCTGTTGAAACTACTCTAGTTGCATTATCAACTATGTCTCTAGCCTTTCTTGCTGCTATTGTTCCCATACTAACTAAGTCTTCTTGATTAGCTGATGAAGGTATTGAGTCTACTGATGCAGGATGAGCTAGTATTTTATTTTCAGATACTAAAGCTGCTGCTGCATATTGGGTAATCATAAATCCTGAGTTTAATCCACCATGTTTAGCTAAGAACGCTGGCAAATCATTCAATTGAGGGTTGATTAATCTTTCTAATCTTCTTTCAGATACGCTAGCGATTTCAGCTGATCCAATTCCTAAGAAGTCAAAACTTAACGCCATAGGTTCTCCGTGAAAATTACCTCCTGAAATTACATCCCCTTCTTCTGTTACTATAGGATTATCTGTAACTGAATTTATTTCCATTTCAACTTGAGCTTTTACATAATTTATGGCATCCTTGCTTGCACCATGAATTTGTGGTATACATCTTAATGAGTAAGCATCCTGCACTCTTATTTCGCCTTGTCTTGTTACATAAGTACTGCCTTCAACTAGTTTTAATATATTTCTTGCTGTTGCTAGTTGTCCTGGATGTGGTCTTAGTACATGAATCCTTGGATCAAAAGCATCTGTAATCCCTCTTAAAGCTTCCATTGACAAAGCTGCCGCTATATCACTAACTTTTAATAACTTTATGGCATCATAAGTAGCTAAAGCTCCTGTTGCAGTTAAAACTTGAGTGCCATTTATAAGTGCTAATCCTTCTTTTGCATCAAGTTCTATTATGGTAATTCCTGCTCTTTCCATAGCAATGCTGCCTGGTAATATTTCTCCTTTATACTCTGCTTCCCCTTCGCCAATCATAGGTAAAACCATATGTGCAAGTGGAGCTAAATCTCCTGATGCCCCCAAAGATCCTTTTTCAGGAATTATTGGATAAACTCCTTTATTAATCATTTCAACCAGTGTTTGTAAAGTATTTGGTCTTATTCCTGAAAATCCTTTTGATAGTGCATTAGCTCTTAAAAGCATTATAGCTCGTACAACGTCATTTGAGAATTTAGTACCATATCCACAAGCATGTGAACAGATCAAATTTCTTTGAAGCATTCTACAATCTTCTTTAGAAATACTCACATTACAAAATTCGCCAAAACCTGTAGTTACACCATAAACAGCCTTTTCATTTTTAACTATATCATCAATTATCGCTCTTGATTTTTTAACTCTTTCTAGAGCACTTTCTTTTATTGAAACCTTACAACCTCTTCTAGCTATACTTACCATTTCCTCTAAAGTTAAATCATTCCCTGTCAAAAATATTTCTTTCATTTCTCTTACCCCCTAAAATTTATAGATTGTGTAAACGTTATCTTCATTTTGTTTTGTTTTTATAAATACTTATGTTTAATTTTAACATCAAAGCGTCAAATAAGTGTCTATTATAAATTTTTAACAAAATATACTTAAATCTGAAAATATATACTGCACCTTAGTAGCTCATTAAAGTTTTTCACATTTAAATGCATTTATATCCTTGACCTAATCATATTCTCCCTTTCCGTTCTTCCATTTCTATAACATTTTACCATTACGTCTATATTACATCTATTAATTCGGAATTATATTTTGGATTTCATTCAAATTGTAGTATACTTTGTATAAGAAAGTTCGTGGAATTATATGGGAGTGATTTGATGGATTATATATATTGTAAAATGTTTGGTAATTTCAACTTAACTGTCAATAAGGAGGAAATATTTTTCCCTTACAGTAAAGCTCAAGGTCTATTTTGTTATTTACTACTAAATAAGCAAGATAACAGAGAACATATTTCAGAACTTTTTTGGGCTAATCAAGAAGAAGGTTATGCCAAAAAGAATCTAAGAAATGCTATCTATAAAATAAATAAATGCTCTAATGTTTCGGTATTGGTGTCCCCTCAAAAATCAATAATTATGCTCAATCCAAATATAGAAATAGATGTGGATATATATAAGTTTATGAGCGATGAAAATGAAATAGATGTTTTTAAAGGAGAATTTCTACAAGGATTTTGCCCTAAAAATGCGGAAAATTTTGAAATTTGGATATTAGAAATGCGTGAAAATTTGCAATGTATATATAGAGATAGATTAAATAAAAAAATAGAAAAGGAATTCCAAAATAATAATTATAATATTGTTGAAAAATATTCAAAGTTATTAATAAAAATAGATGAATTTAATGAAAATGCTTATGTATATTTACTTGAAAGTTATAAAAAACAAGGCAAATATACCATAGCAATTGAAGCATACAATAAAATTAAGATATTATTTAAAGACGAACTATCCATTTCTCCTAACGATAAAATATTAAACGTAGTTAATGAAATAGTAGATATTATGAATACAAGGGGAATTAATAAAAACACTGATGAATTTTTCTATGGCAGATATAATGAATTGAGAATATTACAAAATACTTACAATGATTTCAAGAAAAATGGATGTTTAAAATCCGTGCTTTTGGTAGGTGAAGCCGGTATAGGTAAAACACGACTTAAAGATAAATTTATAGAAATAGTAGATGTGGATACAACTTATGTTTTAGAAACTTATTGTTTTCAATTTGAAAAAGATTGCATTTTAAAGCCATGGACTGTTATATTATCTAAACTATCTCAAATTATGAAATGTAAAAAAATAAAAATTCCAAGTTTATGGGAAAATATTATTGAAAATTGTTTTTCAGGTTTTAATAAATTAAGCAATATAGAACAAAGCATTAAAATTTCAGATAATGAATACACGTTAAAATATGAATTAATTAGTAATATAATAACTAATATACTTACTAAAATAGCAGAAACAAAAAAAGTAATACTTATTTTTGAAGATATACAGTGGATTGATAATGGTAGTTTAAGGATTTTAAGCAGTATGATTTTACATTGTAATACTAATATTTTGTGTTTCATGACCTATAGAAATGAATACAATATTGAAATAGATAAATTCCTAGTCTCAGCAAATAATCATAATAAAATTTTAAGGCTTGATTTGTTAAGATTTAATAATGTTGAAGTAGAAAATTTTATTAAAATTGTTCTTCCCAAAAACAACTTTAATAAAGAGATATTAAATAAAATATACAATGAAACTGAAGGAAATGCATTTTTTTTAACAGAATATATTAATACTATAAAGTTTAATAGTGATATAAATATTATGTCTTCTAAAATGAAAGATATAATGAAAAGTAGGTTTTTAGATATTTCAGAAGAATGTAAAACTATTTTACGAATCTCATCTTTATTTTTTGATGAAATTCCTTTATACATTTTACATGAACTTACAGGAGAAGACGAACTTAAAATAATTGATTCAATAGAAGAACTTGAAAACAAATTCATATTAAAAGAAGTTACTACCAATAATGTACTAAGTTTTATGTTTACGCATCAGAAGTTAAGAGAATTCATTTATATTAATCTGTCCCTGGCGAGAAGAAGAATTCTTCATAATAAGATAGGATATATTATAGAAAAAAGTTTAACAAATAGCAAGCAAGATGTAACCATTTACAATAAACTTGTTTATCATTTTTCAAATGCAAATAATAATATATTAACATTGAAATATAGTATAAAAAGTTTAAATGTATATTTGAATTTTAGCCATGAACTTTATCCAGTTCTATATTCTAAAGATGTTAATTTTTATAATAACTTATATTTTACTAATAGCAAAACAATTAAAAGCATAAAGAAAATAGAAAAAGGAAGATATCTTATACGTGAAGGAGATTATGAAAAAGGTGTTAAGTTCATAAGTGAAATGATAGAAAAAGCTAATGAAATTGATGATTCAGATTACTCTATAGAAGGATATAAGCAGATGATATATTATTGTATACAGACCAATAATATTGATGGAATGATAAAGTATGTAAATATGGGTTTAGATAAAGCAGCAGATTGTAATTATCATATGGAAATAGGTGTATTTTTACGATTTAAAGCACTATATAAAAAAATGCAGGGAAAATATAACGAAGCAGAGAAACTCTTTAATGAATCTATAAATGTTTTTAATGTAACTAAAAGTTTAGCTGATAAATATGCTTTAAGTATAGCCGCCGCTTATAACTATATAGGAGATATAAGAAGACAAAACATGAAATTTCAGGAAGCTTTAGAATTTTTTAAAAAAGCAATAAAAATATGTGAAGAAAAAAATATACTTACCAGTCTTTCTATTTTTAGTATAAATGCTGGTGAAACATGTTTTAATATGGGAGCGTATTCTAAGGCAAAAATGTATTTTCAAAGGGCTATGGATATATATAAACAATTCGATTTAATGTGGGAAAAGTCTATTGTAGAATCCTTTATGTCTAAAATAATAATTGATGAAGGAAATTATGAAAGTGCTTTAGAATATCTAAAAAATTCAGATTTACATTCAAGATTGCTAAAAAATCCTCATGAAATTGGAATCGTATATATGGTAAAAGCTCAAATTAAAAATGAAATGAAAAATAATGATAATTTAAATAAAATTTTTAATATATACTTGCATGAAACTTTACAATTCTATTGTGAAAATAGCATTAAATTTTTGACTTCCTCAAAGGACAACTATGAAATAGATTTGCTAAACACCTTAATGAATAAAGATAATATTCTTTAAGGGTAGAATCTATTATTCTAATGCCCAAGATTAGTCCCAAACATTAGAATCAAGTAACCCCATATCCTTAGATATGGGGTTACTTGATTCTAATGTTAAATAGCCCAGCCACTAAATATTATAAACTACTTACTGCTACTTCTTTCAATTTTTCTACATATTCCTTTCCTTTTTTAGCATTATATTGATGTTCCCATTTAGATACAACCACACAAGCAAGTGAATTACCAACTACATTTACTGCTGTTCTTGCCATATCTAATATACGATCTATACCTGCTATAAATGCTAACCCTTCTACTGGAATACCAACAGATCCTAATGTTGCCATAAGCACTACAAATGATACTCCAGGAACCCCTGCTATTCCTTTTGAAGTGATTGCTAATACAATCACCAAATTAATTTGCGTAAGCAGTGGTAAGTGTATTCCATATAATTGAGCAATAAAAAGTGCTGCTATTGCTTCATATAAAGTGGATCCATCTAGATTAAAAGAATATCCTGTTGGTATAACAAAGGATGCTATTGCCTTTGGACAACCAAACTTCTCCATTTTTTGCATGATTCTTGGTAAAACTGTTTCAGAACTAGCAGTACTAAATGCCAAAATTAGTTCATCCTTTAAAAGTTTTATAAAAGAAAATATATTTATATGCACCATTTTAGCTACTAACCCTAAGACAACGATTACAAACAATATCATAGCACCATAAACTGTTATAGCTAATTTGCCAAGTGGAATTAACGCAGAAAGACCAAATTTTGAGACTGTTATACCTATTAATCCAAATACACCGATTGGTGCCACCTTCATTATTTGATTGGTTACCCAGAACATTGATTGAGCTGCCCCTTCAAAGAAGTGGAGAACTGGTTTGCCTTTTTCTCCAACTGCCCCAATTCCTAAACCAAACATAACTGAAAAGAAAATGATTGGAAGCATATCCCCTTTGCCTAATGACTCCATAATATTAGTTGGCACAATATTTACAATGGTATCTATCAACCCATGAGTCTTAGCCGTTGCTGCACTCCCTGCATAACTCGAAATACTTGTCTTCACAAGTGAATGCATATCTATGCCGGTTCCTGGATGAACTACATTACCTATTATTAAACCGAGAAAAATTGCAATTGTAGTAATAACTTCAAAATATACAATTGTTTTAATACCAATTTTTCCAACTTCCTTTCCATCTCCCACACCTGCTACACCTACAACTAATGAGCAGAAGACAATTGGTACAACTATCATTTTAATTAACCTTAAAAAGACATCCCCCATTGGTTTAAGTACAACTACTAATGTTGGATTACCATAAAATATAGCTCCTACTATAACTCCTAAAATCAGACCGATAACAATTTGCACAGCTAATGTCAATTTTATTTTCTTCATAAACATTGCCCCCTCTTGCTAAATTGGTTTTTGAATTACCTTCTATAGTGGCTTTCGAACCACATCAATTACAGAACCATCTCTATATTCTATAACTGCAACTATTTCATCTGAAAATTCAATTGCCTCCGGTTTACCTGTTATTTTCTCAGCTATATCTTTTAACTCACCAATTTTCCTTATAGGAAGGTTAGTATTCTTTAATTTCTCTATTATGTCTGTCCGTTTTGGATTAACTGCTATTCCTCTTTCTGTTACAATAACATCAATACTCTCTCCGGGAGTAGTTATCGTAGTTATATTATCCTTTATAATTGGAAGCCTTGCCTTAGTTAATTGTGTTACAATTATTGTGAGTTTAGCCCCTGCTGCTGTATCACTATGGCCTCCAGAACCACCCATGATAGTTCCATCGGAGCCCGTGGTTACATTAACATTAAAATTTGTGTCTATTTCCGTAGCACCTAATATAACTATATCTAGTTTGTTTACAACTGCACCTTTGTTATCTGAATTTGCGTACATGGATGCAGACATTCTTTGATGTTTATAAGTACTTACATAAGACTTAATTGCTTGCATATCAAAACACTGTACATCAAATAAAGATCTAAATAACCCTTCTTCAAACATATCTACAAGGTATCCAGTTATTCCACCTGATGCAAAACTTCCAACTATAGCATTCTCCTTCATATATTTTCTTAGCTCCGCAGCTACAGCTAAAGAAATACCACCTGCCCCTGTTTGAAATGACATTTCATTTTTAACAAGCCCGCTCGCCACCATAACCTCACTCGCCATTTTAGCTATTTTAAGTCCCACTGGATCCTTAGTGATTTTCGTAGTACCTGATACTATTCCGTCTGGATCACCGATGGAATCTACTTTTACAATATAGTCTACATATATTTGACTTATTTCTATTGGGCAAGCTGGGTATGGAACTAAATTATCAGTAACTGCTACAACCATATCTGCACACTGGGCATCTGCTACTGCATATCCTAAGGCTCCGCAGGCAGATTCCCCATATAATCCATTGATGTTTCCATAGTTATCCGCTGTTGGTGCTGCAATGAAAGCCACATCTATATGTAAATCTCCACTTTCTATTGCTCTAGCACGTCCACCATGGGTGTGCATTATAACTGGTGTTTTTAATATTCCCCTTGAAATTTCTTCTGCTATTGGACCTGACATATAATTAGTCACTATTTTAGTAATTACGCCGTTTTTTATATGCTCAATTAAAGGAAAATTATTGGGGAACAGAGCGCTTGCAGCTAAAGTAATGTTTTTTATTCCTCTTTTAGCAATTGCATCCACCACTAAATTCAATACATTATCGCCATTTCTTAAATGATGATGGAATGAAATAGTCATCCCATCCTTAAGCGAAACCTTATCAAAAACACTATCCATGTCAGGTAATACCTTTTCATTATCTGGCATTACAGAGTTTAGTTTTACTTCTTTCTTAAGTTTGGTGCCTGCATTTTTAAATGCACCTTCAAATGGGATTACTTTTCCATAGCCTTCTATATATTCTGGTATCTCTCTGCCTAATATATTTTTCATTATTATCACCTCAATTAGCTAATCCACTAAAATAGATTTTACCTATGCTTTTACATAACACCTAAAAGCTTTGCTAATTCTACTGTGTTTTTAGCTCTATTTATAACTGGTGCATCTACCATTTTCCCATCTAAGGAAAATACTCCTTTACCATCTTGTTCTGCTTCTATCATAGCCGTGAGGACTCTTTTGGCGTGTTTTATTTCTTCTTTTGTTGGAGCAAATACAGAATGAATAAGATCAATTTGTCTTGGATTTATTGCAGCTTTACCTGTGAGTCCCAAGCTTTTAGCTCTAACTGTGTCTTTTACTAGTCCCTCAAAATCGTTTGTATCTGTAAATGGGGTATCAATAGAATCTATCTTCATAGCCTTACAAGCAATTGCTACTCGATTTCTTGCATAGAAGATTTCTTCTCCTTCTTTAGTTCTTTTTATACCTAAATCTGAGGTTAAGTCCTCTCCTCCAAGTAAAACAGCTACTACCCTTTTGGAAGATTTTATTATATTATATACATTTTCAACTCCATAGGCAGTTTCCACAATAGGAATTAACTTTATACTTCCATTTTCAAAACCCTCATTTGTTTCTATTTTTGTAAGTATTTCATCTATAGCCTCAAGCTCTTCTTCTGTAGCTTTTGGTATCATTAATGCATCCGGTTTAACTCTTGCAATTACATCAATATCCTTTTGTGCATATTCAGTAGTAAATGGATTTACCCTTACTACTACTTCCACATTATTGTAATCTACATTCTTTATTGCTTCTTTAACCAAAATTCTAGCACTATCTTTTTCTGTTAAACTAACAGCATCCTCTAAATCTAATATAATTGAATCAGCACCTAGAATTCCTGCATTCTGAAGCATCCCTGAATTATTTCCTGGCATAAAAAGCATAGTTCTTCTGAATTTTTTCATATAAATCACCTCTTACTGAGCTCTTTTTGTAGCAGTTTCAATTCTAGCCTTTATTGTATAGTTTAATGCACCCTTATCTAGAGCAGTTACTATAACATCTTCTACTCCAATTTCATTAAGTGTCTCTAGTATTACTCTTTTTATTTCATCCCCAAATTGTTTCATAACAATACTTTGAAGCTTTATTTCAATGCCACCCTTATGATTTGGCATAAGCATAATATATATATCATTAGATTCCATTGTTCCCGCTTTGGATGGTTTATTAATTTTCATGGCATCACCTCACGCAAAAATTAAATTATTTATAAGTTACCTTATTTTTTCTATTAACTAAAGCTACAACCCTATTCATTTCGTTATTAACTATCATGTACCCTTCATCTACACCCATTCCTGGTTTTGCTAAACATTGGTCTGCTCCACAAGCAATAGCTATGTTTGTGCATACTTCTGCAGATCTATTAGTCTCATTACATGTTCCACCACAGTATGCTCCACGACCCTGTTTTTTGCAGTATAGTATTGATTCGATTATATTGTTAACTCCACCTAAATCCGGTGTTTTTATTTGAAGCATATGACCTGCTTTCTTATCCGCAAATAATACTACGTCTTCATATGTGTTACACCATTCATCTGCAACTAATTCTACATTAATTTTTCTATTATCAAGTTCTGCCGTTAAATCTGCTAATGATTCAACTTGTCTTTCTCTGTGCTCAACATCCATTGGTCCTTCGATTCTTAAATGGAATGGTTTTGCAGCTTCTTCAAGTGTTGATATATAATCTGCCATAGCTTTTATATCATTATTAAACGCAATTCCTATTGTTCCATATACGTCAATGTGGAATATTGGATTATAATTCTCATCAGTTCTTAAACTTAGCACTCTATTACTTAACCACTCAACATAAGCTAATAATTTTTCGCCCTTAAGTCCTAATTTCTCTTTTACGTTGTTTATTAATGCATGAGGCATTACATCTGCACCCTTTATTATCATTTTATCTACACTATTATATCTATCATCGCCTGATTGTGTAAAAATGGGAATTCTCTTGATTTCTACGCCAGTATTGTATTCCTCACGTACGATTTCTGCCATTGTTACCTTTTTAGATTTTGCAACAGCATCAAGAATAGCCTGAGTTATCCCGTACCTTATTGCTGTATGAAGTCTTTTACCATTTACTAACATGTGATCAAACTCTTCTGCGAGCATTTTAAAGCTTTCTAATTCTCTACCTATTAATTTCGGTGTTATTTCTTTTTCAATAATTGGTATAAAATCTTTTGAGAGGAATAATGGATCCCTTCCACCAGCACCAGAATATTGTACTGCTGCACAATCTCCATAAGCCACCTGGCCATCTTCAAGTATAATCATTACTGATATTGACTCTCCTGCTTGCCTAATAGATTTAAATCCTTCTGTTACTGCTTCACCTACATATGAAAAGCCATCATGTTCTGCACCACTTTTTATAGATCTTTGGTCATCAAAATAAAATCCTGTTCTTCCTGTTGAACATACCACATCAATAATTTTCATAACATACACCTCTCCTTATAAAATTTTTAAATAACAAATTATTCCTATACTTTTGCTGGTCTTCCTATAAGTTCTCCATTTCCTACTGCGAATACATCATCTATAGTCATTTGAAAGCTCACTTTTCTCTTTTCAAATTTTGCTCTCTCTTCAAGTTTTTTCATATTTAAATCTATTAATTCCTTTGAAAATGGAAGATTCCCAAAATTTAGATATCTTATTGATCCATCGTTGTCTCTTGCAGGCATCATTTTACCAGCATTATATTTACTTGGTGCAAATGGTATATCAATAACTCCCATTTCAAATCCCTTAACTACACCTATAGCTAAGTCACCTTTTCCAATTTCATATACCTTATCTAACATACACTTTGTTTCAGCTTTTATTATTTCCATCTCTGTTTTTAAATCTTGGGACATATGCATCTTTTGGCCACGCAATAAGTTTAAAGTCATCTTCGTAGTCCTTATACCCTCACCATTAGCTTCTTTAGTAGGAATACCTACAGCTTCATGTGGAGTTTTAACTATTACTTTTGTTGCTCCCGCAAGTGCTGCAGTTCCTGCCCCTGTAGATATAACTCCAAAAGCTTTTGCTTCATCTTCTGGGAATCCACCCATCCACTCATGTAACACTGTTGTTAAATATACATCTTTATAGCCATTAGCCTTTAAGTATTCATCGCATTGCTGCTCTAAGGCTCTTATAGCTGCTATATCTTGTATTAAATTTCCGCACTGACCATATCCAACTGTAATGTTTTTAACTCCTTGCTCAGCAGCAAGTAAAGCTTCGATTATTGCAACTGCATTTGATGTACTAGGAGGAACTAGTGTTCCTGTTAAGGGTCCAAAAGGCTCTCTATTTATTGGTATTCCTTGTTCTTCATAAAATCCAACAAGTCTATCACAATATTGCCAGTCCAAAATTGACTTTGTTAAAGGTGCATTTTTGGCATATGGAATATTGTACGATATGCATCCACCTTCATTTGAAGTCCAACCCGATGCATGTGTTATTTCAGCTAATAATCTTGCATCTGGAGTTCCATGTCTTGATTCTAATGGAACATTTATTGATTCAAAAACTTGTCTGCATCCCTTAACTCCATGATTAACTGCTGGGAATCCATTTAATAGTGATCGTCCTGCCTTTATACTCTCTTTTATTCCAATCTCACATTCATCATATCTATTAAGTCTTGTATAACTATCTATTGTTGTTGGTAATAAATCTGCTCCACCCTCAATTTCTAAATATCTTAATAATTCAATATGCTTATCAATTAATGCAACACCTGCTCTTGGCTGTGCAAGTGTTATACCTGCTTCTTTAGCCTTCCTTAGCTTTTTTGCAAAATTTTTGTGATCTGGAATTTTCTTATTGTATTCTACAGCTTCTTTTAAATCTACCTCTTTACCTGTTGGCCATTGCTCTAATACTTCTTTTCTAACCTCAAAGAACTCATCGGTTGTCCACTTCTTATTTCTTATTTCCAATGATATTACCCCCCTGCTTATACTTTTACTAAATATTTTTTCATAATTCTAACTGCTTTATCCGGATAATATTCGGATAATAGGCCCATTGCAGATAATATATAAGTTTTATCAATCAAATAGATTGCTTTACGTGGTTTTAAATACATTGGATTTTCTTCATTAAAAGCTCCTGCTTTTAAAATATCTTTCGGATTCTCACTGTGTATTAACACTCCACCTGTCCCTATCATATATTTCACTTCCATAAGATCTTTACCTATTTGAGTATACATGGCTCCCATTGGTGTGTGTGTGCTTTCAATAGTACCTACATGTCTCTCCATTGATAACTCTGTTGCAACTTTAGCCATAGCCTCATCAAAATGTATTTCCTCCTTAGTAGTCGGAACCATCTTTATGTGTTCTACTCTATATTTGCAATTTGCATCAATATCAATTTTTCTCTCAGGGTCACAAAGATACTTTCTCATCTTCCTGCTACCAGCTGCCTCTCTTAGTGAAATTGCAGAATATCTCATTCCAAGATCGCCTTCAACCGTTCTCTTAGCAAAAGGTTCCTCAAGGCCCCTTGTGGTAACTCCACCCTTCGTAGGTTCCCCCTCTGATATAGAATGTATATCTGTTGTTGCGCCACCAATATCAATTACTATTAAATCCCCTAACCCACTTTCCTCATCACTGCCATCACTAAGTATCCTTGCAGCCTTTAGCACAGCTGCTGGCGTTGGCATTAATATACCTTTTATCAATTCTTCTGCATTTCCGAGCCCCTTAGCGTCAATTATTTTTTCCATAAATACTTTTCTAATTTCTTCTCTTGCTGGCTCTACATTTAGTTTATTTAGCGATGGCATTACATTTTGCGTAATTGTAAAATACATTTTAGCTTTAGTAAATATTTGTCTTATCTCATCGCTTGTTACCTTATTTCCAGCTACAACTATTGGTAATCTAACTCCATTTTCAGCTAACATTTTTGCATTGTGTATAATGCACTCTTTGTTGCCACCATTAGTTCCACCTGCAAGAAGTATTATATCTAAATTTGAATTTTTAATTTCATTTATTTCATCTAAAGTTAATTCATAGCTATATACTTTTAATACTCTTGCTCCAGCTCCAAGTGCAGCTCTTTTGGCAGCCTCTGCAGTTAACTCTGGCACGAGCCCAATAGCTACCATTTTAAGTCCTCCTGCCGCTGAGGAACATGCTAATTTTTTAATGAAATTTACATTTTTTCCAATTAACTTTTCTTCTATTTTTAAATAGGCTTTTTCAAAGCCTATCATTATATTCTCCTCTATTGTGGTTATATCTTTAGCTGTAGCAATTACCTCTTCCTTTTCGAGATCTACAACAGTTAGTTTTGTATAGGTACTTCCAAAATCTATGAGTAAATAAGCATCCACTTATATCACTCCTAATAATGTCGTAATTCCTAAATCCTCTCTTAAATCATGTATTGTTGTCTCAATGCTAGTACCTGGTGGATATATCCTATCAAATCCCATTGCACGAAATCTCTTGGTTACTTGTTGCCAATTTTGTTTTCCTACAACTATATTCCCACCTACAAGAAGCAATATACCCTTCAAACCTGCTTCATCACATTTTTCTCTTATACCTCTGCAATCGATTTCTCCTTGTCCGTAAAGCGAGGATACTATTATAGCATCTGCATTAGTTTCAACAGCTGCATTAATAAAATCCTCTTGTGGAGAAAGTACCCCTATATTTATAACATTAAATCCAGCTTCCGTTAAAGCATAATCTAAAATTTTATTGCCAACTGCGTGACAATCTGATCCTATTACTCCTAGAACTAAAGTCTTTTTAGTCATTTTAAAAAACCTCCTAAATAATTTTTTAAAACATTATTTTTTAAACTCTATCTCAATAATCCTCGACTTAAGTGCTTTTACTGATCCCTCATCTAAACTATATAAAAATTGTATTATCTCCTTATTACTAGAATTAATATTATTTACATCCGTAAATCTTCCAGGTGATACTATCATCACATCTGATTTTTGAATTATATCCTTAAGTTCATTATAATCAGTGGTATTTGAGTATTCTATATCAATTTCAGATAATCCCGCTTTTTCTAACGCACTTTTCACTTTAAACATAAATTGTTCAGATATACATACAAATGCAAACTTTGTATGCTCGCCATATCTAGCAATCTTAACTATTGGTTCTAAATTAGGTTTTATAGCAACTCCTAGAATTTCTTTATTAAGGCCAACAGTTAAACTTGTAACTTCATTAACGTGATTGAATGTGGTTATTATAAACTCAGCCTTTCCAATCTTATCCTTCGTACCATTGTCCATCTTTTCTAATTCACTTATGGTCATATGCATTACATTCATATTACTATTGTTACTAAGTTGCTCACTAAACATTTTAGCTTGTTCTATATTGCACTCTACGTATATTGCTACTACTTTCTCCATTAACTGTTTTTTCTCAACTACCCTTTGTATTACTAAATCTAAAAACACTTCCGGTTCCATTCCTATTTCTAAAGCTTCCTCTAGTCCTAAGTCAATAAATTTTATAATCTTTTTTTTCACATCTAGGCTCTCCCAGCATGTAGCTTCTTCAACTACAAACGTTCCTTTTCCTTGATATGATTTCAAAACTCCATCTTGCTCCAATGCTTTATACGCAGCACTTACAGTGTTTCTACTTACATTTAACTGTTGGGACAATTCTCTCTCTGTAGGTAATTTTGTTCCAACCCTTAGGGTTCCTTTTTTAATCGCATCCATAATTTGCATTTTAACTTGGATATGAAGTAGTACTCCATTATTTTTAATTATTTCAATGTCCATAAAAATCTCTCCTAATCCGTGTTTTATTATTGGACTACTCCACTTCTTACTTATATTACCATATGGACTAATCCAATTCAATTGTTGTTTTATAGGCATTAATGTTATTTTTATTCCTTTAGCTCAATTAGGCATGATTACCTAGCTTATCCTTAGTTTTATACTATTTTTTCCATTTAAGTAAAAATTAATTTCCAGTGATTTTTCTTTACATAATTTAGGATAAAGAATAAACTATTTGTATAGATATGGTAAAACTTTCATAAGGGGGCTTTTCATGTATGGTTATAATGTTGAAATAATTAATTTAAAGGATGAATATAAGTTAAAAGAAGTTAAAGATTTTTTACAAACATTTGACCTACTACTTGATGACAACGTCGATTATACTATAGTTATTAGACAAAATGAAGATATTAAAGCCACTTGCTCTAAGTCAAAAAACGTGTTCAAATGTTTTGCAATTTCAAATGATTTAAGAGGAGAAGGGGTATGCACTATATTGCTAGAAGCACTAACGGATAAACTTTTTAAGGAAGGTATTTATCATAGTTTTATATTCACTAAGGTAAAAAATACTGATATATTTATATCCCTTGGATACAAGCTTGTACATAAGATAGAGAATGTAGCCCTGCTTGAAAGTGGAATATATTATATAGAAGAATATTTAGAAAACATAAAAAAAGAATACAATATAACTTCAAATATTCAAAGGTCAGCAATAGTTATGAATTGTAATCCCTTCACCTTGGGACATATGTATTTAATAGAAGAGGCCGCACGGCAAAGCGCAGAAGTGCTAGTATTTATAGTTGAAGAAGATAAATCCTCTTTTCCATTTATCTATAGATATTCTATGGTTAAAGAAGGTGTTTCCCATTTAAATAATGTGCGGGTGATTAAAGGTGGAGAATATATTATTTCACAGGCTACGTTCCCATCCTATTTTTTAAGAAAAGAAGATGTAATACTAAAGGCATATACTACATTAGATGCATCAATTTTCGGAAGATATTTTTGTAAAGCTCTAAATATAACTAAAAGATTTATAGGAGAAGAACCTTATTGTAAAGTTACAAACGCTTATAATGAAGCATTAAAACAAATACTACCCACCTATGGAACCAAAGTTGTAGAAATAAAAAGGAAAGCTATTATGGGCGCCATTATCAGTGCTTCAAATGTCAGGAAGTTAATTAAGGAAGACCAAATAAACCATATTGAACATATAGTACCAATTTCCACATGGAAATTTTTAAATACTCTAGTAGGAAAGGAGATAGTGGAGAAAATAAGAATCAGCGATTCTCCACATTAACTATGATATGTATACAGCAGAAGATATAATGCTCGCAAGAGAAATACGAATTAAATATCAAGAAGAACTAGTGAAGCAATATAAAATCCCACTACTGGTTATTAGAGTTAATTATCCAGGAATTAATAAAAACAATTATTATTCACATGAAATAACTAGGATTATGTACAAAATAATCTGTGAACTGTTTTCTAATTCTATTATCTTTAAAAAAATCATTACAACTGCAGAAGGCTTAATTGTAATCATGTGTATTAATAATGGAGCAAGAGATATCAAATTAACTACACTTAATTTAGAGGATAACCACATTTTAGGAAGATGTGTAGACCTAGATGTATATGATGAAAATGGTAGAAGTATTAGTAGAAGAAATTTTGGGTTAGAAATGAGAAAATGCTATATTTGTGACGATATAGCTCATATTTGTGTAAGAAGTCAAAAACACAGCATAGAAGATGTTGAAGGATTTATTAAAAGCAGATTTTCAGAATATACGAAAAAATTTGCAACTATATAAACAATAATTTTACAATTTATGGTATAATAAATTTAAGATGTACATGATGGTCAGTACTATAGCAAGAACACCTTTGGATGTAAAAAAGTATATTAAATTTTGGTATTAACTTATATGTACTACACTAAACAAAAAAGGAGCATTAGCCTATGGTAGATTCAATTGTAGCATGCAAAAAAGATTTTAATTATCACCATGGAAGTGGATTAAACCTGTCAATATCTAAGGGCGATACAGCAAAAATATTCATATATGGAAAAAACATTGTTAGTATTTACATGTTATCTTGCGTAGATCGCCAATCAGAAGGATATAAATTAACACTTTTACCAGAAGAATATACTGAAAACTTCTAGTTAGTTATATTGTAAACTATTACTAAATCTAGATATGCTATAAGGGATGTGTCTTATTAGGCACATCCCTTATCACACAACGCTAAATTTTATTTAATAATATTTAATTAAATAATTGAGTAAATCCAATTATTTACCTTATAATGTATCATCATCCTCAATAGAATCACTAAATTCAGCAGAATTATTACTTTTTACCAATTCCTGCTTATTTCCACAATTAGGACAAAAACTAGTGTCAATATCTATCTTAATTCCACAATTAGAACACTTTTTAATTTTCTTCACATTAAATATTTGCTCTCTAATTTTTTTTATTTCTTCATCATATTCAATTAAATCATCACATTTATTTTTAATCTCTTCTTTTAATTCCACTTTAGTTATGTAACTGTTATACACTAACTTACCTATCCCCAAATAAATAATTTCTTTCTTTTTTTCTATAATATCAATTTCAGCATTTAGCTTGGATATTTCTATTAAATCATTTGATTTTTGTACAACATTAGAAGCACCATCACTTAAAGATTTGGTTATTTTTGAAAAACTATCTTTAAAAGCCATATAAATCTCCCCCATTTTTTAGTAAACATATGTAGCTATACTTTTATATGTTAGAACCATTTTTTAAAATCGAATAAACCTACCTTCTTAGTCATTACTTTCTCTAGTATTTTTATTTTATTAGCAAGAACACCTTCTAAAAATTCACACTGATATAAATCACCATTAGAATATTTATAAATTCCTAATCCATGTTTTTTACCATATCTAAATGTGCCATCATAATTATCTCCGTTTATATAATAAACTGTGACTTTTCCGTTCAATTTTCCATTTTTAAACTCGCCATTGAATTCATTACCTTTGGCATTTTTAAAATTACCTTGTCCATTTTGAAGTCCATCCTTAAATTGACCTACATAAACAGCACCATCTACATATTTTAAAGTTCCTACTCCGTTCATCTTACTTTTTAGCAATTCTCCTGAATACTGATTGCCATTTATAAAATTATATATTCCTTTTATGAAACTATCATTTTCAAACAATCCTATACACTTTTCTCCATTGTTATATGTGTAATTTCCTTGCCCATGCATCTTATTATTGTAAAATTCACCTTCATAAATATCCTTACTTAAAAAGTATAATTTTCCTACCCCATTATACATATTTTCTTTAAATTCACCTTGGTACTGCGTTCCATTATTATAAACCAGTTTACCGAATTCATACATCTTATTATCAAATATATCTCCATAAAAAATATTGCCATTTAAAAATCTATATACAGCATTTTTACACGTTCTGTCATTAATCCATATCCCTTCATATTCACCCATGTTAAGTATATTATAGATACCTTTGCCACTCTTACCTTGATTATATTCACCGATATAATTATTACCAGTACAATAATTAATTTTTACTTTCCCAGCAAGTTTATCATTAAAAAATTTACCTATATATATATCCCCATTTACTTTAGTTAAAGTTCCATCACCATTCATTAAATCATTGTTAAAATCACCATAATACTTATCCCCATTACTTAGAGAATATGACCCCAAGCCTTGTTTTTTTAGATCAATCAACGGCCCCTGATATTGATCTCCATTAATGTAATCTATCACAACATTACCTACTAATATGTCTTCCTTCCATATAGCATTTATTTTATCTCCGTTATTACGTATCAAATTAATTTTACCATTCTTTTTATTGTTTTTAAATTGTCCTATATATTTATCTCCGTTAATTTTAAGAAGTTCACCATTTCCACTAAATAAACCGTCTTCAAAATCCCCACTATAAACTTCACCATTTTCAAATTTATATGTACCATATCCTACAACTTTATTTCCAATCAAATTTCCACGATATGCATTATCATTTGTAAACTTATATGTTCCCATAACAATCTGCTTTTCTGTTAAATATTCACCTTCAAATATATTACCATTTTCAAATACAAAAATAAATATTCCTTGATAAATATTTATAGCATTATTGTCAAAGTTGCCAATATACTCTCTTTTATTTTCATATATTAGATGTCCTTGTCCAAATTTTTTACCATCTTTAAAATTTCCATTATATTTATACTCTTGAGGACTTATTTCAACTCCTAAACCATTAATGCTTCCATTAACAAAATCTCCATTATATACTTTTCCTACTTTTGTAATTAACTGACCCTTTCCTTTAGCTATTCCATTAGATATATTTCCATTGTATTTATCTCCATTACTAAACGTAAGAGTACCATTACCAACAACACTATTATTTTTAAGTTCTCCGATATATGTATCCCCATTATTCAATATATATTTAGTACTTCCAAGTAAAATATCATCTTTCCAAAGCCCTTCATATTTATCTCCATTGCATCTAATAAAGACACCCTGTCCATTTCTTTTATCTAATGTAACTTGGCCTTTAAATTGATCACCACTAGGGTACTGAATAGTTGCTTGTGTTTCCGCCACATTTCCATTCCATTTAGAAATTATTTTATTACCATTATTGAGGTGTAAAATTCCAATTCTAATAGTGTCAATAAATTCCCCTATAAATTTAGTACCATTATTAAAGTAATATGTTCCATGACCATGAACTTTATCGTTTTGAAATTCTCCTTGATATGTTTCTCCAGATTCGTACCTTAACTCACCTTTCCCATGTTTTATTAAAAATTTAATATCGCCGTTATAACATTCTCCATTAGTATAGTATATTTTACCTACACAATCTTCTATGCCATTAAATTTTCCTTCATACTTGTCTCCGTTTATATTAGTAAAAATTCCTTGACCATTAATCAGATTGTTTTTAAAATCTCCCTTATACTCAGAATCATCTGCAAATGTATAAGTTCCAGCACCATGGAGCTTATCATTTAAAAATTCACCAACATATATATCTCCATCTTTATAATCAAGAGTACCTCTTCCATTAAACTCAAAATTTATAAAAGAACCAGAATAGCTATAATCATTTTCAAATAAATATAACCCTGAACCTATTAAGTTATTATTTTCCAATGTAGCATTATAGGTATTACCATCATTGAAAATGCATTGTATATCACCAACCATTTTGCTATCTTTCCAAGTTATTTTGCATCTATTACCATTTTTAAATGTATATGTTTTTTTACTTTCGTTATTATTAAAATTATTTTCAAATATATTTGTTCGAGTAAAATATTTTTCTTTACTTACTTCACAATTTGTTTTTGCACCATTACAATATACATTTAGGGGCACTGTACTATCATTTAATATAAATTCATTGGTTTTGATTATATCAATATCATCGCCCAATTTATTTGAAATTGCTACTAATAAAAAATCAATTTTATTCATTAGTCCATTTATACCGATAGTATCAGGCATAGTTGTCCCATCTAATTCAATATTATTATATACATATATAAGACCTTGATTAATTTCTGCAATTATATTATTCTTTAAAATGTCTCCATATTCTACAATCCAATTAGTTTTTTTCCTCAATAAAATTACTTCACTCTTCTCTTTTTCTAAATCACATAAAATATCAGAAATACTTTTAATGTTTTTATTTATGGCCTCACGACCGTTTTTTAAAAATTGTATTATTTCTTTTTCATTCTTGCTTATACGTGTTTTCAATGAACTATTTCTGCTTTTTATACTGTCAATTTGTGACTCTATTATCGTCGTGTTACTTTCTTTTATGTTGTTTTTTATATCTACATCTAATTTTTTTTCTAAGTTATAAATTTCTTTAGCTTCCTCTATTAACACAACATCTGCTTTCTCTATGCTTTTTTTTATTAAATTTATCTGTGTAGCGTTTTCTATTTCTCCTGGCAAATTAAAAAGTCTGACAGTCAATCCAATCAAACTAACATTTTGCTCTGGACTCCAGTTTTGCATATATTCATTGAAATATTCCTGCCTTTTCTTAAGGTTTTCTATTTCATTATTTATAGTGTTATAATTATCGAAAAGCTTCTTGTATTCATCTTCCTTAGATATAATGGATGCATATAACTCCTTTAAACAGTCCTTTAGCTTTAGAAGATTGCTTTTATATTTTTTGAATTCACAATTCCCAATTAGCTCATTTTTAAAAATTTTATCAAACTCTTCCCATTTACTATTTTTTAATCTTACAGGATCATTACTCTTTTGTGCCTCTCTTGCTTCAAATGCAGAAATACCAACAATATAGCTTACATCCGCTCCCATCCTTTTTTTTAAATCTTCCAATATTTCATCAATATCCTCTTCTTCTGGATCAATTTCATCAATCCTATTAACTATGCCCATAGGACGCAATTTTTCACCTAAATTCTTTATCTCAGATAATTCAGTTCTAGAACCAGCCTTTGCATAGGAAAAAACCCAAAGAACTAAATCAGCACGATTTACAAATTGCTTTGTTGCCTCGGTATGAATAGGATTTGCATTTAATCCAGGAGTATCTACGATTATTAGATCTTTAAGAATAGGATTTGGAAGACCAACGTCCAAATGATGGATGTTAGCACGAAGTTTTTTTCCTTCAGGATCACTCTCCGATGATAACCGCTCTAACATTTTAATAGAATATTCCTTATACTGTTCGTTATCAGAATAAGCTTTCAATGTTTTCTTCTCGCTATATACTAACCTTGTTACTACAGCCGTTGCAGGCGTAACATCAGACTTCAAACAGTCTTCACCTAACAGTGCATTAATAAAAGTGGATTTTCCTGTTTTAAACTCTCCCATTATAACTACTGTAAATGGTACTGCTGAATCTTTTGAAAGCTCATTAATATCTCGAGCATTTTTATTAAGTTCTTGAAACATTTGTATTTCTTTAGCTACTCTTCCTAAAAAAAAGCTCATAATATTATTAGGTGATTCGATCATATGCCACGAACTTTTTTTTACTTGTTTTACTATTTGTTTATTCTTATAAGAAACTAAATTATTAGATTCATCATTTGCTTTCATTAGCAAAGCTCCTAACATTACTAAATTTTGTAACTAACTTGTCTATCTTTTGTAGTAATAGTATGATGAGATTTCCTTACCTTCTGGATCTCCCTCTGCTGAAATAACTACTAACATTATAATTATTTTCATGTGATCTTCCCCTATAAATTTAGCGATGGCATTTCATAGGAGTTTACGTGTGCAAGTGGATCTGCAGAGCTTAAAATAGAAGCTCCATTTCCAAGTTGCTGAGTTTGAGCTGCCATATGACCATCTACATATAGGTCTTCTCCTCCGAATATGTTGCTCTCTGTATGACCAATATTACTTCCATGGTCATACATATCGTGACCACCAAATAAATTAGACTCTGTATGTCCAATATTATGTCCATCAGAATACATGTCTTGTCCACCTTGAACATTACTCTCCGTATGTTCTACCTGATGACCACCAGAATATGTATCCTCTCCACCAAAAATATTATCTTCTGAATGAGATATTTGTTGTCCATTCGAGGTTACATCGTGACCTCCAAAAACATTATCGAATACATTAAACATACCACTCATATTACATACCGCCTTCATTAATAATTTTTCTTAATTTGTTAATATTGTCTATTGATTTATTAAAAGTGTCAATTCGCCCTTTTGAATTAAAACTTAAATTTTGTTTTTCTTTAATTTCTCTTTGAATAACTAACAGTTTAGAATTTATTAATTTATCGTAGGTTTCACTACAGGCATTCTTAATTTCTTTTGTTTTACTTAAAACTAAATCATCCAGACCAGAAGAAAAATTTTCTACTACAGTATCTAAAGCAATATTAAGCTCTGGCAGAAGTTTAACCTTAGCAGCAGCAAGTTTACCCTGCATCATTTTTTTTGATATAAACGGATATCCAGCCATTCCAACAAAAGGCAGTAAAACAGAACCTACCATTAGAGCCCCAACTGTCCCAAGAGATGCTGCGATTACTCCAGCTGTTATAGGCGTACGTGATATATCTTCAGCTTTAATTTGAAACGAATATAATTTTGTTTTATCTACCTCAACAAAACCTATATCAAGATTAAATTTAGTAAATGATGCATTAAAATGTTTTGAAAGTCCAAGTGCAAGTTCTCTTTCAAGCATCTGAAGCATCTTACTTATTCCACCCATATTTTGTTCAATCCATCCATTAACACCTCTTTTTATCATCCTAGGTAAATATTTTTCTATAAACTCCTTAAAATCAACGCCCTTAAACTCTTCAACCTTTTCCAAAATATCATTTCTAAGATTTTCTCCAAAATGATTTACAGACTTTCTTACTATTGCAATCATTTCATATTCCTGTCTTCTTACATATTCGCCCAAGGCTTCTTTTCGTCTTTCTTCTTCTTTTATCATTTTTGATATGTTTTCAAGTCCAGATTGAAGTTCATCTACACTAGCACTTTCTATTAGAATTAAAGACTCTAATTCACGCTCACTTGCATTTAATATCATAATAAATCTCTTTTTATAACGACTAATTTTTTCTTCAGTTTGTGCTCCAGAATCAATTAGTTTAGTCATAGCATCTTCTACCAGTAAAATACCTGATTGTTCAAGAAGTAATTCATCTCCATTAATCCTTGCCTCTAATGCATTCCTTGCAGATATTCCAAATAATTGTACCTCTCTACCTCCTAATGCATTTTTAAGTCTGTCTGATATATCATCAACTACCTCTTCGAGTTCGTCCTCATCTATCTGGTCTATGAAATTAGCAATAAACATTATTTTATCAATCCCCTTGCTTAGAAGGTTATCTTCAATAAATTCTTTTTCAGTTCTCCTTACAGGACTTGTAGCATCAAGTAAAAATAGCACTGCATCAGCTCTTGGAATAAATTTATATGTAACATCTACTCTCTGCTGATTCAAATCATCAACACCTGGTGTATCTACTAAAACCACATTGTTTTTTAAAATTTCTGAAGGCATACCTACTTTTATATACTGAATTGTATTAGGATCAAAGTCTGTACCCGCAACATATTTTTTTAGATATTGGTTGTTAAGTTCTAATTTCTCCACTGTACCATCCATATTATAAACAGACATTTGTCTTTCTTCATTCCAAAGCATAGCGTTTATTGTAGCAGTTGTAGGCGTAACATCAACTGGCAACAAGTTCTCACCTAATAGCGAGTTTACAAATGTCGATTTTCCTCTTTTAAACTCACCTAATACCACAACAGTATAAAATTCATTCTGCAAATCCTCAAGTAAATCTTCAGAATATTTTTTTTGCATACTTTCAGGAATATGAATCAGTATTTCATTTATTAGTTCCTTGATGCTTAATTCCATTTCTTCCTTTAATTCATCGAATGTTTTCATTATTTAAATTCCTTTCACCATCTTACTGTTTATATTAGCTAGCCAGCCAGTAATCCATTTAAATCATTTATTATATCCCCTAATAATTTATCCTGCTTAAGTAAATCTTTCCTTATTTCATCAACTTTCATTTTTTCACTACTTCTATCATTTAAAATAGAATTTAATTGCTGCTCAATTCCAACATACTTTCTGTCTAATTCAGTTTTAAGGTTATTAATTACGGTACTTAAAGAATTCTTCCACTGCTCATCAAATGATTTTATAAGTTCGGGGATAATATCACGATATCTACTATCAACCTGTTCCCTTGCTTTTTCAAGTATTCTTTCCCTCTTCTTATTTTGGAAATATGAGAATATATATTTACCACCAAAGAAAGCTACTGGAAGAGCAAATACTGCTAAATGTATAGCGCCAACAAATGCAACTATCCCTAATGCACCTGCCCCACTTTTTATGTAACTCATATCTTCATCTACACTCTGCAAATTCTCTAAATCCAGGGATTTATCAACTGACTGGAAAGTTAATTCATCAATAATTGAGTTGTTAATAGCCTCCCATTCATATCCTAGTTTTCTGTTAACCCTTTCAACTTCATCACTTATTAAATCTTGCTGTTTCTTGCTTATTCTGGACTGTATTTCCGTCTGCATTGGTGCAACCACATTTTCAATGGCTTTTGCTATCTCCTCGTTGCTAAGCGTCCCTTGATAATTTCGCACAGTACTTCCAGCCGAATTTGCTATTCTCTCAAGTCCTTTTCGTAACTCACCTTGAGTTTCTAGTCCAGAACTCATAAGTATACTTCTAAGTCCACTAATAGAATCATTACAAATAGTTTTTACTCTTTGCACTTCAGGTCTCAACTTCTTAATCTTTTGTTCCAATTCATCGAGTCCTATGTTTAAGGTTCCTAAGGAAATAGCTATTGAACTGTTTTTTAACTCAGTACTTATCCTAATACCTCTTTCTATAAACTTAGATAATTTTACAGATCCACGCTCGTTTGTTAAAAATTCAGATATATTTTCTTCAAGTTCAATGAACCCAGTTGATTCAATAGTATTAGGAATAACCCCTTTTACATCTTCATTATTATGCGCTCTTCTATAATTTAAGGCACCCTTAGCAGATACCATAAAAATTCTAGGATTAGAACTAACAGACTCTAAATGTTTTCTTGCATATTCAAGCACCTTAGTTTCATTTGCTTTCTCTTGCATCCTATCTTTAAAATTAATAACATAGTATATTTTTTGGATATCTGATTTTATAATTCTATCTTTAATGAAGCTCATTTCTGATTCAGTTAATATTTGGCATGCTGATAAAAGCACAATAGCAACATCAGATTCTGGTATAAACTTGTATGTGATTTCTTCTCTTGCTGCATCCAAGTCATTTGTCCCTGGAGTATCCACAATTTCAACTCCACCTTTACATATTTTAGTTGGATACCCTATTTCAGCAAAAGCAATATCACTTATTTTTCGAAGATTATTTTGATAATCATATTCTGATTGTTCATCACCTATAATAGGTTCTTTAGGTGCAATAATTTTTTTAAATTCTTCCTCAGTAATATCTCTATAATTCTCCTTTTTATCTCTAAATACCATTCTATATTTAGGAGACTCACTAAAATAAATTTTATTTAGAATTGTTGTTGTTGGCTTAGTTGATGCTGGTAAAATTTTCTTGCCAAGCAGCGCATTTATAAATGTAGATTTACCCCTAGAAAACTCTCCTACTACTACTATTTTAAATGTATCATCATTGAGTTCAGTAATTGACTTTTGTATAGCCAGTACTGTCTTATCTATCCCTAAGCTCAAAGCTATTTCGGATATCTTGCTTAACTTACTTTCTAAATGTAGTCTTTTATTTTCAAAAATTGATAAGTCAAAACCTGCCATGTTATTCTCGTCCTCTCTGTGTGGCTAAAATATAAATATATTATTTTTAATCCATTTCACCTTTATCTCTACAATTTACTAATTCTGTCAATTATATTTTTAAGTTCTATTAACTTCTTGTTAGGCACAATGTCATTTTCTTCATCCATAAGTACTTCATTATATATCTTCAAATTATCTTGTAATAATGCTCTTAAGTGTTTGATCTCTGATTTATTTAATTTTAACAAAGATATTGCACCTACTCTTTTATCTTTCCATTTAAAGATTGTATCTACCTTTAATTTAATATCATAAGTTTTATCACCCTCAGGAGTGAAAACCACTTTTCTCTAACTCCCTTAATTACATCATCATCTTTCAATTTGTTTTCTTGTATATAATTTTTCATACACGCCTCTACTGTCATACTTCCAAAACTGTTCACTTCTTTATAGCCCCCTTGATGTTGTAAGCCTAATACCCTTTATTTAAAGGAAATTTTATTAATGGTTATTATTTTTTTCCACTCAATCATAGACATTATAACAAAATATTCATGTAATATTTTGTCGAACTATCTGATAATATATACTTTATGGTATTTTTTCTTATTTACACTTAAATTAACACTTCCACTTTTAATTTAAATACAAATAAAAATCTAGCATATCTTTATTATGCTAGATTTTACAATATATTCTTGGCATTTTAGTCCATCTTTATTAAAAATTTTATCCATAGTACCTAACATTAAAATAGATAGATTAAAGAAGTATCTAAAATTACTTTGATTACTTGTGACGATATAGCTCATATTTGTGTAAGAAGTAAAAAACACAGCATCGAAGAGGTTGAATGATTTATTAAAAGCAGATTTTTAGAAAATACGAAAAAGATCGTAAGTATCATATGATTACTAAAATTATTTTTCTATTTATTGCTGAGTCCTTGATGTCTAGGGGTTATGGCTTTCGGACATAGGTTCGCCCCTCCTCAAGCTATCAATGAAAACCCACGATAAAATAATGTCGTGGGTTTTCACATGTTTACAAGTTCAGAGTTATTTAAGCTAAACTTTATTATAGATGTGTAAGTCTGCATCTTCACCTTTAACAGTGGTTTTTACACTCTTTGTGTGTAAACTAATATGTTATATTGTTAGAAAACTAACTCTTCGCTTTTGAACAAAAAAAATAAATACCCGCAATAAGAAAAATCACAACTAATACTCCCATCTATATTCCTCCTTTAATTATTTAAATCAAGCAATACACGGACTACAAATGCTAATGAAACACCACTGACTAAACCTGTAATGCATCTTCTAAAATTAGTGCTTTTTATCCCACAATAATTTTGGAGTGCTCCATCTATTATGGTAGGAGTACAACCTATCAAAGATATAATTAAAAATACGATAGAATATTGTATAGTAGTCATATATTCTATAATACCTAAAGTTAAATATGTAATAATAAGTCCTAGACTTAAGGAAAAGCATCTCCAACATATTGGAAAACAAAAATCATTAATATGGGGGGCTCGTTCTGATTTTTTGTTACAATATGGTTTTTTACCCCAACTTTTCCAAAGCGTATTAACATCTAGTTTACTAAACACAAGTCCCTTCATCTCCTAGTTAAAATTACATGAAATAAGTTATTATACTATTTAATAGTATAATAACATTGATTTGACAAGAACAAATTAGAGAAAGTTTTAAAGTTATCTAGTTTGTACTGATATTTGGTTTTGTATGCAAGTGATGAATGAAATTCTTAATTATTTGAAAAAACTTCCTTGGATATTTTTCCTATAACCCTAGTTGAAGCTAAATCAACTCCCCCCCCTATAATACCTCCAATAAAGGGAATCGCTTTGCTTAAATTTACTAACCCGCTTTGTCCAGCCTTTGTTATAAGTCTAAATCCTACTGCTTGATTAATTTTCTTTATTGTCTCAAAAGATATTTTTTTTATAGCTGATTGTGACAGTTTAGCACCTATTTTTATCCCAACATCTTTTCCAATCTCTACAGCGGCATTACCAGTTAAACACATATATACTAAGCTCTTTACTGTATCGTCATTTATATTATATCCACATATGTAAGCTATTGATGCTATCATCCTCATTTGAACGTATATTACACTAGATACGTTAGCTGGCACTGCAATTGGCAAGGTTATTATTCCCCCTAATCCTGTTATAAACCCTGATGTTGCACACTTTCCTACTTGCCAGCTTATTAGGTTATCACATGCCTTTACTACATCACCACCATTTTTAGCTAAATATGAATCTGCTAACTCCACTGCTGATGATGTTCCCGGCAACCCATTTAATGCCTTATCATAAGCCCAATCCAATACATTCATCATTTTATTGGTTTTTACTAATTCACTCATTTTATATCCCCCCCTAGTTGTCATATGTTTTACAATTAATCTTAAAATCACTTTTAATTTTTAACTTTTGTTAAAACATTAGTCTTCTTTTTTATCGTCCTTTTATATAATATCTTTAGTTTTTAAACATTATTTTTAAATTTCTTTTATAATTATACAAGTTTATAACATTTTATATTTTTTTCTCATACATCTTTTGATTAACATATGAATCCTTTAGTTTCATATATGCCTTTTTATTATCTCTTCCCTCTCTTATTAGCATACATCCCCTCATCTGCCATTCTTATTAACTCACTAGCTGATATTTTGCTGTTAAAGTTATATTGAGACAACCCACAGCTTAGACCTATCTTATAATTACTATTATACATTTCCTTAAGTTCATAAATATCCATGCATACTCTTGAACATATGGTCTTTGCCACCTGTAATGTTGTATCGGGAAAAATAATTATGAACTCGTCACCCCCTATCCTAAAAACAGTATCAGTTTTTCTAATATTTGCTCTAAGAATACTACCAACTTCTTCTAAGATTTTATCCCCTTCGATGTGCCCCACAACATCATTTACTTTTTTAAAATCATCAATATCAGCAAAACATATTATAAAGTTTTCTTCTTGCCGCGCTGACTCCAAAATAGTTTTCTCTAAAATCTCCAAACCAGCTATTCTGTTTAATACTCCAGTGACATCATCCATGCATGCATTATATTGCAATTTAATTTTTAAACTTTTAAATTCTTCGATAAGCTTTTCTTTTTCCTCTATTATTTCAATAAGCCTTTCTTTCCCAAGTTCTTTGTAGTTCATAATCTTTCGCCCCCCATATTGGTTATCTAATAATATAATTATATAATTAGCCAACTATTAAAATTACCCTTCCCCCCTATTTATTAAAAATAAACTTTTATTCTCTCAATTCTCCTAAAAGCGAGCAAAAAAGAGCCACATCAAATGATGTGACCCTTCATTATTTTTACCCTCGCCTATATACTATAAACCTTATTCATTTTCCTTATACTATCTATAATTTCTTCTCTAAACTCCACTGGTTCTATAACTTCTGCATCTGCACCAAAACCCATAATCCATAGCTTTATTCCATATGTACCATTACAAACAAACTCATAAACAAAATAATCTTCATTTTCATCAATTAGACTTCCCTCAATTAAACTCTTTTCATTTACTACCTTATAGCAGCGTTTATCAAATTTAACCTTTACTCTTGTTTCATCTCCACCATACATATACCAGGTCCTTTTAAGATAGTCATACACATTAAACTTAATACCTCTCTTTCCATCTTCCTCTAAAATATTTTAAAATAATTTACTTTTGACTTTTGTAATTCCTTTTGCACACATATGACCACATTCATGTATAATTGTGTAAATACTTGAATGATTATATTGTTTTACTATATAATTTAATAAGGACATAATAGTTAAATACTGTGCCCTAATAAACTTAAATAAGGGGAAGTATTATGAAAAATAAAAAAATTATTAATATCATATTAGGAATATTTATTATTTTATTTTCAGGTTTACTTATAGTCTTCATAATGGTAAAAGGTAGTAGTGATTTAGAAATGACTTTACTTGGGATGTATATATTAGGGTATCCAGTATTTACATTAATAGCCTCAATAGTCCTGCAATTACTAATTAAGAAAAAGGTAATTGTTTTAAGTATCATCTTTGTATGTTATTTAATTCCAACTTTAACCGCATTGGCATATTTTAATTCCTCTTGCTTACCATATTGTTTTATTTATACGCTTATTGGATTGATTGGGACATTTATTGCGGATTTCATTCTTAAACGCAGAAAAAAAATTATTACATAATATTTATTTAAATAAGGGAAGCTTTGACTTCCCTTAATACTGAAATTTATAGAGATATACTTTTGGTAGTTTTTTTGTTGTGAAAAATGTAGTTTCACGACAATATTTTACTGCTTCAAAAGTAGTGTAAAGGAAAATTTAATGTGATATAATAAAATTAATTAACGACATACAGAATTGCAAGGAAGTGAATAAATCTTGATAAAGAAACATGATTTTGATGCAGCGTGCAAGTCTATTTTAGAGGCATTCGAAGTTGAAGTAGTAGAATTACTTTTTCCGGAGATATTTGATAAAATATCTTGGGAATTAGGAACAGAATCCTTAGATAAGGAACTACTAGAAATACAGAAAGATATATTTGACAAGGATAGTAGTGAAAAGGTAATATCTGACAAAATAATAAAGGTAAGATTAAAAGATAAAGGAAGTAAGATCTTATTTATACATGTAGAAGTACAAAGTTATAGTAGTGGTTATAAAGTTTTTGGAGAAAGAATGTTCAGATATTTTTATAGAATATGGGATAAATTTAGATATAAAAATAACGATGAATCAGAAATAGTTGCTGCAGCAATATATACTTATAAAGGTGAGCAAGGAAAAGATAAACGATATGTTTATAAATTACCGGAGATAAAAAATGAAATACTAATATATAACTTTAGAACTATTGATGTAGAAAAAATAAAGCTTGAAAAAATTAATAACAACAATCCATTGAAATTAGTTTTTAAAATGGCAAAACGTTTACTAGAAACAGGTGCCCGCGATGAAGATATAATAAAGGCAAAGATAAAATTAGCAGAAGAATTAAAGGGTTACGATAAGTTAAGAATATTGACCAAATAAAAGCATTAGTAGATTTTTTAGAATATTTATTTTTAATTAAAGATCCAGCGATAGAAAAGCAATATGAAGAATATAAAAAAGAAAATGGAGGTGCATTTAAATTGAGTATAGACGAGATTAGAAGATTGCACTACAAGGAAGAAGGTAGGGAAGAAGGCAGAGAAGAAGGTAGGGAAGAAGGTGAAATTAAAAAAGCTATAGAAATAGCTAAGAAGCTTTTACGAAAAGGTGTATCTATCGATATAATTGTAGAGAGTACTGATTTAACAATAGAAGAAGTAGAAAATATTAAGAAAGAAGTAGTTAATTAGCTTATTTAATAGCAAGGCGAAGATGGAACATCAGATGCGTATTAAGAGTTAAAAATCATAAGACATGGAAAGACAAAAAAATCCGGTAATCATAATGTTTTTATGATTTACCGGATTTTTAGTGGATTTTGGAATTACATTACTGTTATTTAAGCAACTTTAATAGTATTTGTGTCAGTAGTAACTATTTTAGCATCTTTCTTGCCAGTTAAGTCACCACTAGTTGATAAAAAGATGTTTTTGGCGATAACTAAATCCATAAGGGCATTTACCTCAGCTTCTGTTATAGTAGGTCCCTTATCATCAGCTTTAATATCATCCACACTTAACGTAAAATACTTACCCTCAATAGTAGTTAAAAATCTCATAACTAATTTATTCATATAATTTTTCCTCCTTCAAATTGTTTAATTTTGGTTTTTAGATTTTAAGCTTCTTATTTAAACTTACTTTTCTGTAACTAGGCTATACTGATCTTGTCTATCGATCCCAACCAATGGATAAGTTTTGATCTTAGATATAGCTTGTCCTACTGCGAAAATATCCGCATCAACTGCATTAACTTTTACATTACCTAGGCTTTTTGTTGCAAATTCATCTTTGCCATTGATGTCTATACCTGTTTTCATTGTAAGTTTTAAAACACTTGATACCTTTGTTGATATAACTGCCATGTTTAATCACTCCTTTTTATTTTGTTTTCACTTAATATATATGATGTTTGTTTTATTTGTGCGGTTTTTTAAAAATATATATCTACATAATTGCCTTTAATTTTTCTAGAGCTTTTTTCTTAATCCTTGAATACTTATAATAACTTTTATCAGTGGTGCAAGCTATCTCTGTAAGAGAGTGTCCCATAATATAAAATCGCTCTAATATATAACGTTCAAAAGGTTCAAGGGTATTAAGAGCAACATATAATTTTTCAACCTCATTATAGGCTATCACTTCATCCTCTAAGGTAAATTCATAATGCTCCTCTGCATCAAAATCTACCATATTACTATTTGGGACTTCACGGAAATGTTTTATTTCTCCTTTTAAAAGTGCTTTAAAGTTCATTTTTATAGCATTAATGCAATACCCGTTAAAGCTATTGCTGCCTAGTTTATATAGGGCTATAGCTTTTATTACTGACAAATACCCGTGTTGAATTAGGTCTTCATTAGTATAGCCTGGAATATGATATTTTGATGATTCTTTGAATATAAGGTATTTAAACTTTCCAATTATAAGTTCTGTAGCTCCGTTGTCACCGTTTTTAGCCTTTTCAACTAGCTTTTCCATAATTAAAGCACCACCTTCTAATTTTTTATTTAACGTTTATTAAATATAATAATTTATTAATCTATCCCAAGTAATTGTTTTTCTAAAAGATCAAAATCATATGTTCTCTGTTCGTAGTCACAAAAGCTACCACTTTTCGCAGAGTGCGATCCACTATTAATGCTGCTACTACTGTTATTCCTATTCCATTGTTTCTGATAGGTAACAACCTCCTTAGCAGTTTTTATGCCTTCGCTTATCCAGCTATTGATAACACTCGAGATATATTTGATGTTTTTTGCATTATAATTAACGGCCTCTGTTATAGCCATAATTATGACTTCATCACTTACGTATTTTGTAAAACTCATTATTTTTTCATACACTAGTGGTGTGATAGCATGTATATTTTCTTCGAATATTTTAATTATACTTTTTATACCAACCGCCGTAGCAGCAGGATTTTCTGAGTTAGTTACTAACGATTCTTTAGTTGTCGCCTCTACTTCTTCTACTTCTTCTTTATTTATTATTCTTTGTTCTTTATTTATTACTCCTTCTTCTTTATTCTTTATTCTATTACTTGGCACATGCTTGGTAGCCCCTTCCAGGGGGATACTAAGGGGCTTAATAATTATGTTATTACTTTGTTCCTCTGAAGAATCTAAATGCATAGGGCTTAGATTGTTTTTATCAGTTGGCGTAACGTTTACAATAATATCTTTGAAAATGTTATCTACATCTAAAGACGCAACTTTACATATTTCATATAATATTTCAAGAAATGCTTTATTCTTGATTTTCAACAATTGTCGTTGGATGCCAACAACTGCATTTTTATTATCTGGAACATTATATTTTATCCAATTTAATATCATAATTTCATTTGTAGTTTCGTCGTATAGAATTTTTTTATAATCACAAAACTTTTTAAGCATCTCAGCCACAATCACTTTGTCATATCCCGTTTCTATTGAAATGAATTTGGGAGATATTTCGAATATTCCGCTCTGTGTTGATTTTGTATTTGTTAGAAGATATAAATAAAAAAACTTTTCTTCTGGAACTAGTTCAAGTACAAAACTATCACTCCAAAATTCCGTATAAATCTGTCTATATTTAGCCATTATTATTCCCCCTATGATTTTTAAAATTGATTTTTGTCTGTTTTTGTTTACTACACTTTCGCTATTTTATTAACTACAGTTAATGGTTTAGGTAAAAAAATATATTCTCTATAATCTAACTGATTATCTGTACACCACTTAATTATCCCATTAAAAAACTTAATCCCTGGAGTATTATTCTTAGCAAGAACTCTATACACATGTGCTACATCTACTCCTATAGCCCTAGAAAGCTTTGTATAACTACTATTAAATCGTTCATCCATTAAATTTTTTAATGCAAATTTATTTAATCCCATATAAATCTTCCCCTCCTAATTTAATTGTATTTTTTATATTTAATTTCATTGTTTACAATTAATTACATTATCTGTAATTAATATATCACGGGCAGCATATATTTACAATACTATTTTTACAATAATTATATTATTTTCCATTTTATATTGACTATAAACAATGAAAAATGATATAATATTTAACGAAGGAGGTGATTAAATGACTGACTACAGCAATTTTGATCTAGTTACATTTGCTATATTATTAGAAAAAGCTAAAGGTGATCGCTCAATTAACCAATATGCAAATACAATAAATATAAGTGCAGCTCATATCTCAAGATTACTTCGAAAGTTAGTAAAATCACCTCCGTCGCCGGATACAATTAGTAAATTTGCTAGTGGTGCATGCAACGGAGTTACATATAATGATTTAATGCTAGCCGCTGGACACATAGATGCTAAAACAGAAGGGATCTCTACAGAAAAAAAACAGACCCAAACTGTAGAAAAAGAAAAGAATTTTTTCAAGGTTATTCTATCCGATTTATATACCCGTGATTTTGAATGGAGTTTAAATAAAACCATTAATGGACCTGCCAATTTAATGCTTGAAATTACTAACTGGGAGTATTCTAACTGGTATATTCAAATCAAACCTCATGTTACCTCTCAAACAATTTATAATATTTATGGCCAAATAGCTTGTATTGATCTTACACCAGATACGAAAATATCTGTAGCTGTTGGGAGTGAAAATGAATTTGACCTTTTCTTTAGTAAACCACCTAAATCTTTAAGAGCAAATCTTTATATAATGCTAATAGATTTAAACAATGGAAACATATCGAAGGAGAAAAAGCTATGCCAGTATTAACTAGTCATAGCTTCTTATCTAGAATCATCTCGCAATTCTCTATTTTATCATCTTAAAATCCTGAAACTAAACTATGCCACTCATCTATAATGACTATATCCTCTATATCATTCACCGATATTTCCCTATTAGTTTTATTTCTGCATATTATCTTATGGAGTTCAGCATCATAATTTCCTTGTCTATCTTTAGTTATTTTAGATAAATACACATTATCAAAAGATACAACTACCCTTTTTCCCATTAAGTTATTATGTGATGTGACAATTTGCTCCTTTAACCCATCAATGAACCCCTCGTAATTGTTTTGTGTATATTCCACGTAAGAGCTTGCCTTATCTCTTTTAATAAACTTAGACTTAACGACAAAAAAGCTACTGAAATATATAAAAATATATACTTCAATAGTTCCTATACCTTGCTATCACTAAGCCTTGGTTACTTTATCTATACTCTGATAAAAGTCATTATTTCCCACAGCATTTCTTATATTTCTTACCACTTCCACAAGGACAAAGATCATTTCTACCAACTTTAGATTCCTCTCGTACTATAGGTTCCTGTGGCTCATAATCTTTCAAGCTCTCTTCGTTTTCTTCATTATCATCTTCATCAAAAAATTTGTTTATTATATGTTTATAATTACCCAAGTGTTTTTTATACTCCACTTGCATCTTTTTTCTTTCAATGTTATTTGTTAACTTATTAAAGAACTCTACCTTCAAAGCGTATAAATGAGGATAATCCTTTTCTAGTTTTTTAATAGAAGATTTATAGATATCATAATTATATAATACGGTATACTCCTGAAAATAATTCATTGCTTCTTTTTCTTCTTCATCGTGCATTCCTAATTCATTATTTGGAAGTACATTGAAAGAAATAAGAGACACAACCTCATGGTTTATTTTTTTATTTGCTTCCAGTTTATGAAAATCATCTATATATATCATATAGTTTTCAATTTCATTTTTAATCCGTAATACATCTTCATCTTCTGGTAAAATCTTTGCTGCCTTCTCTATTATCTTTTTAGCATCTTCCATTTTTTCCATTTGCATTAAATAAGATGCTAGTTCAGATAATGTTGAGGTTATATTCTCTTTTATTTCATCATTATTTATTGCAAGCTCTGCCAACTTATCTATAGGTTTATGTATTGAGGAAAACATTTCAAAGTTCATATCAATAGTTATTAGCTCCAGATATATTGTTGTGTTATCCTTTATATCAGTGACTACCTCTAAGGCCTTTTCTAAAACATTTCTAGCATTAAAATATTCATTACTTTCTACATAAGCTTCACTTAAGCCAAGCCACAAGGAAATATTGTCACTATCAAGTTCTATTGCCTTATTGTAGGCTAAAATAGCCTTTTTATGCCAACCTCTGTTTAAATAAGCATTAGCTAGATATCCTGCAAATGCTGAGTTTTCCGGTTCCTCCAAAGTTAATTCTTCATATACTGTCAAAGCTTTACCACTGTTACTATTTTTTAAATAGACTTCTGCTAGCAATACTTTTACTATTAGAGATTTCGAATCTTCTTTCTGCATCTTTTGAAGAATTTTAATTGCTTTGTTTAATTCTTCTTCTTCCATATAGGTTCTTGCTAAGCTATAATTTTCTTTCACATCAGAATCTAAATTATTTATTGAATCATACTGCTTTCTAGTTTTTTCATTACTTAAAATTTCATAAGCTTTTCTAATATTCATAAATTCTACTTCAAATCTATCCGGCGGATATTTTCTCACGCTCTTAAAGTAAGCCTTTTTTATATCTTCGTTTGAAGCCAGCGCGGTTAGTTCTAATATTTCATAATAATCTTTCATTTATATCACCTTTTCTCTCTATTCTTTAGTATATTTTAAATATCTATCTAAAGTTATCCACATTTTCTATTTTAGCATTTCATACTCATCTAAAATATCTTACCAAGTATACCATAATTACATAACAAACATAATTAATAATATTTAAGCCTATCAAAATATGTTATACTCTATGTGAAAATATAGAAAATAAAAGAAGGTTATAACTATGTTTGATTTAGAAACTATTCAAAACAATGTACCATCATTTTTATTCCTTAATCTATTTTTCAAATGTTCCTTTAACTAATACCTGTCCCTTAGACACCAATTCTACCCCTTTAGCAAATACAGTTTCTATACTTAGGTCATTTTTGTTAACTAATACAAGGTCAGCATCCCTACCTTCCTGCACAACTCCTTTATTATATAGTTTTAAATTAGTTGCTACATTTGAAGTAATTACTTTTAGTGCAACTTCAAGGTCTACACCGTCCTTTAGAACTGCATCTCTAACCTCTATATACAAAGACTTAGTAGATCCAATTCCGAGTCCTATAAGTTCTCTCTTTTTATTAAAAATAGGCATACTTCCTTGCCCATCAGAAGTAAACTGAATTTGTTCTACTGGTATTCCTCTTTCTAATGCCATCTTAAGAGCTCTGCTTGCCTTAACTTCATCTTCCTCTAGATGGTCTGGATCAGAGCTAGTAGTCATATCAATAATTCCACCCAATTTGGCAAATTCTATTCCTGCATCAAACAAATTAATACTTCTATTAATATGAGTTGGTATAACCTGTTTAATTGGTATTTCAGTTTCCTTGACCATTTTTACTAAATATTGTAACCTTCGTTCTCCATACCCAAGATGTACATTCACAATTCCGGCTTTACCTGAGAGCAGCCCACCTAATCTAGCCTCTGCTACTACCTTAATAAAATCCTCATAAGTCGGTTGTGATGACCTGTGGTCTGAAATAGCTATCTCCCCTACTCCGATAATCTTATCTATAAGCATAATGTCAGATCTACAACTATTAGTAATTGTATTTACAGGTATTTGATAGGATCCTGAGTAAATATAGGTGCTAATGCCTTCCTCGTCTAATGCTCTTGCCTTAGCAAGAAGTCCATTCATATCTCTACATACCCCATCAGTGCCTAAGCAACCTACCACGGTTGTAATTCCACCAGCTATAATATCAGAAAGTTGAATTTCAGGAGTTCTAGTCTTAAAACCGCCTTCACCTCCACCTCCTGTAATATGCACATGGGCATCAATAAAACCTGGAAATACTAGTTTACCTTCTGCATCAATTACTCTTACCTTCGCAAAATCTTGTGGTACGGACACACTCTTAGCAATAGCTTCAATTTTACCTCCAGCAATAACTATATCCATTTTTCCTATGTATTCAGGTGCATAAACCTCACCGTTTTTAATTATTATAATCATAAACTCTCTCCTCCAGTTTTATGTATAAAATCGGATATTATAAATGTAATAAAAAGTAACAATTATAACATTTCTACCATACTAAATATTATTATTTCCCTTTTTTGTTTTTTTTATGAATCTTTTCGTTCTCATAGCTGAGTAACTTATACTGATAAATAAATTATAAAACACTAATTAAATCAGTTTAACCTCTTACTGTAACCCATCTTTAAATAGTACATATTATATTAGGATAGTAAAATTAATGGAGGTTTCCAATGTTTTATAGAGAAATGAAATACGATAAGAATATGGAAAATCAAGATATGCCAGACCAGCTTCAAATGTCTAATGAAGATCAAACTCAACCCAACCAATCTCAATTAGAGCCAAAATGGGATTATCCAATGATGAATGAAATCTACACTCCAGTAACATATGACCCGCAAATTCCTCATCAGCAAAATCAACCAGAACAAGTGCCTGATCAAACTATGGAAAGAGATGCATACAACTTTAATCCATATAATGAAGGTAATGACTATAATCATATGAACGCTTATCAACAGGGTTTTAATGAAGGGTTTAATCAAGGTTATCAACATCAAAATTATAACCCTTATTATAACCAGAATCAGTATTCATTTTTCCCATTCTTACCTTTATTTTTTATATAAAAAAGGCTTCTATTTAAAGACTCTTAGAAAGAAGGTGTTTGTGCTTGCACTGGTCCCTATAAGGTATACAGTAGAGATAATAGAAACTACTAAAGCGGCTTTAACCCTAGATATCAAAGGGATAAAGCCGCTCTTATACTATATAGTAATGATACAAATTTAAAATAATTCATTAAAGACAAATTAAGGTGCACCATTATAAATAATATACATATTATATATTGTATACTATTTATCAGGAGGGAAGTCATGTATTGCCATACTCATATTAATCAGTTCTCTTGTGTTTTTAATGAACTCCAATTGTGGAGTCATATTTCAAGTGATCATCCAAATTTTCTTAAGAACGTAGCTAACCTTTCTAAAATAAATCTACCTAAAGTTGCAGAGGATCAGCTCGATGATATTCACAAAATGTTTTTAGGACTATATAATAACATAATATATTTAAAGAAAGTTGTAGTAAGTAATCCTAAGTTGTATAACACTCATATTTTAGCTGTTAAAAAAGTTATAGATGAATTTTTACTTCATGATACTCATGCTCTATCCTTTTATCCTCAATTGCTGGCTTTTGGAAAGGAAAATGATGCTTGGCAAGAATTAGTTAAGCATATTATTAATGAGCAGAATTTTATGTTTGAATTATTTACAGATTTAAAACAACAAATATGATAAATAAGCCGTAATCTAGATATGTTTTAAGGGATTTCTATTTCTAGAAATCCCTTATACTACTAATAAAATTCTACAGCAAATTTACTTTATTCTATCCTATTAAATTTTAGTTATTTATTATATTAAAGTGAAATTTTTTTCCACCCTTTATATATTTTAATAGATAAATATTCTTTTTTAAAACAGATGCTACGACATTTGTCCTATAATCGCCTTTTTGATCCACTTTTAATATTTGTAATTCACCCATATATCTTTTGTAATTATAGTTATCTATAGTAATATCTCCATACTTTTTATCAATTGTATTTAATGGCTTTATTTTGTCTTCATTAAGAAGTAATCTGCTTTCGCTAGCTCTTATGACATCCCGAGCCTCATCTTGCCTTTGGGTATAAGTTTCACTTAATAATCTTAAAGTTATATTATCTTTTTCTTTTAATTCAATAAAAAGCTCTACTACATCAGAGCTTAATCCAGATAAATCTTCTAACTCCGCCTTACTAGGAAGTGAATCTCCTATAAATACAGATTGATTTCCAAGGGCAAACAGATGATTTGCAGCTTCCCGTACCTGGAGTCCTCTATGATCCTCGAGTGTTGGTAATCCATCAAATAGCGGACCTCTCCTTTTATTATTAGATTGTACAAAAGCTGAAACCATAATTCTCCTTTTACTTAATATAGCATTTTTCTCTTTCATACATTCTTCTGAAATACCTGTCCCCACTCTAGGATAAAAATTATGCAGTGCATCAACATTTTTATAGTTAGGTAAATATATATCTAATTTTTCGAAAAATTCTTCAGTTACTGTTGATGCATTTAACTGAATTTTAATTCCATAAGGGTTATTAGTCATCTTAGATATTTCTTCTTCACTATACCCAAAATCTATTCTTATAGTCTTAACCCCCATATCGCTAAGTCCACTCAAATCCATATCATGCAAATCTAAAAGTTTAAAAGTATTAGGAGATATATCACTTATTATATCCATATCATATTCTTTAGCTAACTTGAAAAACTCTTGTGCCTCAGTCTTTAAAATACTATAATCTGCCTCCGGTATCTGAAATGAGGTAAATATTCTAATGAATTTAAGCTTATGAGCCTCCTTTAGTAATCTTATATTCTCCTGATTTGTATTATCTAGCCCAAAATAAATTGAAATACCGTAACTCATAAAAACCTCTCCTTAAAATTATCAAAAGAGACCCATGAAGGTCTCTTCTAAATTATTAATCCACCGGATCTTCAAAACCCAATATACTAGTAAAGAAATATCCACCTATATACGATACCACTACACCTATTAAGAATAATCCAATCTTCCCATTTGCAATTAATAATGCGAGTGGGAGTCCCGATACGCCTATTGCAACGGCTCCAACCTTAAACATTGCCATAACCGCTCCGCCTGCTCCTGCTCCAAGGCAAGCTCCAAGAAATGGCTTTCCAAGTGGTAATGTTACCCCATATATTAATGGTTCCCCTATTCCTAAAAATCCTGGTACTAATCCATTCCTAGCTACTTTCTTAAGTCTCTCATTCTTTGTTTTTCTTAATACTGCTATAGTAGCCCCTACCTGCGACATTCCAGCTGTTGCGAGTACTGGAAGTAATACTGTAAATCCTACATTAGCTATTAAATCTGCATGTATTGGAGTTAATGCTTGATGCATTCCTGTCATAACTAGTGGTAAGAATAACGCTCCTGATATCCCTCCCGAAATAACTGAAACAACCATATTATTTGACGCTATTGTTTTTGCTACAACTATTCCTATACTATAAGAAATAAACCCTCCAATTGGTTGAAGTATGCATAATGCCGCTAAAACTGAAATCGTTAGTGTAAGAAGTGGTGTAACGAATAAATCTAATACATCTGGTACAAATTTTCTACAAGTCCTTTCAATAAAACAAGCTAAAACTACTACTATTATTACTGAAATAATTCCTCCACGTCCTGGGGTTAATGCTTTGCCAAAAAGAGTTATCTTTGCAAGTTCTGCTGATGATAGAATACCACCTAACACTCCGCCCATCATTGGCATTTGTGAACCAAATTCCTTAGCTGTATTTACACCAACTAAAATTGATAATATTGAGAATACACCATTACCTATAAGTCCTATTATTTTAGCTGCAGTTGTAGTTTTATATTCAACTCCAAAATAAACCCCTGCTATATTATTCACCGCAAGAATCAGTCCGCATGCTACAAATAACGGTATCAATGGAATAAAAATACTTCCCAATCTCTTAAGCATATTCTTAAATTTAGTATTATTCTTTTGTTTTAATCTCCCCTTAGTTTCAGCTACTGCATCTTCACCTAAAAGTACACTTTTTTCAATTATTTTCTTTACTTCCTCAGTTATCTTATTTACCTTACCCGGACCATAAATAACTTGTAACTCCCCATCAGTCTCAACTATCCCAAGAACTCCTTCTGATTTTTTTATTTCTCCTATTCTTGCCTTTAAAGAATCTTTAAGTTTAAGCCTACAACGTGTCATACAATTTATAACAGATATTATATTACTTTTGCCCCCAACTAAGTCAACTAAATTTTTAGCTATATCTCTATTTGTCATAATAATTTCCCCCTAATTATTTTTTAACGCTTTTGCTATATATCCTTTATTTAAATCTAATCTGATTTTTGCCTGTTCTTTATTAAGTTTTGATAATATCATAAATATTGCAAGCTTTACATCAAAATCCGTTATGCTTAATACTTCCGTTGCTTCTTCAATATCTATGCCTGTTGCCTCGCATACTATCAATTTAGCCCTCTGTGTTAATTTTTCATTAGTTGATTTTACATCTACCATAAGATTACCATATACTTTGCCTAGCTTTATCATAGCTCCTGTTGATAACATGTTTAATACCAGCTTTTGAGCCGTTCCTGACTTAAGTCTTGTGGAACCTGTTACAACTTCTGCTCCAACTACTGGTGCTATTGATATTTTTGCTACCGCAGAAACTGGCGAATTAGCATTACAAGTAACTGAAATGGTTAATGCTCCTATTTCATTTGCATACTCAAGTCCCCCTATTACATATGGCGTTCTGCCTGATGCTGCAATTCCTACTACGGTATCATTCTGGGTTAGTCCTTTACTTTTTAAATCTGATTCTGCGAACTGCTTAGAATCTTCAGCTCCTTCTATTGCTCTAAAGATTGCTTCCTTTCCTCCGGCTATAATCCCTTGTACCAGTTCTTCTGGTATCCCAAAGGTAGGTGGACATTCCGATGCATCTAAAATACCAAGTCTTCCTGACGTTCCTGCCCCTATGTAAATTAACCTCCCACCTTTATGCATTCTTTGGGCTATGCTATCTATGGCTATTGCTATTTTAGGAAGTTCCTTTTCCACAGCCCCTGCTACCTTTTTATCTTCATTATTTATTATTTTCACCATTTCTAAAGTTGAAACCGTATCTATGTTCATGGTATTTTCATTTCTACTTTCTGTGATTAGTTTTTTTAATTTTAAATTATCCATATTATCTCCTATATTTATCGACATTTCCCTTTTATAACCTTATATTAACATTTTTGGAATTAAGCTTCAAGTTATTTTGTAAAATATTTTATTTTATTCCATTATTAAGAATAATCAACAGCAAAAAACAAGAAAAATACACAATATAATTTGTGTATTTCTCTTATTCGAACATTCTTTTTGCTCTCTTGTGCAAATAGTTCTACTATTTTACTTGTTATGTATTTATGAATATATGTTTTAAGGGATCCCCAGTTTAGTTTGGAAATCCCTTTTACTATTTTTTTATTGTCAGTTTTCCGTTATGTTGCCCTAGTTGGCAAAAAGTTTAATTAAAAATAATTTAAAATTATCTACTACTAACTTTAGTATAAATTTCAATCCCATCCCTATCAATTTGTTTTTTTATAGTTATATATATTTATTATATTACCATATATAATAACATTTAAAACTAAAATCCTCAAAAATAAGGCTATATAGGCTTTTGCGTTACTGTTTTATCTATTTTATCTTAATTTTTAAAATATTCTTCTTCCTGTTACAAACGACGTTCTCCAATAACCACTTAGGTTTTCTATATGTACAAGTGTACCACTTTTTTGAGATTCTATAAATTTGTTATTTCCAACATATATTCCTACATGCGCATTACCTATAAAAAAAACTAAGTCTCCTACTTCGAGATTATTTATGCTAACAGCACTACCTTCTCCTACTTGCTGATAAGTTGTTCTAGGTAAATTAACACCGATACTCTTATAAATATACTGTACAAGCCCTGAACAATCAAAACCACTAGTTGTTGTACCACCCCATATATAAGGTATTCCAATTAATTTATTTGCATTTGCTATGATAGATTTTTTTTGAGAAGCTGTACTTACTACTGGTGTTGTAACTTTTGAAGTAATTACGTATGATTTGTCAATGTATCCCCAGGTGTTATTATATTTGATTTTATAATAACCATTTTGAGTTCCATATAAATTTATATTATTTGTTGGATTAATCATACCAATAATATTATTCCCTGTAGCTGGTGTTTTACGTACATTTAAGCACCATACCTTAGTACTGCCTACCCCTGTTTTGGTTGTACTAGATACCACCGGTATTGTAACAACTGCTGGAGTTGCAGACGTAGTTACGTATGATTTGGCAATGTATCCCCACGTGTTATTATATTTAATTTTATAATAACCATTTTGGGTTCCATATAAACTTATATTATTAGTTGGATTAATTGAACCAATAATATTATTCCCTGTAGCTGCTGTTTTACGTACATTTAAATACCATACTTTTGTACTGCCTACCCCAGTTTTGGTTGTACTAGCTAATGTACTAGATGCCACCGGTATTTTAACCACTGCTGAAGTTGCAGACGTACTTACGTATGATTTGGCAATGTATCCCCATGTGTTATTATATTTAATTTTATAATAACCATTTTGAGTTCCATATAAACTTATATTATTGCTTGGATTAATTGAACCAATAATATTATTCCCTGTAGTCGCTGTTTTACGTACGTTTAAATACCATACTTTAGTACTGCCTACCCCTATTTGGGTTGTACTAGCTACTTTAATTGGTACCACCTTAGTAGCTTGTACTAGTTTTACATATGAGCTATCTACATAGCCAGTTTTCCCTTTATAGGTTACTTTATAAAAATTACCACTTTTACCCAAAGTGCTTATCTTCGTATTTATGGGGATAAAAGATAAAATTGAGGATGAAAGTGATGGTTTCTGTCTCAAGTTTAATGAACTTGCATTTATTACACCACTATCAGCAAATACACTATGAGAACTTGCTAGAGTCAATAAAATTGTTGCTAACGCTAATCTTTTTTTCATTATTTGCCTCCAAAATTCATTTTAAATATATGTTTGTGCATACCTATATTCATTTTGCTATTACTTTCTATATCGTCAAATTTTCCAATAACTTTATATATATGCATAACTTTCAAGTGATTTTAAAGGCCTTACTGAACTATTAAATTCAATAAGGCATAACCTTTTTCTTAACTTCTATAGCACTTATTTTATCCCACTAGTTTAATTATCTTAATTCAGTAAAAATTAATATTCATTTCAATTCCTACTATACTAGGAAGTAACCCTACAGTTCTAGATACCGCACTTGTTTCATTCATTGACCTAGATATTTTAGATTTATTTCAAGTTGCTCTTTATTTTTTAAGGAACCTACAATAACTGTGGCAAAGTAGAAACTTCTATTTAAATATATTAACAATTCCATCAGCATATTTTTCAACTTTTATTTCACCAAACCCACTTACATGAGAAAGTTGATCTTTGGTTATAGGTTTAGCATTCAATACTTCTTCCATTTGTTGATTACTAAATACAAGATAAGGTCTTATACTTTCTTTCGCTGAAATTTCAGATCTGAATTGTTTTAATTTATTTCTTAATTCATCTTCCTTATTTTCAATAATTGGGGCACTTTTCATTTCTTTAATTAAATGTGGGTCATTATCAATTTTTTTTCTTGTAATCTTTAAAATATCATTACCATATTTATTAATCTTCAACTGAGCTAACCCTCTAACTTGAAACAACTGCTCAATAGTTTGTGGTTTGATTTCTACTATATTACCTATTGTACTTGCAGAAAATACACAATGATATTGAAAGCCCTTATAACCCTCTTCTTTAGCCTTTTGATTCCTATATACTTTTAAATCTTCTGTCATCTGTTTATCACTTTCACTTAATTCAGGAACAATATCTATTTTCTGAACTATTAATTCTTCTGGCAGCCTAACTTTGCTATCCAAGATTTTTAGCTCTTTCTTAATATTTTCTTTAGTTGAGTTGGACTCTGCAATAAAATCTTTTTCTAATAAGCCAAACTTACCTTGATAATCAATATTTATAGGTGTGTGCTTTTCTTTTAAATAATTAGCAATTTTAAATGCAGTCGCTTCTTTTAAAACAGTATAAGGTAAGTCATTATTTAGGGTCAAAAAATAATCAGATAATTTCTCGGCTCTAATTATTTGATTTTGTATTTCTTTTGAGGCATACGTTTTCCTTATAATTGCTGCTGGATTGGCCATTACAACAATTGATTTTACTGGTACCTTATCAGCATCAAAAACATCCTTAAGAATTTTTTTAATTAAATTAACATGCTTCTTGTTCTGCTCAATTGGGCTATACATACCAGTTTTATTTTCATAACCGCTCTTACTTTTGTATGCTCTAATAAATTCTCCATCTTTATTTATATTTACATCACCAAGAAGCTGCTTTGTTTCCATTACACAAATATACTTTTTTGTTATTACCAAGTAATCAATTTGAACAACTAAATCATCATATTCAATTCTTATATCATGTAAATACAAAAAAGGAAATGTACAATTTCTAAGTTCGAAATCGACGGTGCTTTCACCTTTCAACCCCATCTTAATTGCAATTATCTCTTTATTTACTAATTGTCTTTTGTTATTACTATTTAATCTTAATAACAATTCATTTAATACTTTTAAATTACCATTTTCCGTTGAAAACTCTTTAATAGCTGTTGGCTTTGAAATTGTTTTAAATTGTGAGCTTTCAATATTGAATAAATCCGAAAGAAATCCCATGTTACCCCCCTCATACTTTTGTCAATTCTTTAACCTTTTTATTATAAATACTAGAGACACTATTAAATTAATACATCTAAAATATCATATAATCATATTTCTACAAGAACCTACTATTATCCTTCAAATTTGTAGAAAAAAGTAAAAATACCCACCAAGCACAATCTTTTAGCTCAACGAGTATCTATCTTTTTTTTCAGAATACTGTGGTATTTGTGGAATATATATTTTCAATTATTGAACTTCCCCCTATAGAAGGAAATACTGATTGCAATACAGCAAACCCAAGTTGCAGATTCTGATATAACCCCTACAGTTTGTTTAATTTCAAATTTTATATCTGCCATACCCATCTATCCTCTCTATTAAAACAATAATTATAAATTCATTGTTTTGTAATCACTATGCATTAATAATACTAGTAACATCATTTCTTTCTATATCAAAAGTCCCTTTTAATTCATCAAATTTTATTTCTGATTTAGTTTTTGAATGTTCAAAAATAAAATTACCTCCAGATAATCTTTTAAAAGTACAAATTATAGAATCATGTCCTTCATATTCAGTTTTGAAATGTAAGTAAGGTGTTAATTTAATAAATAAATCATCCCATCTCACAAATAGTATATCATTCCCAAATCGTAAAACGTTAGTTAAATTGTGATTATCCAATTTAAAAGCCGTAGTTTTTTGAACGGAAGAATCACCTTCATAAGCAGTACAAAGCACGTTATCATTTTCATATTTAATGAACTTAAGTATTTTACAATCCTTTAAAAACATTAAATCTGGTAGTATTGTATTCAATAAATCATATGCAAATTGAAACTTTGTCTCATACTGCTCACTAGACATTGTCCCTGAATGACTTACATCATTTCTTACTTGGTTTAGTTCAATTAGCGCGTCTAAAACATTGGAATTTAACTGCTTTGAATGGCAGTTATTATTTTCTAGATAGCTGCTTTCAATTAGTGATTGAAGTATTCTTATTTTAAGTTTAAATGTATCTGTAAAAAAATCCTTTGATTTAATTTTTTTATAATCAGGATTTTGAATATCATCTGTATTTCTATATTGTAAACCATTGATGTTGACTCTTCTAGATCTTAACTCACTAATAATTAAAAAGAACAAGAAATTTATAATTGATTCTGAACAGTCAATTATAAAATCCAACCGCTCTCTTGCAGCTATATTATTTCCATTGTAAAGTTTCCTAAAACTTACAGCAATATGAGAAGGAAACTCTGAATAAATAGTACTAACATTTTCTTGAAACATAGTACTTTTATATTCCTCATAAGCTCCTTTATATGCTATCTCATCCATCGTATATAATATTTGACTTGGCTTGAATTTAATTCCTTGTATGTCTATTAAACCTTCCTCATCAACATATGCATTAAATGGTTCTAAATCATCATAACTCAAATTTGCATTTTCACTCATTGTTATCACCAACTAACTGCGCTTCGCTACTACACATTAATTCTACTTGCTTCATAACAACCTTAAGAGCTTCTTTTGCTTGTTCTGGTGGATAATCATATTTTTTAAGAAGTCTTCTAATTATTGTTCGCATAGTGGCTTGTGACTGTGTTCTTACATTAAAATCTATTGTAATATTTCTTCTAATTGCATCTGTAAGTTGTTGAGCTATTTTTTTAAGTGTATCATCATCCATTAGTTCTCTTACTATTTCTTCTTTAGATAATGCGTAATAAAACGCTATCTCCTCTTTATTTAATCCAAGTTTTTTTTCTTCTTGATGCATTACTTTTATTTCTTTAGCCATACGAATGAGTTCTTCAATTACTTCTGCATTTGTAATTGCCTGATTTCTATATTTATTCAGTGCCCTTTTTAATTTTTCCGAAAATAGTTCAGATTTAACTAAATTGCTTCTTTCCATAGTCTTAATCTCACCTTCAAGAAGTTTCTTAAGCATTTCAAGGGCAAGATTTTTCGTTTTTAGTGATTTAACCTCTTCTAAAAATTCTTCTGATAAAATAGATATATCCGGTCTTGTCATTCCCATTGCTTCAAATACATCGATAACTTCTTCTGAAATAATCGTTCTTTCTAACATTTGATTAATTCTTTGTTCTATTTTTGTTCTAGAAAAAGGGGTCTCCCCTTTTATATCTAATTTAACCAAACTTGCTTTCACTGACTTAAAATAGCTGACTTCAAGCGCAATAGCTTTGCCGTCTTCAGAAGCAGCACATAATCCATGCGCTTTCCCTAACTCTGTTGCAAATTGTTTGAAATCCTTTTGTTCTTTTTCATTTTTAGATAATACAAAATCCATTCCAGCCGTAATAGCTCTAATACGTTTTACTTGGGATTTCCCCATATAATCTGAGTAATCTAACCCATGAAACATTCCTCTTAATACTTCAAGTTTTTCAAGCATAATAGCAATTGCTGCTGATGTATCTATACCAGTACCTTTCTTATCGCTATCTGTATATTCATTAAGTGCTCTTTTTAAACTCTCTAATATACCGATGTAGTCAACTACTACACCGCCTTCTTTATCTTTAAAAACACGATTAACTCTTGCTATAGCCTGCATTAAGTTGTGTCCTTTCATAGGCTTATCAATATACATGGTATGCATTGATGGTACGTCAAAACCAGTAAGCCACATATCACGCACAATAACAATTTTTAATTCATCATTATTATCTTTCATACGATTAGCTAGGGTATCTCTTCTTTGTTTGCCAGCTACGTGCTTTTGAATTTTCTCTTTATCAGCTGCACTACCTGTCATAACAACTTTTATTTTTCCTTTATCCAGATCCTCACTATGCCAATCAGGTCTTATGGCCGTAATTGCATCATATAAATCCACACAAATCTTTCTACTCATACAAACAACCATAGCCTTACCATCCATAACCTCTGCCTTAGTTTCATAATGATTCACAAGATCTTCTGCTAATTTTTTTATACGATTTGGGGATCCCACAATAGCTTCAATACAAGACCATTTCGCTTTATTTTTCTCCTTATCAAACTCTTCTTGTCCTTCAGTAATTTCTTCAAATTCATCATCTATCTCTTTTAAAATATCTTCATCTGCCTCAAGTTTAATGATCCTATTTTCATAATATATCTTAACCGTCGCCTTATCTTCAACAGCTCTTGTCATATCATATATATCTATGTAATCCCCAAATACTGCTGGTGTGGACTTGTCCTCGAATTCAATAGGTATACCCGTAAATCCAATATAAGATGCATTAGGTAGAGCATCCCTCATATACTTTGCATAACCAAATTTTATATCACCTGTTTTCATATCCGTTTTAGCATCTAATCCATACTGACTTCTATGGGCTTCATCAGCGATAATAATCACATTTTTTCTAGCCGTCAAAACTGGCATTTCGCCTGCTTTTGGCTTAAACTTTTGAATAGTTGTAAAAATAATGCCCCCAGATTCTCTCTCATTTAAAAGATCATAAAGCCCATTAACTTCTTTTGAATTATCCTTTGTCTGGGCTAACTTTTGTTCTACTGTAAGTTTTCTAATATTAGCTTGTTTTGGTTCTTGTCGAAGTATTTCTTTTGATTTAACAAAAGTTGTATAGAGCTGATCATCTAAATCATTTCTATCAGTAATGACAATTATAGTCGGATTATTCAATTCTTTTACAAGCCTTGCCGTATAAAATACCATTGAAAAGCTTTTACCTGAACCTTGAGTGTGCCAAATAACCCCTATTTTCCGGTCTCCTTTTTCAGCAATTGCTAATTTGGTTTTTTGTACGGCTTTTTCAACAGCAAAATATTGCTGGTAAGCTGCGAAAATTTTAATGACTGTTTTCTTATCTCCTATTTTTTCACCTTTTTTATTATAATCATCCGATTTAGATTCTTGAAAAAGAATGAAGTTAAAAACAATATCTAATATTCTTGTCTTTACTAGAATTCCTCTAAATAGAGTTTCATACTGAGGCATTGTTAAAGGTGCAATATTCACCCCATCTTCACTTCTCCAATTCATATAACGCTCAAGATTAGATGTAAGTGTTCCTGCTTTAGCATTGATACCATCCGAAATGATACAAAAAGCATTGTAATTAAATAAACTTTCAATATCTTTTTTATAAGTTTGTATCTGATTATAAGCACTCTCTATTCCAACATTTTCATCTGATGATGATTTTAATTCAACTATAACAAGTGGTAACCCGTTGATAAACAAAATAATGTCAGGTCTTCTATTTTCATTACCTTCTATGGCCAATTGGTTCACCACTAAAAAATTATTATTACTTTTATCTTCAAAATCTATAATAAAAACTCTCTTGGTTCTAATAAGTTCTTTCTCTTTAAAAGAAACTTCTATTCCCTCTGTAAGTAATCTATGCAAATAGTGATTATTTTCAACTAAAGAAGGACTATTAAAAGTAATCAATTGTCTAAATGCATCTTCAAGAGCCTCTATTGGAATGTCTTTATTAATTCTATAAAGTGCTTCTCTTACCCTATTTTCAAGAATAACATCTTTATAGTCATTACGTTCTAACGACTCTCCATCATGGTCAATATCTGGCCCAAATTTATGCTCATATCCAAGTTCGCTTAAAATCTCTATGGCAGCTTCTTCAAGTAGATCCTCTGTGAATGTTTGTAATAATCTCAATGGCATATCCCCCTTTTTTGTAACCATTAATTATCTATCATTATTCTTGTCTCACCTGACATAAGTCTAGAGAGAAGAGCATCTCTAATATTTTTTAATATTTCATTTTCTTTCAAAAAAAGAGCTTTTTCATCATACAAGGATTTTACTATTATATTGTAATTTTCCTGCAAGTCTAATTGTGGTAAGGCCATTTTTAATTCTCTCACTTTAGAAATATTAAGCATCAACATGCCTGTGAATCCTGTAATAAGATTATCAACTATACCTTTATAAGCAGAGGTTATAAGCAATTGATATACATATGAATCTTTTGCAATTTCGTTATTAGGTCTTATAATAGTTATGTGTTGGTCCACAACGATATTCTGTTCACCTTCAACATAAAAATGTATCCTGCCTAAAGTTCCTTGCCCCAATGAATTTAATAAAATATCATATTTCCTTGCATATTTATTTTCAGGTATTTCGATATCTTCCCTTAAATATTTAAAGTATTGTTTTTCTAAAAATTCTCCTTTATTTACTTTTTGATTTAAATTTTTGATCTTTCCTTTTTCAATATACTTCGAAGTAAACCCTCTTACTATCTCATCACACGATTCTTCAAGTGATTTAACTTCCCATGCCTTAGGAATCATCCCAAGTTCACTTGCAACCATTTCACCACCGCTAGATTTATAAGGCTCTCCATTCTCGTTAGGGAATTCGAAATCTACAAACCATTGTTTGAAGATGCCCTGTGCCATAACTTCAAGCGTTTTATTAATTTGATTGTTAACTTCAACTTTTTTATCTAGGGTTGAGAGTATGTGTACAATGGCTTTTTGTTCATTAAGTGGAGGCAGTACTACCTCAATTATTTCTCCAAGCCTAACTCTAGATAATTCAGTTTGTCCAGTTGAACCTTCTGCTAATCTCTCAATATTTGACTGTTGCATAAATAAATTGTACCCCAGAAATCTAGGATCAACAATATTATTTGGACGAACTATAGTAACATGAGAATCAACAGTTATAGGCTGATTTATTTCCTTAATTTGAGCTACTCTACCAAGTGTCCCAACTCCAGTGGAATTTATTAAAATATCATATCTATTTAGATATTTATGATCCGGAATTTTTTTCTTTTTTACATCAGTTAACCTTCCTAGACTTAAATCAACTCTATTATCTCTGATGCATTTTTGATTAATTACAATTACTCCTTCTTCTTCAGTATATGAAGGGGTTACTCCTCTAGTAATTACCTCACTTATATTACATAACCTTTCTTTTTTAAATTGGCTAAAACTCATATCCAAGACCCCCTAGATTCTTTCTAATCTCTTCTTCTAAATGCCCTGACTTTGCAAATAATTCAGCCAGTTCTACAGTCATATTTTCCATCTTATCCTCAAATGGAATTCCATCATCTTCAACTTCTTCTATCCCAACATACCTTCCAGGAATTAAGACATATTCATATTCTTTTACCTTATCTAATTTCGCTGAATTACATAAGCCTTTTACATCTTCATAATTTCCGTCAATATTTCTCCAATTATGGTATATCTCTGAGACTTTATTTATATCTTCATTAGATAACTCTCTATGTCTTCTATCGATCATTTCTCCAAGTTGCCTTGCATCTATAAACAAAATTTCACTTCCACGGTTTCTGCGTTTTTTATCACCTTTTTTATTTCTATTTAAAATCCATAATGATACTGGAATTCCTGTAGAATAGAACAGCTTATCTGGCATAGTTACTATACAATCTACTAAATCGGCTTCAAGCAAATTCTTTCTAATTTCACCTTCGTTTGAAGTGTTCGAACTTAATGAACCGTTTGCAAGGACAATCCCAGCTACACCATTTGGTGATAAGTGATAAATTATATGTTGAAGCCACGCATAGTTAGCGTTTCCAGCTGGGGGAATACCATAAGCCCATCGCACATCATCAGTTAATTGTTCACCACCCCAATCGCTTATATTAAACGGTGGATTTGCTAAAATATAATCTGCTTTCAGGTTTTTATGTAGGTCATTGTGGAATGTATCATCATGACTTGCACCTATATTACATTCAAGTCCACGAATAGCTAAATTCATTTTACAAAGTTTCCATGTAGTTGCATTGAGTTCTTGTCCATAAATAGCAATATCTGTTAACTTGCCTTGATTTTCTTCAACAAACTTTTCACTTTGAACAAACATACCACCAGAACCACAACAAGGGTCATATACACGACCTCTAAAAGGTTCTATCATGCCTACAAGTGTTTTAACTACTGATGTAGGAGTATAAAACTCGCCGCCACCTTTTCCTTCAGCATCTGCAAATTTTCCTAAGAAATATTCGTATACACGTCCAATCAAATCAGTTTCTTTATTATTATTATTATTATTATGCATTTGAATTTTTGAAATCTCATCAATTAGTTCGCCAAGTCTTCTTTTATCAATCTCTGGTCTTGCATATCTCTTTTCTAATACATTTTTAAGAGTTTTATTTTCTTTTTCTATTAATATCATGGCGTCATCAATTATTTGACCAATTTTAGTATCTTTAGCTTTGTTTTTTATAAAGATCCATCTGGCTTCTTTGGGCACCCAAAAGATATTTTCAGCCAAATATTCATCCAGTTCTTCTTCAAAACCTTCTCCCTCAGCAACGAGGTCATTATATTTTGTTTCAAATTTATCTGATATATACCTAAGGAATATTAATCCTAGTACCACATGCTTATATTCAGCTGCATCCATACTCCCTCTTAGTTTATCTGCTGCTTTCCACAGCATTTCTTCAAATCCAATATTTGCTGTACTTTCCATTTTACCGCTCTCCTTCTTAATAATTATGATCATCTAGCACTTCAAAAAGTGCTGACTCAAACCCTCCTTAGCCTTCCTCTATTGTAATATCTCCACGTAAAACATTTAAATAGTGTACTAAACCTTGAAGTATTTTGTGTAGCATTATTTCTGCTACTGCTTGTTCAAGAAGTTCAACAATAATTCTATAACTGCCTATAAAATCATGTTTATCAACCAATTGTAAATAATCTTTGAATCTTTGAGTAAGTCCAGCTTTTACAATGGTTCTTTCCATTATATTTATTTCTTCTTATCATAAACTGGTCCTTCTTTAAAGTTTCGAGCTCCATTGTTTAAAATATTTTTATGAATTTTGATGGTAGGTGTAAGTCTCTATTTAATTTTTTTCTGTATTTTTACTTTTTCTATTTCATCAAATTCTTTAGGCACCAACATTAAATATTTCTTCAAGAACAGGTAAATATTTTTTAGGAATATTTCGTTTTCCTTTCATCCACATATTTATGTTTTGTTTTTTTATTTATAACCTCTGAACCAATTCTATATGTTGCATATTATAAAGTTCAAGAATGTATTCTAAACCTACCAATTCCATCACTACCCTTTAGAGTTCCTATTTATTGTCTTAGTCAATTGTATTATTCTAACTCATAAAATTGTCTTAGTCAATTAGCGTTTTGGTGTTTTCTTACAATAAGAAATTACAATATTTTATATCAAGATTGAACTTTATATATCAATAATACTTATCTGTTCTATGCCAACACACTTTGAAAATATTCCTTACTAAATTGCCTGACACTTTAATAAGATTACAATTATATTAACTAATTAATTGCACCAGTATAAACCAACACAATCACAATTATACTACTCATACTCTATTTTTCTACAAATCAAAATAACCTATTTCCAAATTTTGAGGGGGCGTTTTCTCCACTTTCCTATACAATCTTGCAATACCTATACTTTAACGCAAAACACCATCAAATTCTAATCCCTAGGATGACCCCCTAAATTGAAAATCCCCCCAAACTCTCGCCTGAGGGAACATAAAACACACTTCAATTTCTACCAAAACTCTAAACCCTTTGGTACCAGCCTATTTACTCTCTATCCTCGAAACGCACTCAACGTGCCTTGATTGCTTAAAAGAAATATAAATTACCACGTTATTCAGTTATATTCGTTTTGTACACTCCGTGGGTTGAGACAAGCCATCTGCTATATTGAGTTACATCAATTCTCACATTTCCCATGGTACCTTGAGTAGATAAAAATGATACCACAAGAACCTCATGGAGCCTTTGCAGAAGTATATTTTAGAAAGAAACTATGCAAATTTTAGAAACTCATCAAAAACACATAATATATAGTTGTTTAACAAAGAATATAAGCACTATATATTGTGTACTGGAAACAGATTCCTGCTTATTGTGGTTTAATCATATCATTGTAATATATTTAATCTTATCCAATTAATAATAACTTTTCTTAACTCATTCCTTGCCCTTAAAAATATATCTCTCATTTTAAAAAAGTCATTATCAAAACATAGATTAAAATTACAATCATATTCAAAAAAATGAGATTCCCCAGAATGAAAATGTCCAGATCTAATTTTCCCATATATGTATTTTATAAATTTGTCATCAAAATCACTTGTTAAAGAATATTTTTTGCAAAACCTAGTGAACTTATCCATATCACTATTAACTTCTTTAAGGTAGCTCTCTGTGTTTTCTGATTTTGATAACGCTTCGATAGACGCGATAAAATACGATATCATAGCTGTGGGATTATTTGCACCTCCACAGTGGGCATAATTATAAAGTTTACACGCATTGTAGAAGTAATTATATTGTTTATCATGTTCTTTTTCAAAAATAACCACTTTTCTAAAAAAGCTACAGTGTTCGGAAACAATTTCTGGGGATGAATTATAAAAAATTATTTCATTACTTATAGATTCACGTTTGTATTGTTTTTTTTGCTTTTTAAATTCTCTATCTTTAAAAATTCTTTCTAATACTTCATTATATGATGTCTGAGTGATAACAACATTATTCGCACTTATATTTAAATAATTATTTAGAACCATTTCTCCCTTTTCATTAATTGCTATTAAGCCATTCATATTATCAAAAACTAATAGGTTTAATTCAGTATCATCAATCCCATTGCTTCCAATAGTTCCTGAGAAATTATACTTATTATAATCTGTTTTTTCATCCAATAATAAGATGTTTTCTTTTGTTGTGTATGGTTCAATTCCCAAATCTAATAATACAGATAGTAAAGATATAAATTCTAAAAACAAATTATACGCCATAGATCGTGCAGCTGACAAATTATATGAATTAACTTCAATATCACAATATAAAACCTGTTCTTTAGGGCATACAGTTACATCATCTACGTTATATACTGAATCCCTATTTTGAACAGTATAAGAAATCAAATTTATGTTATTTTTCCACTTAAATGTATCGTTTAAATCAAGAGGTTTATTAAGATAATATCTACCATAAACTCTAATAACATATCTATTCTCTCCCCCAAATAATATTTTCATTATATCTGCAAATATTCTATCTAATAGCCCATCTACTTCGTAAATAGAATCCTCTTCATTAACATCAACAGTAAGCTCAATCTGTGCTTGTATTTCTTTCATACTAAAACTACATGATATAGATATTTCCTTGTCTCTAAGCTTGTCGGTATATAAATATTGATAAGTCAAATCATCATTTACACTACAAATTGCATTCTTTTTTTCAAAATAGCCTTTTATTACATCTATATCTTGGATAACATTATTGCTTTTAAAATCATTACTTATCTTTTTACGAATCACTTTATCACCCCTTAGTTTTTAACTATCATAAATAAGATTCTAACTGAGTATTACACCTTCTTTATACTAATTCACAACAAAAAATATAAAGAAATTACATAACTATTTTAAATTACATCGGATATGTCTATGACCTAATGTTGTGTTAATTTCATAACCAATATTAGACAACTCTCGTATATGTTGCTTATTAGGATGTCCATAATTATTTGCCACTCCATATGACAAAATTGCTTTTTTATTAGATGCTGCTTTAGCTAGAGGTATTTTGCTCATCTTAGAACAATGATGAGAGGCTAATAAATACTCATATTCTTCTTCCCAAATATCACTAGGCATAATACTGTATTCACAATCTCCTGACAGAAGAAGTTTCTTCTTATTTCTAAAAGTCATAATTAATCCGAAATTATTAGCTTCGTTAATATTATAAGGTTCTTTTGCTCCATTTATCCCGTTAGCATTTTGTCTGCTCCCAGTCCATATACACATATTTTCATTTTTACTACTATATATACAGCTATTTGTCCAACTTTCATCAATAATAAATAATTTTCCAGCATTTTTGAAATCCAAATATTTTAATAGTCGTTTTGCTGAATCAGAAACATATTTGAATTTTAAAACGCCTTTTCTTTTATATGTATATTTCATTAATCCCCATAGATCAGGAACTATCCACACAGCATCATAAATACTATTGTTAGCATAAGCTACTCCTAATATATGATCCATATCCCAATGTGATAATATAACAATCTCTGGATTTATTTTATTAAATTCCTTAATAGCTGCTTTCGTTTCAGATTGATTTCGTTCTAATCCAGACTTTGTTAATCCAATATCAAAAAATACATGTTTTTCCCCCTTCAATTCTATGGAAACATTGTTTCCTTGTCCTACATTATAGATTATTGCATTTTTAGGTTCAAATGACATTTTCAAACTATCTATTGCATCCTTAAGAATATTTTTTCTAGATTCATTAACAGGGTTAGTTACACATTTATAAATGCTATCATCAAGTATAGGCATAAACTTAGGATCAATCTTAGAAGAATTATGTACAACCACTAATTTCCCTGATTTTTCTTCAATGGGACTAGCACTAAATAGAACATTACCATCAACAACAGCTATCATATTATCATAATTAGATTCTTCTGAGAAGTCTAAAAAACATGTAAAATATCCATAATCACTTTTTCTATAATATAAAAGTAATTTTTTTAAATCACTCCAAGATTCGCAATAACCAGAGAACTCATAAAAATAAGGTTTATAAGTATTATTTTTATTTTTTTCATTAGATTCACTGAAAATACTATCTAATTCAACCACACCTTCATTTATCAGCGAAAAGTTTAACTCAAAAGGGAAAAATGGTATATCTGAAATAATATCTTCAACTAAATCAATTAAGTATTCAAGTTCACCTGATTCCATAATCATATCTATACCTGATTGAAATGCTTCAAATAACAAATCATTGGGTAAATGTAATGATAATTCTTCAAACCAACTACTGTCAATATAAAGCTTGGCAAATATTCTTCTGTTGTCGTCAGCAAACGGCTGTATTTTTTCCATTATATAATTCCCCACTAAATATCCCCCTTTTATAACAAACTTTCACATTCCTATGCTGTTTATGTCTTAGCTCTATGTCTCTCACCTATAATATTAAGAATCTTAGGTATAAAAATTCTACTTACAAATTAATTACTTTACCATTATTATACTTCATTTGATTCCAAGTTTCTACATATACGGACTATAATCAAGACTTCAACATTTTATATCCCACGTTTCGCACCCTTGACCTGAAACCGTTGAAATTACATGCTAGTGTAAAATTATTTAAAATTTCAATGTGCCTTTAACTTCTTATAGAATCAAGATTTCGCAATTGAGGGTACGAGATGTGTGTTATATATCTTTTGTATAACAATCTTAAAGTCAGCTATCTTTCTTCAGTAATCTTTTTTTGATAAAGCAGCATATTATTTATTATATTTTTATATATTAAGCTTTTTAAAGTACTATATCTCCACCTACATCTCAATACCACTCTCAAATACAAAATTAAAATGCTTAGGTGATTTTATAATTACCTTATTTGTTAAGGCTACAGACAATCCAACATCAAACTCTGTATGAAGTTCGTTGCCCCTTACAGATACTTTATATTTTTTCTTCCACCCTCATCCCATTCTTCAACACAAAAACAAAATGCGTTGGCTGAAGAATTTCTATCTTCTCAACCAACGCATTAAATATATTTTCATCAAATTCTGAGAGTAAGCCTTCCTGCTCATTTATAACTTTTATGATTTCAATTACTCTCTGCTTATATTGCTCAATACTCAAATTACCTTTTTCGGACTTACCCTTCTCCTGTCTTAACTTTTCAAGTTCACCTGAAAGTCTTACATATTCTTCATTATAAACTTCTTCATCCATTTGCCCTTTAATTTGAAGTTTTACAAGCCCCTTTAATTCTTCTTTAGAAGCTTCAATCTCATTTTCAATTATAATTAAATCAGTATTCTCGGCTCTTTGAGATAGTTCCTTCTCTATATTTTTACTTAGCGTTCCAATAAATCCTTCATTATCAACTTTAAGTCTATTGAATACATCTATAAAAGCTTTTTCTAATATTTTTTCGTCAACAGACTTTGCAGTACAAACATCCTTACCTTTCTGTATATAAGTTTTACATTGCCATACTATTTTCTTTGAAGAATTTGTACTGTTCCAAGTTCTTCTTCTAAATATACTTCCGCAGTCTCCACAAATTATCTTACTACTAAAAGGATATTTACTAGAGTATTTCTTTCTATCCCCTACAAGATTTCCCACCATTAAAGCCCTGCGTTCCTTTTCATTTTGAACCCTTTCAAATACTTCTTTTGAAATTATAGCTTCATGATTATCTTCTATTCTATATTGAGCATCTATCCCATTATTTTTAACTCCTTTATGTGATAAATAATATATAGTTACAGTTTTTTGCTGTAGAATAGTCCCACAATATTTTTCATTTGTTAGCATTCCAGTAATCGTAGAATCCCACCACTTATTATTTCCTGTAATAATTGGTATTCCATCCCTTACAAGTCCATCTGCTATTTTTTGATAACTCTTACCTTGGAGATATTCGTTATAGATTCTCCTTACTAGCTCAGCTTCCTTTTCATAGTTTAAGAAGAAGCTTTGGAAGCTGGATGGCAAAAGAAGGAGTACCGATTACAACCATTGCGCAAATGCTTGGGCATTGCTTAAACAAAAACATTTCAAAACAAATACGACTCATAATTACGCTATTTCACAAATTAGAAAATTCACAAAGTATCAGGCTGCCATTGGAAAAGATACTTTTGTTCCTGGTGAAGAGTATTCTGTAAAAGGGGTGCACTATACACCATACATTTTTACAGATGCCGAATTACAGAAGCTATTTGAAGCTTTTGATACGCTACATCCACATTTCAAATCGCCTGAAAGAGAATTTATTGTTCCAGTTCTATTTAGGATGATGTATTGCTGTGGAATGCGTCCATCAGAGCCCCTTAAACTTCTATTTGAGGATGTAAATTTGCAAACAGGAGAAATCTATATAAGGCAGTCAAAGAGAAAAAAAGACAGAAGGATTCTAATGTCTAAGGACCTGATAAGTCTTTGTTGCAGATATGATTCTTTTAAGAAACCAAGAACATATTTCTTCGAAAAGTCTGATGGAAGTAGCTTCCCAACATATTGGATGAGAAACCAGTTTCGGATTTGCTGACGCAACAGCGGCCTTGTAAAACACGGTAATCCTAGGCCATACTATTTTCGTAACAATTATGCTACAAGAACAATGATGCGTTGGATTAATGAAGGCAAAGATGTTATGGCTATGGTTTCATATCTTAGTGCATATATGGGGCATACAAAATTCACCTCGGCATTGCATTACATACATTTTTTACCAGAAAGGTTAGCAAAAAGTTCCGGCGTTGACTGGGAAAGATTTTCTTGTATCTATCCGGAGGTTGTTTTATGAAGAAAATTAAGGACCCAGAGTTATTTAAAAAAATTAAATCTTTTCTTACACTATACCTTCCTAAAATAAGAGCAAAAAGTCCTAATACAGTTAATTCTTATAGAGATACTTTAAACCTTTTTATTCTCTTTTTAAAATGCAAAAAAAGTATCGCCCTTTATGAGTTAAGAACAGAAGACTTTAATGTGAATAATATACTTGAATTTTTAGATTGGTTAAAATCCGATAGGATAAATAGTTATACAACAAGAAATCTACGACTAATAAGCATACGAGCATTCTGTAAATATCTTATTGGTGAAAATATAATAGCATATGAAACTTATGCAAAGATTCAACAAATAGAGAAAACACCAGTTCCTGAGAGATTTATAAGTGGTATGCTTTCCGTAGATGATGTAAAGCTTATTTTAGAACTCCCTAATATTTTAAAAATATCAGGTGTAAGAGATCAGTTTTATATAGCACTTCTTTACGACAGTGGTTGTCGCAATCAAGAAATGTTAGATTTAAAGTTTGGCGATGTACAGATTCAAGGTGAAACTGGCTGTATAAATATTGTTGGAAAAGGAAGAAAGTTTATAGTAATACCTATTTCTAAAGAAGTAATTGCTATGTTTAAAAGGTACTCATCCATATTTCATCAGGAAAAAGACAATAAAAAATTTCTATTCTATATAACAAGATGTGGTATTTATTTTCAAATGTCAGCAGATAATGTAGCAAGATTCCTGAATGTATATGAAAATTTAGCTAAAGCTAAAAATCCACAGATTCCACATTTGCATCCACATCTTTTTCGCCAGGTTAGAGCAATGCATCTGTATCAAGCAGGAATGCCACTACCCCTTGTAAGTCAATGGCTTGGACATTCTCAACTTGAAACATCGTTGATTAATTCTAATAACTCTAATTTACAAATGAGATATTTAAATATCAAGATGACGAGGAAATTATTAAGAAGCTTTATGGATTAACTTGAAGAAATGCCGACATTTATTATATTTATGTACTGGAGGTGTTGCAAGAACTATTGTTCCAGTGCAAAATATAAAATGTCGGCATAATCACTTACGTGATAACTACGAAAACCTTCAAGGAACTTCTTTGCATGATCACCTGAACGGCTACTAGTATATTTATATAAAATTATGGGAGGACCTTCACAGTTGCCACTTCTATGTATCCAAATGTAAGATTTGCTTGATGCCTTTTTTCCATCCTCGTGATTTACCTGCCAGCTTGTTTCATCACTCATGATAACACTGCATTTTAGCAATTGCTCGTGCATCTTCTCATATATAGGATTCAGCCAATATTCAGAGCTGCGTATTACCCAGTTTGCAGTCATGTCCCTCTTAAGCTCAACGCCCATTCTTTTAAAGTCTTTTTCCTGGCGATACAGCGGTACTGACATCATATACTTTTTATACATTACCCATGCCACACATGAAGGCGACGCGAAAGAGTGCATTAGCACAGTTGCTGGTACAGGTGCGCAAATTATTGAATCATATGGATTAGTATCATTTTTTCCACAATCAACACATTTATATACATATTGGACGTAGTCCTTCATTATTAGTTTTGCTGGAATATATTCCATTTCAGATCTTACTTTTTTCTTTTCAATTATATCAAGCTCACTGCCGCAGATTCCACACATAGATTCTTCGGAATTAAGTATACATTCAATTACCTCATGTGGCAGTGCTTTAATCAATTTTTCTCTGTCACCTTTTGTCCTTATAGGTCTCTTATGTTCTTTAATATTTATAACTTTATTTTCAGTTTCATCAAAAATTCCATCAATTAGTTCACCAAAAAGGAAACATTGCCCATATATCGGAGGTGTTTTCTCACTTGATGCTTCAAACCGCTGTTTTGCTGCATGTAACACCGCTTTGATATGCTCCCAATAAAGTAGACAGATTAAATAATAAAAATCTGTTACTAGAAAGGGGAGTATTTTTATGTCTAGAAGAACTAAATATACAACAGAAGAAAAGTATGTAATTTTAAATGAGTATGATAATGGAATTGGAACAATGAAGGAGATTGCTAAAAAATATAAGATTAATAGAGTAACTTTATATAATTGGAGATACAACTATAGTAAATATGGAATAGATAGATTAAAAGAATCGGAATCATTCAAAAGATATTCAAAGGAGCTAAAGAAACTGGCTGTAAAAGACTACTTATCAGGAGAATTTTCACAGAGAGAAGTTGTAAATAAATATAAAATATCGAACATATCGGTACTTCAAAGATGGACAAAGAAGTATAATGATCATAGAGAAATAAAGGCAACACCGAAGGGAATGAGCCAATCTATGACAAATGGAAGAGTTACTTCTTTGAAAGAAAGAATTGAAATTGTATATTATTGTATTGCTCAAAATAACGACTATAAGCAAACTGCTGATGCTTATAACGTATCCTACGAGCAAGTATATCAGTGGGTTAAGAAATATGAAGGCGGTAGTGAAAATGCATTAAAGGATAGGCGAGGCAGAAAAAAGCCTGAAGAGGAACTAACTCTTGAGGATAGAGCAAAACTTTCAATGAAGAAATTAAAAGTAGAAAATGAGAGATTGAGGGCGGAAAATGCTTTTCTAAAAAAATTGGAGGAACTCGAAAGGAGTCATACTTAAGGCATACAAGGCAATTGGACAAGTATATTATAATTTCACAACTTCATAAAAAAGAAAAATTTTCTATCTCTTTGTTATGTAAATTAGCAATGATTCCACGGTCTTCATACTATAAGTGGTTAACGCATGAAGGATCTGTTTTAGAGTCTGAAAATAAGATATTGATGAAAGAAATTATTAAGATTTATAATAAAGTAAATGGAATTTACGGTTATAGAAGAATAACCATGAACTTGAATAGGAAGCTAAAGAAAAATTATAACTATAAACGTATTTATAGACTTATGAGGCTCTCAGGGTTACAAGCTGTTATCCGTAGAAAAAAGAAACGTTACGTCAAATCTAATCCACAGCAAGTTACAGAGAACATTTTGAATCGAAAATTCACCGCTGATAAATTAAATCAAAAGTGGCTTACAGATGTTACTGAATTCAAGTACGGTAATTCCAGTAAAGCCTATCTAAGTGCCATATTGGATCTATATGACAACTCTATTGTAGGATATGTATTTGGACATTCTAACAATAACCGCCTTGTGTTTAAAAATTTAGATATAGTCCTAAATGCCTCTCCTGGCGAAAGCCCAATGATTCATAGTGATCGAGGTTACCAATATACCTCCAATGAATTTAAGGAAAAACTGGATGCTGCAGGAATGACACAAAGTATGTCACGAGTTGGAAAATGTATCGACAACGGTCCTATGGAAGGCTTTTGGGGCATTCTTAAGTGTGAAGAGTACTACTTACACAAATATAGTTCATATGATGAACTCTCTAATGCAATTGATAAATACCTTACTTTCTACAATACTAAAAGATTACAGAAAAAGTTAAACAGCCTTAGTCCTCTGGAATTTAGGGCGTTAGCCGTCTGAGTAATTTTTATTATTTCGACTGTCTACTTGACAGGGAGCAGTTCACTTGAGTGAGAACTTCAACATTACGTTCCAGTAAATCCACCTTTTCCTGCAGCGTTCTATTTTCATTTTCGAGTTGTCTAATACATTGATCTTTTTCATTTAAAAACTGCATTTTAAAGGCTCCCTTCTGGTTAATCTACTACTTATATTATACCAGAAGAACGCCTATTTCACTAGCTTTAGGCTGATATTAAAAGCTCATATTTTCAGTATTAATGTTTTCTCTATGTACCTTTTTTTGATCAATTTGTAGCCCCTCCAAAAGCCATTCCATTTGACGTTTTGTTATATCTCTTATTTCCCCTTGATTTTTTGGCCACTGAAATTTCATATCATCAGAAAGAAATTTTGTAACTAGAATAAAGCCATTTCGATCCCAGCGTAATGCCCTGAGTGAATTATGTCGTTTATTACAAAATAAGAAAACACTTTTACAGGAGTAAGGATCAAGTTTGAATTTCAATGAAACCAATGCAGAAAGTCCATTGTGTTGTTTACGGGAATCTGTTGCACCAAGCGCAATATAGATATGTTCAGCCTCATCGGCTATATGCTTTATCATAGTTCATTCAGGACTTTCATTAGTCCTGCTAAAGGAGTCTGATTGAAATTGCTTGGAATTGTTACCTGTATACTCTTGAAAAATATCTGAAAATCATCCAACTTATCTGAAGCTAGTATTGCCTAATCGGCATTTGAAATGATTGGAGTGATTTCAGCAAATGTCATTTCGTTATTCGGATTTTGCTTTTTACTTATTTTATGATTCCAATAATGATATTTACCTTTACTAATTTCATTGTATTTACACCATTTTGAAACTGACATTCCGCTTTTAGTTCTTTCATTAATTATTTGCTCCCAGAGAAGCTGATCTTCAGCTGTGGATCTCAAAATAAAACCTCCCATCGACTACTTTATAAAAGTATATCAAATGGGAGGTTAATTTACATTACGGTGTTTGTTCCATCGCTTACTTGTATAAATTTAATAAATAAAAAAAGAAGGCTTGATATGCGCCTTCTCCATGCTTGTTTGAAATTCGGTTAAATTTAGAACCTCTTACTTCCTTCAATTCCACCATTTGCTTTATAGTATGTACTTACAGTTATCATATATAAAATTAACCTTCATCGATTTGAGTCATCTTAAAACATTAGTTTACCTTATAATATTGAGTGATGTTTTTTATTTATATCACCTAATAAGCATAATCCAATCACTACGTTCCACTTTAACAATGTAATCAGGTATACATCTTGGAGCTTTTCAACCCAAATTCTTCTACTCTAAATTCATATCGAATGTCTCATTTTGCCAAGCTACCGCTTCACTCCCTTATTTTAGGTGTCTGTCCAGACCCCATAGTAATGTAACTGGAAATCACCTTCCTTTCTAAAAAATGCTATCCCGAATTTTTACTCATAATAATACATTTCAACTGTAGTTTTGTTAAGAAGTCGGGATAATAATAAAGTGGGAATAAGTGGTGTGAGGTCGCTAAACAAATTAATTATTAAGCGCCTACTCGATTATTCATTTACTACAAGTATAAATCACTGTTTATTTTTATATTTATGTTAACCCTATATTGAGTAGACCTACACTTAGGACATGGTGGTAAATTATCAGTAGTATCCTCTAAAAAAATTGCTTGTCCACATTTAGTACAATTATAAGTACCTTTTCCGGGTTTTTCACCAGTTTTATAAATTATCTGACTTATAGGTCTATCCATATTATTCGAGAACTTGCTAACATTACACAAAGCTTTTATTGTTTTAATATATTCTATATATATATCCATCCAATCCATTTCATCAACTTTCAAACCAAACTGAACTAAAATATTATTTTTAAGCTCTACAATTCGAAATTCATCATCCAAAACAACTCCCATTTGTTTTGGGTCTATTACGCCTTTAGAAAATTTAGGATTACTATATTCGAAATCGGGTACAGCCATAATTGTACATTGGCTTTGAGCAACCCATGCTGCACCCATCTCGTTTAAACAAGCAACACTTTCATAATAATTGTCTGACAATAAATATAGAATATAGACACCATCTTTGATTTGTTTTTTTAAATAGTCAAAAATATTTGTATTCAGTGGTATACCATACTGTGGATCACTGGTAAACACTATTTGATTCCTTTTTAATCCTAGGCCTCTTAGTAATTTAACAATTGCCCTGCCAAAATGTGCATCTACTGAAGAATGACTTATAAAAATCTTACTCACATTTTTAATTTGTGGCATTGAATTAACATTGCCTACTAATGCCTCCTTATCTTTCGATTTTTTTCCTGTTACTGATATAGTATTATATAATTCTAAATCCTCTATGATAACATTTATTAGGTTTTTGAGGCTCCCACAACCATTTTCCCAAGCATCTAATTGACCCAGTCTAGAAAAATCAATTCTTATAACATCAATTATATATGTACTTGAAAACCCGAAGCATCTTTTAATATACATTTGTAGCTTTCTAACAATTTCATCTATCTTTATTTTATCATTATACTCAATAGAATCTATAGATGTTATTAATCCATTTAACAGTTTAACATATCCGTCATATTCAATACTTAACATAAAATAATTTCTCCTTCATATTTATTAAATCTACTAATAATTTATTATACATCAGTAGTATAATCTAACAAAACTTTTTGTTCATATGTAGTACAAATATAAGTACCTTTTCTGAGCTCTTCACCAGTTTTATGAATTATCTAAATCAATTCATTTATATGTAAATTACTTATTGTTGTATTATATTCTTTTAAATAATCAATCCAATCCATTTCATCAACTTTTAAACCAAATTGTGCTAAAATATTATCTCGAAACTCTAAAATACGAAACTGGTCATCCAAAATAAACCCTATTTGTTTTGGGTCTATTGCTCCTTTAGATAATTTGGGATTACTAAATTGAAAACCTGGTACGGCTACAATTGTATATTGATTTTGAACAACCCACGCTGCACCCATCTCATTTAAACAAGCAATACTTTCATAATAATTATCCGACAACAAATAGAGGATATATACCCCATCTGTGATTTGTTTCTTTAAATAGTCAAAAATATTCAAATCCAGTGGTATACCATATTTAACTTCACTGGTAAACACTATTTGAACTTTTTTTAGTCCCAAATTTCTTAATAATTTAACAATTGCGCTACCAAAAGGAGCATCCGATGAAGAATGACTTATAAAAATTTTACTCACATTCTTAGATGGTGAGTACAGGTTATCTTTACTTAATATTACACTAGTGTCATTCAAATTGTTTTCCTCTTTTTCAAGAGCTATATATGAAATTTTTTCTAGTTTATTTTTATTTTTTAAACCATTTACTATAGATTGAACTTTTTTGCAATTATCATCCTCTTTAGAGTCTTCTTTATATACATCTAAAAAAATCTGTAGTAATTCTGCAACTACATAATCATCTTGTTCATTACAAAATTTACGAACTATCTTTGCAGAAGACAATTCATAATATGCGGTAGTATTTAAATCAACATCGCTAACATCAGCTATACATTCTTTTACTTCATCCTTGCTTAAAGTAAGCACGTACCCAGAACCCATTCCAAGCAAGTTTTCTATAGCCCTTTTTTTTCTGAAATCTAAGTTACTCATATTCTGCATTCTCCTAATAATTTATTATTTATTAAATCTACACAAATTATAATTTGTATTGGACATAAAAAACAAGAAAGTTTTATATGTTCTTATTAAGCACCTTATATTTTATTATAGGTCAAAAAATAACTAAAAGTTATGATTAATTTCACATATCTTTGATTTATTGCTTTATTTTTCACATTTTCTTAATTTTTTTAACCAATGTCCAAAAGTTTTTCTGACATGCACAACCTAATTTGTACAACCTTTAGTATTACATTTGTATATTCCTGCTGCTGTATCTGGATTACTCAGAAAATCCCACCCTTTTTTTACTTATTATAGTATATTAATAAAGTCCAGACATATTGAATGCAGGAATAATTAAATATGCTATAATTAATGGTAATTGTGTTACTTTCACTTGTTCCTCAAAGCTGTATTCTTAATCCACCTTATTAAATTCTATAGTATTTGCTCTATTTAGTATTTTTTTACTAAAAGGGAATGTAGTCTCGTCCATATTTACAGTTCTAATTATATATAGGTTCTGTGGAATATAAACATCACCGTATTTCTTTTCCAAACTGAGCTCTACTTAATAATCTTTGAGTGATAATTTCATCATCTTTAATATTTCTTGTTTCCATGGATGATAAAACATCGCTGAAATAATACTCCACCTTTGCCAAGTTCATTTCATCAAGACATGTGAAATAAGGTTTATCTATATTCTTCATGTCCTCGTATGCGGCCTCAATAATAATACCTGGAACAAAATTATTTTAAATATTTCTGTAGCCTAGTAAATCTATTACATCTGAACAATCTGTTCTAACAGGAATTAGCTGAAATCTTTTGTTATCTCTATTAGCGCCAACTACCTGTGCAAATAGCTCTACTATTTTACTCTTTCCAGTGTCTGAAATCCCTGAGAGAATAACAAATGGTTTAGTTTTTAAACTCATGTGAAAATAAGTAATTAGATCTTTTGTATAATAAAATTCCATGATTGTTATATAGTTATGAATGTATGTAACTTCTGCATTAATATTATTTATCGAATTAAATCCATTATCTATTTCATCTTCTATACTTTCTTCATCCTCTAATTCCTCATTTTCAGGTTTACTATTTGATTTTGGAATTAGATCAAGTATAAAAGTATTTATTTTATCACACTTATAAAAATCTATGTATTCCTGATATTCCTCTGATATTGTTGTAGGTTTCTTATCATTCTCTTTTTCATATTGAACAATATAATCATAACCTATTTCTAGTTTTTCTTTTAATATCTCAAGTAAAGCTTTATTACTGTATCTAAGCTATTCTTTTAGGTAATATTTATATAATTTCATTTGTGCTTCCAAAATTAATTTTAATAAAGTTAATCTTTCGAAGGTATATTTATATACTTACACTATTGACTATTAATCTCGTCTTGCTCGTCATCCCCTTTTTTTTGTAAACCACTTATAATAGTATTTTTTTACTTGTATTAATAACTGTTACATCTTCAAGTTCATCTAATTTATTTATAAACTGCTTTTTCTAGTGCATCAAAACTTATTCATCCTTATTCAGTTCATTTTCATTCATAATGTGTATGGTAATTTTACCAATTGTCTATACCTGTAGTTTGGCATTTTTTATCAGAAAAGATTATTCTTTTAACTTACAATTATTGTTACATCCAGAGTTTGTATAGTAAATTAGAAGGTTATGTTCGGTATTTAGCTCCTTATCTAAATCTGTTGCATACTTCATCGCCAGTAAACTCTTTTTTTAAAGTATTCTTTATATTCTACTACGTCTATTATTTCAAGTAAAATAATATAATAGTATCTGGATTTCCTCTGATGTTTGAAAATTACCACATAAATCCTTTACCTTAAAATGCTAGTTCTTTAATTTATTAATAATTCCCTTGATTTCTTCAATTCGCTCCTCTGTTCTTAATCCTCTATCATCTATAAAACTTGATTCCATACCATATTTTCTAACTTTATCAATCCATAAGAGAGCAACCTCCCTAGAGTATCCTTTTTCTTGTAAGGAATAAAAAACATAGGCAAACTCATTGCTTACATTCGTATTAAATACAGAAGGGTCATCAGAATTTATACTAATCATGACTGAATTCTCAGGATTTTCATCTTTATTCATCCCTACATGATTTAGATTATGTATATAATGATGAAATATACTTTCAATTTCTCCAATAGCAACATTAGAAGAAGGATTTGTTTCGACAATAATACCTTCTCTACTTACTTTACTAGCAACTATTTTTTGTACATGCTTCATCATTTCTAAATCTTGCAACTTAATTTCTATCTGTACGGGTTCTAACATTCTTTCTATATAACATTTGCAATGTTGTGCGTGTGTAAGCTTCTCTTCATTCCATATTCTCGTTTCAGTATTTTGAACTACACTACAAAATAAATGGTTATGACATTCCTGTTTACTCCACTTATCATCATAACAATCCAAAAATCTTTGTAAAACCTTAAATACCTTAAATTTATTTCTATATGCTTTCCAAAGAGCATATGTATTAATGCCTTCCATTTGAATATATATCTTTTCAGCAAATTTCATTATTTCCTGCTGTAGATACCCCATATCAAAACATGTCGAATACTTACCATCCTTATATAATCCCCATATCCATAAGAGATTCTCTAGATATTCCCCTCTAGGTAGTATTACTATTTTGTTGTTTAGAACCCATTTATCTACATCCAAACCCAATGCAATACCGTGTCCAATTCTGTCACCTGCATGAAATTTGAAGTGCTCAACTACTTCATCTACTCTTCTTATGCCTGTCACCAAATGTCTGAAGTCTTCTCCTACATGAAAAGTAAATCCAAGATTCTTTATTCTAGGTAATCTACTTGAATTACTATATATCATTTTATGTGTTTTACTATCTCTTGCCTCATCATAAATAGGTGCAAATACCCATGGTTCTGTATTATTTTCTATGCTTGCTGCATCAATTCCTAAAATATATTCTGACAATCCTACAAATTTTTCACGTATTTCATTTATTGCTTGAACTTGTCGTCTATATTGATCCTGCAAATCTCTAAAATAAAGTTCCGTAGCTTCTTTACCGCCATATCTTATCCAACACTTTTCATGTCCATTTTCATCTGGTACTTTAAGCATATGAAATACCAAGCCTACTATTGGGACTTCTTTGTAAATTTTTTCCCCACTTTTAGTATCTTCTGTTAAAACATAATCTTCCTCTATGATATCCAAGTATGCCTGAAAAAAATTTGTAATAGTTTTTTTAATTGAACCTGTAATTTCTTCTTTACTCCCACCTCCACCTGGCGAAGCTCTAAGTTCAAGTTTCTTTAAATGCAAATTTTGCATTTGATTTTTCATTATTAATTTCCAATATTCTTTATCAGTATATCCTTTAATATTTTTTGTTGATGACCGTTTATAATAGCTCTGAAAATTTATCAGCCCTCTAACTAAATTACCCTGTACCTTTAATTGAAACACTTCGTTTTTTATTCTTATATACTGCCAAAATATTTTACTAAAAAAACAATCTTGGTCATTTTCTTCAATATATCTCATGCTCTTAAATAAAAATATATTTTCTGTAGCTGTATTCACTGTCCTTACACCAAGTAACTGATTTAAAATATCCTTTTCAATGATATTTTTTTCTAAATCTTCTCCTTGCTTTATTCCTAGCTTCTCTTTCAACCTATCCCATAAATCAAAAAATCTGTATTTTTCCTTAATAATTTCTTTTCCCTGTTCTATGTCTCTTACCAATTCAAATATAGCTCTATCTTGAATACTTTTCTTTGTATGACTTTTACCTTGATTGCTATCAGCCATTTCTGACTCTACGCTATTAAACTTATACATCATATACATTAAAAATTTCAGTTTAGAGTCGTCTTCATGATATGATTTAAGATAATTTAAGAATTCATAATCATGACTACTTTCATTATCTATAATGAAAGTAGTCATGATTACTCTTACAATCGCCATCGATATTACATAATATTCCAAGCCGTAGCTTTTACCAATAACCTCATCAATAAATAATTCCTCTTTATAACTTTTATAAGTTTTATTTGTTAATGTCATAAGGTATTGCCAACTTATATAAAAATTAATAGCCGCTCCCTTATGTATATGGGTCTCTGCGACACCCTTTTTTAAAACTTGCTCAAGCTGTAAATCCTCAATCATGATACTAGAATAGTATCCATTTAGATAAACCTCATCTTTCATTCCATTGTCGAGGAGATATTTTACGACCAACAAATCAGTCGTAAATATTCTATTTAATGAGTTCCAAAGCGCAATTTTATTAATTCCTTTGTAGGGTCCTATAAAATCTTCTTCTCCTGAACTCTCCCAATACTTTAATGCAATTCTCCCATTTCTGTGGGATATAAATGACTTTGTAATCTTAGAAAGTAAATTTAAATAGTATTCTGTTATATTGTTATGACTATTATTCAATTCTACTTTAGGATAAAACTTATCAAATAACAAAATTATTTCATCTAGATTTTCTACCCTTTGCTTTTTATGTATTATATTATACATACATTTTAAAAGGCTGTCATTAAAATATTCTCTATACTCTTTAATTACTATTTTTTTAGATAATTTTTCAATATGATCCACCCTATAAAACTCATATTCTGTAAAAGGTAAGATACATACTTTCAAAGTTAAATCCATTTTATGTCTAAACATATAATTGTACCTGTTCCTGACCTCTTGTTTTTATATTTAAAAAACTTTTAAACCCATTGTCTTTAGTTTTAAACAGCTCCATTCGAATTTCTTTAAACTCCTCATAAAAATCATCTTCTCTTCTTATTATTTCAAGTAACCCATCTACTCTAATATAGTTTATAAAAATATCGCTGATTTTTTCCTGAGCTATTTCCAATTGAAGCTTTTCATATATATCCTCACTAATAAAAACTCTTGGAACTGATTGAATTATTTTAATATTTTTCATAATCTCTATAACATTGTATCTAACTACTTGTAAAGGCTGTCTAGATTTTCTTTCTTTTATTTCAGCAATCTCTTCATTTTCAATAATTAATTTCTCAATAATGTCTTCCAATATTTTCAAATCAACCGTAACTAGATTGTTATCTAAAATTGCACTAATATTCTCATTAATATCACTATCTATCGTTTGCTGTAATATATAATATAGCGATTGAAATACATCAGATTTTTTAACAACTTTATTCTTAAATGAATCAAATAAAATACGCATCTCATTTATTTTGCCTTGATAAAACTCTTCAATTAAAGGTAATATTTTCACCTCAGCTATATCGAGTTTCTCACCAATAATATTTTTCTTTTCATTTTTATAAATTATTACACTTAGTTTTTTAATCGCATAATTATAAAATTCTTTGCTGTTCTCCCACTTATCTATTTCTAATTCTGTTTTATGATTCATATATGTATCAGATTTTTTTATATTTTCCTCTTTTACTCCTATATCCATATTCCCCCGCTTAACTAACAATGCGTCTAACTCCGTTTTCGTTTCTCCATATTTCAGTATTTTATTATATAATTCAATAATTGCTTCAATTTCATCAATAAGATACTCTTCTAGAATTTTCAATTCCTCAACTTCTTTAAAATATACCTTTGTAAAGCTTGTAATTGTTGGTGTAAGCTCTTTTACTTTTACTAAACTTCCATATATTTTCAAAGTATCTAGAAATAATTTATATTTTTTAATTATTTCTACATTGTTGACAGTAAACGTGCAAAGATTATCTTTCTTATCGTTTCCTCCCATTTTATTCCCTTCAAATGATACATACTGAATTTGACCTCTTTTTAATGCATTTTCCCACATTTTCTTTCTTCTAGGTCTTGCAATTTCTACTTTTAACTCTTCAATTCTTTCGAGAGTCTGTTCCCTTGCCTCTTCTATCATTGGTAAGTTACATCGGATAACATTATTTAAGTATTCATCATTATTTTGTTCTTTAAAATCTTTGATGATTTTTTCTTTATATTCAATATCTTTATTTAAACGCAGATGTTGGTGAAATTCTAGGTAAAGATCCTCAAACTTATTTTTTAGTTCTATAATTTCATTATTACTTATTTTTCCCTCTATAAATTTTTCATTTAATTGATTTTCTAAATATTTTTTAATATTTTCTGTGTTTTTCACTAAATTAAATTCTTCCAAAGCACTGTTTTTAATTCCCTTCACAACCGCTTCGTATGGAATCATATTTATGATTTCTTTATAATTTCGTTCAAAAGATTCTTTTATTATTAAAATTTCTTCTTTTCCATGATTTAATATTATATCAATTTTATCTTCCACCCATTTTTTATCTTGCTTAAATGCTTTTTCAAATAAACATAGGTACTTATTCCTATTTTCTATTTCATCTAAATCAATTAATTTTCTAAAATACATACTTAAAAAATAATTTTTCTTTCCTGTATCTTCAATCTTGCTCATATTTCGATTCGTGATAGAATTAGATAATAATGTATACAAATATAAATTTTCTGAAAAATCATTCAGCTTAGGACAAATAGCAAATTTACTATTAATTTTTTCTAGTATCATAATAAACATATCCTCACCATGTAAAGTTCTCTTACTTTTACTCTGAAATCTTTTTTCTTGCAACACAATAATATTTTCCACAAAGCAGGCTAATATACATATAGTTAACATCTCTTCCACAAATACTTGATTATCTTCTTCTATTTTTTTAGCAATATTATAATGACTACTTTCATTAATAGTCCTAGATTCCAATAAATACTTAAGATATTCATAATCTATATATGTGGCTTCACATGATTCCTTAATGCTAATTATCTTTCTTATATTGTTTTCATATTTACTCAATATTGAAGAAGACTGCATAATTGTATTTAAAAACCTATCTAATTGAAGACAGAACTCTTTTTCCTTATAATTTCCACTATTAACTTGTGATTCTTTAAACATTGAATGAAGAAAATAATATATATTCATCATCCCTCTTTGCGTATTATCAAAAATTTTAAAATAAGAATATATTACACTATCTTTATGCATTAAAAAATTATTTTCCCCTTTTGGAATAAAGTTCATTGATATTAACTCACAAAAATTTTCATAATTTTCTTTATTTTGACTATAATTATCGCCCTTTTTACTTGTATCCTCTTCTGTGGAATATACAAATTCAGCTTTTGCCTTATCATCTATTAGTGGTATATAGTACCTAAAGGCAGGAGGCATAACTTTTTTTAAGTAATCTTGAGTTAACTCTGTTCTAATTTCTAACGCTGTTTTATTAGAATCAAATTCACCTGTAAAAAAGCTACTCTTCATCATGTCATCATACAATATCCCATCCTTTTTCAAAGCATCAATTGTCAAAACCTCTGAAAAAGTCATATAGTTTCCAGCAACAAAAACTACCACATTAGAATTAGAAAGATATCTTAATGCAACACTTAGAACCTCTGCACACCGATCTGTACTTAAATCTACATCGTCAAAAAATACAAACAAGAGTGGTTGGTTATCCATACCATGCTTTGACTCATTATCTTTTTTCTTTATCTTGAAAATTTCTTCTAATAGCTCTTCAAATTTCACTACCAACTTCTGATCTGAATCCATCATATTTCTTGCATTTTCAATATACTCATTCAACCCTACAAACTGCTTAATTAAAATCGTTCTGTAATCTGGTTTTGTATACCCGTACTGTTTTAATAATTCATTATATTTTTCTCTTAAAGGATTATCTTGTTTTTTTCTACAGCTTTCAAAATAACCTTTAAATTCTTTTTCTTTTAGATATATGCTTTTATCATAAAAATTTTTTTCAATTTCATCTATCGCATCTCCAATAGAGCCTAAAATCCATCCTAGCACATCACTTGTTTGTCCCATTATTTCTGGTACAATCAATGGCAAAATAATGTCCTTATCAGAATTATTTTCTGTTATTTTATATTTCATTGTAAGAAGAACAGAGGTCTTACCTGATCCTCTACCTCCAAGTATAGAAAAAATATTATTAAAATGTCTTTCAAATTCCCTATCTAATTGCCCATCTTTCTTTTCGTTAGTTTTTGCTTTATTATGTACCCTCGCTACCTCTCTTATTACCTCAATCTGTTCCGTAATTTTTTTATTTGTAGGTAATAATTTTTCGAGTGAAGCATCACTCAGTATCCTAGCACCGATTTTAACTTTATTATTCTCCATATAAATCCGCCCTTCATATGTCTATATTCTAAATATCATTCTATTTTCTATTCTACATCTTTCAGTTAATATAAAGTCTCACTCTGTACACCTTTGAATTCATTGATATAAATTGTCTTACTTTATTGTCACTTGCTATCTTAGTTTTATCAGTATTAATAATAATAATAATAGCTGTTTTCACTACTGATTAATACCATCTCACCTTATTATCAGATTTTTGTTGTTACTTTGCCATAAACTAGATTAAAGCTTCATTGCCTCTCCAAACCCTTCTAGTGTATTTCACAAAATTAGCCTTTTCAATTTCCCCTTGCATTGTTGCTGAATTAACGTGATCTACTACTATCAATTGAGGTTTAATTCCTGTATCTTTATAAATTTCTTCAATTTCATCAAACATAACTTTATACATTTTTGTTACAGCATGCTTATCTTTTTCAGACTCAATGCTAGCTTTCTTATTGTCAATTGAAGAAACCTGAGGAAAATATACTTGGCTTGGTTGATCAAAAAACATTATTAATGGCATAGGTGATATATTTCCTTGTGCTGCAAAATAACGAAGAAGACTAAGAAAAAGTGCAATATGACACGATACCCAATTTGCTCCACTTCCCATTTCGCTTAAAGTAACTTTTTCACCTTCATATTTACCGAATAAAGCAAGCTCAAATTGATCTAAATTGAAAGAAAGCTTATACTTTTTAAATTCCTCTTCAAAGTCTAGTTGTTCTTTTAAACGATTCATATTATTATCTATGCTTCTTTTTGCTGATTCTTTTAGCATTTCTAGATTAAACTCACCTAATATTTTATTGCAGCTATCAATTTTCTCTTGAATTTCAATAATTTCTTCATCAATTGAATAAAAAAGCCCTTTATTAATTGTTTCAATATATATACGGATTTCAATTTTACTATAAGTTAATTTATTTTCTAATCCAAATGTATTGTTATTAGATAAATATTCTCTTTCAATAGTTTTAATCTTAGCCCACAATTTTTTAATCTCCTTAGTAATTTCCTCCTTTTGTTCTATCAGCTTTCTTTTTTCTTCGGAAAAATGATTAGTACTCAGTCCAATTAGACTCATTTCATTAGATATCCATGATGTTGCTTCTTGAACTTTTTTCGATATTTTATTTATATCGTTACATTCTCCATTACATAATGGACAAATATAATTATTAACATTATCCATGGACAAATCTGATTTTTGATGCAAAATTTCTAATGATGATATGTAACCTTTGCTATTTTTTTCTGCTAATCCTAATTTAGAAATTCTACTTTCTAATATAACTTTTTTATCATTTAATTCTTCAACTTCTTGTTTTAATTGGTTATATCTGATTACTATTTGATCAGATGCATAAGTATCATCATTAATTGTTGGCAACTCATTTGCTAATTGTATTAATTGTTCTAAGGTTAGATCGTTATTTAGTGCTTGTCCAATTAGTGCATAATAATCTTTAAATTTACTCAATAAATTACTTCGCATATCTTCTTTAATTTTTTCATTGCTTATCTTATTAGCTAAATTTTTTTTCAATTCTTTTTTATATCCAGAGAGTAACATAAGTGTGGAGTAATATTCCTGCCCAACCATTCCTGCAAAAATTGGAAACTGTTGAATGACATCCTTTTTCTTTTGATAATCATCAAATCTATAAAAAAGTGCAAATTTGCTAGCCATTAAATTTTGGTGTTGAAACATATATGATGTCATATGCCTCAAAGAAGCTTTTTCTTTTGTTTCATCAGCATCTTCTTTAAAATTAGTAACATTTAGCCCCAGGACTTTTTCAATTTGTTTTTGTACTGTTTTAAAATCACAAAATATTTCTTCATCAAAGAAAAATTTATTTATTGACTCATGTGTAACACTGTCAGCTATATGAGAAAAATACATCTTTTTTCTTTCAATAAAAATACTCTTTCTTGCAATTATATATCTATTAGACTTAATAACAATAATTAGTGAGAATAGTGTAGCAAAATCAGTAATCTTTCCTTTTGGAATTGTACATCGAGAACTGCATAGACAGTAGTCAATGATTTCTACTAATGCACTTTTACCTGTTTTGGATTCACCAGTAATTATGTTAATTCCCTCTTTGAAGTCAACATACTTTTTATCATTTTCTTCATTTAATAAAATTATTGATTCTATATAACTTTCTATAATATTTCACCTACACTTCCAATTTGATTTCCAAAAAATCCTCGAATTCTATTACCTCTATTTTATTTAAAATTATTCCCAAATAATATGCAGCTTTAAAATATTCACGAATTAAATTAGGCGATTTCTTAAATTCAAATTTTTCTAATAGACTTACCTTCCCATTGAAAAGAATCTTATGTTGATTCGATAAAACTATAATAGATTGCTTAGTAATTTCTATATAATCATCAAATATACCTGTTATCTGATTTAAGCAAAACTTAGTATTTAACTTAAGTCCATAATTATCAAAGTCATTATCCTTACTAAATGTGGAATAAAGTGTACTATTAGACCTTGCACTATTTAGTATCTCTCTAGAATCCTTATACATAACAATAGGTAAAACATAAAAAATAGTTTTTATATCAACATCCTTTCCATATCCAGTCATAAAACTTTGAATAACTTTACTTAGAAAAATAGGATTATAAACTAGTGTTTCAATATGTGTTATACTCATTTTTTCTCACCTACGTACCAAGTTAAATCCCCCTCATCCACAATAATATGCATAACTCCATTCTGAAAAAAACTCCTATTATTACTAACTCCATTAAAATTTTTAGCGTCCAATGCTATGGAGTCAAAATACATCTCTTGAGACTTTAGCAGTAAAAGATTATCATCATTTTGGCATTTTAGTTTGTAACTTTTTCTTTTAGAATTTAGTATTTTAGTTAAATCTACTTTATAATCCCTTAAATCTTTTACTTTAACTATATTAGAATCAAAATAACCTATTATAGTCTTGTATGTCCTACAATAATCGTTAATTGCATCGGCAACTTCATCTTTTAAATTAATAATGTTAATTTCTTCAACAAATCTTTTACACTTTATATTATCACTTTCACCATGAGTTACTTCATAATTTTCAAATTCAGTAGGAATAGGCATATTGCTTTCTACAGCAAATCTCTTAGAATATTCTTTAAAAATGGCATCGAACTCTTCATAGGAAATTGCCCAACATTCAGACTTAATAGGAATCGTCAATAATATTCCTATTAGAAAAGAAACAAATTGTTCCATTTTACTTTTTTCTGCAAGAAACTTAAATGTAGTCGACTCATACTTGCAAACAATAGTTTTTATTGTTTGCTGCTTTGAAAGAATCTTAAATCTATTTAAAACACTTTTCAATTTATTAATTTCATGTTCATTGTTAAATATCTTATCATATGATTTTCGGAAACCGTCCTCTTTATCTCTTATTTCTATTCCAATACTTTTGAACGTATTATATTTTTGGCTTATATTTTTTATTTCCCAATCTTGAAATACAGATGTACTAGATAAACTACCTGTAGTGAATAAAATAAATTCATCTACTTTTTTATATTCATTAAAATTATTATACCAATTCCAAACAGTGTTCCAAATCTCATCACTACGATCAGAAATACCTATAGGTTCTAGATGATGTTTAACTTCTATTTGAACAGAATTACCTTTAGCTGAAATTAAAGTTACGTCACCTAAATTTTCTATAATTACTTTATCATTTTCTTTCATTTCTAGACACTTTATTAGTCCAATATAAGTTTGATATATGAACCCTATCGTTTTTAGAGTATTATCATTTGTTGCCATAAACTCACCTCAAATTTAATATGGAATATTTATTATAATATTTTTGAATATAAAGTATTACAAATTAGAAACTGGTCACTACACTACAGTAATTAAAAACCAAATCTCATTAACTTACATTTTTAGAACTAATTATTATAGACATTATTACAATCCTATAAAACCATTAATTTAATATTTTACCTTTAAAAGCAATAATTGTAGTTCCCGTCCTTATTTCATGCTAATCCACTTTCATTATACTACAGATTTTATCATTTAAACCTTGTTTTACCTATAATGCTTCTATTATTTTCATCCACTATTTCGATTACCTCCATCCATCTGATGTGTATGCCGTAAACATAATTGTAATTTCTACACTATCCTTATGCCCCTCTCATGTTATAATAAACCCATATCATAACCCAAGGAGGCCCCACATGAAAACTTACAACAAACTAGTACGCGACAAAATCCCTGAAATCATAAAAGCCGCAGGTAAGAACTTTGATGTTCACTATGCTAAAAAGGAAGAAGTTTTGCCCTTACTTGAACGTAAACTAAATGAGGAAGTATCTGAATACCTAGAAGCTAAAAATCTAGAAGAACTTGCTGATGTTATGGAAGTTTTATTTGGTCTTGCAAATGCTCTTGGATATTCCGAAGAAGATCTAATTAACAAAAAAAATGAAAAGAAAGAAGAAAGAGGCAGCTTTGAAAAAGGCATAGTTCTTGAAAAAGTTTATGAATAGACAAAGCCCTTCATAGTTTTTCTCTATAAAGGGCTTTGTTTTTGTATTTATTTTTCTAACTTCTCAAGCCTTTCCTTATAAAATCTTCTAGTTCTATAATCAATAATATCTTTAAAATGAGTTATAAATTCAGGATTCTTAATAAATTGTCCTAACTCATCATTCAAACAAAAATATGATTCATCTCTATAAAAGAAATCCTCTGCAGAATTTAAAAATGCTTTTATTGGATTTTCTGCTATTCTTAAATAATCCTTCTTCTCAAAATCTTTATATTCTTTAGTTGATTTATGTCGCAAAAGATCCACTGAATTTGAAGGTTTATCATAGAATTCTCTAAAGCTTTTAAAAATCGTTTCTTCATCTATCTTCAAATCAATATTACCATCATTATAGAATGCTAAGAGTAATGGCATCTTATAAGTCTTAGTCATGGTCGTTTTCTCAATAGTATTTAGAAATCCATAAGCTTTAGTATTTAAAAGCATTTTTTCTCCTTCTGAAACTTCATTGATCTTATTTAGAAAACCTAAATAATCATTAAATATATTTAATTCTCCTCTGGATCTTATTACATTGTAAAGATCATCATCCATGTATGTATACATTTGAAATCTGCTTGGTCTAGTTTTCAAATCTTCTTTTATTCTATTAAAATCCTCCACCACTAGATCAAATATATTCTTTTGCTCTATCATCATCTTCTTGAATATATCAATTACTTGAAAATCAAAATCTACTATACAATCATCGGGATATTCTTCTTCTTTAGGTAATCTACCAAGTTTCGCTTTCCCTGCAGTATCCTTCAAATTTCCACTTAGAAAAAATGGAATTAAGTTAGCTTTTTTATAATTGCCTATAAAATCTAATACGTTCACATACTTCTTGTCCTTATATTTTCTTAACCCACGTCCTAATTGTTGCAGAAAAATAGTAGGGGATTCCGTTGGCCTTAATAGTAAAATTATATCAATTTGAGGAATATCTAATCCTTCATTAAACATATCTACAGAGAATATAATATTTAATTTCCCTGTTTTAAGTTTATCCACTGCAACACGTCTTTCCATAGAAAACTCATTTTGCTCACCACTAATTACAGCACAGGCTTTAATCCCATTTTCATTAAAATATTTACTCATGTATAAGGCGTGCCTTCTACTACTGCAGAAACCTAAAGCTCTTTTACTATTATATTTTTCATAATGTTTTAAGATTAAATTTGAACGTTTATTAATCATTAAGGCTTTTTCAAGTTCTGTTTCATCATACTTACCATTTTTAAAAGATATCTTTGTATAATCAGTCTCATCAAAAACTCCATAGTATCTAAAAGGAACAAGCCATCCCTTGTCTATAGCTCCTTTTAATCTTACTTCATATACAATATTATAATCACAAAGAGCAAATACATCTTTATTATCCAATCTCTCTGGAGTTGCAGTAAGTCCTAGAAGAAACTTTGGCGTGAAATATTCTAATATATTTGAATAATTACCTGCTGCTGCATGGTGAAATTCATCTATTATAATATAATCAAACGCATCCTTTTTAAAATACTCATCACATAGGTACTGTTTTTGCCCCAGAGTTTGTACTGTAGCAAACAATACCTCTTTATTACTATCCTTATTTCCACCGTTAAAAAATCCAGTCTTAATGTTAGGCCTAATGTTTTTAAAAGATACCTCTGCTTGGTTTAATATTTCTTCTCTATGAGCTACAAATAGAATTGTATTAAAATCAAGCGAATCAAAAGCAGCAAGATAAGTTTTACCTATGCCCGTTGCAGCCACAACTAATCCTTTATCTAAACCGTCTTCTCTACATTTCCTTAGTTCATACAGTGCTTCAATTTGTGCGCCCCTAGGTTCATACAGTGGAATTACTAAACCATATTCCTCTTTGTTATCTTCTACTTCTTCTAAAGTATTAAAGATTTTAGGCCTTTTCCATACTGATGAATAACGCCTCAGCTCAGCATCGTCAATAATTATCGAATGATTTAAAAATAAGTCTTCAAAAACATTCTTAAAATATGTAAAATCCTCTAAGTTCTTATTCTTATTTATTCTATAATTCCATTCAATACCACTAGTTAATGCAGAATTAGACATATTAGAAGATCCTATAAAAACATCTCCATCCCCTTCATATTCAAATATGTATGACTTAGGGTGAAAGGATTTATTCTTAATATTATAAAACCTTAAATCTACCTTATCCCCTAGTGCTTCCTTTACTAAATATAAAGCTTGAGGTTGAGTGATATTAAGATAATTTCCTGTTAATATTCTTATACGTACACCACTTTGCGCCACCAGCTTTAAATCATTTATAAGTAATTTCACTCCTGATTCCATTAAAAATCCTACCGCCATATCTATAGTCTTTGCTTTTCTTAATGAGGCCGCTAATTTCGGCAATAAATAATCTTTATCTCCTGTAGAGCAGTTTGAATCATAATCTAGCATGGCCCCTTTAAATTGGATGGAATCACTAGTTATTATATCTTTAGTAACAATATCAACTTTATCCAACATACCACACTAATGCCTCCTTCAAATGCCTTTCTACTTAATAGTTGTTTTACCATATGCCACTAATGGCGTATTTACTAATATATACTTATTATAGTATATATTTACTTACTTATCAAAAATCATATAATCATTTTCTATACAAACTACTATTGCACGTGCTTTAGCAATTAGGTACAAAAAACACCTACATTTTTGTAAGTGCCTTTGCAAAAATTCATTCTATATATTCTAAACTTTGCTTTTAATGAAAGCATCGTCCTGAGTTTAATTATTCTAACGTATTTGCCTCAAATTTTTCTTTGGCTCTTTCTATAGCCTTATGTAATTTTTCTTGAAATAATTCTTTAGGCGGTAGCTGTGTTAAATATTGTGCAACATGTATTCCACTTTTATCAACTTCAAGTAATTCTATTTCTTCATCACTTTTACTTGCACATAGAATTATAGCCACTGGTGAGTTTTCTCCCTCATTCATCTCATTTTTTTGAAGCCACCTTAGATATAATTCTACCTGACCCTTATGTTCCGGTAAAAATTCTCCTAATTTTAATTCTATTAACACCAGTCGTCTCAATTTCCTATGGTAAAACAACAAATCAATAAAATAATCCTTATTGCCTATAGTTATTCTTACTTGTCTACCTAGAAATGCAAAATCTCTTCCCATTTCTAAAATAAATTTTTCGAGCTCAGTAAGTATTGCATTTTCAATATCTTTTTCAGAATATGTATCATGTAACTCTAAAAAATCTAATACATAAGGATCTCGGAAAAACAAATCTGTTGTCATCTTATTTTCCTCACTTAGTTGTTTTAAATCATTTACAATTGTTAGTTCTGGCTTTTTAGATATTGCGGTTCTTTCGTATAGCATAGAGTTTATTCTATCCGTTAATGTTCTTACACTCCAATGTTCATTATTACACATAGTTATATAGAATTCTCTTTTTAGAGCATCTTCTATATAGAACAATTTCACAAAATGAGACCATGACAATTTTGCAGACAGTGTCTGCAAAGTTTGTTGATTAGAAAAAACTTCAAAGAATCTTACCATATTAAATAAATTTCTTTGACTATATCCTTTGCCATAATCTTTAGTTAACTCTTTGCTTAAATCGCTAATTACTGATTTACCATACTCAGCTTTTGCACTTTGCAATATTTCTGTTTTAATAATTTTACCTATATTCCAATATAAAATTACCATTTCAGAATTTACCGCCATAACTACATTTTTTTTACTATCACCAATTGCCTTACTTATTTCTTTATATAAAAGCTTTAAATTTTCAGTATTAATAAGGTTACTCATAGTACCACTTCCTTAATTTAGATATCAATACAAATCAGATTGTTAATCACCTGACTAAATAGTTCTATATATTATTTTTTTTGTTTTATTGCACATTTACTTAGAATTATACTCTTCTTTATAAAACAGGCAAGCCGACATGGTCCTGTTCCATTTTAACACCGAATTCTTTTATGCTTTCTGTCTAAGTCTTTTAATCATATCATTATCCCCTAGTGCTTCCTTTACTAAAAATAAAGCTTGAGGTTGAGTTATATTAAGATAATTTCCTGTTAATATTCTTATACGTACACCACTTTGCGCCACCTGCTTTAAATCATTTATAAGCAATTTCACTCCTGATTCCATTAAAAATCCTACCGCCATATCTATAGTCTTTGCTTTTCTTAATGAGGCCGCTAATTTAGGTAATAAATAATCCATATCTCCTGTAGAGCAGTTTGAATCATAATCTAGCGTGGCCTCTTTAAATTGGATGGAATCACTAGTTATTATATCTTTAGTAACAATATCAACTTTATCCATCATACTTCACGCATCCCTCTTTCTAATCCCCTTATACTTAATAGTTGTTTAACCATATACCACTAAGGGCGTGTTTACTAATTTGTAACTCAACCATTGCCACTTTTATATTTTTAAAATCAATTTTATTTTTTACTGTTTAGGTGAGTTTCTACCTTAATAATAGGTTCTTTTAATCTCACTATGCAAATTTTTGATTTTTCCACAAACTCCTGAAGAAGGCGCAATAAATACTATTACACCTTCTCTAATGGCTTTTTTGTCTAATTTAAATTAAGTCTACGTTTATTTTTTCTAGTTCTCTACAAATTTTCTCATCTGGCTTTTCATCTACAATAATTGCATCTATATCATATATATCTGCAAATTTATATGTCCCATCATAATAAAATTTCTTACTTTCCATAACTAGATAAACTTTTTTTCCTGAGCAAATAATAGCTTTTTTTGTATTACCATCTTCCACATCAAAAGTTGTAATACTTTTGTCAAACATATTCACTCCACAGCTACCTATAAAGGCTCGATTTACTTTGTGCCTAGATATATTCTCAATAGCTGTTGATCCTACAAATCCATTTAATTCTTTGTCAAACACTCCGCCAGTCCCTATTACTTCTACATGATCACATTTTGAAAAAGTTCTAAAAATATCAATCATATTAGTTATAACTAATAGTTTTTTATTGCCTTTTGCAATTTTCTCAGCAATTAGCATATTTGTGGATGATATATCCAAAAAAATCGTTTCACTTGGCTGTATAAGTTCAAAAGCCTTTTCTGCAATTTTTAATTTTTCCTCTAAATTAATATTCTTCCTAATTAAAATATCATTATGTGGAGCAGACTTCCTACTTAATACTCCGCCTCCATAAGTTCTTTTAATTATTCCTTGTTTTTCTAAGGCTTTTAAATCTTTTCTTATGCAATCCTCTGTTACATTGAACTTTTTGCTTAGTTCCTTTACAACTACCTTTTGATTTTCATTTAATAGTTTAATAATCTTTTCTACTCTTTCCTCCACAAACATATCCTCTCCACCTTACCCTTTAGAATGTACACATATATTATGCCTTAAATATTTTTTTAAATTTTAAATTAAGTATTGAATTTTTCTTAATTTAATTATACAATAAGAACAAACAATACACAACAATAACAAATAATAATCCTTTTAAGACAAAACAATAAACAACAATTTTAAAAATAAAAATGGAGGTATGCTTTGACTAGTGATAGAATTCAAAAACTTAAAAACCAACTTTTTGAAAATAAAAGAGAAGTATCTCTTGAAAGGGCCCTGCTATATACAGAAAGCTATAAAGAAACAGAAGGCCAAAGTTCACTTATTAGGCGGGCAAAAGCAACCGCCCACATACTGGGCAATGTTCAAATATCTATAAGAGAAGAAGAACTTATAGTTGGTAATAGAACAACAAAACCTAGGAGTGGGATCATTTCTCCTGAAATGGATCCCTACTGGATTAATGATGAACTTGATACATTAGAAAGTAGACCGCAAGACCCCTTTTTTATATCAGATGATGATAAGAAGATTTATAGAGAAGTTCTTTATCCTTATTGGGTAGGTAAATCCTTAAAAGACTATATAAACAAAAGACTTACTCCTGAAGTTCGGGTTCCTTCCGATTTAGATATTTTTAAACTCAATCAAACTGATAAAGGTCAAGGACATATAATTCCTAATTTTGAGAAATTATTAAACAGTGGTTTAGGTCAGATAGTAAATGAAACATTATTACTATCTAAAGAACACCCAGGTAACGACTTCTATCAAGCTTCGATAATTACACTAAAAGCTTCTCAAACACATATTTTAAGATATGCGGCTCTAGCAAAACTAAGTGCTGATGGAGAACCTAACAAGATAAGACAAGCTGAACTTTTAGAAATTGCCAGAATTTCAACAAAAATTTCTTCAGAAAAACCTGAAAACTTTTATGAGGCTTGTCAACTATTATGGTTTTTATCTGTGATTCTACAATATGAATCAAATGCTAGTTCCTTGTCTCTTGGTGGTTTTGATAAATATATGTACCATTTTTATGAAAATGACCTTAAGAATGGAATAACTAAGGAAATTCTAAGAGAAACTTTAACCTGTTTATGGATTAAAACTAATGATGTAGTTTTAATTAGAAGTAGTAATAGTGCTACCTACTTTGCTGGTTTCCCAACTGGTTATACTATAACCCTTGGAGGACTTACACAAAGCGGACGCTCTGCAGTTAATAGTTTATCTTATCTTGCCCTAGATACCTATCAAGATATCCGACTTCCCCAACCAAATTTGGGTGTACGTGTAAATGAACTTATAGAGCTAGCTTTTTTAAAGAAAACTGCTGAAACAATAAGACTTGGTACAGGAATACCTCAAATATTTAACGATGAAGTAATAGTTCCAGGATTTTTAAACAGAGGTGTTAGTTTAGAGGATTCAAGGGATTATTCTGTGGTTGGTTGTGTTGAACTTTCACTTCCTGGAAAAACTTACGGCCTACATGATATAGCACTTTTTAACTTACTAAAGATAATGGAGATTTCCTTAAGAGAAAATAAAAACGATGAAAATATTACCTTCGATGAAATAATTCAAAATATAAAAACAAATATCAATAAATATGTGAAGCTTATGGTAGAAGGCTCAAATATAGTAGATACTTCCCATAAAGAATTTGCACCTATTCCCTTACTTTCATGTTTTATTGATAATTGCTTAGCGACTGGAAAAGATGTAACCTATGGTGGCGCAAAATACAATTTTTCCGGTGTACAATGTATTGGTATAGCAAATTTGAGCGATTCTCTTTATGCTCTAAAAAAGATTGTATTCGAAGAGAAAAGAATTTCTTTAAAGGATCTAGTAGATGCTTTAGATAGTAATTTTCAAGGCGTAGAGCATGAAAAACTTAGGGTTCGCTTGATTAATAAATATGATAAATTCGGAAATGATAATGATGAAGTAGATAATCTTAGTTCTGATATTCTTAGATACTACTCAAAAACTGTAGAGCAACATATAACGCCTAGAGGTGGAACCTTTGTACCTGGCTCTTACACAGTATCAGCTCATATTCCCCTTGGAAAATCTGTAGGTGCTACTCCTGATGGACGTAAATCCGGAGAACAGCTTGCAGATGGCGGATTATCCCCTATGGTTGGTCGAGATGTGCTTGGGCCTACTGCAGTACTAAAAAGCGTAAGCAAGTTAGATAACTACTTAACAACAAATGGAAGTCTATTAAATGTTAAGTTTAGTCCTAAAACTCTAGAGGGCGAGGAAGGTATCCATAAATTATGTGATTTTCTATATGCCTTTATGAAGCTAAAAATACAGCATATACAATTTAACGTGGTTTCCGTTGAAACTTTGAAAAGCGCTCAGGCAAGTCCAAATGATTATAAGGGCCTTGTTATACGAGTAGCGGGTTATAGTGCTTTCTTTATAGAACTAAGCCGTGAAATTCAAGATGATATCATAAGAAGAACCCAGCATAATTTATAGGAAGTGATTAGATGAAAGCATTAATACTAAATATTCAAAGATATTCCTTGCATGATGGCTCAGGAATTAGAACAATTGTATTTTTTAAGGGATGTCCTCTTAAATGCCCTTGGTGTAGTAACCCTGAATCTATAAGCTTCCAGCCTCAAACAGTGAAAATGGAAAGTAAATGCATCCACTGCCAGCACTGTAGCTTCGATGTAGATGAATGCCCAACAGGTGCAATTACTCAATTTGGTAAATATATGACCGTAGAGGAAGTTGTTACAGAGGTTCAGAAGGATATGATTTTCTACCGTACTTCTAAAGGAGGGGTAACCCTTTCAGGTGGTGAAGTTTTATCTCAAAGCGCCTTTGCAATAGAGTTACTTAAGCAGCTGAAAAGTCTAGGTATAAATACTGCAATTGAAACTAGTGGACAGGGTAGTACCCAAAATCTCATTGAACTAGCAACCTATTTAGATTTAATCTTATTTGATCTTAAAATAATGAATAAAGAGAAAGCTAAACTAATACTGGGGTCAGATATAAATCTAATAAAGAATAATATTAAAACCTTGGTGAAAATGCATAAAAAAATTATACCTAGAGTGCCTCTAATACCAGGGTATACAGCAGATGATGAAAATATAAAAGAGATAATTGCCTTTGTTAAAAGTTTAAATCTTACTGAAATTCACCTTTTACCTTTTCATCAGTATGGAAGTAATAAATATAAATTGTTAAATTTAGATTATAAACTTAATAATATAGACATTCCTACCCCCGAATCAATAGAAAAGATAGCAAATGAAATGAGAAATAATGATCTTAATGTGGTAGTTGGTGGTTTGTAATTATAGAGATATAGACTATGTACTAATAAAATTAAAAGTTATGGACTAAAGTTTTCAGAGTCAAAAGATGGAATCGTAAAATGCTTAAATCAAATTATAAAATCAAATTATAAAATAAAGGAGAAATGTATATGTTATATATAATAGATACTGCAAATTTAGAGGCTATAGAAAAGGCTTACAATTTCTACCCTATGGCGGGAGTTACTACTAATCCAACAATTATTTCTAAAGAAAACAAAAATTTTTTAGTTATTTTAAAAGGTATAAGAAAAATTATAGGTGCTGAGTCAATGCTTCATGTGCAAGCGGTTAGCCTAACTGCTGAAAAAATGGTCCAAGAAGCTGAGTATTTAAATAGTGTAATTGGTGGAAATCTTTATGTTAAGATTCCTGTTATACCAGAAGGAATAAAAGCAATAAAAATACTTAAACAAAAGGGTATAAAAACAACTGCTACAGCAATTTTCACAGCCCAGCAAGCTCTTATTGCAGCAGTGGCTGGAGCTTCCTTTGTTGCTCCTTATGTTAATAGAATAGATAATATTAGTGGTGATGGAGTTTCTGTTGTGGCTCAAATCGTTCAATTATTTGATCAATATGATATAGATGCTAAAGTTTTAGCTGCTTCTTTTAAAAACGTTCAACAAGTACATAATGTGGCTCTTGTAGGTGGTCACTCTGTAACTGTAAATCCAGAGATATTAGATGCAATGCTTGCACATCCTCTTACTGATTGGAGTGTTAATCAATTCGTAAATGATTGGGAAAGTGTATATGGCATAGGAAAAACAACAATAGACGTAAAATAGCTAAAGTTTAAGAGGGAATACATCGTTATTTAGAAAAAACACTGTAAAATAATTTCTTTATAAAAAGCTAACCTGTAAAAGTTTTTACAGGTTAGCTTTTCTATATCCAATATTCCTTACAATAAAACTAATAGCACTTAAAATTTAACACTGTTCCCGTAATATATCTTCGATATATTTTGTTTTAGATTACACTTATGTTGGACGCATAAATAGAACTAAGAATCCTATATTTATTTTTATATGGAATTTACATTGCTAATAGTATAAAAGTAGTTGCTATTTACAAAATGAAATTCAATTATAAATTGTAACAAAAGAGTTTCCACCTGCATCAGTTGATATTTTTACCTTATGTCCACTTAGCCAGACTTATAAGTAAACAACTATTTCTTCTAAAGTCTTTCTAATCTTTTTTAGATCTTTTGGCTCAGCATAACCGATAGGTGTAAATACAATTGGTTCATATCCCTCACCAAGCCCAATAATTTCACTAGCTGCAATTGAATTAAAGTTGGCAATCCAACATGTTCCAAGTCCCAAAGCTGTGGCTTCCATTACAATATGATCCATTACAATCGCTGCGTCTACATCAGCATAATTTTTACCATCTTTTCTTACCCAACTTTCTCCTGGAATTGAGAAAATACCAAGTATAATTGGAGCTTGAATAAAATAGGGGCTAGGATATATCTTTTTTAATTCTTCCTGGTGTTCTTTAGTATTAATTACAACTATTTTGAAGGCTTGTTTGTTATGTGCTGTTGGGGCAAGTAATGCCGCTTTAAGTATTTTTTTAAGTTTTTCGTCCTCTACGACCTCATCTTTGTACTCTCTAACGCTATATCTTTTTTCAACTAAATCTAAAAATTCCATTTATAATCCTCCTTGATATTTTTTTAAGTATTTATATTGTTATTCTCTAATAAGGATTTTTTCTACTTCTGCGATGTATAATGTATGGAAATTTTTATCAGGATACATTTTTTCTATATCCACTTCATTTGCTATAAAGGATTCACGATTCATATCTTGTACATACAACTTCCTGCATATAATTGCAGTATTTGCTTCTTCAAAGTAAGGTGTATTATCTGAATGTTTAATTGTTAAATTAGTTTTAGAAATCTTATCCTCATCCCTACCAGAAACAGTTCCAAGATAACTTAATTGTTTTTTAAAATTTTCATCAAAGAATGTTAGAGAAAATGTATCGGAATTATCTACAAATTGTTTAGTATAACGTTCCGGTCTTATTACAATATAAACTACATTTTTATTAAAAATAAAACCAAAACCACCCCAAGCAGCAGTCATAGTATTTACCTTATTATCTTTCTCTGCTGTAATGAGCATCCAATCTTTACCTATAATTTGAAACGGACTTTTATTAAATTCTTCAGGTTTAATTTCTTTAAATTTATTCATATTTTAAATATATCCCCTTTCAAAATGTAAATTAGTGTGAACTATCTATATAAACACTCTGTTTATTATTTTCAAGTGCAGTATATCCCATAGTTATTGTGTTATCTATATGATGTTTAAGCACTATCTACATAGTATCATAGTAACTTGTTGATTTAAAGACACCCCTTTCTCACTAAGATGGAATAAAACTATTTAAATTTAATTAGATTTCATAGCACTTTTAACTTAAATTTAACTCCCTATACTTCAGTGATTTCAGTCAGTTATTAGCTATCAATATTATTTACTTAATTAAAATCTTATTAGGTTTTTATAAGATTTTAATCTACATTTTAACGAGAATATATTCAAATACTATAACAAATAGAAAGCTTAAGTATAATTCTAAATTTCCTTCTGAAGTCGTTAATGCATCTTCTTCAAATCTGTTACAGCGACCCAGGAGATGATTTAACAACCTAACTTCTGAGGAAAAATTATTATTAAAAGGCTGGATTAAAAATACAACTAATAACAATAAAATATATAATATGGATTAGTTAATAGAAAATAACTGATCTAAAAAAAGATATTCAATTGCAATTTAGAATGATATAATATAAAAGCGAGGTGCTAATATGAGTGATGATAAAATGTTTGAATTTATGACCAAAATGTATTCAGAAATGCAAGAGGGGTTTAAAGATATAAAAACTGAGGTTAATGATATAAAAACTGAGATTAAAGAAAACACCAAAAGGCTTGATGCAATTGAGAATGACGTTAAAAAATTAGGTGTAAAGATAGACGGAAAACTTATCCCTACCAGTGATGCTCTTTTGGATGGATATAAAGGTAATTCTGAACATATAACGATTATTGATGACAAAATTGACAGACTTCAAATAGATGTAAATAGTATAAGTATGAAAGTGTCGTATAATGATAGTAGAATTATAGAAATATCTAAAAACCTTAGAAAAGTTGAATAATAGGAATCCCTGGGATTTCAATGGTGTTAATTACTTTAAGTGTATATTGATATTCTGAATGTATAATATGCGTTTTAATTAATTGTAAATTGTTATATGTTAATTAATTTCTTTACTTATATTATTTTATGGTCTAATCAATATAACATGAGAAAAAGTTGCTCACGTCAATATAACGCGAGCAACTTTTTTTGATTTATTGCCTATGTCCTATTGATATAAGAACATTTTCCATTCTCACAGAATGCAATGAAGTATACTCAATAATAAAACAAGAACTATTAATTATAATCAAACGCATCCTTTTTAAAATACTTATCGCATAGGTACTGTTTTTGACCCAATGTTTGTACTGTAGCAAATAATATCTCGCAATTACTATCCTTATTTTCACCACTAAAAAATCCAGTTTTAATATTGGACCTAATATTTTTAAAAGATAACTCTGCTTGATTTAATATTTCTTCTTTATGAGCTACAAATAGATTTCTATTAAAATCCAGCGAATCAAAAGCCGCCAGATAAGTTTTACCTATGCCCGCTTCTGCCACAACTAATCCTTTATGTAAGACTTCTTCTCTACATTTCCTTAGTTGTTAATATAGTGCTTCAACTTGTGCACCCCTAGGCTGAAGCATTTAACCTTCTCATGACCTAAGACTTCTATTTTATAATATTAATAGTACCTTCCTTTCGTGAGAGTGCAATTGATGGTTTATCAATATATCCAACCACAGCTGAAGAGCAGATAGTATGCTCTTTGGGAATTCCTAATTCAAAAAGAAATTCACGAAATTCGGCATCATTTCGTAGCCAGTGTAACTGATTAATATAGCAAGTCCCCAATCCTATAGAATTCGCCGCTAAAAAAAGGTTTTCTAATGCAAGTGAACAGTCTGCCATAGCATTTTCATAATTAGGCTTATTAGAAGCAATAATAAGTGTAGGTGCATGATAGAAAAAATGGCAATCTTTTTTTTCTGCTACAGCTTTGACACCCAGCTTACCTGGATAATCGTCATCAGGAACCCAACGTTTAAATCCTTGCCTTAGCAATTCGTTGATCCGTAAAAGAGTTTCTTTGTTCTGGATTGCAGTAAACAGCCAGCTTTGATTATTGCCTCCACTTGGCGCCCATGTAGCGGCCTCCAATAGGGCTTTTAGCTCTTCTTCTTTAATCTGTTTCTCCTTGAATTTACGTGTACTTCTCCGCGAACGGATACAGTCGATCACTTCATTATTTATCATAATTTTTCTCCTATCATAAAACCAAAAGTATATAACTATAAATCAATATATTACTATTATACCGCAAATTAGCTTCAAACGATGATTTCTAAAGAGAACAAAAGTTTTTTAGATATTTTAATTTCTTTATAAAAAGCTAACCTGTAAAAGTTTTTACAGGTTAGCTTTTCTATATCCATCTCCGTTCTCAGTTATATATATCTGAGAATTCTATACTAGTTTTTTCAACACAACTATCACTTTTAATGCCACAATATGAAATATCCTCTGGACCCTCATCACCTACTAATTTACATGGAATATATATAATAAATTCAGTACCATATCCCTCCTTACTTTTCACCGATATTGTTCCACCATGTAGTTCTACTAGGCATTTCACAAGCGAAAGCCCTATTCCACTTCCCTCATGATCTCTTGAAAGAGATTTGTCAACTTGCACAAAACGATCAAATATGGAATTTAGTTTCTCTGCTGGAATACCTCTTCCGGTATCTTTTACCCTTATGCAAATATTTTCAATACCGTCCTCTATATTAACCATAACATTGCCACCATAAGGAGTAAATTTTACTGCATTTGATAATAGATTTAAAATAATTCTCTCAATTTTTTCTGGATCACATGCAATATTTTTTTCCTCTATCTCTGTATCAAATGTTAATGATAATCCTTTATTTCCTATATAATCAACTACAGAAACACTTACATCTTCTACGAGACTGATTATGTTAGTATTAATTTTATTTATATCTAAATAGCCTGAATCTATTTTTGTTATATCAATTAAATTATTAATTAGTCTTAAAATACGAAAGCAATTTTGTTTCATTATCTTTGTGTATTTGTATATATCTGTGGATGCATTTGGGCATACATAGTCTTTTAGTTTAAGTTCATGTACCTGTAGTGCCGAAAAAATAACATTAATCGGAGTCCTTAACTCATGAGAAATATTCGAAAAAAATTCTGTTTTAATTCTATCATACTCCTTAATCTCATATAGCCTTTCTCTTTCATCATCAATATTTTTTTGTAATTCTTCCATATGTTTTCTTTCAGTTATATCTATAGCTACTATCATTAACAATTTGCGCCCATCCTGCAATTGCCTAGTATTTGCTGAATAAACATCCCAAATTAGAATACTTCCATTCCTTGTTCTTATAGAGTATTCGCCATCATTTTGTTTTTTTCCCATATTAGACAGTCTGCTTACAGTAGTACCCTCTAACCCATCTATAAATACATCTGATATTCTTGCAAATTCAGCTATTGTTGGAGTATCTTTAATTGTATATCCTGTAATACCAGTCCATGTTCTATTTATTTTTTTTATTTCTCCATCCTCATTATATAACATTATAGGTAATGGAGCTTCCTCTATAGTATACCGAAATTGTCTTTCTCTTTCCTTTGCGGCTTCTTCAGTTTTTGTGCGCTCAGTAATTTCCTCTTCTAGCATAACATTGAATTCCTTTAGGTCAGCAGTTATCTCTTCTAGCTGTTGTGCTTGCTCTAGAACCTTGTTTTCCAAATCACTATTCACTTTTATCAATTCTTCATTAGATTTCTTCATTTCATTAAGAGCTTTTTTATATTCACATTCATTTTCACTTAAATTATCCATTATTTATGGCTCCATTTCAAAATATTTTAATAGAAATCAAGTTATATATTTGCTTTTAATTTGAAAACAAGCATAGTAGCTGTCTGATTTATATGTCCAATAAATTCTTCACCATAAGTGGAGAAACCTATGGTCGGAATATCACTAAATATTTCACCATACTGCTTTTCAAGATCGTTTCTCTCCAATTCAAGTGTCCGCTCTACACAATTAAAATTTATGAGACCATCTATTCTTCCAAATTCTTTTATTTTATTTTCAATAGCGTTCCTTGTATCTTCAACTATATTTGTACACTGCATCAATCTGACTTCCATACCTTTAAGTATATTGCAATAAAATAACATACTGGTTCCCTTTATTTGTTGGGGACTTCTTATGAACATATCATTATCTCCAACTAATAAACCAACTGGATTGGTCTTAAAGTATTTTGTAGCATCTTCAATTGAAGCTGCCCCTACTGCCTCTGCATATTCCAAGATAGCAGGCTTATTATTAAATTCGATGACTTCTCTAGTTTCTTCATTAACATTATTTGCAGTAAATGTATGATCCAAAGCTTTGAAACTTTGTGTTTTAATAATACTGAATTCAGCATTGTCGTTTATTTTCAACATTATAAGAACTGCTGAATCAGCATATGCCTTTCCATTTGCACAAACATGCGTTTCAAAATATTTAAAATCATCCCCTGCAGACCCACCAACAAAAAAAACGTTAGTTCTATTACCGATTAAATCCATGATTTTTTCTTCTTTCCTACTTACACCATCAATTAAAACAATACCAACAAATTTTGTTGCATCCATTGTATATAAACTCTCATTAAAGTATTTCTCAAAGGAAGTAAATGCCGCTTCTAAGCTTAGATTTTCTTTCATATGTTCAATTACTTCCACTTTTGCATCAGAAATAATATTTGAATTAATAGCCATTGCTACAACAGAATTTTTCAACAACTCACCACTTACTATTTCACCAGCAGTAGAACATCCAACTACTATGCAATCCACAAAAGCTTCTTGCAGCAGATTACTTAACTTGTCTTGGTCAAAATTAGAAGAAGTGAAGAATATTAATATCTTTGCATTACAATTATTTAACTGACTTCTAATATCCAATACAATCTCTTTTTCTAAAGGTTTTGTTGAAAACACGGATTTTATATTCATATCGTTATCTTCCATCTTTCTTACATTCAATTGTTTAGCGATTTTAAGAAGTTTTCGGACAATTTCCGGATCATCAGCTGAGTGACTATCAAATTTGTTAGGATTAAGTCCTTTCAGAATTAATTTAGATATAGTCATTTCTCTAATAGCAGGATTGCCTTTAGAACGTTCTTGAATAATCTGATTTATCATTTCTCTTATTTTACCAGCCACCAATAATCATTCCCTTTCTTTATATTCGCATAGTTAAGCTTTAGAATTAAATTTACCAACATCATTCAAAAGCCACATCTTACTAATATTAGACTTTTTTACTAAAATATATATTATTATAGCATATATTCCCTATAATTTACTTAATTTTCATAAAAAATTTACTCTTGTATACAAAGTGATCCCTACTGGTACAGAAACCTAAGGCTTTTCTACTATTATATTTATCACTATCATTATTTCTACCACTAAAAAATCCAGTTTTAATACTTGGTCTTATGAGTATTATTATTTACAATTTTATGAAGAAAGCCCACTTCTTTAAATGTGGAATGGATATAACTACCAAAATCAACTATTAAACATAGGTGTTTTGGTACGATATAATTAATTTAGGTTTTGAAATGAGCCTTATACTATCGTTACGTCGATTATGATAAGTTGAAATTTTTAAAGGAACCATGTAAGGTTCCCTTAATTGTAATTTTAGTAATATTAATTACCTATATTTTATTTTTTCAAGCGTTTTTTATGTATCCTGAAACTATTGCAATTATTAAAATAATATATCCTAATAAAGCCGTAAAAAAGAATGCTTTATCTATATAATTTCCTTGTTTAATAAATGATACATTAAATGCTGGCAATAATATTGCAATACCCATTAATAAGATAGCTGCATATTTCAAGTACTTATTTCTTTCTTTCATAAAATCAACCGTCCTCTCTATATTGAGAAATCACTAGACATTTATTCATATAATCTCCGTTATTATAACATAAATCCTACATATCAATATCTATGGAGGATTTCGTCATTATATTTATTAATCTAATTTTTCAGATCTTTCTTTAATATATTAGTGAAATATAAACCCATAAGTCCTATACCCGCAATATTACCAGTAACAAATCTTCTGAAATTTGTAGATTCCTTTATTAGTTCAGTCACACACATCTCATTCTGATACAAAATTAAAGGATTTTAAAATTAGGGAAGCTATTTATATTTAATTTTGTTAAATATTCGAATAATTACATTGCTATGTTGTATAATTAAATACAAACACAATAGTAAAATATTTTTCATCTACTTAAAATTACGATAGATGAATAACTGTATTTAACTAAGAATTTCAAATTATTTATATTGGACTAAGGGGATGATTATATGTCTGAATTAATAGTTATGATGATTATATTATTACCTGTAGGATTGTATTTTATTTCTATAGGATGGCGTATTTGGAAAAAAGAACAGATAACGCTAATACATGATTATCATTATACAATAGTTGCTGAAAAAGACAAAAAATCTTATACAGAAAAAGTGGGTAAATCGTGTATTCTCATTGGAATAGGAATGATACTATGGGTTATTATTGATTTCGTATCAAAGGCATCGTATGGTTGGATATGCTTTGGGATATTCTTTGTTTGGGGCTTAGTTATGATATTTAAGGCACAGAAAAAATATAACGGTGGAGTGTAATGACCATTCGCTATGTTGCTATGTCAAGTACCTAAATTATAATATATATTATTTCAGTCCAAAATTTGATATACTTAGGTGAGTGAACATGAATTTAAAAACATTGCCGCAGCCATATTTCTATTAGACCAAGATATAAATGCCATGGAGTTTTTGGAAAGATTGAAAAATATAGTAATTAATTTTAATGACCTCACTTCTGAGGAAAAATTATTATTAAAAGGCTGGATTAAAAATACAACTAATAGCAATGAAATATATAATATGAATGAGTTAGTGGATAATACATTCAATGGTCTTTCTGATTATTATACAGATAAGATTAGATCTTTACCGGAGGGTGTTATTGATAAAATAGCAACAGATATATTTGATTTAGAAACAGTTGAGGATATAAAAAAATACTTATAAGAAAACAAGTGAAACAGCTATGAGGTAATTAATAGCTGTTTCATTTGTTATTTTGTATGTAACCTAAAATAAAAACATTAAGAATTTTGTCCTTTTCCATAATTATGAATAACGCCTAAGCTCATCATCGTCAATAATTATAGAATGATTTAAAAATAAGTCTTCAAAAACATCCTTAAAATGTCTAAAATCCTCTAAGTTCTTATTCTGCAGCTCTGAAGGAGATGATTTATTCTATAATTCCATTCAATACCACTAGTTAATGCAGAATTGGACATATTAGAATATCCTATAAAAACATCTCCATCCTCTTCGTATTCAAATATGTATGACTTAGGGTGAAAGGATTTATTCTTAATATTATAAAACCTTAAATCCACCTTATCCCCTAGTGCTTCCTTTACTAAATATAAAGCTTGAGGTTGAGTGATATTAAGATGATTCCCTGTTAATATCCTTATCCGTACACCACTTTGCGACACCAGTTTTAAATCATTTATAAGTAATTTCACTCCTGATTCCATTAAAAATCCTACCGCCATATCTAGAGTCTTTGCATTTTTTAATGAGGATGCTAATTTAGGTAATAAATAATCCTTGTCCCCTGTGGAGCAGTTTGAATCATAATTTAAGATGGAATGAAATCTTTTAAATTTAATTAGATTTCTTCGCATTTTTAACTTAAATTTAACTTCCTACACTTCAGTGATTTCAGTCAGTTATTAGCAATTAATATTATTTACTTAATTAAAATCTTATTAGGTTCTTATAAGATTTTACACTATTCTAATCTGAATTTTAACAACAGTTTATTTAAGCAAATTCTATAATATTTATATGAGTTTAAAAACATTGCCGCAGCCATATTTCTATTGGACCAAGGTATAAATGCCATGGAGTTTTTGGAAAGATTGAAGAATATAGTAATTAATTTTAACGACATTTCAGAAAGAAAGTCTCCTAATTATATAAGAAAGTTACATACTATAACAAATAGAAAACTTAAGTATAATTCTAAATCTCCTTCTGAAGTCGTTAATGCATCTTCTTCAAATCTGTTACAGCGACCCAGGAGATGATTTAAAAAGAGGAGGTTGAAATTATGGTTTCTAATGCATCGAAAATCTTTGGTAAATTAAAAAATGATGGAATCCAAATAATGCCTAATCCCCCTATTATGAGGGATGGTATTTCCCTCTATACAATCCAGTCGTATAACACACTGCTTTTTCTCGAGTTTCTGTTGAAATCATTTTATCATATCGAATAAATAAAAAAACATATGTGCGATTATCAATTACCAATTACTCTTCCAGCAATATATAAAATTAATTTTGCTTCTTTTTCCGGTGACTTCAAGCAATCTGAGAGAATCCATTCTTTAATAAGTCTTACTGCTCCATACTGAACATACGAAGCAATCGCCTTCTTTTCCTCCAAATCAAGATTTTCTGGTAAGTGTTTAATGACCATATGATCAAACTGCGGTAGTGAGATTGTGATGTGGGTGATTAGGTCATAATTATCTAAATCTAATACAAGTTTTGCAAATTCAAGGTTGTCTTTCATGTATTGTAGAACCCGAGTCAGACATTCATCGATATTTTTGCCTGCCGCAATATCATTTATAACGGTAAATGAAGTGTTTTGTATGTACGTCTCAGCAATTTCATTTAATACATCATATTGACTTCCATAGTGATTATAGAATGTAGTACGATTAATTCCTGCAACTTGGCATAATTCCCGTATGGATATTTTATTAATATTACGTGTCTTTAATATTTTTAATAAAGCCTCACGAATCAAGCGTTTTGTTAACATAACCCTCTGGTTGCCATTATTTTTTTCTAACATAGATCCTCCATTATATTCGACATTTTCAAAACATCTGTCGGTTGCAAAATATACAGATGTTGATATTATTATAACGTAGTCATGAAATAAATCAATGAAAAGGAGATGTGAAAATGAAAAAAAATATAAAAAAAATATTAACAGTAATCATTGTGTGCATTATGTTCGTGATAATACTTATTGCTGGTTATGAAATCAAAGAAAATGTCCGAATTAATAAAATTGTGAAATCACACAAAACGGAGCAAAACGCAAAACAAAACGATGTTGTAAGAAGCAATGATAAAAATAATTCTGAACATATTACGACTGCAGTTCAACAGATTATGATAGGAACAATGTGTAGTAATTATAATAATGCTTTACATACATTACTTGATATCAATAACGCAGGTTATGAATCTATCGAATTAAATGATTTTATGATTCACAGGTCTTCTATGCTTGTAAAACTAATGACAAAGTTCTCAGGGATGCCTATTGGCAATGGTGGCAAGCTTGATTGGCCAAATTTGATTAAAGAAAGTGGACTAAAGGTCATAAGCTTACACAGTGATCTAGGGAGCATTGAGAATGATCCAAAAGCGATAGCCGATGAAGCGAAAAATTTTGGGACAAATACTGTAGTTATTACTGGTATGTACAAATTTGATTATAGTAGTTTAGATGACGTGGAAAAACTTGCCAAACACCTGGATCAGGCTGGAAAAGCTCTTTCAAAAAAAGGAATACGTCTTTTGTATCATAATCATAATTGTGAACTGCAAAAGGTAACCTCTGAAAAAACAGCTTACGACGTTTTAATTGAGGAAACAGATCCTGCATATGTCAATTTCGAATTTGATAGTTACTGGATGACCGATGGCGGTGCTAATGTTCCAGCTTTAATGAAAAAACTTGGTAGTCGAATGAAATTATGGCATATAAATGACCGCGGTTGTACCAAATCAGGTCCTTATATGACACCAATACTAGAAGAAAATGCTACTGAATTAGGACATGGAAATATGGATCTGGATACACTCTCAGGAATTGCTATAAAAAACGGAGTAGAAGGGGTTATATTAGAAACTCATAAAAATTGGGTAGATAATGATCCAATTAAGAGTCTCCAGGTTAGTGCAAAATATATGCAGGAGAATTTTGGTGACAAAAAAAATCGAAATACAGGAAGATAATGATATCGAACCATTTTCAGAAAATGATGATTAAATTGAAAGAGTTCACATAGACGACATATGAACTCTTTTTATATTTTCAACCACAAATTCAGATTTCTCTCACTTCAGGTTAAGTGATATTAAGATAATTCCCTGTTAATATTCTTATATGTACACCACTTTTCGCCACCGACTTTAAATCATTTACAAGCAATTATCTACTGTTACCGTAATAACTACATAGTAAGATAGTATTAATTCAACAACCGAGTATTACTCACCTTATTTAATAATTTTTAATTCACCAGTAGAAGAATATGTATACATTTTACCATTATACTTATCAACACAATATAAGGTATCACCATTTGATGGTTGTCCATCACTTTCATGAAAAGTCGGTAAAAATATAAAATATTTTTCATTTGGCGGTAGTTTCATAGTTGTTTCGTCTTGTGAAAATATCTCGTAAGTAATTTTTATAATACCATTGCCTTTGGGCCTTTTATTAAGTAATCTTATTGCTTCCTCTTGTGTAATTTTAATACTTTGATTATCTATTTTGTTATTTTGGGGTGGCTGTGCTTTAGCAGCTTCTTCTGTAACCTTTTTTTTATTAATTTTATTACCTTGATTATTAACGTTACTATTTACCATTTTTTTTAGTTCATCTAGATCCATATGTTGGTCTACCCCATTATTATTTACAATAAAATCTGTTGTACCCATACTTGTTAATTTACGACTTCCAACATCTTCGACCTTGCTTTCTTTTGGAAAAAATGCAGTTAGGTGATCAGTTTTCTTAGGTTGTACTAGCCCAGCACAAAATGCATATGTACTCCCTCCACCATCCTCCATCCCCTTATATCTATACATGTAATCTACATTAATTGTAAATTGACGAATTATATAATCTGTGTTATTAGTGACTTTAAATGAACCAATATACCGGGTGCCATCCCAATAAAAGTTCTCTAGCGTTATTACAATAGGTTCTTTACTTGTTCCGCTTGTAATAACATTTTCTGCTGGTTCAGCTACTGCTACAGAGACTGGAGAATTCGTTGAATTTTTATTATCACTTTGGATACTATAAGAAAAATAAATAAAAACTGCTGCCATTAAAAAAATAATAAAGATTAAAGCTCCAATTATTTTGTTTAGCACTTTTTCACACTCCTATCGTACTACTGCTTTTTATATTTTATGTATGTACTTTCTGTAGTCATTTAATTATAATATCTTAACACTACTTATCATCTTGTTATGTTTATACTTTAATACTCTTTGTTAAGAGGTGGATGATGTGAGTAAAAATTTAAGATTTAAGTCCACGAGGGCTGGTAAAGATATGTCACAAAAAGAAGTAGCAGAAGCCGTTGGAGTGACGAGACAAACGATAAATGCAATAGAAAATGGTGGTTATAATCCATCAATCCAGTTGTGTAGAGATATATGCAAAGTACTTGGCAAAACATTGGACCAAATTTTTGGGGAGGATGATAATAATGAATAAAAATGATAAGCTTGATGAAATGCAAATCCAAAAAAGAAACAAAATCGGGAATAACTGTTTTATGGCAATGTTCTATCTACTTTTTATAGATATCGGACTTCATGGTTTTGGAATTAGATGGCTGTCTTACCCTATTAATGTTCTGGTAATTATTACTATTTGCATGGGATATTATCTTGTTAAGACAATATGGGCAGGATCATATATTGGTGTTAGTAGTGAAAATAAAACTTCTAATTATACAATAGGGATGATTATCGCATCTGTTTTTATGCTGATTTTAGGAATTATCATAACCTTCTTTTTCAAAGTGAGTGCTCCGATTTTTTCAAACATTTGGACAGCAATTATAGTAATCACCTTATGTATCTTGGTTTTTTTAGCTATTATAGCTTTCGGTAATATATCTAGACATAAAAGTGATGGTGGTGAGGATTAAATATCTAAGTTCGTCTTAAAGTACTTAGATATTTAGACTGACCCATTTAACAAACCAATAACGATTGAAATACATTGATTAATTCCATTAATATTTACTCTTTCAATTGTATCAATTCCAATTATTTTTTTCATAAACGTCCCTTCTTTAATCCGTTATATCTTACAATACCAACTAATAATATATAATTATACCAAATTTACCATACTAGACAAAGGAAATATTAATGTAACTTTAGTTCCTTTATTAGCCTCGGAATCAATAGTAATTTTTAAACCCAGTTTTGAACATAGTTTTTCACATAAATACAATCCCATTCCTGTACTTTTACTAAACTTTCTTCCGTTTTCACCAGTAAATCCTTTTTCAAATACCCTATTTATATCTTTATCTATTATACCTACACCATTATCCTCTATGGTTAACATTACTGAATTAGCTTTCTTAATTGAATATATACTTATCATTGGCTCTTTACTACTTGAGTACTTTATAGAGTTTCCTATTATCTGATTAATAATAAATTCAATCCATTTCTTATCACTATATACAATTTCATTTATATCTTTTATATCTAATTTTATTTTCTTATGAATAAAATCTCTATAATTTCTTTTAACTACATTCCTTACTACATTATCAAGATTAATTTGTTTTATAATATAGTCTTTACTAACATCATCACTTCGAGAATAATAAAGCACCTGTTCTACAAACCCTTCAATTCTATCCATCTGGAAGTCTATTTTATTAGTTACTTCATCTCGATTATTTTCAATTATTAGCTTTGTAGACGCTATTGGTGTTTTAATTTCATGTACCCAGGTCTCTATGTATTCTCTATATTCTACCTGTATATCCTTATAATATTTTACATTTTCGTGCATATCGCGGCTTATCTCTTTAAGTATAGAATTTAACTTTTTCGCCTGTATAAAGTTTGCTTCCTTTATTACCACTGGAAGTAGATATTTCTTATCTAAATTTTCTAATAGGTTATTAATTTCATCATAATAATTTTTAAATTTTATAAACTCTAAAGCCATATAAGAAATTAATGGCAAAAACCAAATAAAAAAAATAAATAAAATTATAATGAAATTAACTTTAATAATAATCATCATTATAGCTGCTAATATGATAAATAGCAGCATGTTAGATATTATTACCACCATTTTTTCTTTAATAAATTCACCTATACTCATGACATTATATACCCGAGCCCTCTTCTTGTTTCTATTGTATTTTCTATGCCTATCTCTTCAAGTTTTTTTCTTAATCTATTAATATTAACAGTTAAGGTACTATCATCTACAAAATAATCTGATTTCCATAGATATTCCATAAGCGAATCTCGTTTTACTATATTCCCCTTATTGTTTATTAAGTAAGAGAGTATCTTAACCTCATTTTTCGTTAATTCTAGGCACTTATCCTTATAAATAACAGTTGCATTTGAAAGATTTAAATTAAAATCTTTATAACTTAATATATTATTAGTTTTTGAACTTTCACCTATTCTTCTTAAAATATTAGTTATCCTTGCTAATAATATTTCTATATTATAAGGCTTTGTTATAAAATCATCTGCGCCTAAATTCATACTCATTAATTCATCTAAATCACTATCTCTACTTGTAACTATTATAATTGGAACCCTTGAAGTTTTTCGTATTTCTCTACATATATAATAACCATCAAACACTGGAAGATTAATATCTAATAATATAAGTTCTGCATTCTCATCTTCAACATATTGTATTATATTATTAAAATTCATAGGAGCTTTTACTTCATATCCATATCTTTTTAAAAAATTTTGTAATTCTTCTCTTATAACTTCATCATCTTCAATAATAATAATTTTTTTCATATGGACTATCCCACCCTACTTATTTTATTCTGTACCCTAATATCATAACATATTCTAAGTTTTATAAAATAGAGCTCTTTATAAGTTATTCCTAACAATATTTTTATATCCTACATATGTTGTATAGAAGTATCCTGCATAAATTACAATAAATATTAAAGCTGCTACTAATGCTGAAAAGTTAATATTTGTTTCTTGTAAGCTATTTATTAAATTGCTAGTTACCTTAATTCCAACCACTGAATGAATTAATGCAAGACTAACTGGAAGACTAAAATATATCAATGTTTGAACAAAAATTGTTTTATTTATCATTTTTTCGTTTGCACCAAGTCTCCTTAAAGCTTTATATCTTTCTACACTGTCACTAGCTTCTGATAATTGTTGAAGAGCAAGTACTGCCATGCTAGTTATTAAAAATACAATACCTAAATATATTACGATAAATATTAATAGATTTGTTGTTACCATTTTTTCTGAATGAGCCCCATCCTTTGAGATACCGATTATCGTACCACCTTTACCATAATCCTGACGTATTTGATATTTTTTATTATATTTTTCTCTATTTTTATTTAAATAATTTACATTAAGTACTGAGTTACTAATTTTGTAACCTGATAAAAACTCATCATTTATAACTATTGTAAAAAAACTACTTACAAAATAAGAAGTTTGAAGATTTTCTTCTATAACTTCAGTGTTTTTTATTAGGTATTCTTTACCTTTAATGTTAATTTTATTACTCTTTTTTATTTTTTCATTTATTGGTTTCATAAACTTATCAGTATTGGATAAAATTAAAACTTCATCCCTAGTTAAATTTACTTCTTTTTCATTCTTAAATTTTAAAATTTTATTATAATCAGATAGTTTAACAAAAACTACCTTGTCCGTTTTAAAATCTCCTGTTGTTAAAAAATCACTAGCGTTCATACCTATAAGATATTCATTATGAACTACGGATTTTTCATTTTTACTTATTTTAAAATTAATTTTCTTTAGAACATCTTCTATATTGTAGCCTCCATCATTTTTTCTTACTGATATGCTGGCATCAAAGGGCGTTGCATTTTTAATTCCTGCATCCATAACTGTTTTAAATCCTATTCCCATAGATAAACTTACTATTGTGAAGAATAACATTAAGCAAATTAAAGACATTGATATGAAGTTTGTATTAACTTTACTATTTATCTGTTTTATTACAAATATATTTAACCCTTTAAAATAAACCTTTTTATTTTTCTTTACTACATATAATATAAGTCCAGATAAGCTAAAGAAAAATAACACTGTACCTAATATTCCAAAAGCTATTGATATTAAGACCATAGGGTCTAGTACATTGAAACCTACTTTTAGTATTGATTTATATGCAAACCCAAGTGATCCTACGCATAAAATAAATGCTATTAAATATATAGTAGAATTTTTGAATTTAACATCTTGATTTTTTTTACCTGCTGTTAATAAATCGATTATCTTGTATTTAGATATAACAAATACATTAAATATCATAACAAGTAAAAACATTATTCCAAAGTATAATACAGTTTTACCTATTGAACCTGTTGAAACTGTAAAATTATATTCATTAATCGGTACATCAAATAACTTTAATGCAAAGGTGGCTAATCCTTGTGATGCTCCAATTCCTAGTATAAGTCCACTAATTAAAGATATAACTCCAACTAGAAAAGTCTCCATTACTAATATTAAAGATATTTTTCTTTTTCCCATACCGAGTGTCATGTATATTCCTAATTCTTTTTTACGTTTTTTTATCAAGAAATTATTTGCATATAATATTAAACTACCTAATATTATAGATATAAATACTGACACATAAGACATAACTTTCATTAATTTAGATACAGATTTCATTTGTATAAGTGCCTTTTGTGACCCAATTGAGTTGAAACTATAAAATATACAAACTGCTAAAGTTAGTGTTAAAAAATATATAGCATAGTCCTTAAAACTCTTCTTTACATTACCTACAGCTATTTTGGAATACATTATCATCACCTCCAAGTAGAGTTATAACCTCTATAATTTTATTAAAGAATTCTTTTCTAGTATCCTTACCCCTTACTACCTCACTAAAGATTTTTCCATCTTTAATAAAAAGAATTCTATGAGCATAGCTTGCTGTAAAAGCATCATGGGTAACCATAAGTATCGTGGTCTTTAAATCTTTGTTTAGACTTTCTAATTTTTCAAGTAATAATCTAGCTGTTTTAGAATCAAGAGCCCCTGTTGGTTCATCAGCAAGTACTAAGGATGGATCTGTTACTATTGCTCTTGCAGAAGCAACTCTTTGTTTTTGTCCACCTGACATTTGATAAGGATATTTATTTAGTTCTGGTTCAATGTCTAAATATTTTGCTACTGATTTTATTTTCCCATCTATTTCTGAACTTTTCTCCCCTTTTATTGTTAATGCTAAGGCTATATTTTCATAAGAAGTAAGAGTGTCTAGTAGGTTAAAATCTTGAAATATAAAACCTAACTCATTTTGTCTAAACTTATCTAATGCCTTTGATTTCAACCTAGTAATATCACTATTATTTATTATTATTTTCCCTGTAGTGACATTATCAATAGTTGATATACAATTAAGCAATGTCGTTTTACCACTTCCTGAAGGTCCCATTATCCCAACAAACTCACCTTCATCTACTTTAAAACCGATACTGTCTATAGCCTTTGTGACATTATCTTTATTTCCATAATACTTTTCAATTTTTTCTACACTTAATATATTTTTCATTCATAATTCCCCCTTTATTTTAAATTAATTGTTTTAACGACATTTGATAATATTATTATATACAATAATATTTGCAACGACCATCGAAGTATATTTCATTAACATTACATTTTTGTTATGTTAAGATAAGAAAAGGTGTTAATATGAGTATAATTATATCGGATAGATTAACAAGGAGGTGCATTAATATTTGGCTAAGACAAAAATGTTTAAAACTAAAATTAAAGTTTTAAGAGCTGAAAAAGAAATAACCCAAGAGGAATTAGCTGAAGCAATTGGTGTTTCGAGAGGAACCATCCTTGAAATAGAAAGAGGAACATTTAATCCATCTTTAAAATTAACTTTTAAAATTGCTAACTATTTTGACAAGAAAATTGATGATGTCTTTGAATTTATTGAGGAGGATGATTAAGTGTGAATGATATAAAAATTATAAGTGAAGTAGGCATATGTTTATGGATTATATGGAATATGACAAGAAAAATATTGTTTGGTTATTCCGTTAGGCTATGTATTTTTCGCTTTGATTGGAACATTTATTATGGACTTTATTCTTAAACACAGAAAAAAGGCTTGTTAAATAACCTTTTTTAACTACGTAATCGTAGACTATTACGTCACAATTAATAAATATAAAAAGGTTAAATTAATATGAGGTATAATCGAATGACCACATGTAATGGTTGGAAGTAGTTATAAATTAAAGATATAGAAGGTGGGATAAAATGAATGCAGTTTTGACAGTAGTGCCAATTATACTTATTAGGTATGGGCTTTTAAGTATAGTAAATAAAGAAGCACTTAAACGTGCAGGTTTATTTGCTCCAGTAATTGGAAGAGAAAAAGTAGCATATTGGGTTTATCAAATTTCAACTACCCTTATTTTACTATATTTGTTATTACTTAAAATCAGGGTAGACTCTCAGTGGTTTTACATAGGTCTAATAACCTATAGTTTAGGAATTATTTTATATGGGATATCTATAATAAATTATGCTAAGCCTAAAATGAGCGGAATAAATTTAAATGGGTTATATCGAGTATCCCGAAACCCTATGTACATTGCATATTTTATTTATTTCTTAGGGTGTGTATTTCTAACTCAATCATGGATACTACTTGTGCTATTAATATGTTTTCAAATATCAGCGCATTGGATTATTCTTTCAGAAGAAAGATGGTGTATTAAGGAATTTGGAGAACTGTATATAAAATATATGAATAAAGTGAAACGTTATATTTAGATAGATTCCTATATTATTAAAAGAGAGGAGTATTGGAATGAAACCAAATGTATATTGTTTTGCAGGTACTGGAAATTCGTTGACAGTAGCTAAAGATATTGCAAAAGAAATAGAGGGCGTTCTTATTTCCATTCCTTATGTAATAGGGCATGATATTATTAAAACTGATGCCAAAGTTGTAGTAATAATATTTCCAGTTTATATGTGGGGGATACCTCTCATTATTGAAAGATTCATTAAAAATTTTAAGATATTAATGATAAATACGTTTATGCAATTGCGACACATGGTGGTATGCCTGGTGTTGCAATCAACATACTTGAAAAAGTAATAGAAAGTTGTAAAGGAAAGCTTTCGGCAGGATTCACCGTAAATATGCCTGGTAATTATGTGCCGAAATATGGTTCATTTCCCGAAGAAAAGCAAAAGGAATTGTTTGATAATTGGGATAAAAAAGTTAAAATCATTGCTGAATATATTAAACTAACAAGCAGGGTAAAAAAGAAAATAACAACATGATTGTAAACTTATTATTTTCAAATTTAATTTACAACCATTCATCTAAGAATATTGCTAAAATGGATAAGAATTTTTGGATTGATGAAAAATGTAATAAATGTGGTATATGCCAAAAGATTTGTCCTGTTTGCAATATTGATATGAATAGTGGAAATCAAATATGGAATAGTAAATGTGAACAGTGCTTGGCTTGTTTGCAGTGGTGTCCTCAAGAAGCTATTCAATATGGAAAGAAAACACCAACTCGTAAAAGATATCATCACCCTAATGTCAATATTTCAGATATTTTAAATCAGGCTAAGAAATAATAACTCTCCATATCTAAAATGGTTTTTAATACTAAATGTTATAAATTGAACAACCGATTAGATTAATGGGGTACCACCATCATTATGTGAATTTACAACGTTAAGCATTAACGTTGGTTGATTTCAGAAGTTTTTAATTGTTAATATCTAGGAATAAGTGATGGACGAAATGTTACATACCAATATCAATTATTTGTATTAAGTAGCATTTATTAATTGTTTTTGCTTCTGGTTACTTGTTTTTAATTCTCTTATACAAAAAAAATTTTAATCAAATAAATTTGTTCAGAAGCAATTTATTACGACGTAACATTCTTTTATTCCGACACAATGATGTGTTAAACTACTTATATTATTGTTTAATTTATTTAAAATAATATTTAATTACAGAGGGGGTACAAAAGATGAGTAATTTTGATGAATTTATCATAATTGATAAGAAAGAATTAAAAAAATGGAGAATCATTGGTGTAATTGTATACATGATTTGGTTTTTCTTTGGTGGAGAAATAATAGAAGGTGTAGGTTTTTCTATTGAAGGGCTTGGTTTTATAATGTATGTTATTTCATACTACATCCCTTATTTCTTTTTAGAACGTATATTATATAGACCAACCTTCTTTGAAAAAATTTATGGTGTAAAATGGAGTAAAGAATCAGAGGCTCGTATTCATAGCAAATAGATATATTTGATTTAGAAAAAGTTGAATATATAAAATGTTTTTCATCTTTTAGCATCTATATAGCAGCTCATATTTTTATTCGCCATATGAAAATCATGGTAATTATAGTATAATTACCTATTGACCGAATAAAATATATGCTAGTTATATAAAGAAAAGGAGCGAAATGCAAATGCAAAAAACGATTTGTGATAATGAACTATTAAATTCGTTTATTAATGTGTTAACTTATTTGCCATGTTTTTTTGACGATGATGTATCTTTTGCCATAACAGATACAGAAACATTTTTAAAAGTACAGTATAATTCAAACTTGAATTTGAGATCAGGGGAAGGTGATAAAGTTCCTGAAGGGGGAGCAATTCTTCTGGCTATGAAAAATGATAAAATACTTATTAAAAATGTGCCAAAAGAGGTATATGGTATTCCATTTAGATCATATGCAATTCCTATTCATAATGAACATAATAAAGTTGATGGATGCGTTGTTATGGGTAAAAGTTTAATAAAAACAAATGAATTAATAAATATTTCTCAAACTTTATCCTCAGCACTTAGTCAAATATCAATTGCTATTAATGATCTTTCAGCAGGAGTACAGAATGTAGTTACCATGAATGATGATATATCTTCAAAAGTCCAAGAGGCTAATGATAACTCAAAGAATACAGATGAAATTCTTAAATTTATTCAAACAATATCATCTAAAACAAATATGTTAGGGTTAAATGCTGCAATTGAAGCTGCAAGAGCTGGGGAAGCCGGAAGAGGATTTAAAGTAGTCGCAACAGAGATTAGAAAATTGTCAACATCAACAAGTGAATCAGTTAAAAAGGTAGATGATGTATTGAAGAACATTGGTGCTTCTATAAAAAACATAAATGAAAAAATAAGTAAATCTACTAGTATATTTGAGGGTCAAGTAGCAACACTTCAAGAAATAGCCGCATCCCTCGAGGAATTAAATTCAACAGCTCAATTGATGGAAAATATATCTGGAAAAATTTAATTTTTAGGAGCACAAAGAAGTAAGATATCATTAATCCATGAGATATTATTCTCATGGGTTACTTACTATCGATTAATATAAAAACATTTTGCTTTAGATTGATGATAAGGAGATGAATTTTGTGGATAAATGGTATCATAAAAATATACTTAAACCATAGTTTAATTTCTTATATCCAATCTATGATAACTATAGTATTTTAATTTTATAAATCTTCCCAATTATCTATAATATACCATACACCATTTTTATTTTTAACAGTAAATGTATTTGTAATACCATGTGAACCACTCTTTGGACCTATTTGTATATTTTGCAAATCCATTATTTTAAGTGAATAAATCATTTTGACATAGACTACACCATTTTTATATCTTCTTGAATCTTCCTTTAAAGTGAAATCTATTTTATAAGGTTTTTTTCTATTTAAGTCTCCATATTGATATATATTTATCCTTTTAAAAACTTGCGGTGACATATGTTTAGACAATTCATTGGTATATCCTTGCCTTGTCAAAAATCCTTCCTTTACTACTGCATACGTATCTGTACTTGAAAACCATCGAGGTGTAAATTTGGTGTAACCATAGGAACTTACAATACATAGGCATAGTATAATTCCTATACTTAATATTATATTTTTTTTACTGGTTTTTTTTACTTTATCAAACATATACGTCTCCCTTTTATTGTAATTTAAAAGATTTTATATAATATAATATTTCTTTTATATGTTATTTATAACATAATTTCCAATTAAAAGGAAGGTAAACATATTTTTATTTCATAATGATCACTATAAAAGACACACCACTATCTTCATTCTGAGCCTTTATACTGCCATTGTACATACTTACTATTCTTTTTACAATATCCAGACCCAAACCAAAATTGCCTTCATTGCCCTTGTTAAAAGCCCAAAATATATTTTCAAGCCTATCATCAGGAATTTTTTCACCATCATTATATATAGAAATGTACTGCTGTTTATCGTCTTCATATATATTTATCCTAATTAGGGTTTTTGCATATCTTAATCCATTTTCTATTATATTTTCAAAAACAACAGTCCATTGCTCTTCGTCGCCGATTACCCTAATATCTTCAATTTCAATCTCAAATTTAATACCTTTCTTGTTATAAAAAAAGCTTTCAATAATTCCTTCGGCTAAATCCTTGATGTTTGTTTTTTTAAATTCATTCTTATACTTGGACATATACTTGATTTTGGTTAAATAAAGTAGACCATTTACCCTCTTTTGCATTTTTTGGGTTTCATAATCAATAACTTTCATTGTACTTTTCAAATCTCCCTTTGGGTAAATTCCGTCTTCTACGGCATGCGCATAGCTCCTTATTACCATTAAAGGTGTCTTTAAATCGTGGGACGTCTTCTGTAGCATCGTCTGTTCATATTCATCCTGCTTAACGAGTTCTTTTCTCATCTCCTCAATGGATTTCGAGAGTTCCCCAATTTCATCATTTCTGTCTATGTCAATACTTTCATGCCACTGTCTTATACCTATTTTTTTTACCCTGCCTTGCAATTCCCTTAGAGGTAACACCAGCTTTTGAGCCATATATTTTGCGCCTATAAGACATATGATTAATGCAATAATCATTACAGAAAATAGCCTACCTATTAAACTCGTATACAAAGAATTTCTGTATGTATCCCACATATAGGATATTTCGAAATTCCCTTTTTTATTGATCCCAGTTGCTCTCATTACATATAGTATTCTGCCAGAACTTGTGCTTTGAGCATATCTTTGAGTGGTGTTAGTTTGGCTCTTCACTTGTTTTTTTAATTTCTTAAGGAAATACTCCGCTTCAATATTATCTGGTATAATTTTTTGTATTTTCACTATATTTGTTTCAGATTTATTATAATTTAATCTCATGTGTTTTACAGCACGGATGTCATTACTTACTGTAGCCGTATTCTCCTCTTCATTAAGGTCATATCTACCTGTACTCTTTTGGATTAATTTCTCTTGAGACGCTTCAATAGTTATATATATCTCATTGGTAAAGAACGATCTTATTGTTAATGAAAAATATACTGATAATAAAACAAACACAATTATAATTACTAATGTGAATATAATCCATATTTGTGTAGCCAAGGGGCGATTCTTTAGCTTCTTCATAATAAGTCCTTTCTAACAGGATAACCTGTATCCATGTCCATATATGGTCTCTACCTTTAATTCAGGAATTTTCTTTCTAAGTCTCCTGACCAAATCATCAACTACTCTGTCACTTCCAAAATAGTTATCTCCCCATAGGTCGTTAATTATCTGCGCCCTTGTGACTGCTCCACCTTTCTTATTTATTAAAAGTAGTAACAGATCGAATTCCCCTGAGGTCATAGATACTACTTCATCATTAAACTTTACTAATCTCCTATCTATATCAATAGTATAACCTTCAATAATTAAAACTTGCTTAACCTTATCATTGTTATAAACTCTATTTAACAATTTTTGTACTCTTATAACAAGTTCTCTTGGCATAAATGGCTTTGCGAGATAATCATCACTGCCCATTTCAAGGCCAATAATTCTATCAATATCTTGATCTCTTGCGGATATAAATATGACAGGAACATCTTTATTTTTTTCCTTTATTTCTTTTAGTAGCTGAAATCCATCTATATCAGGAAGCGTAATATCTAGCACCCATAAGTCAACGTCGTTATCTATGGCATTTCTTGCGGATTGTCCATTTAGAAAAGTGGTAACCTGTAAGCCCTCATTTTGAAGATAAGATTTCAATATATCGTTTAAGTTTTCTTCGTCCTCTACCAGATATATTTTATAACTCATAGCTTTATAAACATCTCCTTTTAATCAATTACCTTCTACAAGTATACCAAATAAAACCTTTTAAATACTAATCACGTATAATATGTGTATGATTCACACAATTTCACATAATCATTTAACTGTTATACCATATTTTGAGTATATAATTAATCTTATAAACAAATATATTAAATATTGGAGGAATAAATATTATGATAAAAAAACACATATTAGGCGCATTAGCCCTATCAATGTTAATACCACTTGGTGTAAGTGCTCAAACATTAACAACTAAATCAGATACTAAGGCAGCAGCTACAACTCAAAAAGATCCTGCTAGAGTCCCTTATGCAAGTCAAATAAAATTAGAAAAACAAACTATTAAGACTAACAATAAAACTAATCAGACAATTAAAGCTGCTATAAAAGGGAAACTTGTTCAAGTTAAAACATTAATAGCCCAAGATAAGACTAACAAAACTTTAAAAGCTAAAAAGGACGCTTTAAAAGCTGAGCGAGCTGTTATCAAAGCTGACAAAACTTCATTAAAAGGTATTACTGTAAAATTAGTTGCTGATAAAAAAATCGCTAAAACTGATGTAACCAACAAAAATTATGCGGCTTTAGTAAGCGACCTTAATAATATAGCTTCACTACAAACAAGTGAAACACCAATATTACAAAAATTAAGTTCTGATTTAGATACATTAATAAGTTCATTAAGCAAATAATAGAAATTAAACTCAGTTCTAGATTAATCAGCCATAAAAAGCCTAGCAATTACGCTAGACTTTTTATCTTTTGTACTGTTATTTTATAAAAATTAAAGCGATTGTAATCCAAGTACCAATTGAGTAAGATTCAGATTGAGACTATTTCTTATTATAAAAAAATTGTAATAGTTCTAAATTTATGGTAATTATGGTATGATTATATATATTGTTAGTCGGAACTGTATTTTAATACGAATTAAAGGCTATTATTATATTTGGTGAGGAAGTGAATAATGTGAAAATATGCGTAATACATGGAAGCCAAAGGAGTGGTAATACAGAAAGAACCATAGAAATAGTAAAAACAAAGTTGAATTCTCTTGAAAATAATGATTTTTTTAATTTTTATTTACCAAAAGACTTACCGTTATTTTGTTGTGGGTGTTTTCAATGTTTTGACAAAGGAAGTTTTGGAGGTGAAAGTTGCCCTCATATTAAATATACTCATCCTATTTTGGAAGCAATGAAACTTTCCGATGGTATCATTATAGCTTCCCCTGTTTATTCGTTAGCTGAAAGCGGACAAGTTAAAGTTTTTCTTGATCATTTCGGGTGTATTTTTATGAGTCATAGACCATTACAAAAAATGTTTTCTAAGACTGCTCTTGTAATATCTACAACGGCTGGTATAGGCACAAAATATGTGATAAAGCCAATAGAAAGAAGCTTAAGATACTGGGGAATTCCAAAGGTATATAAATGTGGTTTAACTCTACGGGCAAAAAATTGGAATGAAATGCCACTCAAAAAACAAAGTAAATATGAGAAGCGTTTGGTCGAGAAATCATATGGTTTTTATAACTCAATGAAAAATAAAAAAGTTTATATCCCGTTAAAAACAAAAATATTGTTTAGGATATTTAGAAGTCTTATGAGTAGCTATTCGGATGGTCATAAAGATAAAGAATATTGGAGAGAAAAAGGTTGGTTACAAGGAAAAACACCTTGGTAATATTTGGATCAAAATCCTGTTTGCAAATAAGTCGTTTTATTCTTTAATGCTACAACAATCGTAATTGTGCTATAGATGAATAGTTGTAATCAGGTACGAACTTATTTTAATAATTATGTTGGAGGTAATGTATGATTATTGAAATCAAAAGAGTGAAAAATTGAATAATATTTTAGATTGATAAATCTAATGGTTTTATTCACAATCTTTATATTTTATGACGGATTGGTAAAAAATGATGCAGAAATATTTATCAATAAGGGAGACTAAAAAGTGGAAAATAAGAGGATATAGTTGGTTTGTTAGATTTTGTAGATTTTAAAATATTAATACCACTTATGTTAATATGTACAGGTTCTCAACAATTATTTATTGGATTAAGATTTTATAAAGAAAACAAGAAAATAAAAGTACAACATATGTTATGTAACAGTGGTTACTTCGTAGTTACAATTTTTATAATATTAAAAATATATCACTTTGTATAAATATAAGAATATTTCGCAGGATAAATATATATTGTTACTAATTAGATAACAACCAAGAAATGATAACTAACTTTTTCTACTTGAAAAAACTATTAAAATTGAGAGTACAGGTAACATTCTATTTAATCTCAAAGATATTAATTATTTTTATTTAAAAAATCGTTATACGAATCATCAAATAAACGACTTACAATAACCATACTCACTATACTAACCCACGTGCCGATATTAAATAAATTGTTAAAGAAAATAATTATTAAGCAATATATAAGGTCTATAAATCCTAGTATAAAAAGTTTTTTTCCATAAAATTTTAAACATTCTCTTTCATTAACTATGGTGTATTTCTTATTAATCTGCTTAATTTTAAGACCATTAATACATTTGAATATATTAAGATAGTAACTAGTTCCAATTAAACATAACAAGAAAAGGACTAATAATAAGAAAATCAAAAACATAAAATCCAAAGTATCCATGATAAATCCCCCTTCTTTTATAATAATATATATTGTATAATTAATTTATAATATTATTCTACCCTCATAATAGTGTTGCAGCGTAAACTAAAAAAAATATAAGTAGATTTGTCCACCTATATTGCTCAATGCAAAAAATCAGTATAGCACTATTTAGCTATTAACCTAATGATTTTCTTCTAATACGTCTATATATATAAGCACAAATAGCAAATATAAGGACAATAAATCCATCAATAGATTTAGAAATATGCAATATTTTTATATCAAGTAGTATATATAAACATGCCAATAAAAAATAAATGATATGTTTATATAATAACCGCTAATTTAGAATAAATAACCAATAACTTTAGGTGTCAATAATATAAGAATCACACCTATAGTACACACTACACCTACCTTAATTAAGTCTCTTTTTACACCCTTTGTATTTTTGTCCATTAGTTCACCAGTAACTATTCCAATAAGCATACCCAATCCAGCTCCAATAGCTATATTATTAAATAACACCCCTAATCCAGCTCCAAGTGGTAATCCGATTCCAATTCCAGCACCAAGATAAGAATTTTGGTTGTTTTGATTTTTATCATCTTTAGAATTGTTATTATTATCCATATTTGACCAACTTTCTCCAACCTTATTTAGGTTACTGCATATTTTACTACATATCTATTTTTTCAAATTTATATTCATATTTTCTCATAATATACCCCTATTATATAAATTATCTTTGATGTACATTATTGTACGATGTCGTCTTAACTAATAGTAATTATAACATGTTTTTATATGTATAATTATCTTTTATTTGTAAAACGTGGTATATTTCGATTTTTCAATACCGTATTATTCAATTTTCAAAGAGCACTATTCGTATTTTCAATTTCAATAGTTACGTTCAACTCCTCTGCCTGTATTATATTTTCTACATGGAAGAAGTGGCGACGAAAATATAATGTTTGAAATGGGCATAAACACTAAAGCTGATCAAATCATAAAAAATGGTGATATTAAGCCTATGATAATTGTATGTCCAAGAATTAAAAACGGTATGAGATTGAATTCGTCCTTACTCTGTAAAGAAGTATCTTACCTTTAAAAGTAAAATGGCAGTATCACCACCAATTGGTTTTTTATACTGAATGACAGTCTTCATACCAGCATATCCCTTTTCTATCATTTCATTTTCAACGCCCTGGCGAAGCAGAGCAAAAATCCTATAAACGTATCAATGCCAATAAAAATTTAAATATATTAAAATATAAGCCCATAAGTCCTATACCAGCAATATTACCAGTAATAAATCTTCTGAAATTTGTGGATTCCTTAATTTTAAAAAATTGAATTAACCAATCACATAACATAATAACCAAAAATAAAAAACAAATATATAATTTTAAAACTGTATTTGTTAAAAAGAATGGTATTGCAATAATTTGGCCCAAATAAATACCAGTACACCTTGCGCATACTGGAAATTGCATATCAAAAAAGCGAAAACTTCTTTCAGGCATCTGATGACATCCACCTGCAGCTCCTAGCTTGTAAAGAAATAGCCATGTCTTTTTAATATAATTTGGATAATCAATGAATTTCATCAATTCAATACATGTCCACAATTAGTACAAACTCTTTTTATTTTGCTTTTTCCCATACCGCAAAGTCCGCATAATAAACCTACCCACCCAAAGATTATGAATCCACAGCATCCTCTCCCTGCCCCAAAACCCTTTGATTGAGATACTACTTGAATATTTTCACTCCCACAATTAGGACACGCCACGACAAGTTCCCCCTTAAAATTGCATCTTGTATAAACTATTCTACATCTAGTAAAAAAAACCTTTATAATTCTCAAATCAATTCAATTTTTTTCCTAATAATTTGTCAATGAGGCTGCCTATGCAATTACTTATATCTTTTGGAATAAACGCCAACGGATAAGATAAGATGAACGATGAACATCTATATTTTTCTTCACCTCCTTATCATGTTTTAGCTGAACCCCCTTACATATAATGCAGGTTGGTATAGGGTCATATAGCTAAATCTCTATCCTAATTTTTTATATATAAAGGTAATTGTTAACATATAACGATTATTGATGATAAGAAACCTCTGAGATATAATATTTTATATGTTGTATTATAGTATTTTAGAGAGATAATAAATAATATAAAAACTTAATTACGAGGAGGTTTCATTTTGGAATATAAAAAAAGGGAGTTGTCACCAGAACAACGTGAAGAACTACTCAGAGCATTGAAATCCCGTTTTGAGAAAAATATGAACCGCCATAAATCTATTGAATGGGCTAAATTAGAAGCGAAGCTGGAGGCTAATACTGAAAAACTGTGGTCACTCAACGAAATGGAATTAACTGGCGGTGAACCAGATGTTGTTGGTCATGATAATAAGACGGGCAAATACATTTTTTATGATTGCTCAGCGGAAAGTCCTAAAGGCCGTAGACATATTTGTTACGACCGTGAAGCACTGGAGTCAAGGAAAGAACATAAACCGGAAAATAGCGCTATTGGTATGGCGGCTACCATGGGCATCGAGCTTTTAACGGAAACCCAATATCGAGATCTGCAGAAACTTGGAAATTTCGATACGAAAACATCGAGCTGGTTGAAAACACCTTCTGAGATTAGAAAACTCGGTGGTGCCATATTTGCTGATTTCCGCTATGGCAATGTCTTCGTTTATCATAATGGTGTGGAATCTTACTATGGAGGCAGGGGGGTTCGTTGCTCCATCAGGATCTAAATTTTGAACAAACAACGAAGTTAGGTGTTCCTTGTTGCATGTTACGTAGACGAAGCTTTTATAAAACCTCAACAATCCATTATAAAGAAATTGTAAATGTGATAAATTTATGGTAATTATGGTATAATCCAATATATAATGTTATATCAAAATTATATTTAATGTTGATGTAACATTATATTTTGTTTTAAGGAGGTGTAACCATGAACAATATTAATTCATCGAAAAAAATCTCAATAATATGTTATGGAATTTCTGCCTTGATTTTTGGGGCAATTTATATTTTTGGAGTATTTCTGTCTAAGGGTGATGAAATGGGTTATTGTATGCTTAATTTTTACATTGTAATGCCTTTAACAACTCTAATTGTTTCCCTTATCATTAGTATAAAAAAAGGTTATTTATTTTGGTGTTATCCTGTATTTGTTGGTCTGCTCGGCATAATAATTCCATTTGCAGTATTTAGCACATTTGAAATACTAAGTTTATTTTTTGCTTTTTTTCCTGCATTAATTGGACTTATAATTGGCATGATTATCAGAACTAAAACAAAAAAATATGCAATAAATTAAAGTTATGAACAGAATAAAAGTTCAAGACAAGTACCCCTATATCTAATGATATTGTGGTGCTTGTTTTAAGTGTATATCAATATTAGGAAATAAGAATAATGAAGGGAGGATTTCAACTTAATGATAAAAAGAATATTGTTAGTTACTTTGGTTAGTTCAGTATTAATTTTAAGTTTTTCTAGCTGTAGCTCTAAACCTTCAAAAAGTTCCGAGTTACCTAAGGTATCCCCTCATATCCAATCTCAAACTGTATATGATAAGAGTATAAGTTCTTCCAAAAAATTGACTGCTAGCTTTAAAATATCACCAACTAATAAGTCATTTCCTGATGATTATGCTGGCAGCTACCTAGACAGTAAAGGATTGTTACATGTCAATTTAGTCTCAAATAAGAATTTAGAAACTTATAAATCAATTGTTAATAATGATAGTGTCATTTTTTCTCTTCAAAAAACTTCACTTAACTCTCTTCATAATATACATGTATTATTAGAGGATTATATGACAGAATATAAAATAACCGCGATTGGTACTACGGAGCAAACAGATACAGTTGATATACGATTAAAAGATATTAATAATGAGGCAGCTATCCTTAATATCGTTACTAAAGCAGGATATAATCGTAATTGTATTAAATTTGATGTAAACACCAAAGATATACCAGCTCTATAGCTGAATATATACAATCAAATATTGAAAAACATTTAAAATTTTATGGAAGTAAAGGTGAATATATATGGATATGGATATGGATATAGATATTGTAAGACAAAGTGTAAGTAAAAATATAAATCAGACTGATTGTATTATTAGGGGAGACATACAAAATATGATTAAAAATTTTAAAATCGAATTAAAATCTTTGAGTAAAATAACTGGAATAGATTATGTATGGTTAAAAGATTTTATGGATGGAAAAAATAATTCAAATATTCCCGAGCCTGCATATTTATCAAACATGATTTATATGCTATCTGATGGGATATTGATGATAAATGAAGACGATAGAATTAAAGGAGTAATCGATGTATTAATAAGTGAGTTTGAAATCAAATACGAAACTTTAGCGATATATGCAAAACTTGAGTTAGAGGATGTTCAAAATTTTATGGATGATACAAAGTCCATTTCCATTGAGAAAAAATATAAGTTATCAGTAGCAGTTCTATTTTTGCATTATTTATTTAAAAGATTACCTAATTAATTCTTATACTATGGGTAGGCTTTATGGAGCAAACAGATACAGTTGATATAAGATTAAAAGATATTAATAATGAGGCCGCTATCCTTAATATCGTTACTAAAGCAGGATATAATCATAATTGTATTAAATTTGATGTAAACGCCAAAGATATACCAGCTCTATAATCAAAGCGTTTCTTATACATTATGAATATATATTTTATGATGAACTTGTAATATATTATTTAATAGTAATTTCATTTTTATTATTTGTAGTAATTATCTCTATTTATTATTTATGACACAATTTTATTCTATTTCGTCACAAGCAACCCCAATATCAATTAGATTTACCTTTGAGCTTTATTTTTTCATTTAAAGTATATTTCCATACATTTATCCTAATCATAATTAAGTAATAAAAAAATTTACATGGAGGATGGATAAAAATGAAAAATACAAAAATTTCTTTAACATTAATTAGTGTTAGTATGACTATTTTACTATTTACTGGCTGTAATATGAGTAACTCTACTAAAGCGCCAATGAATAATACTAATAGAAGCAACCAAATTAATAAATCTAACCAATCTATGTCAACAGCATCAATGAAAAAACTTTATTCTAATACTCTTAAGGAACTAGTTACTGCAAAAACAATAACAAATACCCAATCGAAAAAGGTACTTTCAGCAATAACAAAGAATATGTCACAAGGTTCAGTCACAAATAATAGTAATGTAGCAACACCTAATACAGGAACAACGGGAACACCAGGAGCAACAGGATCCACAGGTACAACAGAATCAACAAGGACACCAGGTACAAAAGATACAACAGGAACAGGAACAGTAACAGGAACAGGCACAACAAATTCAACAAACCAAACTGAGACAACAAATAACACTAATGTAATTAATGGATTAAACTCATTAGTTAAAAGTAAAGTAATTACTCAAGTGCAGGCTGATACAATACAGCAAAAAATTCAAACAAACTTGGAGAATATACAAATTAGTAAATAAAGATACTGCTTAATGTAATGATCTATATCCACAAAGTAAACAAATACGTATATTGTACCAAAAAAGAGTAATATAATTTACATATTACTCTTTTTTTAATTTTGACAACATAAAATAAGAAATTTCTTATTTTATCTTATTTAATATCCAATTTGAAAATCTGGTTGAATAACCCAATGTTTTAACTGGGCAAGCATCTACACAGTGCCCACAGCCAACACAACGAATATTTATTACATCATCACCGCTTTGAGCATTGGCCTTAATATCAATCGACATTGGGCATGCTAAATTGCATTGGCCACATTGTATACATTTTGACTTACTTGTAATAATTCGTTGACCAGCTATTTTTCCAAGGAAAGATAAGACTGTTCCTAATGGACAATAATAACAATAACCTCTACCAATAAAAGCCACCCAAAAAAACATTGCTATCATCAGTTCCGTAGTGAGATACTTATAATTTTCAATTTTACTAATCATCTGGAAATTTCCTGATATTGGTGTTCCTAATAATAACAAAATCCACCAAACAGTAAAAAACACTGAAATCAATAGAAACAACCATCTTAAAACTGAAAAAATTTTAATTACTATTGGATTTATTTTTTTATTTTTCCCAATTAGAGGAATTACCGGATCAAATACTTCCGAAGCAAACCCATTAAACAAACATAGGGTTGAACATTGCAATCTCCTGCCAAATAATAAGGTTCCTACTAAAACAACACTGCTGACACAGACATAAAATATAAGCGCAGCTGATATACCAGCTTCTCCCCAAATTGGATAGCTACTAAGATAAAAAGACGATTTTGGAAATAGTAGCTGTAATGGTATCGTTGTCCACGGCAATGGCATGGCAAAGAAATATAATTCTTTGTTATTAAGGAGTATAGGAACAGTAATATGTACGATTAGTGCAGAAACTATAAATCCAATTAGGTTTCTTTTTCTCATTACTGACCTTTTAGAAGTTCCAATAATTCTAATTGTAAGGAAACTACCAATAATTATGAATAAAGTTTTTACCCAGTTTTCATAAAATTGCCAGAGCCACGTTATAAATGATGCTACTTTGGGTGTGGCTCTACTTGCATATCCATAATTTAATCCAGCTATTAAAATACATAAGATTATATATATCCAGAGAATAGCCTTTAGAATTCTAAATTCAATATTTTTATTAGATTTCATCAATTTTTAACCCCCTTAAATATCAATGAAATTAACTTAAGCATTATTTTTTTGTATCCCATATCCTTTTTTTCTAAAGGTTGCATTGTACGTGTTATTACATCAAAGGGTAGCATACTTTAACATGTAAGCACTTGTTTAGAGTTAAAGTTATTTTTCTTAAAGTCGGCATTTAGGAACTCAAATTTTTGTGGTATAACCTTAATTAGATATAACTCTATAGGTAATTTTTCTAATGCACTTAATTCAATCCCTTTTGATTTAAATACTTCAAAATATTCTTCACTAAATGAGGGTACTATTATAGCTAACCCTGATATCTGTAACCCTTTTAAATCTTTCATGCTTTTATAGTTATCAGCTATACTCATAGATACAGTTTTATTTTGAAGAATTCCTTTGAATTTCATTCCGCCCTCTGTAATTATATAAAAGTTACCCTTATAATATTGATACTCTATTGGTGTACATCTTACGAATGTGCCTATTCCTGTTGCTAATGCACAAGTATTATGATTTATTATAAACTTTTCGATTTCTTTCGCAAGTAAATTATTAGGCATTTTTAAACTAGGTGTTTTCATGATTTTCATAAATTTTTCAGCCACCGCTATTACATTTTCTGTTTTAAAATTTCCACACTCTTTAACTGGCATACCTAATTTTTCACTAAACATTTTAATTGAATTATAATCTTCTTGTGAGAGCTTGTTAAGGCGTAATTCCCCTTCTACAAACTCAGAAATATCTTCAGTTCGTTTTAATAATGTTGCAAAATCCATTAATTGTTTTGGAAAATCAAAATTAGATATTCCTACACCTATAATACCTATTTTTTTAATACTAATCTGCTCTTTAAGTACATCCACATAAGATTTAATCATTTTTGCAGTATCATAAGCATAAAATCCAAAAACAAAAATAATATTTTGATAATATTCTAAGTTTTTTGGAGCTTTTTCTACAGTACATAATTTAGTATTACCAAGTATATAAGCTACAATCTCTGCTGTCTTTTTTGAAGTACCATACCTACCTTCATAAATTATTAATGTATTTAACATAATTACCCTCCATTAACTTGCTTATTTCCTAGATATTTGTTTTTACATCTATCTTTATTATATTATACGCTAGTTATAATATGCTATTTTAATAAGCCTTCTTTTTTAAGGTACTCTTTTGCAACTTCTAAGGCTGATTCACCTTTTACATTAACCTCATAATTCATATTACTCATTTCATTCTCTGTAATCTTGCCCGCTAATTTATTCAATGGCTTACTAAGCTCTGGATAAATCTGGAGTGTTTTCTTAAGCATAAGTGGTGCACCTTGATATGGCGGGAAAAATTGTTTATCATCTTTTAATACTTTCATATTATATTGTGAAAGTTCACTATCTGTAGAATAAGCATCCACCAAGTTAATATCACCAGCTTTTATGGCGGTATAACGCAGTTTAGGTTCCATAGTTTTTATATTATCAAAATTCACTCCATAAGTCTTCTTAATACCTTTATACCCATCTTCCCTGTCAGTAAACTCAAGTGTAAATCCTGCTTTAATTTTATCCTGCACATTTTTTAAATCTGATATATTATTAATGTTGTGTTCTTTTGCAAAGCTAGCTGGTACTGCAATAGCATAAGTATTATTGTACTTCATAGGTTCTAGAAGTTCCATACTAAATTTTTTATCCATTCCAATACGTGCCTGCGCGTATACCTGATTTGGAATATGGCTTTTTGCTTTCTCTTTTACAAATGTTTCAAGTGCTGTACCTGTAAATTCTGGATATATATCAATATCTCCTGATTTAAGAGCATTAAAAAGGAAGCTAGTTTTACCCATTCCAGGTTTTAACTTTACAGTAAGATTTGTTTCATCTTCAATCATTAGTTTGTACATATTAATTAGTATTTCAGGCTCTGAACCAAGTTTACCTGCAATAGTAATTTCTTTCTTTTGTGCAAAAAAATATGGAGCAATAACAATGGATGCAATAATAATACTACCTAACGCTATAGCTATCATTGATTTTTTCAAAGAAACTCTTTCTAAAAAGCTCAGTAAAACATCAAAAATAATTGCAAGAAGTGCTGCTGCAATTGCTCCAACTAGGATCAAGTTATTGTCATTACGATCAATTCCAAGAAGAATCAGCTCTCCAAGTCCACCAGCGCCAATTAAAGCTGCAAGTGTTGCCGTTCCAATAACGAGTACCATTGATGTCCTTACCCCCGCCATAATAACAGGCATTGCAAGTGGTAATTGAACCTTAAAAAGTTGCTTACGTCTATTCATCCCCATACCTTCTGCTGCCTCAATTAATATAGGATCAATCTCTTTTATTCCGGTATATGTATTTCTAAGTATAGGCAAAATAGCATATATAACTAGGGCTATAACAGCTGGTACTTGTCCAATTCCTACAAGTGGAATAAGTATTCCAAGAATAGCAAGAGATGGTATTGTCTGAAAAATAGACGCTATCTGTAGTAACGGTCCTGCTAGGTGCTTATGTCTTGTTATATATATACCAAGTGGGACTGCAATAATTACAGCGATAAATATAGCTATAAACGAAATCTGCATATGTTCAAGAAGTGCCGTACCTAATTGCTGCCTACGCTGCATTAGTGTTGAAATTAGTGTATTCATGAGATTTCACCACCCTTTTCAAGTTTTTGAGAGATAAATTTAATTAAGTGCTCATGATTTATAGTTCCAATAATTTCTCCCAAATGATTTACTGGGACGTCTTTCTCATTTTCCAATCGCTTAAGTAAGTTCTCTATAGATTCAGTATCAATAATACTTAAATTAACATCGCCTGATTTGTAAGAGTCACAAAATCCAGCATCTAGCATATCCTTTACTTGATAAGGCTTACTAAATATAGAAGTGTTATAAACATTACCCGACTTAAAAAAGTTCTTAACAAAATCATTTTTAGGGTTTTTCAAAATATTTGTTGGTGTATCACACTGAACAATTTCGCCATCTTTCATTACACAAATCCTATCACCAAGAGCTAATGCTTCTTGCATATCATGAGTTACAAAAACAATAGTTTTTTTAATCTTCTTTTGTAGGTTAACAATATCTTGTTGCAATTTTTTACGACTAATTGGGTCTAATGCACTAAAAGGTTCATCCATCAAAAGAATAGCTGGATCAGCTGCTAGTGCCCGAATTACTCCTATTCTTTGCTGCTCCCCACCAGAAAGTTCACTTGGCTTTCTATGACGATATTTATCAGGCTTAAGACCAACGCTTTCCAAAAGAGTTGTGATTCTATCCTTAATCTTACGTTTATCCCACTTTTTAAGTTCTGGTACAATAGCTATATTTTCTTCAATTGTCATGTGAGGAAAGAGTCCAATTTGTTGAAGTACATACCCTATGCCCCATCGTAATTCATGAATATTATATTCACTTATCTTCTTTTCATTTATATAAATTGTACCATCACTTAAATTTATCAACCGGTTTATCATTTTAAGTGTTGTAGTTTTTCCACATCCACTTGGTCCTATAATCACAAAAAATTCTCCTTTTTTAATTTCAAGACTTAAAGAATTAACTGCTACATTACCACTAGGGTAAATCTTTGATACATTATCAAATTTAATCATATAGTTTACTCCTTTATTATTCTATTAAAACCATCAAAAAAATAGTTATGAAGCACCAATTTAATAGTAAACCTCATAACTACCCTTATTAAACTCTTTTTAATAATATAAACTAACTTGTTTGTTTGCTAAGAATTTTAGGTTCATTTTTAATATAATCATTTATCATTTGTAAAGCATTTGGATTAATATATTTGATATCAACCAAATCTTTATCATCTATAACAATACCATTTTTCCATACACTATATAAATCTATTTTTATAAAGTTAAAATATTCCTCATTCTTGTTATACAATTCTTGTAAATCTTTATCGTTTGGAAATGCTCTAATACCATCATACTGAAGTAATATATTCATCATTTCACTTGGGCATAAATCAAAAGTCTTTTCAATACTGACAGCTTTAGTTTGCAATACTTTTATTAACTTCACTAAATCTTTTTCTGGTAATTCCGATTTAATATATAACTCCTCATTTTCTTTAATACAAGTATGGACTAGTTTAAATACACTGACTCTCTTTTGATTTTTTTTCATTCTCAGCCTCCTAAATGATAAATTATTGTAAGGTAAATTATACTTTGTGTAGCTCTCTTTAGTATTATTCAAAAATATAGTTAATTATTATATAATATCAAAAAATATAAAAAAATGTGTGAACTTTTTTTGAATTTTTTGATATTCCCAAAATAAATTTTTATAAGTTAACCTATATAACGTTAAAGGTTACTTAGATATAAGTATACTCAATTTATGGCAATTATGGTATGATAAAATATATATTTTATAACGAAATTGTAAATAAGTAAGGCATACCCTTTTTAAACGGATTGGTGAATTAGAAAAAGAAACCTAAGGAGGATTATTATATGCAATAATGGATCGTAATGAAAAGATATTAACAACAAAAGAAAAAGTATAATAATAGGGGTGAAGTTATGAAGAACAGCGGCATTAAAGGTAATTTATTACTTTTAATAATTTTTATGTTAATATTTATAATCGGGATGGGAGCTTTTACTTTTAATTCATTAAATAGTACAGCGAGTCAGGGTAGAAATGATGTAGCTACAGTAAATAAATATATTGCTTTAGTTGATAACTCTAGAAATATTCAAGTAACATATAAAAAACAAATACAAGCATGGAAGGATTTATTATTAAGAGGTTCCGATCAATCTAAATATGATACGTACCTTGCTCAATTTACGAGCTATAACAGTGAGGTATTATTAGGATTAGCGAGATTAAAGGCATCAATGGGTTCACTAGGAATAGATACGCCTCTAGTTGATAAGGTTTCAACCGAACTTGACCAACTTCAAATTAACTATACTACAGCATTGAAAAGCTATGACAAAACAAATAAAGAAAGCTACAAAATTGTTGATACATTAGTTAATGGAATGGATAAACCTCCAACTAATGATATGGATACTTTAGTTAAAACAATAATGGATAAATCAACTACCCAGATAGCGACTATCAATTTGGCATCTAAAAACAATAGTAAACAATTAGAATTATATTTATTTATAATTAGTATTATTAGCATTTGTCTAATTGTTTTACTTACACTAATGACATTACGGACTTATAAAAACATAGAGAAGTTTATAAAACAATTTCAAGTTCTTATGCAGAAAGCAGAAGATGGAGATCTTACCATCCAGGGAACTGTTTTTTCTAATGACGAATTAGGAATTCTAACTGTCCGATTTAACAAGTTTATAATTAATATTAAAACTTTAATTTTAGAAACAAAAAATATGAGCTACTTAGTTGCTTCTTCATCAAATGATATTCTTAAAAATTCCGATGAAACCGCTAAAACTTCACAACAAATATCAGAAACAATTTTGGACGTTGCGAATGGTGCAACTAAACAGTCTGCATTAGCTCAACAAAGTAACGATATGGTAGTTAGTGTAACTAGCGATTTAAATAAGGTCACTGAAGCTACTACTTATATGAAAGACTTAGCTACAGAAACAGATAAAATAGTTACACAAGGTATTTCAAGTATTAAATTTCAAAATAGTAAAATGCTAGATAGCAAAACAACAACTCAAGAGGTTTCATCATCAATATTAAATCTTTCATTAGAATCAGCTAAAATAGTAGAATTTGTTGAAATTATTAATGGTATTTCTTCTCAGACAAATTTGTTAGCCTTAAATGCTTCCATAGAAGCTGCAAGAGCTGGCGAATCAGGTAAAGGTTTTGCTGTTGTGGCTGATGAAATAAAAAAATTGGCTGAGTCATCTAGCAGCTCAACTAGTAAAATCCAAGAATTAATTAAAGCAATTCAAAATGGAATAAATGAAACTGTTTCAAAAATGGAAAAATTTCATTTATCTATGGAGGAACAAACTGAATCTATAAAAAACACAGAAAATATTTTTTGGAAAATAAAAGACTCAACTTCCAAGGTAAGTACTAAAATTATAGAGGTTTCAAATAAAACTCAGATTATTGATAAGAATTCAATTTCTCTTGAAAAAGCAATAAATAACATTTCTAATGTTATCGAGCAAAATGCTGCTGCAAGTGAAGAAGTCGCAGCTTCAACAGAAGATCAAGTTTCTTCTATCCAAGAAATAGCTCTATCCATTAGTAATCTTACAAAATCTTCAGATAAACTTAAACACTTTTTAGATAAGTATAAGGTTTAATAAATAACAATTAAAAACCATTTGAGCTTCAGGTGGTTTTTAATTGTATCTGAAAACCCTTTTACTATTATATTTTTCATATAAAAAGTTTCTTATAATTATTATTCTTAGAATTCTCTAAAGTCTCTTTCTTTCTCTAATTCATAATCACTCAAATCCTTTTTCCATTTATCTAGGCTATACTTAAAATTACTTTGAAGCTCTTTTTTTAATATTTTATGAAATATAGTTTTTCTAAAAGTATTTTTCTTTCCCCTATTTTCTATATCATTTATTGAGTTTTTAATACTATTCTCCCTATAACACACACTACAAATCTTATCATTTTGAGATACCTGTGCCCTTAATTTTAGTCCTTTTTTGCTTGCAATGCATGTCCTATACTGACCATCCTTAACTGTATAGTGATCGCACTTATTGCTACTAATATATACAGGATATTGTTGTCTATTTTTTATTATAGACTTATAAATATCTCTGCAATAATTAACATTATCTTTCATTGGATGTACTTCAATTGGAATCGACTTTATTTCACCTTCTGTTAAATCTAATGAGCAGATACCATGCCTAGTTTTATAACAGAAATTTTCGTGACAGTTATTAAAATAATACTTTTTTCTTTTAGGATCGAATGCTTCAACGTATAAATCCCCCATGATTATCACCTCAAACTATTTATATGCCTCAAAAACTCTTTTATTCTTTTCTCTGTAAATGTTTTTAAAGTTAATTTTATAGTCTATACCTTCAATAGTTATCAGATACTAATATAAACGATTATGGTGAATAACTTGTAAAAAAGTACGGCATGCTCACGAATACTTAGCACTTTTAACATAATTAATAGCAAGTAACCCCCATATCTAATGATGTGGGAGTTACTATATTTAATTAATCTTTTTTAATTTTATGTCATACTGATTTTGATACTGTTTCATTCGAGGATCATTTTTAAAATAACCCTCATATATACCTCTAGCGACTTTTGCAGCATCAGCACCGTAACCACCATCAAAAATAACCACAGATATTGCGATTTTAGGATTGTCAGCAGGTGCATAACCAACATACCACGCATAATCACCTCTACCAATTTCACTTTGTACTTCAGGTTTTGTAAATTGAGCTGTACCTGTTTTACCACCTGTAGGTATAGGAAAACCTTCAAGTGCTTTTTTCGCTGTACCGTCTGCTCCACCCTCTGCACTTGTAGCATTATTCATGCCTTGCATAACTAGATCTCTAGTTTCGGCACTCATAGAAGCTTTATCCATTATAACAGGTTTCGTTTTAGATATTAATTTTCCATTGGAATCTTTTATGTTATCAACTAAATGAACTTTATATCTTGTCCCACCATTGGCAATGGTTGCTATATAATTTGCCATCTGAAGAGGAGTGAAACTATCCATACCTTGTCCAATAGATGCATTAAATATATTGTGCGGTAAACTCAAAGACCCATGACCTTCCTGAACTGCTCGTTTGCTAATATCATTTATAATCGATTGTAAATTAGAATCAGTGAAGTTCTTTCCTTTATACTTAGGATCTGTAGCAATTAATTGTTTGAATAATCCATTATAATTATTCTTTGAAAAAGTTCCATTTTTTACAGAGTCCTTTATATAATTTTTAATTTGAACTTTTATCTCTGAAAGTTTTTTTCCATCATAAACAATAAGATTATCTCCATCCCTATCATATAAATCTATCTGAGGAAATGTGCCCCCTAATCCATTAGTTAAATCTTCCTCAATAGTATAAATAGCTTGTGATGCTGACAAACTTTTCATAGATGTTGTATTATATACCTGTCCAAAATTTTCATTTAATTCTATTCCAGTACCAGGACTCGTTGATGCAGGATTAGCTCCTAGGCCAAACATCCATGCATATTTAGCTAAAACATCATCACCAAATTTTTCTCTTAATTTCTGACCTACATTCATAAAAAATGGGTTACTGGATCTGCTTATTGCACTTACTACATCTACGACACCGAGTGTACCATCTGATGAGAAAGAGTTCCAATATTTACTACCTTCACTTCCACCTTTGCCCGTCATATCATATCCACCTCTATCATCATAGGTGGAATTAGCATCTATAACTCCAGTTTCAAGCCCAGCAATTGCAGTCATTGGTTTAAATGTGGAACCAGAAGGAATAAGTGACATAGTTGCATAGTTATATAGGTACTTTGGATAATAATCAAATTTATCCATTCTAATGGTTGTATTTCCCTTTATACTTTTGTCTATTGGAAACATATAATCGGTTAAATCTTTTATCCCATCAGCGTTTGCCATTTTTTCATAATCTGGATTAAAATATTTTTGTGATTGAGCCTCAGTTAAGCCTTGCGTTGTAGAAAAATCATTTGGATTATAACCTGGTAGACTTACAAGTGATAGTACTCCACCATTATTAATATCTAGGACAACAGCTGCACCTCTTGTAGCATTTGATACATCCATACTATCAGAACCAGATATTCCTTGAATTTGTAATCTCTTCATTACACTATTTAAAGAGGTTTCTGTAGCATATTGCAAATTTGCATCTAATGTAAGTTGAAGATTTTTTCCGGGAACCGCTTTTTTAGTATGAGCGGTATTTTTAATTATTGCTACAGAATCATCATTTGTATCTTTTTCTCCATTAGTCCCTTTAAGACTACTCTCCATTACGGCTTCAATTCCAGCAGTTCCAACATAATCTACAGTTGTGTCATAATCCTTTGCTTCGTACTTCGCTTTATCAGCAGGGTTTATTTTGCTAATATATCCTAGTACTGATGATGCAAGTTGGTCATAAGGGTATTCCCTCATAGGCTGATTTTCCACTTTAAAACCTTGCAATTCTGAGAGACTTTGCTCAAATATAAGTGAAGTATCTTTCTTTATATTAGTTGCTACATTAATTGATTTATTAGCAGAATAAAAGTTCATTTTGATGCTGTCTTTTACAATTAAGTATCTTCTTATTACATCTGGAGTTGCTTTTATATTCAAACTTTCGATTCCATCTTTTACCTTATAATCAGCAAGAAGTCTATTATATATTTGTTCTGGGGTTAATTTTAAAAGCTCATTATTAAGCATAGTTTTCTCAGAGTTGCTTAATTCTCCTTCTTTTCTGTTTTTAAAATTTACTTTTAATATATTATCTTGGAAGTGCCTATTTTTTAAAAACATTAACAACATGGCTTGTTTTACTTTAGCGTCTCTTGAAGTAAATTCAAATCTGTATGGATTAATCTTTAATTCAAAACTGTCTGTCTGAACTTCTTTATTATCATCTAAAATTTTAAATACTTTTTGTAGTGTTGTAAATAGTTGTTTGTTATCCTTACTTTTATCAGTTGTACTTGTATATGTAAGGTTATAACCCGGTACTTCAGTCGCAAGTTTTATTCCGTTTTTATCTGTTATGAGTCCTCTTGGTGCCGCTACTGTTACAAGCTTTGCAGAATTAACAGTTTCAGCCTCCGCTTTGTAATAATCTCCTTTGAAAATTTGTAAATAATATAACTTTGCACCTATTGCTAAAAATATAGCTAGCATAATTATATAAAGAATATTATACCTATTAAATTCCTTCTTTTTTCCCATTTCGTTCTTCCTCACTATACTTTTTATTTACAAATTAATTAATTAACAACAAACCTATTATTAAGTAATTTGTTCTTATACTCCTAGCTTACATTAAATTTGAATTAATTACAATAAATGTGGCATGAAACAGCAATTTTTTAGCATAAAAAGATTATAATGCCTTTTACATAAAAAGCTTCAAAGTTAAACTTAGTGTAATTTTCTATTTATTAAATAGCTAGTGTTGGAATTTGTGGTAATATAAGTATGATATTATAATTTGCAAGATCATGTAAAAGGAGGTTTGAAGTATATGCTTAATCCAATCGTTATTGTTGCATAGCAAAGGCTATTGCAACAAGCAATTAAAACTATAGCCTTTGCTATTCCTAATAGAAACAAAACCTTTAGGAGGGCAAAAATGAGCTATAACAAAGTAATTTATATACTACCTAATGATTTGATTGAAAAGGTGCAGGAATATGTAGATGGTGAATTTATTTATATTCCAAGAAAATCAAGCAATAAAAAGGAATGGGGAGCGGGGACATCTATCCGCCAAGAATTATATACACGCAATACACAGATTTATGAAGACTATTTTGCGGGTCATAGTTCCCAAGATTTATCTAAAAAATATTTTTTATCCTTGAAAAGTATACAAAGGATAATAAGGCAGCAAAAAAATATTGATTAACTATAAAATGAGCCAATGCAGCTTTTTTACTGTATTGGCACATTTTTTTTATTAACTGTCTTTAAGGTTTAGCTTTATATTCTCAAATGGTACAATTTTAGTAGAAAATATATTAAATTAATTCATGCTATTATTCAAATAAATACTTATTTAATGCTTCAATTCCAGCTTGCAATATTCTATCAGGCTCTATATCTTTTTTATCAAAAACAATTCTATTTACAATCGAATCAATAATATCATATGCAATAATAGCTGCTGCATCTATGTCATCTACTTTAACATCGCTTTTGTACTTTTTCAAAAAATCAATAATAAATCGTTTTATTTTATTATGTTGCTCATCAAGTACAGAAGCTACTGTGGAATTTGAATTGTAGAGCGTACTAAGTTCTTTATTAAGATCTTTTGAGGCTTCGTGAATATCTATCAACTTATTTATGATAGAAAATAGCCACCCTTTTTTATCTTTTTTATACTGCTCTAACATGTCTGATATTTGATTAGTTACTTGTAAAAAGTCCCTATTATATAAATCTAATATTTCCAAAAATACTACATCCTTATTCTTAAAATAAGAATAAAAACAACCTATTGAAACACCAGCAGTTTTTGCAATTTGAATAGAAGTAGTTTTGTAATACCCCTTTTCGCAGAAGAGCTTATAAGCGGTCTCTGATATTTTTTCTTTTGTATTAAAAGCTCTGGTTTGTTTCAAATTTCTAGAATTTCTCCTGTTTTCCACAAATATTTTCATTCCTTTCGTACTAGTACTGTTTATTGTGTTAAGTTATTTAATTATTAATTAGCGATTCCTTTTCAATAACAAGTATTAATCAAATAATTAGTTTAGTATAGTTATCATTTTATAGTATAAATTTTTTTTGTCAATAGAAAGTGAATGATTGTTCGTTTTTTATTGACAATGATTTAATGCAAGACTATAATCAATAAAGCGAATAGTTATTCGACTTTTGACTATAAAGGAGAAAGAAAATGAAAAATTTAATTTTTAATGACGACCAATTTGCATTTCAACTAATAAGATTACTTGGAGAATCAACTTTTGGAGCTTCTGACATCGGAGAAGTTATTTCTACTGCTGAAAGAATAAAAGAAGGAGATTATAAAAACTGGTGTGATGAATGGAGCAATACAGCACAAAGGCTTCATAAAATTGCTGATGACTGCTACTTAAAAGAGCATATGGTTAGCGCTAAAAAAGCCTATCTTAGAGCCTCTAACTATTACAGAACAGCTGAATTCTATATGCACGAAAATCCAAATGATTCTAAAATAAATGAACTATATGAGTTAAGTCTTGAATGTTTTTCGTATGTTATGAAGCTTAATACTCCATTTATTGAAAGAGTAGAAATTCAATATGAGGGTACAACACTTCCAGGTCACTATTACAGATTAGAAAATTCAAATGAGCCAAAACCTGTATTAATTGCTATGACTGGTTTTGATGGTACAAAGGAAGAATTCTATGGATTAGCCATGACAGCACTGGAACATGGAATGAATTGTTTAACTATTGAGGGACCAGGACAGGGTGAGGTTGCTAGAAAACAGAACTTATTTTTCAGACACGATTATGAGAAAGTAGTTATCCCCGTTGTAGACTATTTGATTTCAAGGTCAGAAACAGACCCAGATAAAATTGTTTTATGGGGAGAAAGCCTAGGCGGTTATCTTGCTCCAAGAGCTGCTGCTTTTGAACACCGTATTGCAGCCTGCATTGCAAATGGAGGAGTATATGATTTTTTAGGAGGTTATGTACATGGTACAGATACCACAAGAGAAGAACTTGTAAACTTTGCACATTCTAATCCTGATAAACTTAATAAATCTTTGTATGATGAAATGAAGACTAATTCAAAATCGAGATGGGCTATTTCACATGGAATGTATGTATTTGGAGCTGACAATCCAGCTGAATTGGTTTTAAAGGGTGATAAATTCTATCTAAAAGGAATAGCAGAAAAAATCAAGTGCCCTACGCTGGTTCTCGATGCCGAAAATGATGGATTACTTGGAGGACAAGCAAAACCTTTGTATGAAAACCTTCTATGTAAAAAAGACTACATGATGTTTACCTCTGAAGAAGGAGCTGAATTTCACTGCCAGGTTGGAGCTAAACTGATTGGAAATGAGCGTATTTTTAGTTGGATTGAAACAATTCTTAAAAACATCTAAGATAATTAGTCATTCTACAAGCTAGGTTAATTTCCTTAACTACAAATTAAGGAAAGGCTAAATTATGGATATAGAATCCACTTAGTAGCCTTTCCTTATAAGTCATAAAATGTTATCTTAAAAGTCATTAACTTTAATAAAGGGGTTTTTATATCGTTTTTTTCCTATAGTACCTTTGCCAAATTGTATCGCATCTTTTGGACAATAGCTTAAACACCTAAAGCACATTTCACAATTATGTGTCCAGATAGGTTTGCCATTTTTCAATATAACATTTTGAACTGGGCATATTTTTTCACATAGCCCACATGAAATACAATTTTTATCAACCACAAAAATCTTATCCAGTTTAGGAATAAATGGTGAAATAATTCTATAAAAAATACTTGTCTTTAGAATACACTCCTTAAATGTACCTCGTTCTATTTTAGCAATCTCATTATTTTTTATTAATAAAGCAATTTCACTTAATTTTTTTTCTGCAACTATAAATAAAGACTTCTGATCTTTAATAGAATCTGCACTATGTTTAGGTGTAAAATTTGAAGGCAGTTTCAGTGAAAAACCTAACGAAAGCTTAAATCCCCTTGATGATAGTTTATTAGACAATACTAATAAGGAACCAGCTACTTTTCCTCCATTAGTTGCTACTGCAAAAAAGAACTTATCTTTATTCTTATGTGAAATTACCTTTATAAATTTAGATACTATTTTAGGAATCCCCCACATATATACTGGATAAACAATTCCAATTCTCTCAGATGAAATTAGAATTTCTCCATTTTTTTTCAAAAAACTAGTAATCGAAACAATAGTTGAATCACCTAATTTTATAGCTAAGTCTTGAGCTACTTTTAATGAATTTCCTGTTCCAGTGAAATAAAAGATAGTATTTTTCATAATAAAAATTCCCCCCATTAATAATTTGACATTTCCACTTTACGATAATTTTTAAAGTGGTAATTTTTAAAAACTAAATACATCATTATTATCATTTCCCTTTTAATATAAATTGTGAATGATCATTCGCATTTCATATTATAAAGAGCGCTGTACATAATGTCAATAGTAAATCGAATAATTATTCGCATTTTCTCGACAAATATGTTTTCATCCTATAAACTACTAATTAACTAAGCAATAAAAAGGAATGGGGACCAGGGACCTCTATCCGTTTTCTTATTGTATTGGCTCATTTTTTTTTATTAACTGTCTTTAAGGTTTAGCTTTATATTCTCTAATGGTACAATTTTAGTAGAAAATATATTAAATTAGGAGGACTTATGATGAAAAAAGTTTGTAACAATCCACCTGTTATCTTTCCTATTAATTTCTAATAGGAAGGAGGAATTCCATGCAAAAGTTAACCTGGGATATACAGTATCTATCATCACTTTATATTTAGGAGGAGCATATAATGAGTGAGTTAATTTCTGCCTTAAATCGTCGTGGTGTTAATTTTATCAAGACAGTTGATATATCAATGCTCTCGGTAAAAGAAAATAGAGGTTACAGCGTTGCTATTTTGATAGGAATAGTTCTAAGCGAAGGTTATATTTTTCGTCTATCAAAAGGAAACATAGCAGACCATTCTGAGTTCGGGGGAAAAGAACACCTTGTTAATGAACTTGCAGACTGGACGGCTGATTTCATTATTACAAAAGGATACAAAGCCTTTGCACAATCAGAAAAAAATCTACTAAATGGATTTTATGATGAAACTACGAAAACCACTCCACTTCCACATAAAAAGATTGCCATATTGGCTGGATTAGGCTGGATTGGGAAAAGTAATTTGTTAGTTACCAAACAATACGGAAGTGCGTTGTGTATGTGTACCATTTTGACAAATGCACCGTTACCTATTGAAAATCGGTCAATAATAATGCCTAAATGTGGAGAATGTACTGTATGTAAGGATATATGTCCTACGGGTGCTATCCATGGTTCTACATGGGAACCAGGTATGAATAGAGATTCTATAGTTAATGTTTACCACTGTAATGGCTGCTTAAAATGTTTAGTAAATTGTCCATGGACGCAAAAGTATATAGACAATAATATTGATAAACAAAATGAGTGTAGGAAAGGTTGATTAATTAATTCACCACCTTCGAATATGTCGTTACAAGTAAACCCATATCATTATATTAGATATGAGTTTACTTTATTAAGTGTGTATTGATATTCTGAATATAATACAATTCCAATTGAGTTACATAATCATCCTAAAATGCAGTCTTTAATATCTGTTGTTTAATATATTTGTGTTTTTCTATAACTTATTGCTCTCAAAGATAAATTATTTCAAAATATCAAATATTGCTGGTATACCATTAATGATTAGCATTATTCCAACAACCCTTATAGGTAATCTTGATAAAGTACCATCCTTTTTAAATAGAAACACTGCTATTTTTCCTATAAACACATTTAATATTATTCCTAAAATCACTGCTGCTATCAACATTATCAATTTTAGATTCATAGTAATCACTCCTGTTTTTGTTATTTTAAAAAGCTTTTTTCAGCTTTCATATTAATATTTGTTAATATTGTTGATACTAATAGCCCTAATATGCCAATAGAAAGTAATATTACTATACTATTTATTTCTAAACTTAGAGGTGAATTGTTAAAAATCACATCTTTTAGTGCCTTTATCCCCCAATTTTCAGGCATGCATCTTGATATAATTTGAAGTGGTTTTGGGGCTGTTAGTTCATCCATAGAAAAAAAGCTTCCTCCAAGCATACCGGTTATTACCATTAGTACTGACCCCAATATAGTAAATGTCTGATGTTTTTTTACAAAAGGAACAAATATCATTATTATTCCAACCACAGCAAACAGGTATATTGCAAATATAGATGCCTCTGGAAAAATATTATTAACTATACTTGCCTTTAAAGCATATTTCCCCACTAAAAGTATTGCTGCTATAACTGTAAGCCCTAGTATATAAGTAGCTATGATTTTGCTTATCAAATATTTCAAGTAACTTGTTGGCATCCCTTTTATTCTATTAAAAGTGTTATTTTCTCTTTCTTCTATTAAAGTTCTAAAACCTTGAACTACAACAAACCATATAAACATTACTAAAAACCCAATTAATCTTTCAGTAGTCTTATCTTCTGTTTTTTGACTTGTGTTTATCTCTTTATAAAAGCTTGATATACTATTATCACTGTTTACTTTGTTAATAAGTTTTTTTGATATTTCATCATTATTAACCTTAAGAACATTCGAAATATTTTTTGAATCTATAGTAATCTTTTGTAAAGCATTTTCTTCAGATAAAATAGTGATAGAAAGATTTTGTCCATCAGGATTATCATAATTTTCAATAAGTTTAACATCGTTTAATGCTTTGCCATTTTTTAAGCTTCTTTCAAATCCCGCATCTATTACTGCGCCATTATTAATATCACCATTATCAATTTTATTTTTTATATCCTTTTCCGCTAGTATAGTTACACTTAAATCTTCGTGCTTTTCTATCATAGCTATTAACTGCTTAGATGCTTTACTCTTATCATTATCCGCTAAATATACATTTGTTTTACTACTATTACTAATTGAAATTGAAAATAACCAAGTAAGTAATATCGGTGCTGCAATCATAATGAAAATTGACATTCTATTATTAAAAAGAAGTTTTAGTTGGTTTTTTATCATAATTAATATCTGCATAGTTTTCTCTCCTTTCAAAATTATCCTTTAGATGTATTATCTTTTACTAAAAGATTATTTTTCCCTTTATTAAGTAGTATTAAAGCCATTATCAAAAACACTGCAGCTATTGCTAAAAGCTCTACAAGATCCATATAAATATCTCCTATTCCCTTACCTTCACAAATTGCTAAATAGCAGTTTATTGCTTTTCCGTTTGGTATTATCTTCTGGATCATTTGGAGGTTATTTGGAAAATTACTTTTATTTATAAGGCTTCCACCAAGGAAACTGAATCCCCACAAAATTGGTGTAGCAAAAGTTGAAATTTCCATATGATTTTTTGCTGTTATCCCCGCACAAAATACAATCATTCCAATAGTTAAAGCATAAACTGCTGTTACTAATAAAATGTAAAATATATTTCCGAAGCTCTCTCTAAAAACAATTCCACCTATTGTAATTACTGTGATCATCTGAACCATTATTGCAAATACAACTCCAATTACTTTACCAAACACATATTGGAAATTTGCTGTAGGTGTGGATTTTATCCTATTCATGGTGTTATTTAACTTATCATTAACTATGCTATGTGCTAATTCAAAGGCTGTTAGAATGGAGAACATTACTACCATTCCAATAAGCATATATTGCATCACATCTATAGGTTTTGCATTCTTTCTTGTAGCTATCTTTGAGATTTCAGAAGAATTAGCACTTGTATTTTGTATATTACTAATCAACTTATTTACATCTACTGCCCTTACCTTTGATTTATTTAAAGCCATATCCTCTATAACCTCATTTTGCTCAACTCTCTTTATAGAAATATTTTTATCAAAACTATTTAAAATGGTTTTCACTATTGAAACATCATCTAATTTGTTGTTATCTCCTATAACAGAAATGTTTATCTTAGAATTATTTATATAGTTTTTAGTAAAATCTTTTGGCACATAAACTAAAGCTACGTAAGTTCCATTACTTACTAATTTTTTACCTTCCGCATAACTTTTCACCGATTTTAAATTTATTACTCCCTTTACATCCTTACTTTTTAATACATCATCCCTTAAAATATTGGAAAGGTTTAAACTTTGAAATGATGAATCATCGCTGTAATATCCTACATTAAATGCTTTTAGTGTAACTTGACTACTATTAAGCGATCCAATTATTAACACAAGTACAATTGGAAATAATACCAATTTAAAATAAAATACCTTAGATTTTAATAACAGCTTAGTGTCTAGTAAAAACAAATAGACTAGTTTATTCATGGATTTGTCACCTTCCTTATTATTCTCTTAAAGATTTTCCTGTTACCTTAAGAAAAATACTTTCTAAGTTTACTTCGTCGTATTTGAAACCAGTTAATTTTATTCCGAGATTTCTTATATCCTCAACAATATCTATAATATTTTTTTCATTTGGATTTACTAACATAGCTATTTCATTTTTGTTAATTCTAACTTCTTCTGTTCCAGCAATATTTTTAACTTTTTCTAAAGAATCCTTATCCGCTTTGCTGTAAGTAATTGTTAACGTATCTTTTACTTTAAGCTTTTCCTTTAGCTCCTCTTTAGTTCCTAGCGCTATTAGCTTTCCATGATCTACAATAGCAACTCTTTTGCAAAGATACTCAACCTCTTCCATATAATGACTAGTATAAATTACTGTCATGCCTCTCTCTTTATTTAATCTTTTTATTGTTTCAAGAATATGATTTCTAGACTGTGGATCTATTCCAACTGTTGGTTCATCTAATATTAAAAGCTTTGGGTTGTTCATTAATGCAATACCAATATTAACTCTTCTCTTCATTCCTCCTGAAAATTCCGAAACTGCTTGGTCTTTCTTATCTTTTAGTTCTATAATATCTAGCACCTCAGACGTTCTGTCTTTTAGTTTTTTTCCTTTTAAGCCATATAAACATCCAAAGAACTCTAGATTATCTTTTGCACTCAAGGCTTCGTATAAAGCTATATCCTGAGGTACTATTCCCATTATCTTTTTTATTTCCATAGGTTTTTCTCTTAATGATTTGTTATCAACTCTTATGTCACCTCTTGTAGGTGGACTAACCGTACTTATCATAGAAACAATAGTGGATTTCCCTGCTCCATTTGGTCCCAAAAGCCCAAATATTTCACCTTGTTCTACTTTAAAAGAAATATTATCAATTGCTGTAAATTCACCATATTTTTTTGTTAAATTTATTAATTCAAGCATTTCTTTGCCCCCTATTTCTTACTATGCTCATATTGTACTTTTTATAAGGTCTTTTGAATATCTACTAAAGTAATCATATGGTATAGTACTTTAGTCATGAGTTTATCTACGGATATACGGAACTATGATATAATAAAGAAAAATATGATTGAAGGTATGCATTATGGATTTTCTTTTATCTGGAAAAAATAGATTTCTAGCCTTGAAAATTTTACAAATTATTGTTATCATAACGCTTTTTAACAGTACACTACAAAGTCAATTTCAAATAATTACTATATTCTTAATTGTTTTTTTAGCTATAAATGATTATGTTAGAATAAATTCTAATGAGTTTGTAAAATATATTTCTTATATTTTAAGCAATCTAATAATATGTTACCTTGCCTATAAAACTAAAACTGATACTATAACATACAGTTCTCTTTTGACCGTAGAACTGATTATACCTATCAAAAAAATTTATAAAAGCTTGTTTATTATTAATTTTGTTAGCTTTGTTTTTTTAAGTGCAATATTATATTCAAACATATTGTTTTATAATTTTGAAATCATATTGCGGAATTATGCTATAAACCTTATAGTTTGTTTTTTAATTAAAAATATAATTATAGAAAAAGTTAAAAAAGAAAAGCTTAATGAGGAGCTTGAGAAAACTAATTTAACATTAATACAATATTCAAAAAAAATAGAGGACCTTACTATTACAAAAGAAAGGACTAGAATTGCCCAAGAGCTTCACGATTCCATGGGTCATTCACTTGTAGCCTTAAGTATGAATTTAGAATATGCAGAAAATATTGCTACTATAAACCCAGAAAAGGCTAAAATAGCTATGCAAGACTGTTATTCTCTTTCTAAAGAGTGCATGAAAAGTTTAAGGGGAGCAGTTAGTGTACTTAAAGAAAATAGTACCCTTAGCCTAAGAAAGGATATTAATCAAATTTTTCTTAAATTTAAACAAACAGACAAATATGAGTTTAATTTAGATTTTGATGAAAACGTAGAGAAGGTAAGTAGTGGGATTAAAACTTGTATTTATAAAACTTTAAGAGAAGCAATTACTAACGGGATAAAACATGGCAATGCTACATCCTTTAGTATTCATATTAGTAAATCATCAAATAGCATCATTTTCAAAATAGAAAATAATGGTGTAGGTTGCAAAAAAATAATACGTTCTAATGGTATTATGGGTATGGAAGAAAGAGTGCATTTGCTTAATGGTGAAATCATCTTTAAGTCTGAGGATCTAGTTGGCTTTACAATAGAAGGCAAAATCCCTGAAAATATATTGTAGATATAAAAAGTATTTTAAATTATAGATAGGAAGTGAAATTGATGATTGATTTAGTTATTGTAGATGATCAAGAAATTGTACGGGAAGGCTTAAAAAGAATTTTAAGTTTGAACGAGGAAATAAATTGTATAGGTGAAGCTTATAATGGCAAACAATTAATTGAGCTACTAAAAAAACTTTCTCCACAAGTAATATTAATGGACATAAGGATGCCCATTATGGATGGCATAGAGGCAACAAAATTTGTTAAAGAAAATCACCCAAACATAAAGGTTATTATATTAACTACATTCGACGAAGACGATTATATTTTTCAGGGACTAAAATATGGCGCTGACGGGTACATTCTTAAAGATTCCGGTTCAAAAGAAATAATAAATTCTATTAAAGCTGCTTTAGAAGGAAGTATCTTTTTAAATCCCAAAATCACTGAAAAAGTTGTTAAAGCTTTAAACTCTAGACCCATTGAAAATTCTGCCCAAAAGAAAAATGATGAAAAAGAGAAATTGCTACAAATATTAACTCCCCGTGAATTCGACGTGGCAAAACATATAATTGATGGGAAAAGCAACAAATCTATAAGTGAAGCTTTATTTGTTACTGAAGGCACTGTGAAAAATTATGTGTCTAAAATACTAGAAAAACTGCAGGTAAATAACAGAACGGAGCTTGTGATTTATTTGCAGAAAGTATTTTAACTTTAAAATATGGAGGGATGTTATGAAAGATAAATCTTGGTTAAAGTATTTTTTTATAATCCTAATAATACTTTTTATTGTATTTAGTGGGCAGCACCTTCTTGATGGTATTAATAGAAATGCACAGGAAACCTATAATACTCATCCTTATCTTCAAAATATTTTAATGATTATTTTTTATGGAGCAATAGGTTTGCTCCTGGGTTTAGAACATTTAATCCATGAAATAAAAAAAGAAGGAACATGGATAATGAATGTCCCTAAATTCTTATTACTTGGGCTTCCCTCATTGTATTTTTCACTTGCTGTTTTCATATACTATAGTAGTAATCAATTAGTACGAAATATATTAGCATATCCTATTGGTATTTTATTAACTAGTAATCAAAGCTTTATATGGGTATTCCCATTAATACTTGGATATTCAATTATTACGAGTTTTTATAAAAAAATAGACGGTAGTAAATAGAACACCCCAACTTGTTTATTACTCTAATCTAGACTTTAAAACCTCTGTCATAGAAATCTTGTTAAGCTTTTTCTTACTTAAAGCCTTTGATAATTCATAAGTAATATAAATAATCACAAACCCAATAATAAGATAACTATAACTTATTGTTACTGGAAGTGATAGGCTCATCTCCTTAGTTAAAGATTTAAACATTGCCCCTAATAATGCTAGAAGGATTGGTACTCCTAAAATATAACCTAGTATTACTAAAACAGCTGAACTATTCAAAATCATTGAATATACTTCTTTCTTCCTATACCCTAAAACTTTCATAAGAGATATGTTTTCCTTATTCTCGTCTATAATCATTGAAGTTACAACATATATGACTATGAGTCCAATAAGAAAGGACATAAAGGCCATAGTACCTACCATTGTTTGGATTGGCGCTGTCATTGCATTAAATGCATTTTTTATATCAGCTTTAGTTACAGTAGTTAATAATTGGTTTTCAGGGATATTAAGTTTTGAATTACTCCATAGTCCCATATAACTACCAGATGGATAACTCATCATTTTATTAAACTTTGGCATTGGGATATAAATGTAGTTTCCAACATAAGACTTAGCAATGCTATCCACAGTAATGCTGTACAACTTAGAATCAAGTGTATTAATAACTTTAATAGTATCACCAGGATTCACCTTAAGTTTGTCTGCAAGTGAACTAGTAATAATACTTTTATCTGTACTTAATATTTTACCTGATTTATCTTTAAAGACAACATATTTTGAACTTGGACTTACTCCATATGCTACTATATTGATTTTACTATCTGACTTTAGTGTGAATGGCGACTCCGAAAAAGCCTCGCCACCCGTTGGATTACCCTTCTTAATAGAATTAAAAACATAGCTATAATTATATTTAAAGGATGCATCAAAACCATCCTTCATTAAACTCTCTAAGGAACTCTTTGCTGCGAATCCAAAGAGTAGTAATACAGTTGCAAGTGAAACTCCAAGCAATAGAAATACACTCCTTGGTATACTTCTAAGCTGCTCTCTTACCTTAAACTTGGTAGAAAATCTTAGTTTATCTAGCTTTAAATTTTTCTCTATAAATCCAACCTTATTATTCTCTTTCCCACCGCGCATAAGTTCTAGTGGAGAACTCTTAAGAGATTTGTTAACCACAAGATATCCTGCAGCGCTTAGAAAAACAACAGGCATAAGTATACTTGTAAGCAAATACTTTATATCAAAGTTTACAGTACCAACCGGCATATTAAAATACGATACCATAACATTTATCATAGGCTTTAAAGCAAGGATACCAAGTATAGTCCCAATTATTCCTCCAGTTAAAGCAATTATTATGGGATATCTTAAATAGTGATTTTGAATTTGCTTTTTCTTGTAACCAAAGGCATAAAGAGTTCCAATGATTACAGCTTCTCTCTTAATCATTCTCCACATAACAATTCCCGTTAATATGCATGTAAGTAAAAGTATAGCCACAGGCATAGAAGAACTTATCTGATTAATACCACTTATCTTTGTTGTTACAAAGGTTATTCTTGAATTTGCCCAAGCATCCATCCAGCTAATAATTGTAATATCTTCATTATTCAAATAATCTTTAAACGCAGTTGTTCTTTTTTCTATATCTCTTCTATCCCCATTAAACCTAATCGAGTAAAAAACATTTCCTTTTTTCATAACACTTAAATCTACTTTTGACATTACTGCAATTCCAAAGTTATTAGGATCAGTTAATATGTCACTGGCTTCTTTAAGTGGATATATATAACTCGGAAGCGACATAAAACCAGCTATCTTAAAACTCTTATCATAAACTTTAAAGCTATCTCCGACTTCTAACTTATTTGCTTTTGCATAGGCTGGGTCAATGAGAATATCATTGCCACTTAAGGCTTTACCCTTTATTATTGCAGGTATATTTACCTTTGAATTCTCTGAAAATATTCTTATTACTTTGTCCTTAGTAACCGGATAATCAAAGGTGTTACCCTCTTCCATTTTCATGTTGAATTTTGATTCTATTTCTGATATATTACTTAGTTTCTTATCCGCCATAAAGCTTGAATCTTCTTGTTTGTAATTTTTCCCAAAAGTTGAAGTTATATTTGTTAGGTTCCCTGAGAGTAATTTAAACATGGTAAATAAAAGACAACTTATAATAATGAGTGCTAAGGATCCAAAATATTGTGACTTATTCTCCATCATGGTTCTCTTTATTTTTTTATTAATAACCATTACCACTCAATCCTTTCTGCAGGCATTGTAGTTTCATTGATTTGGCACTCTACGATTTCCCCGCCACGTACTTTGTAAACCCTATTCGCCATTGCACTTATAGCTGTATTATGAGTTATCATAAGTATGGTTGTTCCAAAGTCCTTATTAATTTTTTGCAAAAGTTTTAATATTTCTCTTGAAGTTATAAAGTCTAGGGCTCCTGTAGGCTCGTCACATAATAAAAGCTTAGGATTTTTAACTACCGCTCTTGCTATTGAGACTCTCTGCTGCTCTCCACCACTCAATTCCTTTGGAAATCTATACTTCTTATCCAGCATTCCAACTGAACTTAGTACCTCATCAATTTCAAGTGGAGACCTACTAATGTTTGAAACTACTTCAATATTTTCGCCTACTGTTAGGTTAGGTATAAGATTATAAAATTGAAATATAAAGCCTATCTTATCCCGTCTGTAGTCTGTAAGTTTATTATCCGAGAGCTCCGTAACTACTGTATTCTCCACCTTTACTAGGCCAGAATCACATCTATCTATTCCACCTATGATATTAAGTAAAGTTGATTTACCAGAACCAGATGGCCCGAGTATTACACCAATCTCTCCAGTATCCAGAACCATTCCTACACCCTTTAACACCTCAGTTCTTATCTCTCCAGTCGTATAACTCTTTTTTAAATTTTCTACTTTAATAAACATATATTTGCCTCCTTGTATTCTTTATAAACAAATAATTATTCCGAGCCTCACTAAATATATTATACCCTAATTGTTTAGTATTGCTGCTAAAATAACCCCAATCAAAAAAATTGCCTCAAAATAGAAATTACTCTCTATTTTGAGACAAAATATATTATGTACAATCTAGATTATATTTTAAATTTTTGAATCATTTCATTAAGTTTTTCAGCAAGTTCAGCTTGGCTCTGAGCAGCCTGAGCAACCTCGTGAATTGCTGAATTAGTTTCACTTATACTCCCTAGTATTTCCTGCGAACTAGCTGACGATTCCTGCGCAATTGAAGATACGTTTTCAATTGCATTTTTAACTTCTGAAATGGTTTCTGTTACATCATCCATTGAAGTCATAATATCTTTAGATAATCCATTATAGAAAGAAGCATCTTCTCCATACTGCTTACCAACATTTATTAACATTTCATAATCTGGTTTAACTTGAGTTTCAATATATTCAAGTACCTCATTTGCATTGCCCGAAAGGTTTTGAAAAGCCTTTTCTACCCGCTCTGTTACTTCTTGGATGTTTTTAACAGTTTCGGTTGATTGCTCTGCAAGCGTTCTAACTTCGTCAGCTACAACTGCAAATCCTTTACCTTGTTCCCCAGCCCTAGCCGCTTCTATAGCTGCATTTAAAGCAAGAAGATTAGTTTGAGCCGCAATATCTCCTATTGCCTCTGCCATTCTCTTTACCTCTTGGACAACATTACCTTCCTCTATTGCTTTAATTATGTTTTGCTGCTTAATATCATATACCTCATTAGCTATTTTATAACTTTCATTTGCATTTACTTTAATTTCAGTAGCTCTTTTATCTATTTCCTTTGCCGACTTAGTCCCATCGCTTGCCTTTTTTGCTACTTGTAATGCATTTTGTGAAATATTTTCTGCTGTCGCATTTACTTCTTCTGTAGTAGTACTTAGTTGCTGTGACCCACTTGAAATCTGCATTATTGATTCCTTAACAATTTCCATCTTCGATGATATCTCTTCTGTAGTTGCGGATAGTTCCTCACTAGTAGCACTGATACTCGAGGCATCCGTCATTATTTGTGTAATTAACATTTTTATATTTTCTCCAGCTTCGTTTAAAGAAGTAGACATTTTCCCTAATTCATCACCTTCAGTAATCTTCATTTGTTGTGTTAAATCTCCATCTTTTAGATTATCAGCAAACTTCACAACAACATGTATTCTCTTTACAAGCCATATCGCCAAAATTATACCTAATGCGAAACTTATTATTACCCCTACTATCATTATCACATTTAACAATCTAAAGGAATTACTAAATACAGACTTATTTATATTCCATTTATTTTCGGCTGAGGTTGTATTCTCTTTTATTATTGTTGATAAACCATCTTTTAAAGGTGTTCTAAGTAAACCATACTCATTTTTGTAAACTCTTGTAGCTTCTGCGTAGTTACCACTTTCAGCTAACCTTACTACCTTATTTAATGACTCATAGTATGCTGGTAATGAAGCTTTCAATTTGTTATAGTTTTGCTTCTCCTTGTCATTATCAAAAGGTATCTTCTCGTACTCAGTAAAGAGTTTAGTATTCTCAATTAATATTTTACTCATGTCCTCTTTCATATGAGCCATTTCATCTTTAAACTTAACATTTAGCACATGTTCTAAATCTATCTTTTCTTTGTAGCTGTTACCTTGGACCGTATATATCTTTTCTAGCCTAATTAAACTATTTTCGTAAATAAAATTACCATTATTATTAATAGTGCTCATGCTCCTAAGACCAAGGACACCAACACTAAGTAGAAATACAGCACTTATTATACTAGTTGCAAATAGTTTTTGCGATATTTTCATTTTCTTTAACATTTTTAATTCCCCCTGCTAACTTTTTTATATTTAATTTTACATGATTATATAGCACTGTGTTGTAATATAATTTTATTCCCCTTTATTCTATCGAGTGTTAAATTATATTCTTAACCCATATGTTTTTTACTATTATGTAAAACAGTTGCAATTTTGTAAAAGCAAGTCTGAAGTGTGTTCATTATAGCCGTTACATGAGGATAATACTTTGGAGCTAATTGATTTAAACTAACACTTCATTGCTTTATATAGTGAGAGTAAAAAAATTTAGCTGAAGTTTCGAGTAAAGATCAGTCTACTTTAACTAGAATAATTGATATACTTGAAAGAAAAAACTTTATTAAAAGGCATCCAAATAAAGAAGACCGACGCTCCATTGATATACATATAACAGCTGATGGGTTAGGTACTTGCAAAAAAGTGACTCCATTTTTAGAGGACATAAATGGCACTGTGTATATTGAAAATAAGCATATCAAAGTCCCTAAATTAAAGTCTATGATAAAAATAAAGCAGCATAGAGAATTCAATGTGTTAATTAAATCTTGCACTATATCATAAGTTCCAAGTGGAAAATATTATATATCTATTTTAGTTGACGCTGAAAATATTCAATTGCCTAAAACAGATAGTAAGATAGGGGTAGATCTGGGAATTAAAGAGTTTGCAATAACAAGCAATGGTGAGTTTTTTCATAATCCTAAATACCTAAAGAAATCAGCTAAAAGGTTAACTAAACTTCAAAAGGATTTATCAAGAAAACAAAAAGGTAGCAATAATAGAAAAAAAGCTAAAATAAAAGTAGCACCATCAACCTATGCAAGTAGTCAGTTATGTTCTGATTGTGGTAATCAATCAAGTCAAACTAAAGACTTATCTTGTAGAACTTATATATGCCCAGTATGTGGGATGATAATGGATAGAGATATAAATGCGAGCAAAAATTTACTAAAACTAGCAATATAATAAAAGATATATTGTTAGAGAAGTTGGAATGACCTTGATAGCTTGGATACGTCTCTGCAAGAGACGCACACGGCTCCGGAAGAGACGAACTTGCTACAGTAGTAGTATTGACCAAGAAGCCATCCACTTCTATAAGTGGTGGTAGTTCACAAGACAACAGTCACAATTAGAAATAAAATTGACTAATCTGAGGTGAGTTAGATGGAAGTTGAAATAATAATTAATACAGGTTTTATATTTACCGAAAGTAGCACCTTTGACTTAGAAGAGTTTTGGGACTCCATCGGATGGACAGTAATCCCAGATAAAATTATCCTTCGGTTATACAAATGGGCTTATTTAATCCATACAATTTTTTATGAGTTATATAGTAAGCTATTGCTAAAGGTATACAAGAACCAATCCATGCAAGAGGACTTGCCATGGAGACACCTGTAAAACCTAAGTATTTTGATAAAATAATAGCAGCAAAGATTCGCATAATTAGTTCCATAACTCCCGCTAAAGTAGGAGCAAGACTCTGTCCTAATCCTTGAAGACTATATCTGTAAATAAAAAGTAGCGCTAACACAAAGTACATTGCTCCATTTATGTTTAAATAGGTTTGTGCAAGAGATACTACTTTGGGTTGATTATCCCCTACAAAAAGTAATATCATAAAACGACCAGCTAAAATATTGAACAGACCAACAATAATACTAAAACCTACTGATATGATACTACATTGCTTTATACCAATACGGATTCTGTCTATTTTACCTGCGCCATAATTTTGGGCTACAAATGTGGCCATTGTAATACCAAATGACATCATAGGTTGAATTGCTAGTGTATCAATTTTTTGTGCTGCAGTGTATGCCGCTACGGATAGTTCGCCTAAATTATTTAGTGCAAATTGAACAGTAATTGCACCAATTGCTATAATAGAAGCCTGAAATGCCATAGGAAGACCCATTCTTAAATGCTCCCATATGATTTTTTTTGTTAAATGCCAATCACTCCTGTGTAGTTTTAAAATAGGCATATTTCTCATGATATGGCTAAAGCATAATATAGCAGAAATTCCTTGAGATATTGTAGTTGCCCAGGCAGCTCCTGCAACCCCCATATTGAAGCTTAAAATAAATACGAAATCTAAAATTATATTTAAAACACTAGCAATAACTAAAAATATTAGGGGTGTTCGGCTGTCTCCCAAAGCTCTCATAACATTAGAAAACAAGTTAAATAACATTGACACTATAATGCCCCAGAAAATTATAATTATAAAATTATAAGCACCTTCTATTATTTCTGGTGGTGTATGCATTATCTCTAAAATTGGTCGTGCAAATATTACGCTTACAATTGTAAGCACCATTGTGATTAATAAACTTAGCACAATACTTGCTACATAACTATGTCTTACCCCCTGTTTATCTCCAGCTCCAAAACAGGTAGCTGTGATTATGGAAAATCCAGCAGTTAATCCTTGTGAAAAACCAAGTATAAGAAACATAATGCTCCCTGTACAGCCTACTGTTGCTAGAGCATTAATTCCCATTGTACGTCCCACAATCAGAGTATCTGCTAAGCTATAAAATTGCTGAAAAATATTACCTATAAGTAACGGCAGTGTGAAAACTAAAATAATTTTAGCTGGACTGCCCTTTGTTAAGTCTCGTATCATAAAGATTGCCCTCCGTTAATATTCTGTTTAATTCCATCCTTTAATTATGCATATAGGATCTTATAGTACTTACCTTGCCACTCTCTTTTACGGAGTAACTCTACGTCCATAAGTAAAATCGCTATTAAGTGTTTGAACTCTAATTACAGCCCCTGTATGAGGTGCATTTATCATGTTACCATTCCCAATATATATTCCTACATGATGAGCAGGAGTTCCGAAAAATACCAAATCTCCAGGCCTAAGATCAGCTCTAGATACAAGTGTTCCTACATTTTGTTGATCCTCTGAAACCCTTGGTAAGTTCACTCCAAAATGTCCAAATACATATTGTGTAAAACCTGAACAGTCGAAGCCTTTAGGACTTGTTCCCCCCCATACATAAGGAATACCAAGAAAATCTGAAGCATATGCTAAAACTGGATTAGAAGAAAATATAGCCTCATTTGTTTTTTTCTCTAGAGCTACTTCTTTTGCTATACCAGCTTGGTCTGTTACCATTTGTGCACCATATTGATTTTCCTCAGCATTTAATTGTGCTACCAATATAATTTGATCTGTTTTTTGTTTTGTTAAAGTAGCTAATTTCTTTTTATTGTCAACTCTTAAAGATAGTAACTTTGTACTTTTCGTATCTAGTGCTACCTTTTTTAAATTAATTTCAGCCTCATTTGTTTTTAAATCACCAATAACATTTTGATCAAATTTTGATATCATTTTTACATTTTCTACTCTGGATATAAAATCATTTATCCCCTTTGAAGCTAGGATAACTTCTATAAAGCTTGATGACCCACCCATATACATTGCTCGCATTCTTTTATTAAAAAGTATCTGTTCTGCTTTGATATTACCCTCAATATCTAAAATATTCATTTGGTCTTGTTTTATATCCTTTTGTATTTTTGCTATATTATTTTCATTAATTTTCATTTTAGCTATAATTGCTTCAATTTGATTGTCTGTAATCTCTACTTTAATTACAAGATCATTTTTTTTAGTTTGAATCTGCTGAACCTTTATCTTATCTGACGCAGGATCTGCGTATACGCTAGTAAACCCAACGCTCATAGTTACAACAAGCGCCATTATGGCTACCCCTATTTTCTTGTTCATTTCTCTCCCCCTATATGTAATTTTCTCTTCCTAATTCCTACAAAATGATTTATTAATTATATAACTTTAAAGTATTTATAACAAATTTTATATATATGTAAATTATATCATATTAATGTATTAAATTTTCTAAAAATATTAATCTTTACCTTTTCGCTATCAGTTTTTTCTTTTTACACCTTCATTCAAGAATTGCATTAATAATTATAGTTCTAAAAGATCTAGAAAAACTTGGTGATGTTATGAAAAAAATAAATTTCAATTTTTGTTAAAATATGGTTAAAATCTAATAAATCGTAAAAAATATGACCGTATGTGATCGTTTTCTATTGAAACGTAAATAAAACATGATCGAATATGAACATATATGTTGTTTAAGAACTGATTTTATATTATCATGTATATATAGACGTTAAAAATAAATACAAAAGGTAGTGACTAAAAGATGATATACACAGTAACTTTTAATCCGGCTATAGATTATGTTATAACCGTAGATGATTTTAAAGCAGGATCAATTAATAGAGTTGACAGTGAAGAAAAATTTGCTGGCGGAAAAGGGATAAATGTATCAAGAGTTTTAAATAATTTTGGAATAAAAACTAAGGCTTTGGGTTTTGTTGGAGGTTTTACTGGAAAATTTATAATTGATTCATTGGAGTCTCAAGGTGTTGAAACTGACTTTATTGAGATAAGTGGTGATACAAGAATAAACGTTAAACTCAACTCGAAAGAAGAGACGGAAATCAATGGAGCCGGTCCAGTTATAAAAGACGAAGACTTAAATAAGCTATTTACAATAGTAGAAGGTTTAACTTCAAATGATTATCTAGTGTTATCAGGAAATGTTCAGAAGTCTGTTCCAAGGGACATATATGCCAGACTTCAAAAAAAGTGTGCTTCTAATAATGTAAAAGTTGTAGTTGATACTACAGGTGATGCTTTGGTTGCAACGCTTCAGAATAAGCCATTTTTAATAAAACCTAATAATCATGAACTAGGTGAAATATTTAATAAAGAACTTACAGATACAGATGAAATTATTAAATATGCAAAGAAACTTATTGTTATGGGAGCACAGAATGTAATTATATCTATGGCTGAAAGAGGCGCTCTTCTAATTTGTGAAAGTGGAGTTTATCATGCAACACCAGCAAAAGGAAAAGTACAGAATTCAGTTGGTGCAGGAGATTCAGTTATTGCAGGATTTTTAGCTAAGTATTCACAGTCGAAAGATCTAATTGAAGCATTTAGATGGGGAGCTACATCTGGAAGTGCCACAGCATTTTCAAAAGATTTATGTAAAAAAGAAGATATTGAGCATTATTTAGCGCAGGTAATTGTAAATAAATTAGATTAATATCTAGTTATTAATTGACCTGTTCATATAAACTAACTAAGCTTGTATTTATCACAGGAGGAAAAATATGAAAATAACAGAACTTTTAAAGAAAAATACTATTATTCTAGATCTAAAATCTAATAGTAAGGCAGATGTAATTGATGAATTAGTAAATAAACTTGATAGTGCGGGAATGTTAAATGATAAGGAAGAATATAAAAAAGCAATCTTAAAAAGAGAAGCAGACTTCTCAACTGGAATTGGTGAGGGTATAGCTATCCCTCATGCAAAAGTTGCGGCTGTAAAAACTCCAGCCTTAGCTTTTGGACGTTCTACAGCTGGAATTGATTTTGATTCCTTAGATGATGCTCCTGCAAACATATTTTTTATGATTGCAGCAACTGAGGGTGCTAATAATACACATTTGGAAACACTTTCAAGGTTATCTACTCTTCTTATGAATGAAGATTTTAAAAAGAAACTTTTCATTGTTAAAACACCTGAAGAAGTTTTAAGTTTAATCGATAGTCAAGAGGCTGAAAAATTAGAAGAAGAGAGTGCCCAGGAAGAAGAAATAGTAGAGGTAACCGGCTTAAAAGGTTTAGTACTCGCAGTAACAGCATGTCCTACAGGTATAGCACATACTTATATGGCAGCTGACGCCTTGAAAAATAAGGCTAAAGAAATGGGAGTAGACATAAAAGTTGAAACCAACGGTGCTACAGGAGTTAAAAATAGATTAACCGATGATGAAATAGAAAGAGCTTCAGGCATAATCGTAGCTGCTGATAAACAAGTTGAAATGGCAAGGTTTAACGGCAAAAAAGTAGTTATAGTTCCGGTGGTTCAAGGAATAAAAAAACCAGAAGAACTTATAAATCAGGCATTAAATGGTGAAGCGCCTGTTTATAATAATGCTGGTGGTAATAAAGCTTCTACTGGAAGTGAAAAAACAGGAATTTATAAACATCTTATGAGCGGTATTTCAAATATGCTTCCTTTCATTGTTGGTGGAGGAATATTAATAGCTTTATCATTTATATTCGAAAAGAGTTCAAATCCAAACTTGTTATATTTGTCTAACCTTCTTTCAGTAGTTGGAGGCAAGAATGCTTTTGCACTTATGGTACCAGTACTTGCTGGTTTTATAGGTATGAGTATTGCAGACAGACCAGGTTTTGCTCCTGCAATGGTAGGTGGTTTTTTAGCATATCAAAGTAATGCAGGATTTCTTGGTGGAATTATTGCAGGATTTCTTGGTGGTTATGTAGTACTACTTCTTAAGAAGACTTTTTCAAAATTGCCAGAAGCTCTTGAGAGTATAAAACCAGTGCTTATATATCCACTTCTAGGCATTTTTATTACCGGTGCTATAATGTACATTTGTGTAGATGGACCAGTTCTTCAAATTAACCTTTTTCTTCAACATTGGTTAGGTGGAATGGGCACAGGTAACAAAGTTCTACTAGGTATTATATTAGGTGGAATGATGGCAATTGATATGGGTGGACCAATAAACAAGGCTGCGTTTGCATTTGGGATTGCTATGATAAGTTCAGGAAATTATTATCCACATGCAGCTGTAATGGCTGGTGGTATGTCTGCACCCCTAGGGATTGCACTTGCTACTTCATTCTTTAAAAATAGATTTACAAAGCAGGAAAGAGAGACTGGTCTTAGTTGTTATATAATGGGTGCTTGTTTTGTAACAGAAGGAGCCATACCTTTTGCAGCAGCAGATCCAGTAAGAGTAATTCCCGCAGCTGCAATAGGATCAGCCGTAGCTGGTGGACTTTCATTATTTTTTAATATAGGAATGCCAGTTCCACATGGCGGTATATTTGTAGTTGCTTTAGTTAAAGGAAGTCCATTACTTTATTTACTATCGATTTTGATAGGAGCTTTCGTTACCTGCTTAATACTAGGAATTTTAAAAAAACCAAAAGATATTTAAAATAGTTAAAAGTTAATGACTAATAGGCCCCCTAAGCATCATGGATAATATTAACTCAAGTAGTTAATATTAAAATATGATGATTAGGGGGCCTATCTTTATATATTAAGTATACATAATGTAACACTCCTTTATTTTCAACATATCATATATAAGGTCTAAGTACCTGAAATAAAGTAACTAATAATTATGCTAGTCTACTCTATTTTATTTCTTATACCAAACTTTATATTAAAGGAGCATTTATGAATGAAAACAGACGATAACCGTGACAAATTAAGGCTTATAAAGAATTTTTTTATTTTTAACATGTTACAACAACCATCTTGTTTTATTAATATTAATAAAACATCTAAAAAAAACTCAGCAAATATCAAACAAGAAAATAGATACCCAAATAACTTATCTACAGAAAAAAGTTCAAAGGATAAGATAAGTACAGAATCTGTAATTCCAATCTGCGATAAATTAACTATGGCAAAATTTCTCGTCATTTTAAAACTCTTACAGCGACCATATTCTAATGAAAATATAATTAAAACATCTAAAATCAACCCAATAAATATTAAGAATGAAAATAGAGTAATACCAAATAATTTAGATTTAATTAACAATTCAGAAAATAAAAAATCAAAATTTATGTTTTTTATTCAACGAGTAACTTTTAAAAATAATTCAGAATTTATAAACAAAAAAAGTGAAATTAATACTGCAGATGACATTTATGAAAATGATGATTACTTAGAAAGCTCAACACCAACTTTACCCATTACAATCGAAGAAAAAGATATAGATACAGATATTCCTATTGAATAATATCATTCTTCATTATCATTGAAATTATTTTGAAAGGACTGAATAAAAATGGATAAACAAAAAACCGCAGCATTATCTATAGTTTCTAATACTGCGTTAATATTTTTTAAAATAGTAGTTGGAGTATTAATGGGCTCCGTTAGTGTTATTTCTGAAGCAATCCATTCTTCTATAGATCTTTTAGCAAGCCTTATTGCTTTTTTCTCCATTAAGGTAGCATCAAAAGCTGAGGACGATGGTCATCCCTTTGGACATGGCAAGTATGAAAATGTGTCTGGTTTCGTTGAGGCTATATTAATTTTACTTGCTGCCGCACTCATTATCTATCAAGCCATAAAAAGGATTTTTGAAGGCGGAACTGTAGAGAATGTAGGTGCAGGCATATTAGTAATGCTACTCGCTGCTGTAGTTAACTTTTTTATTTCAATGATTTTATTAAAAACAGCAAAAAAAACGGATTCTATTGCCCTAGAGGCTGATGGCATGCATCTTCTAACAGATGTATACACTTCTATTGGAGTATTTCTTGGGCTTGTATTATTAAAAATAACGAATATACCAATTATTGATCCACTTACTGCTATATTTGTTGCACTCCTAATAATTAAGACTTCTGTAGACTTAATCAAAAAATCTTTAAATGATTTAGTGGACTCTAAGCTTCCAGATGACGATATTTTAAAGATATTAAACATACTTGACTCTCATCTAGAAATTACTAAATATCATAGTTTAAAAACAAGGAAAAGTGGTCCTACACGAGAAATTAATGTAAATGTGCATGTTGTTGAAAATACCTCACTAGTTGATGCCCATAACCTCTCTGATAAAGTTGAAGAAGAAATAAAAGACATTTTTCCTGGAGGATCCTATGTATTGATTCATATAGAACCAGAAAACTCATAAAAAAAAGATCAAATAAAATCACATAACTACGTCTAAAAGAATACCTTGATAATGAATGAATTATTAATGGAGGTATTTACTTGGGGTATTATATTAAAGTAGAAAACGACGTAAAGATTTATGTAGAGGATCTTAACCCAGAAGGCAAGGAGACAATCTTATTTCTCCATGGTTGGCCTGGAAGTCATAACTTGTTTGAATATCAATTTGATTTGCTTCCCCAAATGGGATACAGATGTATAGGTATAGACACGAGAGGGTTTGGTGAATCAGATAAACCGTTCACAGGTTATGACTACAATCGATTATCAGATGATGTTAGAATGATAGTAGCTGCACTTAAATTAAATAATTTCACACTTGCAGGACACTCCACAGGAGGATCGATTGCTATTAGATACATGGCTAGGCACTGCGAATATGGGGTATCTAAACTAGTTCTTATCGACGCAGCTGCTCCTTATCTTATACAAACTCCAACTAATCCTTATGGGGCACCAAAAGCAGTCATTGATAATATAATCCAGGGAACATATAATGATCGTCCTAAGATGCTACGAGATTTCGGCGATATTTTTTTCTTTCAGCATATAACATGTGCCTTCTCCGATTGGTTCTTTCAATTGGGACTACAAGCAGCAGGATGGGCAACTGCAGCTATTGCTAAAACTTGGATAAGGGAAGATTTATCTTCTGATTTAGGAAAAATAAATGTTCCTACTTTAATTGTTCATGGTATACATGACAAAGTTGTTCCTTTTAAGCTTGGTGAATTACAAAACCAATGTATTAAAAATTCAAAACTTATACCTTTTAAATATAGTGGTCATGCTACGTTCTATGATGAACGTGACAAATTCAACAAAGAGTTGGTTAAATTCATAGAAGAATAAACCGTGTTTGCAATGTTAAATAATCTCAAAATGAAAGTAGCTCAATTGCTATTGTGTTACTTTCATTTTGTTTTTTGAATTTTCTCAATATTACAACTTTTATGTTTTATATTGCTAAAGTGTGAAAGTTGTAATATCATGGTAAATGTCGTTTAAAAAAACTTATTTTTAAGAAAGAGGTATATTATGGAAGAATTAAGGGATGAACTAATAAAACTTATAAATGAAAAAGGACCTTTAAATGAAAGTACAATACTCGTCAGTCAAGAATTGGACAAGCTTATTGTTTCTCATTATCATTTTGAAAACAAATAAAAAAGGCATTGCTGCCTTTTTTACTTGAAGATGCACCGCCCCCAAGCTCATGAACATTCACTGGAATATTTGCCAATACGGAGCTTACTTTGCAATAGCAGATAATTTGGTTATAGTCCTTGTATCCTTAAGCATGATGTTACCAAATTTTGATGTATTCTCGAATGAACTGCCCGAATCATCACACCAAGCTGCTACACTAATTCTTTTTCCCTTAGAATCGGCATTGTTTACTTGAACATCAAAGCCAAGTGTTGAACCGTCTGCTGGTTTAATAGCAGTAAGTGGTATCACTTCTTCTACTATATAGCCTGCTTGAGTTCTACTTGTTGCAGATTTAAAACCATCAGGTTTTGCACCTCCAAAACTTTGCTCATTATCAAAGTTAACCCTCATTTGAGAATCATCCTTTTCATAAGATGATGTCTTATGATCATTTTGATCTAAGAAAATTTCTACTGAATCTTGTTCATACGCATTAGCACTAGATTTATTCAAAACATCATCAGTAACTTCGGAAAGTACATAAAGATTATTATTATCCCACATAGTTCTAACTTTTGCCGTTGCACCTGAAGTTCCATTTACCCACTTATTAGTGTTTATTACATTAGTTTTATTCCAAATATCATCTATTTTACCGTCTATTATAGGTGTACCATATACAGTACTAACTGCTTGTGATGGTTTATTCAAAGTCAAATTGCCATAATATGCAGTACTTATATCTTGACTGTTAGAATAGTCGTTAAGTTCTGCTATTGAATCTATACTTCCTTTTCCTTTATCATCATTAACCCTAATATCGTAGCCTATTGTACTTCCAATCTTAGGATTTATATCACTTAAAGGGATAATTGCTTGCACAGTGTATCCATTAGCACCATTTTGAACATAATGTGTTATGCTCGAGCTTTCAGAGTTATTACGACTCATTTTGTAGTGTTTATAACCGGTATTACAATTTGTAGTTTTACCATCATTTTTATCCACAAAAATCTCTATACTATCTTTCGCTTTTGGAGTTGCATCTGTGACCTGTGCATATATGTACAGGTTGTTTTCATCCCATAAAGTTTTAACATTTGCGGTAGCTCCATCCATGCCTTTATAAAATGTGTTAGCATGATCTGTCTGTCCCATAATCCATAATTTATCAATATTAGGCCCGATTAATGGAGTTCCTTTAGCACTTGATAAAGATTGTCTACTAGGCTTTACTTTACTTGGATCCACTATTGCCCAGTAAGCAGGTTTAGCTTGAAACTTACTATCAAATAACAATGGTTGATAATCTGAACGCCATGAATCTGCATCCGTTATACCCCAGATCATAACAGTACTAATGTTATTCTTTTTACTCTTTAATAAGTCAAACACCTGTTTATATAATTTTGCTTGCTTTAAGTAGCCCTCTTGATTTATGGTTCCTAAAATTTCTAAATCAAGCTCTGTTACTTGAATGTCAACTCCTAGAGATGCAAACTTCTCTATAGAAGCCTTTATAGAGTCTACCGAGGTATTGGTATTAATATGCATTTGCATACCGATGCCATCAACTGGAACACCTTTAGCTTTTAGGTCTTTTACTATATCATACATCTTTTGAGTTTTTGCAGTATTTCCTTCTATACCATAATCATTTATATATAGCTTCATTGTTGGGTCAGCTTTGTGCGCAATCTCAAATGCTTTTTCAATATAATCAGCGCCTGCTATTTGATACCATTTCGAATCTCTATAAGTACCAGAATTATCAATAACTTCATTAACTACATCCCAGCACTTTATAGGATTATTTGCTCCGTACTTGTCTTTAAAATGGGTTAACACCGTGTTTATATGTGTTTCCAACCTTTTAAGCAGTAAATCTTTTGAGCAAAGTTTAGTCGAATCCTTTGGATCCTGAAAAAACCAATCTGGTATTTGACTATGCCAAACCAATGTATGCCCTCTCATAGCCATTTTGTTTTCTATTGCATAATCTACAATTTTATCTGCTTTAGTATAAGTAAATTTTCCTTCTGTTGGCTGAAGTGCATCTGGCTTCATGTCATTCCCAGCTACAATAGTATTAAAATGCTTTTTTATAAGCTGGTCAGTTTGACTATTACTACCTAGTATACTAGCTGGATACACAACCGTTCCTATTGGAAAATAATCTTTGAATACTTCTGAAAGATTTGGTATATTATTTTGAATGTTTAATTGAACTGTTGGTGTATTCGCTGTTGTTTTGTTTTCCGCTAAGCCGACAATGGCATCGTTTTCAAAATTACGATTAGAAACCATATTAGGATATTGCATTGGATCCGCAAAAGCTGTTGGTACACCTATTCCTCCTATTCCCGTAGCCATAAGTAATGACATTGTAAAACTAAAAGATTTTAAAAATTTACTTTTTACTTTCATCATTTCTTCCCCTCTTTAATTTGAATTTTTAATATTTACAATTATACCCATTAATAATGATAACTGTAAATATTATGAAATTCAAGAGGTATTTTAGATTTTTCAAATAATTGTGAAAGATTATTTGAAAAATATATAACATGAACTAGGGTTATTTAGTTATGAGGTTACTTTCGACAACATAAATCAATATTGTAATTTTAATATTTACTCTTGAAAAATACACCTACACCACATTTTTTTATTACATTTATGGCAATATATTTTTCTATGATATAATTTGTTTTTGAGACTAAAAACAGAAAAACTTTTGATACTATCCCACAATGAAATTTTGAATCGTTCATTACATTCATCACATACCCATATACAATTAAATGTTCTCCAACTAACTAACACCAATGTTGCTACACTGTAAAATAACAAATATAAAATACCAAGTAAAACATTACTAGCCTTTGGTTCTAAAAAAAATCATAATAAATGTCATTGCAATATATATACATACTCTAATTAAAACACTCCTGCTTATCAAATCACTGCCCCCTATATACGTGCCTTTAGTTTTCATAAAGCTAAAGTTCAGCATCATTGTGGCACTTAACCCATCGTAGTAAGTATCACCCTACCATGTACATAAATAGTGTTATAGTCTCTTTAAATGGTTTCTCATCCCACTCATTTGCTTTACTACTCAATTGTACTTATTTTACTCTTTTAGCAATTGGATGGTTTTCTTTAAACTGAACCAAATCCCATAAGTTTCCGTATAAATCTTTGAATACTGCAACTGTACCATATGATTGTTCTTTAGGTTCTCTAACGAATTCTATACCTTTTGCTATCATTTCATTATAGTCTCTCCAAAGATCATCTGTTCCAAGAAATAGGAAAACTCGTCCTCCTGCCTGATTTCCAATAAACGATAGTTGTTCTGGTTTGGAAGCTCTTGCAAGTAATATTGTGGTTCCTGATGAACTTGGTGGAGACACTACCACCCAACGTTTATCTTGTTCTGGTTGGTATGTATCTTCTATTAATGTAAAATGAAGTTTCTTTGTGTAAAATTCAATGGCTTCATCATAGTCTTTAACTACTAACGCAATGTGTACAACAGATTGTATCATTTTATCTACCTCACTTTCTTTACAAAATAAAAATAATATTATTTTTATTTTACTATAGTCAATGCTCGTACTGTCATAATAAGATATGTCCAAAAACTTAAATGGTATTTATCTTTTAAATATAGCATTATGAATTATGATTTTTTTTCATTCTTGTACTAAACATAATATCAGTCAAACTGCTAAAAAAAACCATTAGTATTCCAAGGCCTATGTAATTTAATTTTAAAAAATCTTTAATTGTAACGCATATAAGAATACCAATAACAAATATAACAACTTTTAATAACCCTTTTTCCTTTACATTATTTATTGAATTCTGTAAAGGCACAAATAATTTTAACACACTTTTATTTAAAGCATCTAATATTACGCTAAAAATAATAGTCGATAAAACTGTGGATACCACAACACTTAATAAGTCTGCAATAAAGTTCATATTATTTCAGTCCTTTCTATTTAATAATATTTAACTATTCCAACACAATATAAAAAAAGTATTTATGTACCTATTTTAATTCCGTTTCCTTTAGTGAATCGACATATTCTTTAGCTTCAACTAATCCGAATCCAGTAACCTCTCTATATTTTTTGATTGCTTTAATTCTTTCACCTTCTAAAAGAAGACCCTTCAATTCATCCGTTACTGTATCAGGCACTACAACTTGTTTAGCAATTCTATTTACATTTGTATTTATACGTTTAATATCATTTCGTATCTGACTAATACTAGCACTTATGCCTAAAAGTAATCCTATGGCCATAAGGCCAAAACCAACTGTATAATTCATGATTCATCTCCTACTTGTATTTATTTAAGGGAATATCTTTATAATTGTATTTCTAGTTTAATGCGATTTTATTGAATTCTAAAGCTTTTACCTCCAGCTCCATGAGCAAATTCAAAACTTAATTTAACCAATCTAGAAGTTCTGTACCCATACCCCTTTATTGAAAGTGTACTAGTTTTAACAAAAAAAACAATCCAAACTGCGTGAAACGTACATTTTCTGTCTTAAGCAGCTATTTTTCTATATAATATAGTCTCAATTTCCTTTTGCAACTGTATTATATTAGGATGATGTGTTATTAATAAGTAAGTATAATTTTTATTATATATTTATATATACAACTGTTAAAATTTGGTATATAATTACTTTTATTCCATGAAAGTTTAAATGTTTTATAGGCATATAAACTTTGTATATTGAATGGGGGTGGGAGTATAAAGTAGTTACTATTGTCTAAGTAGTATAGAGGTTAATCATCAGTATTGATATGGAAGTCCTAAAAAAAAACAAATTGGGGGTATAAAAATGAAATTCAACAAAATTAGTATCAAAATCTTAGCATGTTCACTTGTAGTTTTAGGATCTTTAATTCAAACTCAAAATTCATATGCAGCTATTTTGCATCCAACAGGGTTAAATCACTTACATGAAAAAATACCAGGAATTAAAATGTTAGAGGATTCAGATAGTAAAATACAATTACCTACAAAAGTTGACCTAACAAGTCAATTTCCTAAAGTAGATAATCAAGGAAGTTTAGGAAGCTGCGTTTCATGGGCAACCGGTTATGCAGATAAGACTTATCAGGAGGGTCAAGAGTGGAAATGGTCTTTAAATACAATTTCTAATATATTCAGTCCAGCATATATATATAGTCAAATACATGCAGATAATTCAGCAGATGGTGGTGGGGCTAATTTTTCCGATGCATTTAACATTTTACAGACACAAGGCTGCACTACATTAGCTGATATGCCTTATGATGGAAGCGAATATGCATGGAAAACTACACCTACAGCTAAACAAAAAGCTAATGCAGCAAAATATAAAGCAGAAAGCTGGAGTGAGCTTCCAGATGGTAATTATAGTGCAATAAAGGCACAACTTGCAAATGGTAACCCTGTAGTTATCGGTATATCAGTATATCCAGATTTTGATAAATTGAATGCTAGCAATCCAATTTATGATCAAGTTTATGGTACAAGTAGAGGTGGTCATGCATTATGTGTAATTGGCTATGATGACACTAAAAGAGCAGTTAAAATAATAAATTCATGGGGTACAGATTGGGGAATTAATGGTTATGGATGGATTAGTTATGATTTAATAAAGAGTCAAAATATAGAAGCATATACAATGACTGATGCTTTGTAAATTATTGTTAGTATAGCAACAAAGTGAAAGTAACTCAATTAGTATTGTGTTACTTTCACTTTGTTTTTTTGATAAATAGTTGATGCTAATCTTACTCTTTAATCTGCTTTCTTTTCATGCCGCAGGACTTCGGATCTACATACTCAAAATCAAATTGATAGTATAGCTTATCTGCTGGTTTATTGGCAATCAAACATACATATGCATTTTCATCTGTGTTTTTGTTTAAATAGGAATCTATTTCTCTCATAATCACTTTCCCTAAACCTTTGCGTTGATAATTAGGATCTACCATAATATCAGAAACAACATAAGTTATCCCTTGATCACCAACAATTCTTCCAAAACCAATTAACTTATCATTATCCCATAAAGAAACAATAAACAATGAATGTTTCAATGCAATCTCTGTTTTTGATAAATCTTTCGTTCCCATTCCAGTTTTTAATCTCAAAGAAATATATTCTATCGCTGATGGAGCGCTGTATGTTATATCCATGTCTATTGAAACCTCCGATTATATAAATAAACTTTATTGCACGCTAAAATACTATCACACAACAATTTTCGACTTAATTGCACCATTATATTCCATGTTAATATCATATCCTGCTCTAATATTAGTGTATTTGATGAATACGTTATTTTACGTATGTAGAAATAAACTCTTTCGATATTTTGGCGATTTTATCTGCGTTTGTCCAATATAAATAATGCTTCCCACTAAGAACTTGATTCTTTTGAATATCCGAGTTTGAAATTACGTCTTCATGAAGTGGCAACCACTCTTTATTACTGTCTACGGACTCTTTTGATAAGAAGGATAAAACAGGTAATTTTTTTGGATATCTCACGTCATATAGTTCTTTTGTATTTGTATTTACCATATTAAATTCATTTATCACAGAGACATTTGCGCTATTCCAAGTTGTTGCCATTTTTTTTATTTTAACTTGCTTCGCAGAATAATAATTGTTTTTGTTCATACCATCATCAACACTTGACAAAAGGTATGTAGTATCCCTTACAATTCCAAACGTGTTAAGTAAGGTCAAATAAGGCGACATATTAGCATCTTTATTGATTTTTGTTTGATTCGGTGTAGACTCGTCAATTCCAATAATTGCCTCCACTTCTTTCGGGTAATTTATTGCATAGTACATCGAATATATGCCCGATATAGAGTGTGGCATTAATATATATGGTCCATTAATTTTCAATTCTTTAAGTGCCGTCCTTATTTCCTTTACAATGTTTGCATTAGAACGTTCCTCTTTTGTAGTGTCACTAAAACCGTATCCAAAACATTCAAGGATTACGACTTTATAATCTGAGCTTAATCTTTCTGCCAAAGGCATAAAATCCGTAATTGGTGATGCAGTTCCTAAACCGCTTAGTAACACTATTGTTTTTTTTCCTGAGCCAGTCACATAAGCTTGCATATTTTTACCGTCCACATTTATTGTTTGGCCACTTTTATATTTGTTTTTTTCAATTGATTTCAAGACATTATGCGTTACTGCTGATATAATTACTAATCCAACAATAATACCAATAATCCATAGTAATACTTTTCTTGTTATTCTTAGTGCCTTTCTCATCTAATGTTCCTCCATTTATCTAATCCAACTTTATTATAAGTACATACAAATGTAACTCCAGAAATTATTATCCAGATTAAGATTACTGCTATATTCTTGGCTTCTCCCGCTCCAAGCTCTCCCCCACTAAACATCTTTTGAAACATTAGGTTCATATTATAATTAGGCAAAAACCTTGCTATTAGTTCTATCTTTTTACTGAAGCTCGAAAATAATGGCACCATTAAAAAAAACATAAATATAGGCATACCGACTGTTCCTGCTGACATTTGGTTAGTAACAATAATGCCTACTACCGCCCCAATTTCTATCATGCTAATTGCAACTAAAGACGTTAACAATATAAATTCTCCTAAGTACACAGAATCCATTCCAACTATATAAAATATAAGTATATTTAGAATTTCTGATACCACAAATGTTATAACAACTTTTCCTATTAAAAATTCTAAAGGTGACACTCCTGAAAGCATAAGGGTTCTAAGTGTGTTTTTTTCTTTTTCTTCCGCAATCAACATAGCTATCATAAATCCAGCTATAAGTACAATATTCATACCTAAGCACATATATAGTATTTCGTATTTACCAATGCCATCACTTGTTACTCCGCCACGAAATACATTAGTGTATATAAAACTAAATAGAACCGGCAATAAGCACATTAATAAAATATTCCAATTTTTTACTAAACTCTTTATTTCCTTTTTAAACAATACATTAATTCTTCTTGTAAATTCCATTATAATTCTCTCCCTGTTAGATTTAAAATATGCTTTCTAGTGTTTGCTCCTTTCTGCGCTTTTACAAATTAATGACTGTAACTATTCCTTGTCCAAGTAATTATTTCTCGTACTCTTTGTAAATTTACTATATACGATCTATGACATCTGAAAAATCCAAAGTATTTTAATCTTTCTTCCAAATCAGTAAGAGAAATAGTACAAGGAAACTTTTCTCCACTAATATATATATTGCTAATTCCCTTGTCACTCTCAATATAATCAATCTCTATCGGATCAAACAGCAGAATTTTATCATCAATCTTAACCGGTATCTTCTCAATTTTATATACTTCGTTTGTACTGACCAATTTTTCTATAGGGATGCCATCCACCCCCTTATGCACTTCCTCTTTCTGGCAGCCATACTCTTCTCTGTTATTACTTAATGATACCAATCCACCTGCATCTAACCGATACGCTTTTTGGCCGATCATTATCGTATCTTTAAAAAGCACGGAAGTGATTAACACAGCAGTTCCACTAGAACATAAATCATCTATGTTTTCAATTATTGATATGGCTCCATCCAGGTCCATATTAAGAATTGGCTCCTGAAATATTAACAATTTAGGCTGCTTTAATCTTTCTCTAGCAAAGCTTACACGTCTTTTTTGTGAATAACTTAACTTACTAATTTTAGTATTGGCAATGTCCAAAAGTGCCAGACCCATCAATATTTCTTTATAATTAACCTTGTTTCCAAAAATATCAGCAAAAAACTTCATATAACTCTCTATCGTCATATTTTCATAAAGAGCATCTTCTCTGAGCACAACTCCTATGCTAGCCATGTTTTTTTTAATATACTCTGAATTTTTAATACCATCTATAAAAATCTCACCTTTTCCTGGTATTTCTTTTCCTAATATCAAATTTACCAACAAATCACTTATCTCATTGCTACATTCTATACTTACAGAGTTTCCTTTATCTATATTAATATCTATGCCTTTCAAAATATTATTCTTTTTCTCTTTATACAAACCTTTAATTTTAAGCATATAAATCATCCTTCAACCTTTTTGATAACAATTATAGCATAGTTTCGGGCTAATTATTTCTCTATTTTATTTAGATAATCCTTTTTCATGAGCAATAGAAATCACCTTTTCTATTCCTTACAATTCCTCTCTTGGCTTCACAATATTTTTTCTATCATAATAACCATATAATATCAATAGTAATTAATATTTCAGCATCGCAGTGATGATTTAATGAAAATAAAAAAGCTATGAGAAATTCATAACTTTTTCATTTGTTCTTTTGTAATCAATTTTATATAAAACTAATGACCATTATTTACTGGGGAATGATCAATTATTTCAAAAGCGTATATTCAAGAAATTTTATTTTATTGTTAAATTTAATTAAATTTAATTAGATTTAGAATCATTTCTAACTTAAATTTAATTAGCTACAAGTCAGTGATTTGAGTAAATTGTTAGATATTGATCTTATTTACTTAATTAAATTCTCATTAAATTCTCGCCATAATAAAGCGATCATTTACTGAGTTACTATTTAAAATAACTACTGAATTGCAACATATAAATAGCAATGCACTTTGCCATCTTTCGTATATTCACCTGGAACAGTGCTCTCAAAATCTGCTGTAAAGGTTCTGTGTATATCGCCCGATTTTTGCTCAGACCATACCTTTTCCCATGCTTTTCTCGTACAAACACCTATTTCTCCGTTTTCATCTTTTTCATCGTATTTTTTATAAGAGCCTTTACTTACTTTATCATCCATTTTTTGAAAAAAGTCCGCTGTTACAGCCATTATAGTTAGATCATAATCTCCATTTTCATCACTGGAATAATTACTATATTTTGAAATTGGAGAAATACCCTGTTGAAATATATGTTCACTATCAAAAATAATAGGTAGTTTTCCACTTGTAATATCATTCCAAATATCACCAATATTATTTATTCCTTCTTTTGAATTATCTGTTCTTATTGTTATTTTGTTTAATTTATATGCCATAATTTTACTCCCCCTTTTATCTAAATAATTTAAAAATGTGACACCCAAATTAAAGTTTACCATAAAAAACAATATTATCAAATATTTCAAAAGGGTATAGTTAATAGATTTCATTTTATTGTTAAATTTAATTAAATTTAACAGCATTTTAACTCAAATTTAACTACCTACAAGTCATTGGTTTCAATAAGTTATTAGATGTTGATGTTATTTACTTAATTAAATTCTAATGCACTACCATACTTAATAATAAAACCATAACTAAACCGACCACAGATATTATGGTTTCAAGTACTGACCAGGATTTCAACGTTTCTGGTATTGATAAATTGAAATATTCTTTAAACATCCAAAATCCAGGATCATTAACATGTGAGAATATTAAACTTCCTGCTCCAGTTGCGAGTACCATAAGTTCAGGACTAGCACCTGTTGCTACAACTAATGGTCCAACAATACCTGCTGCTGTAAGTCCAGCTACAGTTGCAGATCCTAGTGCTATTCTAAGTATTGCTGCTATTGACCATGCAAGTACTAATGGTGAAATGGTTGATCCTTTCATGATTTGAGCAACATAATCTGCAACTCCGCTATCTACTAAGACCTGTTTAAATGCTCCACCGCCACCTATTATTAATAAAATCATAGATATTGCAGCTATTGATTCGGTTACAGTTTTCATAACCTCTGGCATCTTTTTACCATTATTTAATCCAAAAGTGAATATAGCTAAGAGTACTGCTATAAGAAGTGCTATTACCGGATCCCCTAAAAAATTAGTGTAATTTAAAATAGGTGAAGTTTTTGGTAAATTAATAGTAGCAATAGCTCTTGCTGCCATAAGTATTACTGGCACTAAAGCTGTAAACACACTTATGCCAAAACTAGGCATTTCTTTATCTGTAAACGTCTTAGGATTATATAAACCTTTTGGTATATCATGTTCCATATGTTTTAAGAATTTTGTAAGTACAGGACCCGCAAAAATTACTGCTGGCACAGCACACACAATACCATAAATTAAGGTTTTGCCTAAATCAGCTTTATAAATAGCAGCTATAGCTGTAGGTCCCGGATGTGGTGGCAAAAATCCATGAGTCGCAGATAATGCTGCGGCCATTGGAACTCCTATGTATAAAAGTGGAATATCAGCAGCTGCTGCTATTGAAAACACAAGTGGGAGTAAAAGTACAAACCCTATTTCATAAAATAAAGCAATTCCAACAATAAACCCAGTTAATATAACTGCTAATTGTATATGTTTTTTCCCAAACTTATCAATTAGTGTAAGAGCTATTCTTTGAGCTCCACCACTATCTGCCATAAGCTTGCCAAGCATAGCACCAAAACCAAGTACTAGTGCTAGAGAACCGAGTGTTCCACCAACGCCCTTCGTTATTGAAAGAACAACACTTGGAAGTGGCATACCTTCCATAATACCTACTGATAATGCTACAATAATTAATGACAAGAAACCATTTAATTTAAAAGCTATCATAAGAACTAATAATAATGCAACTCCGAAAACAACAATTAACAACGGCATAATAAAATCCCCCTCTTATTTTTGTAGTGACCAAAATTTATAAACTTATTCCTATCTCGAAATCGTTTTCTTTTCCCCGATAAATGCCATTAGTTGTTCGTAATTTGGATACCCTTCCATATCACCTTTTACAAGGACTGCCATAGCGCCAACTCCATTTGCATATTCTCCACATTCTTTAAGATCTAATTTCTTTAACATTCCAGAAAGGAACCCCGCAGCAAACCCATCTCCTGCGCCTACTGTATCTTGAGGATTTTCCAGTTTATATGCATTTACATATAAACCTCTGTCTTTATCTGCTATGTAACAACCTTCTTCTCCAAGTTTAACCGCTACAACACTACACCCCATCTTTATAAAGCTATCTGCAATATCATTAGGCTTTGTAAATCCAAGTAGCATTTCTCCCTCATCTATACCGGGAAAAATTATATCTGATAGTTTAGCAATTTCAAGCATAACTGGTATTGCCTCTTCTTTTGTCCATAATTTAAGTCTAATATTAGGATCAAAAGAAACTAGTACCTTATTTGCTTTTGCGACTTCTATTGCTTTGAATAATGTTTTTCTGCAACTTTCAGAAAGTGCAGGTGTAATTCCAGTAATGTGAAGTATCTTTGCATCTTTAATATACGACTCATCTAATTCCTCTGCCTTCAAATCACTAGCTGCTGAACCTTTCCTATAGTAATAAACATTTGGATTAGAATGCATAAACCTTTCTTTAAATAATATGCCTGTATTTTTTCCAGGCTCAAAAATAACTCTTGATACATCTACACCTTCACCTCGAATTGTGGACTGTATGTACCTTCCAAATTCGTCATCTCCAAGTTTCGAGAACCAACCAACTTTATGTCCTAATTTTGCAAGCGCTATGGAAACATTCGATTCTGCGCCTGCAATTGATTTATTAAAGTTTTGAACGTATCTTAATGGGCCGGAGGAATCCGGGCCAAATAAAACCATAGATTCTCCAAAAGTAACTACATCCATAATACAGCCTCCTATATATTCATGACATATGGTATCAATATAAATCTATTCCATATATCCACCCTTCATTGCAGCTACTGCACATTTAGTGTATATACCGAGTATTCCTTTTGTATATTTTCTTGCTGGCCTTACCCAACTCTTTTTCCTTATTTCTAAGATTTCTTGAATTTCGCTTTCAGTTTTTTCTTGTCCTTTTACTCCTATAATGCTAAGCTGACGAGCAACTATATCAATCCTTATAAGATCATTTTCCTCGACTAGTGCGATAGGTCCACCTTCACTTGCCTCGGGTGAAACATGACCAATAGCTGGTCCTCTAGTTGCTCCTGAAAATCTACCATCAGTAATTAAAGCTATAGATTCAACTAACTGGGGATCGGATGCGATGGCTTCTGTTGTATAAAACATTTCTGGCATTCCAGATCCTCTTGGGCCTTCATATCTTATAAACACTGCATCTCCAGGCTTAATCTCTTTTGTTAATACCGCTTTTATAGCATCTTCCTCACAATTAAAAACTCTAGCTTTTAAAGTAACTTTCATTAGCTTTTTAGATATTGCTGAATGTTTTACTACTGCGCCACCTGGTGCTAAATTTCCTTTGAGTATTGCAATTGCTCCCTGAGCTTGAATTGGATTTTCTTTAGTTTTTATAATATCTTCTTTGCTTACACCTATTGCTTCTAAGTATTTATTACAATTCTCATAATAACCATTGCTTTTTAAGTCCTCTAAATTCTCACCTAAAGTTTTTCCAGTTACAGTAATCACATCTAAATGTAGGAATTCCTTTATTTCTTCCATTATTGCTGGAACGCCACCTGCATACCAAAAATATGATCCAGGATAAAAGCCACTTGGTCTTATATTTAATATGAATGGAATTTTTTTATGAATTTCATCAAATAATTCAGGGTTAATTTCAATTCCAAGTTCATGTGCGATAGCTGGAATATGAATTAATGCATTACTTGAACCTGCTATTGCTGCATGCACCATGATAGCATTTTCAAAAGCTTCTTTAGTCATTATTTCAGATGGTTTTATGTTCATGTCTATTAGCTTAAGAACATGTTCACCTGCAACCTTTGCATTAATTTTTAATTGCTCTAATGTAACTGGCACTAATGCAGTTCCTGGCATTGCTATTCCTAATGCTTCTGACATTACTTGCATTGTTGATGCGGTACCCATAAATGAACAAGCACCACAACTTGGACACGCATTATGTTTGTAATATGTAAATTTTTCTTCTGTTATCTCTCCTCTTTCATATTGTGCACTATATGTTCCTATTTGTTCTAAGGTAAGCATATCAGGACCGGCATTCATAATCCCACCTGGTACCAAAATTGATGGCATATCGAGTCTTGCAATAGCCATAAGATGTGCTGGCACTGCCTTATCACAACTTGTAATAAATACTCCTGCATCAAAAGGTGTTGCTTGTACATGTATCTCTATCATATCTGTCATAATTTCTCTAGAAGGAAGAGAATAGTTTATTCCATCATGTCCTTGTGATTCTCCATCGCATATATCTGTTACAAAATATTTAGCCGGTTTTCCACCTTTGTTATTAATTCCACTACAAACTTCCTCAACTAATATATCTAAATGCGCACTTCCTGGATGACTTTGACCATAACTACTTTCTACAATAATTTGTGGTTTAGAAAGTTCATCCACTGACCAACCTGAACCTAATCTTAATGAATCTATTTCTGGAGCTATTTCTCTTAATTTTTGACTCTTTAACATTTATAATCACCTCATATTATATTTTGTAGTTGTATGACACAAATTTTCAATTGTAACCCTTTAACTGCTATATATAAAAATTATTTAACTTTTTTCGATTTATACGTTTATAGTTGTCCTACAACTTATGTCTATATATTAATCAGTAAACGGTTTTATGTCAAGACTTTTTTTATATTAAATAATTATATTTATGTGCTTATAATTTTATTAAAAATAAAAATGCCCTATAGAATAGGCAATTTTAAATTGTCTATTCTATAGGACAAATATTATATTAACAATGATTTTTATTAATATCTATTTTTTATTTAAATCTTAAATTGTTGAACTATTTCATTTAATTTTTGAGCAAGTTCTGCTTGCCCTTGTGCTGTTAATGCCACTTGCCCTATAGCCTGCGACGTCTCATTCATACCCTCTTTTATTCTACTTACTTCTTCACTTGAACTTTGTGAAGACTCAGCCATATTTTGAACTGCTTGACTTACTTGCCCAACCGTTGCTGTAATTTCTTCAGACATAGCTGCTATTTCCTCAGACATTTTACTTACAAAATCTGAATCATTATAATACTGCTTTCCTGTTTCTGCATATGCACTAAATTGTTCATTAACATGTGTGTTTATAAATTCTAATAAATCACACCCTGTATCAATACTACTTTTGAATGCTCCTTGAACCTCAACAATAGTATCTTGAATATTTATTACAGCTTGTGCTGACTGCTCTGCAAGTTTTCTTACCTCATCTGCTACCACTGCAAATCCTTTACCTTGTTCCCCTGCTCTTGCTGCTTCTATTGCAGCATTTAATGCAAGAAGATTGGTTTGCGAAGCTATATTTCCGATAGTATCTGCCATAACTTTTATGCTATCTACTACTTTTCCACCTTCAATTGCTTTCTCCATATTTTTTTGTTTTTCTGCATATAGTTTTTGAGTTTCATTAATTGCCTTTTGACTATTATCCTCAACTTTAGTAGCTCTTTTTTTAAATTGATATGAATTGTTACTTCCCTCCATAGCCTTTGAGGATAATATATTAATACTAGAATCTACTTCTTCAACTGATGCACTTATTTCCTCTGAGGAAGCACTAGTCTCTTGCATACCCGCAGCGATAGTTTCTACTGCTTCATCTATAATTATAGATTTTGAAGACAATTCTTGAACCGTAGCTGAGAGTTCTTCTGATGATGCGCTTAAATCCTGTGCATTCCCCATAACTACTTTTATCAAAGTAGTTACATTTTCTTGTGCAGTATTTAAAGCTACAACTGTTTGTCCAAATTCATCTTTCCTTGTAATATTAATTGGTGTTGAGAAATCGTAAGAAGATAGCCTATCTGCTAACTCCTTTATCTTATTTAATGGATTCATTATATTTTTACTTAATATATACCCCATAAGAATTATAATAAAAAATGCAATCGCTGTATAACTTACTATTGTGTATCTAACCTTATTAAACTGAGCTATATTATCTAAATTTGCTTGCGCAGCTGATCTCTGATTTATTTCTATACATTTCTGTAATTTTTCAAACATAGTAATTCTTGTTTGTGCCATTGTAGAATTAAAAATCTTAACCGCCATTCCATAGTTATTAGATTTTGCAAGTTCTATTATCTCAACCTTTCCTTCCCTATATTTTGCTAACTCATTTTTAAAGTCATCATAAGTTTTACCCTCTTCTATTGATGCTGAAGGTATACTTTCATATTCCTTTTGCACTTTTATGTTTATATTGAATATATTATTTATATTCCTTACTTGCCCATCTAATTTCAACATATCTCTTTCAAAAATAATTGTAAGCATATTCCCTCTCATTTCATTGATATTTCCTTTAATTTCTTGCAAATCATTAATAGCTGTTAAATTGTTACTATATATAGACTTAGAACCCTCATTTATCTTTGATGAACTTATTATCCCCTTTGCTCCTATTAAAACTATAAATATACAAATCACTGAAAATACTAATATAAGCTTTTTCTTTACCTCTAGATTCACAAAAAATTTGATAATAACACTTCCCTTCTTTTTCCCTAATATATTTTTCAAAATTCTTTTATACATACATTCCCCCCTTTTTAGATTTATCGCCTTATTCTAGATTTAAATTTATTTAAACTTCAATAAAATCAACAATTCTTCATAATATTGCAATGAATTTTATTTCAAATAGTGTTGTATCAGTATTGTACTACTCATTTTGTGGTTTTGTAAACATAATTCTCCTAAAGTTACAAATTATTTTAATAATTCAATTTTACAGTATTTTATGTTAATATATAAGTGAATGGTAGGTGAGTAACGTTAAACACTTTTATAATAGACTAAAAAAACTTCGTATAGAAAGTAATTTGCTTCAAAGATCTTTAGCTGAAATGCTTGGTTTAGCTCAAACAACTATAGCGAATTATGAACAGGGCAAGCGCTTTCCTGATGAGGAAACACTGCAAAAAATAGCAGACTTTTTTAATGTTTCTCTCGATTACTTACTTGGAAGATCAGAAATAAAGAACTACAATGAAGATCTTATACTGAGAGATTCAATACAATTATCCAAGTGTTTCATAGAACCTGAAATGCTTCTATTAAAAAACTCATATTTTAAGGCTTTAATTAATGGTAAATCGCAAAAAGCAAGTGAGATGATTTTAAATGCAGTTACTAATGATATGATTGATATAAAAAAAATATATAACGACGTATTTGAAAGATCTCTTATAGAAATTGGACAGCAATGGGATATGAATATTATAGATATTTATCAAGAACATTATTTTTCGTGCTCTACACAATTTATAATGTCACAGCTTTTCCCTTATTTTCATACCTCTGAGAAAAATGGTCATTCCCTTATATCTTTAAGTACATCTGGTGATTCACATAATATTGGCATACGTATGGTTACAGATTTTTTTGAAATTGATGGGTGGAATACTTATTTTCTTGGCTGTGACGTTCCATCGCAGAGTGTGATAAAGGCTATAAAAGACCGTAAAGCTAATATAGTTGCAATATCCTGTACAATGCCTAATTATCTTGAGTCAGTGCAATGTTTAATTACAGCTATAAGGAATTTAAAAGATTTTAGCGATATTAAAATAATAGTAGGTGGGCGACTATTCAATAGGGATAAAAACTTGTGGAAGTCTGTTGGAGCCGATGGATATTCTTCTAATGCGGATGAGGCTGTTAAAATTGCTAATGAATTTATGATAAATAATGTTTTAGAATAACCTCAAATCGTTGCAGCCCCATCTGTCTATTAAACATAAAAATGCCCTATAGAATCGACAATTTTAAATCGTCTATTCTATAGGGCAAATATTATATTAACATTTTTTATTAATATCTATTTTTTTATGTCTCTTATTGTTCGTTCTATATGTCTTTTTGCAAATAACTTTGCAAGCTGCGAATCTCTATTTTTTATAGCCTCTAATATGAGTTTATGCTCACTAAGCCCTCCAGAAGGTCCTAAGTTATTGTACAATAGCTTTTGATGGGCCCTTAAAAGATTCTTCAATATTTCGTTTACTTTTATAATCAAGGGACTATTGCTTCCTTCCACAATTTTCATATGAAAATTTAAATCTTCTTCAGTAAATTTTTCAAAATCATCTTGATACTTTATCATATTGTTATAACATTCCTCTATTTCATTTACTAAATCATCGCTACATCTCTGGGCGCAAAGCCCTGATGCTTCTGACTCTATGATTAATCTAAACTCTAATATGTCATTGTAATTGTCCTGCCCTAGGGTAATCATAGGTATTAAACTATTTAAATAAACAGATGGCTTTAAATCATTAACAAAGGTACCTCCACCTCTCCTTTTACTGACAATATTAACTGCTGACATTTTTTCTATAGCTTCTCTAACAGATACTCTACTTACTTGCAACTCCTCAGCAAGTTTAAGTTCCGACATAATTTTCATTCCTGGTTTATATTCTCCACTAATAATTTTTTCTTGTATTACATTAAAAACTCTATCACTAGTTCTTGTATCCTTCATCTCTTAATTCTCCTATATATCATTAATTTGAATTTATCAATATCTAATAATAAATGCATTATTATTTTATTTTACATTAATAGTATTATATCATGTGTTATCTATATAAACACTAATTCATTGTAATAATAGAATCTACTTCTTTGATAGATACACTTATTGCCTCCAAATCATCACTAAACTCTTGCAGTATTTTAAGATATAACCAATTGACCAAATTCTGCTTTTCTTGTAATATTAATTGGAACACTAATGAATTTATGATAAATAATGAGACAACGATACTATAATAGTTTCAAAATCAAGGAGATGATTTTATTAAGAGTCAATTAGCCGTAAACTTAGGTAATTTGCTATTATCTTTATCAGAAGTAGCCGATTTAGCAAATCCCTTGGTTGCCCAACATCAACATAGAACAGCATTTATTGCACTTGAGTTATCAAAAACAGCCAATTTAGGATCCGAAATTACAGAAAATATTTTTACTGCTGCATTATTACATGATATTGGTGCAGTATCTGTAGAAGAAAAAATAGCTATTCATAATTTTAAGGAAATAGATGAAAATATTCATACTATAAGAGGGGAATTATTATTAGAACAAATACCATGGTTAAGAAAAATTTCAAAGATAGTAAGAAACCATCATAGGAATTGGAATGATTGGGATGATGATATAGAAAACCCAGTAATTTTTTCTTCTCAAATCATTTTGTTATCTGATTATGTTGAGAGATTAATAAATAGGAATAAATATATCTTACACCAGGTTAACGATATAGTAACAACAATAAAAAAATTATCAGGTACAGTTATACATAAGAACATAGTAACTTATTTTCTTGATTTATCTAAAAGAGAGGAATTTTGGTTAGATTTAACTTCTCCTAATTTATATTCATTGTTATTAATCAACGGGCAGTTTAAAACCATGCAAATAGAACTAGAAGATATATCATTAATATCAAATTTATATCGTGATCTAATAGATTTTAAATCTAGATTTACGGCTACTCATACATCTGGTGTATCAGAATGTGCAGTAAAATTATCTGAATTGTTTGGACTTGCAGAATTAGATGTAAAGTCAATGAGGATAGCAGGGAATTTTCATGATATAGGTAAATTAATAATACCAAACAGTATTCTTGAGAAGCCAGGCAAATTAACAGTTGATGAATTTGCAATTATAAGGTGTCATACTTATCATACATTTAGAACGTTAAATTCTATTGGTGGTTTGCAACGAATAGCTGAGTGGGCAGCTTATCATCATGAAAAATTAGATGGTAGTGGATACCCATTTCATCTTACTAGTGAAGAAATTGGTACCGGTTCTAGAATAATGGCTGTTGCAGATATATTTACAGCCATATCCGAAGATAGACCTTATAGAAAAGGTATGGATAAAAATGAAATTTATACAGTTATAAAAAAGCAAGCAAATAAATATTTATTGGATAAACGTATTGTTGAATTACTATTCGATAACTATGATGTTATAAATACACAAGTAAAAATAAAACAATCAAAAGCATTAAATTTTTATGAAACACGGTTTTCATCAATAATCCATGAGAATAAACGCAATATATAAATCATTTTATTATACATATATTATAGAAAATTGTTTATTTTAGCACTACTGGATATTTTTCAAAATTAAAACAAATAAATCTTGAATATTGGAAACTATTAGTGGTAAAATATACTTTTAAAAAGGAAAAAATGTCGAATAACAAAAGAGGAGGACACATATGAAGAATATTAAAAGAAAACGGATTAACTTAAGAAGTTTAAAGGTTAGATTATTAGTAGTACTCGTCATTCTATGTTTAGCACCCATAAGTTTACTCGGAATAATTACTTACAATAAATCTCACGCTATTTTAGAATCTAAAGTTAAATTAACTTCTGCGCAAACATTGGTAGAAGTTAACAGAGGAATTACTAACTATTTAGTTGGCATACAGGGGTATGTGGATATGTTAGCCGCCAATATTGATTTAAAATCATTGCAACAACACCCTGAATTTAAACCTTATGCTTTAGGGGCATTACAATCTGTTAAGGACAGTAGAAAAGACTTAATTAATGTGTATTTTGCAAGTTCTAATAAAAATATGCTGGAATATCCTTTTCATAAACTTTCTAAAGGGTATGACCCAACCACTAGGCCATGGTATACCGAAGCGGTAGCAAATAAAGGGAAAGTAATTTTCACAGAACCTTATAGAGGTGCTAGTAATGGACTAATGATGTTTTCAATTGCAAAAGCCGTAGAACAAAACGGACAAGTAATAGGTGTAGTTTCTACAGATATTAATCTAACCTCTATGGCAAATAGCCTATCTTCAATTAAAATAGGTAATAATGGGTATGCCTCTGTGATAAGCACACAAGGAGTAATGATTGCTAATCCTGATAAAACTTTACTCGGAGGGAATGAAGTAAAGTCGTTATCTTATTGGAATAATGTTAAAGTAAATAAAGAAGGTGTAGAAAACCTTATTTACAAAGGAATAAATAATTATTGCGTTTATACAACTAATGCATTAACAGGCTGGAAAATTATAGCGTATATGCCTACGACTGAATTATTAAATGATACAAATGTTTTAAAAAATATTACCCTTCTAATTATCCTAATATTAGGTATAATAGCCATATTTGTGTCCATAATATTAAGTAAGTCCATAACCGCAAAGCTTGATAAATTGGAGCATATATTTAGCAAGGCTTCTGAGGGTGATTTATCAGTACATGTAGATATAAAATCTAAAGATGAATTTGGTGAATTAGGAAACCATTTTAATATTATGATTACTAATATATCTAATCTTATTAAGAAGGTTAAAGATACGGCTGATACTATTTCAACATCATCTGAAGAAATAAATAAGATGTCTAGTGAAACTGCAGTGGCAGTAGAGGAAGTATCCTTAACTATTGATCAAGTTGCAAATGGTAGCTCAGATCAAGCTCAAGATATTGCCACTGGTGCAGACTCTGTTCGAAAACTAGGTAATAGTATTGACAATATAAAAACATTAGCTATTAAGATAGATACGGTATCTAAAAAGACTAACGACTTAAGTGAAAACGGCTTAAATGTGGTGAATATACTTATAGAGAAAACCGAAGAAGCAAATGCCTCAGCTCAAAAGGTTACAGTTGTTATTGAGGAAATGAATACAGTAAGTGAAAATATTGGAGCTATAACTGAAACTATAAATAGTATTGCATCACAAACTAATCTTTTAGCTTTAAATGCTGCTATAGAAGCAGCTAGGGCAGGAGAAGCTGGCAAAGGTTTCTCAGTGGTCGCAGATGAAATAAGAAAACTAGCAGAGCAGTCTGCAGCTTCCACAAAGCAAATTCAAGAATTGATTTTAAAGGTTAAAGAAAAATCAGTACAAGCAGTTTTGACAATGGAAGCTTCTAAAGATGTAGTAGAGAATCAGACAAATGCAGTAATAGAAACTAAATCAATATTTAATAAGATTTCCGAGTCTATAAGCAATCTTAAAGTCGGAGCAGATGAAATTTCTTCTTCTATAGCAGAAACTAACATTCAAAAGGATGACATAGTTGATAAAATGCAAAGCATTGCTGCGGTAAGTGAAGAGTCTTGTGCAAGTACAGAGGAAGTTTCCGCAACAACAGAAGAAATAACAGCAACCATGAATGAATTTAGTAATACTGCAGAAAATATGAAAACTCTCGTGGATGTCTTAGAATTAGAAATCTCACAATTTAAGTTATAAACTTGTGTAATTAAATCCAACATAAAATTGTTGTTATAATTAGAATAAATTTTTCAACATAATAAGTCTAAATCCTTGAAGATATTATTTAAGGATTTAGACTTATTAATTCTTCACTGTATTTTTGAACATAACATGAAGTTATAATACCTTTAGTTGTTTTTATTGTAGCGGAGATTAAGAGTAGACGTTCTTCCTTTATTTTTTTTAAATACCCTAATAAATAACTCTAAGGCTGTATTGGATGGATATAAACCCAAAAACACCACCGGATAAACGAGTGGCAGCAAAAATAATTATTAAGAGAAAATATTAATTAAGCAGCCAATTTATAGTTATACCTATAAATTAGCTGCTATGATATAGTATTATATATATTTTAAGCTCCTATAATGGAACTTCTGCAACTTTCGGCATTGTTTTGATCCTTTTAAGTTGTTTTTCAAGTTGTTTTTCAGCATCAAGCCTTATAAGGTTTTCAATTTTGACTTCCATGAATTTGTCTTTCATTTGCTCATTTGACATATTTTCTATATAAACATTCATTCATATACGCCATCCTCTCAGGTACAATGTTATCTTTTCATATGATATAACTCTTAAATATCTACTTTAAATTTTTCTTTTATTGATTAATATTTTATTCAAACACTTTAATATACATTGCCTTAATTTCTTTAATTAATGGGTATCTTGGATTAGCACCTGTACACTGATCATCAAACGCTAGTTCACACATTTCATCGAGTGTTGCATAAAAATCTTCCTTTTTAACCCCTGCTGCACTTATTGATTTAGGAATGTTAACTTGATCTTTTAATACTTGAATAGCTTTAATTAGTAAGTCTACCTTTTCGTCATCCGTGCTTCCGCCTAAGTTTAGCGCTTCTGAAACCATTGCATATTTTCTCTTAGCATTCGGATATTCATATTGTGGGAAAGTACCTTGTTTTCTTGGGTTATCTACAGCATTATATTTTATAACTTCATTAATTAATAATGCATTAGCGACGCCATGTGGTACATGATGTTTTGATCCTAATTTATGTGCCATTGAATGACAAACTCCTAGAAATGCATTACCAAACGCCATACCAGCCATTGCTGAAGCATGAGCCATTCCTTCTCTTGCTTTTATGTTTGTTTGACCTTCATTATATGCAAGTGGTAAATTCTTAAATATTTCTTTTATAGCTTCTAGTGCTAATCCATCACTAAATGGTGAAGCCATAACTGATACATAAGATTCTAACCCATGAGTTAAAGCATCTATACCTGAAGCTGCAGTTAATCCTCTTGGCATATTCGTCATAAGCTCTGCATCTATTATAGCCATATTGGGAAGTAATTCATAATCAGCTAAAGGATATTTAGCTCCTGTTTTTTCATCAGTAATTACTGCAAATGGAGTGACTTCTGATCCAGTACCTGCTGTAGTTGGCACTGCAACCATATAACATTTTGAGCCCAGTACAGGGAATGTATAAACTCTTTTTCTAATGTCCATAAATCTCATAGCTAAATCTTCAAATTTGACTTCTGGGTGTTCATATAATACCCACATGATTTTAGCTGCATCAATTGGTGATCCTCCACCAATTGACATAATTGTATCTGGTTTAAATCCATTTAATTGTTCAACACCTGCTCTTGCTGTAGCAAGGGTTGGATCTGGTAACACATCTGAGAACACCTTAAACTCTATTCCAAGTTCTGTTAAAACTTTTGTGGCTCTATGCACAATTCCAAGATCAACAAGAATCTGATCAGTCACTATAAATACTTTCTTTTTGCCTAATACCTTTAATTCTTGAATCGCTTTCTCAATGCAACCATATTTAAAATAAACTCTTGATGGAACTTTAAACCAAAGCATATTTTCTCTCCTCTGCGCTAAATTCTTAATATTCAATAGCTGTTTAATTCCAACATTTTCTGAAACAGAATTCCCACCCCATGATCCACAACCAAGTGTTAATGAAGGAGTAGTCTTAAAGTTGAATATATCACCTATTCCACCTTGAGAGGATGGCATGTTAATCATAATTCTTCCTGTTCTCATAAGTGAACTAAACTTGGCTATTCTATCTTTAGACTTAGTTCTATGAGTCCATAATACGCTGCTGTGACCATAGCCTCCAAGTACAACAAGTCTTTCCGCTTTAGCTAGTGCTTCCTCAAAAGTTTTAACCTTATACATACCAAGTACCGTAGATAATTTTTCATGTGAAAATTCTTCTTCAAGTTCTACGGATTCAATTTCACCTATAAGAACTTTTGTTTCTTCAGGAAGTTTAATTCCTCCAAGGAAAGCTATTGTTGAAGCCGATCTACCTACCTGCTTCGGATTTAATCTACCATCAACTAATATTACTTTTCTTATTTTTTCTGTTTCATCTGGTGTAAGAAAATAAGCTCCTCTTTTAATAAATTCTTTTCTAACTTCATCATAAATACTCTCCATAACGATTACAGTCTGCTCAGACGCGCATATTGTTCCATAATCAAAATTCTTAGAAAGTAAAATTGAACTTACAGCCATTTTAATATCAGCTGTGTCATCAATAATTGCTGGTGTATTTCCTGAGCCAACGCCAACAGCTGGTTTTCCTGATGAATAAGCAGCTTGAACCATTCCTGGCCCACCCGTTGCAAGTATTAAATCTGCTGATTTCATAACAAGCCCTGAAAGTTCTATGGAAGGCTCGTCTACCCATGCAATTATATCTTTTGGTGCACCTGCTGCTACTGCTGCATCCCTAACTACTTTAATTGCTGCAATGGTACATTTTTTAGCTCCTGGATGCGGAGAGAAAACGATTCCATTTCTGGTTTTTAAAGCTATAAGGGCTTTGAATATTCCTGTAGATGTTGGATTTGTAGTTGGTACAACTGCAGCTAGTACTCCAATTGGTTCATAAATTTTAGATATACCACCGGCTTCATCATTTTCGAAAACTCCAACAGTTTGTGAATCTTTATAACAATTATATATATATTCAGAAGCAAAATGATTTTTTATAACTTTATCTTCTACAAGTCCCATTCCTGTTTCTTCAACAGCTATTTTGGCTAGTGGAATTCTTTGGTCATTTGCTGCCATAGATGCGGCTTTAAATATTTGGTCTACCTGTTCTTGTGTGAAAGTTGAATACTCCTTTTGCGCTGCTCTAACCTGAGCCATTCTTATATCTAATTCCTGCGCATTTGTAACCCTTTGGGTAGTTGTCTTCTCCGGAACTTCATTATTTACCACTTTCATAAGACCACCTCATTCGTAAATTTAGTTGCTTTAAATATTTTACTCAACTATAAACTTATATAGAGCAAAAATCATGCCAACTATTTATATATAACGTTTTCATTGGCATAATCAAATTTACTTAGGTGGTGTTGTATATTCTTTATACTATTCCCCTTATTTTAGTGTATGAATTTTAAACATTGTATAATTTTAATACACTCCATTATTTAGTATGGTTATGTTATTTGGACTTCATCTAGTTATATTGTACCTTTTTATTTTAGAATACAAAGTTGCTCTAGTTATTCCTAAATCTTTTGCTGTTTTGGTCATATTACACTCATTTTGATCCATTGCTTTTATTATTTCATTCTTTTCGAGTTCTGCTAAGGTATAAATCTTTTTATTTTCTAAACTTAATACTTTATTTAAACAGTCATTATTTATAGATTTGTTTTTTTCATCATCACCAAAAACCATTGTACTTTCACCATTCAAATTCACTATATTTTCAATGCAATTTTCTAATTCCCTTATGTTTCCTGGCCAATTATAATTTAACATTTTTTCATATATACCTGCGCTCATAATTGTAAGTTTCTTGTTTAATTTATTGGCTTTTATCTTCAAAAGATGATCAATAAGAATCGGTAAATCTCCTTTTCTTTCTATAAGTGATGGGATTTTTATTGGAATAACGCTTAACCTATAGTATAAGTCCTCTCTAAATCTTCCTTTTTCAACTTCTTTTTTTAAATCCTTATATGTTGCAGCTATAATTCTTACATCCACAGGAATTATTTTATCTCCTCCGACTCTAGTTATATAACCTTCTTGCAGAACCCTTAAAAGATTAACTTGCATATCAAGCGGCATCTCACCTATCTCATCTAAGAAAAGCGTTCCACCACTTGAAAGTTCAAACTTACCTGCACAGCCTCCCCTTCTAGCTCCTGTAAAAGAACCCTCCTCATAACCAAATAATTCACTTTCTATAAGATTTTTAGAGATAGCTCCGCAATTAATAGCTATAAATGTTTTATTGCTTCTATCTCCGTAATTATGTATAGATTGAGCCAAAAGTTCTTTCCCAGTTCCGCTTTCACCTTGAATAAGAACAGTAGATGGGGAAGAACTTATTATTTTTGCATATTCTATTACTTTTTTAATTTCTAGGCTATCACCAACAATATCCTCAAAATTGTAAATTGCTCTACCACTACTATATTTATTCACAGATTTAATTACCTTTTTTATTGCAGTAAACACAACAACCAAGCCTTTAACTTCGTTATCAATTTCTATTGGATTTGCAGATACATTGTATCTAGTTTTTGTAGTTTCATTGCTTAGAGTTACCTCTATATTATTATAAACATTTCCTTTTATAATCTTTTCAAATATATTTATCCAATCTGGCAGGATAGTATCTACTTTTTTACCAATTATATCTTCTTCTTTAATACGTAAAATACTACAAGCTTCTTTATTAATGGTTTTTAAAATCCCCTCTTTATTTATAACATAAATGCCCAAATAAATAGAATCCACTACTGTATTCATATATCGATAAGTTTCTAGCAGTCTATTATTTATATATTCAACATTTATTTGATTTTCAATGCATTTCACAGCCGAAACTATAAGGCCCAAGGTATGTTTTTGAACTTTTTCCCTACCACCAGTTAAATTAAGTAATCCAATTATAGTTCCATCTACATCATGAATTGGTGCTGCAGAGCAAGTCCATCTTTGATATGCTGCAATAAAATGTTCTTTTTCAGAAATTTGAATAGGATTTTGTTCCTTTATAGCAATACCCATTGCAGTTGTTCCTATACTACTTTCTGACATATAAGCGCCAACTACCATATTTAAACTTAATGCTTCCTCTACTACATCTTCATCGCCTATTATTTTTAGAATGCGACATTCATTATCAAGTAAAACTATAAAGAAACCTGATCCCTTTAGAAATTCATATAAGGTTACCATAAACCTAGAAGCTGCATTTAAAAGCTTTCTATTTTTACTAATATTATCTTTTCGTCCTTCTAGTTTTAGCATTTTTCGAGGAAATATTGTTCCTTTTTCAATGCCATACTCTACTGATCGCGCATGGGATCTTTTAATTACATCTAATTGATTTTTTAAAACTTCTGGTGTTAAAATTTCTTTCCCGATTTCAATCTCCAATTTTAATACCCCCTCGCATAGTACAAGTATATTACTTTTTAAAGCTATATACTGTGATTATCGACAAGTTAACAAAACTTTTTGATTTATTGAAGATATTGAAGATATTGAAGATATATTAATTATTTACCTATTCTTACGCCAACGCTTTTAATACCAAATGATGAACCCAAAACATTTCCGAAGTTCTTACCACAAGCAATTATCCTTTTATTACTTTTAATTAATTCACTTTTATCTATTGCAACTATTATTTTTAATTTTTTCATATACATTTAACCTCACCTTTTATATAATGGCAGTATCTTATACTAGACTAAATCATTTGTTAATATTCATAATATTTAAATTTATGTAAATCTTTATCTTATAATATAACTATATTATAACTATTATGTCAATCTTTTTAAAAAACTATTTTTTTATTAGCATAAATTATAGACAATCATATATTTTTTATACATTTTTGTCAAATATTTAATTATTTTTAGTCTACTTTATTGCAAAATTTTTTAAAGAAAATAAAAAAATCGAGTAGACAGCTATATTAGACTGGCTACTCGATTTTTATAATATTAGATATAAGTTACCTCTAATGGATTTCTATCCACTAACTTCTTATATGTATACTTAGGATATCCAACCATAACAGCAGCTGTTATCGTTTTTCCTTCTGGTATATTAAACAATTTAAGCATCGGTGAGCCCTTAATGCCTGCACAGTATTCAAAATAACCTGCCCAACAAGTTCCAATTCCTAGTGAAGGAGCAAATAATTCTAGATAAGTCAAAGAAGAAATAGAATTAGCCCTAGCGTTTGAAAACCCTTTGTCAGCAGTAGTCATAATTAAGTTTGGAGCACCACGCAAAATTCCATCAACTCCGTCTTCCCTGTACAACCTAATTAATCCTTTTAATCCATCTTTTAATGGAGATTTTTCTATCATTCGAATAGTAAGTTCGACAGCTTTTTCAACTACTTTTCTGTCCTCAACTACAACAAATGATATACCTTGACTATTGCTTCCAGTCGGAGCGAGCCTTGCAATATCAACTAATTTTGTTAATTCTTCTCTTGATACAGATTTGTCTTTGTAACTTCTTATAGAACGACGCGCCCTTAGAAAATGCTCAGCTTGCTCTGCATTTAATTTAGGAAAATCTTTTGAATCAATTTGCTCTTTAAGTGGTGTTTTTTTATTATCTATAGCTTCAGTTGGGCATACAGCAACACAATGTCCACAGGCAATACAACTAGTATTTGCTACTTCTTCTGGGCCCTTTTCTCCCATTTTCAAAACAAATGATGGGCATTCCTTAATACATTGTCCGCATTTAATACATTTTTCTTCATTTACAGTTATAAGATCCATTTTGCTCATCCCCTCTAAATTTATTTCACTAATTTTTCAATATCCTTTAATGTTTTTAATAACTCTTTTATTCTTTCTTTACCAATACCATCTTCAATTGTGCTTTGTGCGCTCGCAAATATTGGTACAGACAAATCAAGAGTTTTTAATCCCTTATCAGTTATAGTTATGCACTTTTTTCTAGAGTCCTGCTCTTCTTTCTTAATGTCAATATAACCATTCTTTCTAAGTAACTCAACATTTCTTGTTACAGTACTTTGGTCCATTAGTAAAATATTACTAAGATTCGTAACAGAAATATTTTGATTGTAATAAATATCCATAAGTAACAAACATTGAGTACTCCGAAGTCCAGTTGGTTGAAGCATTTTGTCATAAAATTGAGTTATTGTACGAGTGGTTTTTCTTAAGTTCCCACAAGTACAACTTTTCGAATATTTGTTATCATATGAAATTAGGCTACACATAAATTCAACTCCAGTACTATATATGTATATACATATAATATAGTGAAGTTGAATTTATGTCAAGTTTATTGGTGCCACACACGTGGCAAGTTGCGTCCTATTTTACTAGAAAACTTCCATTTTTCAGCTACATCTTTTCATATTTTCTTGCTTCAAACGAGTATATTAAATTCTGGATTATCCATATTGATCCAATCATTATACATGCTACAATTGGAACATTTATAAACATTGATAACACCATAATTAGTACAAGAATAGCAGCATATACCTTTTGCATTTTATTAAATGTTGTATAACTACAATTATAAATCACCCATTTCTCTCCATCGTCTAACTTATCAAAGTGTTTCTTTTCTGCTTCATTTTCATATAAATACATTTTTCTATTTGGATTTAAATAATTAGAATATTTCATAGTGGTCATTAGTACAAACGCCGCTATAATTAGAATAATTGTAGGAACTATAATTAAATAGAATGAACCCTTATCAAAACTCTTATTTATAACTACTGCATACCCTATTAAACCTATTATTGATAGTACAGTAGAAAGTAGAATAACATTAGATACCTTTCTACTAATGACTTTAGGTACATTGTCTAAGTCCACTTTCATATAGTTTGATTTTATATAAATTGTATTTATTATTAAATATATTATAATGATTATACTTATTACAAATAAAACTTTGGAAATTAAATTACTCATATTTCCACCAAAAGACAAGTCTAATTTTGATATTTTTTCAGAAAATCCACCTAACATTCCACCTATAAGCCCGGATATTAACATTACTATTATAAACTTTTTATACCTTTTTATCTTCATTTTCATCTACCCCCTCTAAATAAAATATATCTTCAACACTAACTTTTAGTATTTTTGCTATTTTTAAAACCAGCAATATAGATGGGGAATAATCTCCTCTTTCTATAAGACTTATGGTTTGTCTTGACGCATCTGCTAGTTTTCCAAGGTCTCCTTGGCTAAGGTTATATCTTGCCCTTAGCTCTTTTACTCTGTTTCTTAATTCCATAACGAATCCTCCTTCCTTATATTATTACTATAATCTATTTCTGAAGTTTTGTCAATTATAGTTGTCATTATTATAATAATATTTGTCATATTTATAATTATAATTGTCATTATACTTTAAGTTATAATTCAATAGAAAAACGGATGTGAATTATCACACCCGCTTTTCTAATATCCTAATTAATGACTCTACTATTCACATACACAGCATAACCAATTTCTATCTTCCATTAAATCTATTTTTATATTATTGTACCCTGCTTTTTCTAATATTAGTCTCAATTCTTCAGGCGTATGTATTTCCATATCAGATATTGCAACGAATTCATCATTTCTTTCTTTAAATCTTTCACTAGAATACATTTCACATATTATAATAAGTTTACCTGATGTTTTTAAAACTCTTTTTACCTCTTTAAAATTTTCAATAAGATTAGGCCAGAAGTAAATAGTTTCTACTGCGGTTATAACATCAAATTTATTATTTTCAAATGGAATTTTTTCTACACTTGCATGAAGAATTTCTACGCTACCATCTTTTATAAATTTTTCATTATAATCTTTTGACCATTTTACACAATCGGTTGAATAATCTATACCAAATGTTTTGCCATCTGTTGCTATTGAAGCCATTCTATTTACTGTTCTACCTCCACCGCAACCTATATCTAATATAACATCATTTTTTTTAATATTTATTTTCTCAAATCCCCAATTAGTTAGTTCAAAATGTGCTATATTCATGTCTTTTGCTATTGCTTTTCCTATATCACCAGTTGGCTTTCTACATTGATTTAATCTTTTTGCAATTTCACTCATAATTTTCCACCTTTCTTAATTTTCTTTTGGTGCCACCCACGTGGCATCCATTAACTTTAAACTTATACTGATAATGATAATCAATTGTATGTTAATATATTATAATCTATTTTTGTTAACATTACAATTTTTAATATAAATCACATAAGCTTAATATAATTACTTGATAAAAACAATACTTTTTTTTGTTATTATTTGTCTATTTCTTAACTGTTTAACATAGACAATCTTAGGTGCCACCCACATGGTAGGGGTATCTGAATCTTTTTCATTGGTATAAATTTACGGTAAGTGTATAATGTAACATATAATCACAAATAGGTTTTTTATAGTATGGTTATATAATTTACGAAAAGAGATGAAAATATGAAAAGTATTTTAGAAAAGTTAAGAAAGCACCAAATTATAATAATATTTATTATAATTGTTTTAATATTGCTAAGATCATTTTTTGAGTATGCAATTAAAAGTAAGGGATTATACCTAGTGCATGATTATATGTACAATATCTTGAATTACATTATACTAGCATTAGCATTATTAGTATATTTTAAAAATGAAAAAGTTAGATGGACATATCTCGGTATTTTACTGCTTTTGATAACAATGAACACCTTTGGGATTTATAAAAGTATAAGTAACATACAATTTCAATCTAATTTTACCCATGCACAAAATTCATTCATAATAAGGGAGACAAAGGATGAGCCCGAGTTTAGCATAATATATATACCAGCACATAAAATATTTATGAGGTTAGATGATAAGATAAAGGTAACAAATGGGTATAAGCCATTTGCAAATAAGGGATATGAAGTAGTTTGGCTTAACGATGATAAAGCTCTTATTAAATACCTAAATGGAACAAATCATATATCAAAAGGAGATATTCTAAACTTCTCGAAAACCAATGGTCCATATTCAAATGTTTTAGCAAATTTAAGTGGGACTTGGATCGACAAAAACAATAATAAAAATACTATAAATATCGCAGGCGTGCAAATCACTTATAAAGTTAAAAACAAAATTTATTGGTATTCATCAAGTATGTCAGGTGAACAAGGTAATTATGGCTCCATTTTATATGGTAATAGTGATACTCCTAGTATATACATTTTAATGAATGCAAATAACACAATAACTGTGGGGTACACTGCACTTAATAATAATGAACAAAGTATTTATACTAAATAAAAAGAAACCTTTAGGTGCCACCCACATGGCAAGTGGCATCTGTATCATTATAAACTATTTTGCAATTTTGCCTTTGGCTTCATATTCTTTTTTAAGATAACTAAACATAGCAGCAGTGTTAGCAGCAGTGTTAGCAGCATCTTGTGGAATATCATTATAAGTCATGGCCTTAAATTTAATTTTCCCATCATCATACATTTGATATTGAATTTTCACTACCACAAGTTTCTTATTATAAAGAACATTTCCACTAATGGTGACATATTTATTACCATTTTCAGCTGGATCATATATTTCCCAAACCGTATCTGTTATACCAGTATCAATAAGATCACCTAGTATTACGCCCTTTTCAATAGGAGTTTTTCTTACAGCTATAACTTCAGGTGATTCTTTAATATTGCTAATAACGCTTTTCACTTGTTGCTTTGTTGTTAAATCGCAACCATTTATAAAAATAGCTCCAATTAACGCCACGAGGAGCAACGATATTTGTTTTAAAACAATTGCTTTGGTTTTCATGGTTTAATCTCCTTATAAAAAAGTGCCACCCACATGGCAAGTTGCAACAATTTATATCCTTAAATTTCCTATCTATTTTTCACTTACTTAAAGTTTACCATAAAAAACAATATTATCAAATGTATAATATTGTACCTATTTAAGCATCATACCTAAAAAACGGCAAAAAAATATAGTGGATTACAAACAATATATTCTTCCAGTGTAATTTATTTTTGAATTTTGCTCATATTCCTCATAATCAATATATGCACCCTTAAACTCTAGTACATTTTCCTGTATACCAAAGCTCTCTATACTTATAGTTTCTATTTCTTTATTTTCATTAATGCATGTAGCCAATGTATAATAAAAGTCCTCTTCCTCGTTATATATAATTGCTGTATCTAATATTATAAACCTTGCTTTTCTTATAATATTTCTATCTTCGTCTGTGATTTCCACAAACTCAATATCTTCTACAACATTATTCCCTATGTCCTCAAATAAACTCATACCCGCTACCCCTCCTACTTTCAATTATATTTTCTAACCTCTAGTAAAATTAACAACTATTATATACTATTAATCAATGATTGATTATGTTACCAATATATTATTGGAGAGATATCTTATGACGATAGACTACTAGTAGTATAAAACAAGTACATGTATAAAATTTAAGCTTCCAACTTTTATAAGTGGAAGCTTTAAAACAATTTTCTAATGTATTTTATATTTCATTTTTTTATTATTGTTTTAAATTGTTTTCCATAGTTTTTAATATATCTCTATAATCATATACGGCAATCCCTGTTTTATTTTCTACAGGTTCCTTATTTATTTTTCCATCATAATGCTCATATTCACTTACGCTTAACTCTAATTTCTTTAATGTATCCGCTATCGTTTTGTCTACTTTTATATGATTTCCCATTTACATTATCTCCTTATTAAGTTATTTAAAAGAATAGGCTGATGATACTATTCTATAAATATATGCGAAAACCTCTAAACGTTTACACATTTTTATATAATTTTGAAATTTAGTTATATTTTTCTTGATATATTTAGCTAATGTAAATAACTCAACAGCAGTGTTATCCATAATTAGTCTTTATTGACAATATTATAAATTTGAACTATACTTTCAATCAGGAAACTATTTTAGTTTTTATAGTTTCCAATTTGAAAGGCGATGTGTTAGTATGAATAATAAAATATTTACTCGAAATGAATTATTATTTCTAATTACGATAAGTTTAGCTTTAGGAATTAGACAAATGGCAATGACCATAGTTATGCCCTTTATTTCAACCTACAGTAGAACTTTAAGCTACAGTAATGCTACTTTGGCTGGGGTAGCCCTTGGTATTTTCGGACTAACACAAGCTATCTTCCAAATCCCTTTTGGCATATGGAGTGATAAAATTGGAAATAAACGTGTTATTTTAATAGGACTTTTGCAGGTAATAATAGGTCTGGTTATTGCCTTTTTTGCTAAAAGTATATATATGCTTATTTTCGCTAGAGCTTTGCAGGGAAGTGGAGCTATACTTGCCTCTGGATATTCATGGCTTATTTGTAGTGTTGATAATAAAAAAAGACCTCGAGCTTTAAGTATTTTAGGAATGATTGTTGGTTTTTTTGCAGCATCAGCCTTTGCTTTAGGGCCTTTGATTAATAACTATATATCAGTAAGGCAAATGTTTCTAGTATGTGCGCTCTTAATTTCCTTAGTATGGTTTATCATATTGTTTTTCTTAAAAGACACTCATGATGAAAGTTCTTGTGCAATACCAGAAAATCAAATTAAGATAGGAGAAGGAATAAAAGTTTTATTGAAAAATAAAAAATTTCTAGCACTTAATTTAGCAGGATTTTTAAATAATTATATAATGGTATCAGTATTTTATATAGTCCCCATATATCTTGAAAAAATCACTGGTACTAGTGGCATGTGGAAAATTTTTATGCCTGCAGTAATTATCGCTATAATATTTATGAAGAAATCTATTATATATGTTGAAAAAGGCTCCAGTTCAAACTTAATTATGCTGGCCTTCATTTTAAGTGCCATAGGTATATGTTTTTATTTTAAGAATCAATCATTTTACTTTATATTGATAGGAAGTATATTATTTATGACAGGATATATTTTACTAGCTACGGTAATACCTTCTGCAGCTAATGATATTGCAGAAAATAGCTATAGAGGCGCGGCAAATGGAATAATAAATAGTTTTCAATATATTGGATCTTTTGTAGGTTCGGTTATCACCGGTCTCTTATGGAGTAATTACAAAAACATTGCTCTATTTTTAATAATAGCGGTATGTATAATGGGTCTATTTACTGTTAAAAAAACTAATCGAGGCTCTTTTAAGAAAATAAATTTAGGATAGTGAGGATAAAATGAAAGAAATAATAATGAAAATTGCTGCCCAAAAGATACAGACATATGGGTTAAAAAAATTTACTATGGATGAAATTGCTTCAGAACTTAAAATGAGTAAAAAAACTATATATAAACATTTTAAAAGTAAAGATGATATTATATTTGAATATTTTAAAGAAATAATAGAAAGTGATAAAAATTACACTATTGAGGCCATAAAAAAAGGTGGTTCTTTAGAAGATAAATTGAATTCAATAATTTTTTCTTATCATAAATATAAACTTCCCATTAATATACTAGATGAAGCACATAAGTTTTATTATGATGAATGGGATAAACTCCAAGATCTAAAGGATTTCAAATTGAAACTTATAGAAACAACACTAAAAGAGTCTATGGAATCCGGAGTTTTAAGGAATGATATTAATCTAAATCTTATCAGTTCCATCTTAGAGAGTGTTAGTAACACATTTCTAGATTACAAATTTTTAAGCAAAAATAATATGACAATTAAAGATGCAATGAATGAGACGATTACAATATTACTTAATGGTATTTTAAAGATATAGTTAGAGTAGTGCCCACGGATATTTCGCTTTCGATATTGCTATAACCATTGTGAAGCTTAATTATGTCACTCGCAATAGCCATTCCTAATCCTGAACCTTTAGAATTAGTAGTTGTATTAGTTCCCCTATAGTACCTTTGAAATATATAAGGAATATCTTCTTTCTGTATTCCTTTTCCATTGTCTTTAATAACAACCTTTATAAGATTATTACTTCCTATTATATCTACTGATACTCTAACACTACTATCATTATATGTAAGAAAATTTATAATGAAATTGAAAAGGGCTCTTTTAATCAGGTGATTATCAATATTTAATAATATATAAGGACTCGTACTATTAAAATTTATTTGTCTAGATATAAACTCAGGGCTTAATAACAATTCATTAATAATATTTTGCGTAAACTCAACAATATTAGTTTTTTCTAATTTTAGTACTATGCAATCATTTTTTAATTTATAACTAAAATTCAAATCATTTATAAGAGATTCCATGTATAAAGATTTTTCATAAATTATAGTTGTATATTCTTTTACCTCTTTTTTAGAAAATGAATAGTCTTTATCCATTAATATTTCTGAAAATCCTTTAATAGAAGATAAAGGAGTTTTCATGTCATGTCCTATAGAAGAAATCCAATCTTCTCTTAACTTATCTAATAATTCCTTTTCCTTTATGTTTTCGAGTAACGTAACAGATAAAGTGTTTAGATTTCTAAAAATATTTTTATATAATCCTTTTTCTTTTAAGACAGTACTATAATTTCCTTTTACAAGAGTATCTATATTATCAATGATATTTTGTAAAGGATTACCTATTTTTTTAGCAAAATAGAAATATGAAAAACAAATAATAATTACGATATTGGCAGCTATTAGATATACTATATTTTTGGTTAAAAAGCTTTTAACTTTAGTTGGGTTATATTCAATATTATATTTGGCCACTACATTAGTAGGAAATCCAATAAAATATGAGTACTTAGATTTAGTAAATTTTTTTTCACATATAAAAACCGTGCTGCTTTTAATATCATATTTATACGCATGAACAAAATCTATAGGTGTATATTTAGTAATCACATCTACCGGTTTATTAAATTCATAGATTTCTTTTAAATTATTGTCTACTATTTGAATCCACAAATTATTTTTAGAGGCAATCTTCTTTCCTTTATCATTTAAAACTGGTACAGAACCATTTAATTCAATATACTGGTTCAATATTTCAGCAGAGCCTAAAGGATTTGACTCAAAGCGAGCGTGATTAAATAAGCTGGCAATTAAAAACATATTAAAAATAAAAAGTATAATAAGTAGTATTAATAAACTTTTAATAAAAATATTGGATATCTTCGTTAATTGTGGTTTTTCATGTTTCATTTAATTCAATACCTCTCTATAAAATAAATTTGTAACCTACGCCTTTTACTGTAATTATATATTTAGGGTTAGATGGCAATATCTCTAACTTTTCTCTTAACTTTCTTATATGTACCATAATTGTATTGTCATAACCCGTAAATGTATCCTCCCAAACCCCTTGAACTATTTGTTCTTTTGATAATATTATATTTGAATTTTGAATTAGGAACTTTAGTAATTTAAGCTCCTTTGCTCTTAATAAATAAATTTCACCATCTTTTTCTATCTCGCCTTTTTTCAAATCAACTTTGAAATCCTTAGTCTCAAAGATATAATCTTCTTTCATAAATGATTGCTTAGTAAGTTCAATTCTTCTTAAGTGCGCTTTAATTCTAAAGGCAACTTCCTTAGGAGAAAAAGGTTTAGTTACATAATCATCGCCACCGATCCCAAGTCCCAATAGTTTATCTATTTCTTCTGATTTAGCTGATAAAAATATTATTGGGCACATACAAAATTTACGTATTTCTTTTAAAACAGAAAACCCATCTAAATTAGGCATCATTATATCTAAAAGTATTAAATCAGGTTTATATGTTCTACACAAATGGATTGAATTCACACTATCATTTATTGATTTTACATTAGTAAAGCCTTCTTTCCTTAATACTGCAGTAAGTAAAATTAATAATGCATCCTCGTCATCAATTATAAGAATTTTATTATTAGTTATGTCCAAAGTATCACCCCCACCTATATATAATACACCTTCTTAAAATTCTAAAATCAACCCAAGAATATATTTAAGGTTTAGTTAAGGTTTAAATTAACTAGAGATAAGGTGCGTATTATATAGTTATATTATAACAAATTGTAAGGGAGGAATTTTCATGGATAAATATGTTTTAAAGATCGATAACTTAAGTAAAAAATATAAAAATATTAAGGTGGTAGACAATATTAACTTAAATGTAAAAGAGGGGACCATCTACGGATTTTTAGGTCCTAATGGAGCTGGTAAATCTACAACAATAAGAATGATACTTGGATTAATAAAAGCAACAAGTGGAACTGTAAAGTTATTTGGCGATGACATTCAAGAAAACAGAATAAAAATTTTAAAAAGAATAGGCGCTATAGTTGAATCTCCGTCGTACTATGGTCATTTATCCGCATATGACAATTTGAAAATATGGGCAGAACTTAAAGGAGTAAATTCAAATAAAATAGTTGAAGTGCTAAAGTTACTAAATTTATCCGAAGCTAAGAATAAAAAAATAAATAACTTTTCATTAGGCATGAAACAAAGATTGGGAATAGCCCAGGCGTTAATAGGCGATCCCGATTTTCTGATTTTAGATGAGCCAACTAATGGATTAGACCCAATGGGCATAAGAGAAATAAGGAATCTATTAATATCTCTTGCAAAAGATCATAATAAAACCATATTTATTAGCTCACATATTTTAAGTGAAATGGAACTTATAGTAGATGATGTTGGCATTATAAACAAAGGCAAACTTCTATATGAGGGATCATTATCTAAATTAAAAAGTGAGCATAAATCGTGTCTTAATCTTGAAGAAATATTTATAAATTTGACAGGAGATATGTAATTATGAATTTAACTAAAACTATAAAGGTAGAATTAATGAAATATAAAAATAGTTTCATTATATATGTGCTATTAGCACCTATAGTAATTTCTTGTTTAATGCTTAATATGGACTTATATTTCAGAAAAAGCTATGTATTATCCAAATATAGTAAAGTTATTAATGATGGATTTTATGCTTTAATAATAGAAAATCATCTGGCATTAATATGGCCATTACTACTTCTGTTATTTATCATACTAATTAGTATATCCATATTTTACATTGATCTAAAGAATAATTGTTTAACTCATTTATTTGTAAGTCCATTAAAAAGAGTAAACTACTATTTAGCTAAATGGATAATGGTATTATTATTTACTGTTTTAGTAATTGTGGTTGAAGCATTTTTACTAGTGGCCCTTGCGAAAATATACAATCTTTCTAATAATCTGGATATAGAGCTAATGACTCGATATGTACTATTACAAATACTAACTTCTTTAGGGTTTATAAGTGTACAGATATTTTTATTTAGCATTATAAAAGATATAGGGCTTTTAATTACTGTTAACGTAGTAGCTATATGTGGATCTTTTCTTTTTTTAAGAAATCCTTCTATAATAAAATTCAATCCATATTTACACTTTATGCATAATACACCTTTTTCAGATCCAAATCTTCTAAATCAAGATATATTATGGTCTATTATCTATATGCTTTTATTTACAGCTATTGGAATAGCATATTTTAAGCATCAAGATATAAAGGAGGTATAAACTAATGTTAAAGATTATTAAAAATGAGTTGCTAAAAATCAGAAGTTTAAAAGCATTAATCATTGCATTTATGATGCCGCTAGTTATGGTCGCAATTGGATTGATTAATGTCTATACTGGAAAAGTAAAAGTAGATAATATGTGGGATGCTCTTTATAATCAAAGTTCTATTTTGTACGGTGGGTTGCTATTGCCCTTAGTTATCTGCTTAATAGTATCTCTTTCGTGGAGAATAGAATATAAAAATAACAGTATAATTTGTTTAAAAACAACACCAATAGATTTAAATAAGTTGTTTATTGGTAAAATAATTACAACCTCAATTATAGTTTTGTTAAATGTTGTTTGTTACATTATTATAATCACTGTATTTAAACCCTTACTTATACCCAATGAGCCTATAAAATCCTATGTATTTACAGGCCCAATTATAGGGCTAATATGTACATTCCCTTTGATCTGTATTCAACATCTTTTGAGTATGACCTTCAAAAATTTTATATTACCTGTTGGATTTGGAGTAATGTTCACTTTTTTATCATTTTTAGTACAGGGCACAAAGGCATCTTTATTTATACCCGCTTGTTATATCTATAAGGGATTTTTCTTTGGTGTAGAGAATGTTCTAGTCCAATTTAGTAATTCAATTTTAATATTGGTACCACTGGTTTGTTTTATTGTATTATTTATCGAGTTAAAAATATTTAGAAAGAAGGAAACTTCCAACTAATTTTAATCATAACATTTTTTGTAAATATTGAGTAAGGATAAAGCAACGATTTACACGTAAAATGAACAGCCATAAGACAGTATATTTCAATCCAATAAAAAAGAATGGATATACTTACCTTGTGGCTGCTTATAATTTACATAACTATCTTCATATACTTCCTTGTAGTAGCAATAAAATAGCCTACATATACTACAATAAAAGTAATTATACTGCTTATAGCTGGCGTTAGTATGTTATAATCAATCAGTTTGCTTAAAACAGACATTGCTACGCAGCTATGAATTATACCTACAACTAAAGGCAGTAGATATGATATTCCTATTTGCCTTGTAGTAGCTCTAAAAATCTCCTTATTCGTCATTCCAAGCCTCTTTAATAAAACATATTTATCCTTATCTAAGTAAGCTTCCGATATAAGTTTAAAATAAATAATGCTTCCTGTAGCAATTATGAAAACAAGTGAGAGAAAAGCTCCAAGGAAATAAACTATCCCAAAAACACTGTAAGAAGACTTATCTTTACTGACATTTACATGTAAAGAATTCTTAATAGGTTTAATTGTAATTAACTCCTTTTCTAGTAATTTTATATTGTCTGTGTTATTTATTTTTATACCATTAAATTCATATATTTTGGAAGTGGGCTTAAGCAAATCATAGTCTTCATCATTTAATATTAGACAAAGGGGTATACTACTCCCCAAAATTGGAGTTTTAAGTGTATTTTTTATAGTGTAATCTTTATTATTAATATTCGCTTTTACATTTTTATAATCATAAAGACTCATTACAACGCTAGGTGGTGATACATATAAAATTTCGCCTTTAGGTAATTTTTCTTTTTTAAAATTCTTTAAATCTTTTACTTTTAGATCAGAACTAATTTTTATAAAATCCGAATATTTTAAAGCCACATATTCCCCAAGTTGTAAATTCATTTCTGCATAAATATGAGGTTTTATAATAATGACTTCTGTACTCTCTTCAAGGATTATATCTTTTTTTGATGATGCTAACTTGTCTCTTACCTGCTGCTTTACTTTATCATCTGATGACATATAAGAAATTTCATAAGGTTTTTGTATAGCATCTCTTATTTGAACAAAATACCTAAGAGAGGCTACAGTTCCATAAGAGGTTAAAGTAATTGTAGCTAATATGGCAACTGCTGCTAGAGTTCTATAATTATTTTTTATTCTAAAGGCAATGTTGGACATGCTTACTATATTTACTCCATTGTACAATATTTTCTTCCGGTTTATTATAAATTTCATTATTATGGAGTAGACAGATCCAAAAAACCAGTAGGTACCGAGTATTACAAATATAATAGCAATAAGAAAATTTGCTTCAAATTTCTCACCACGGGCATGCAATGCAAAGTAATATCCTACAGATATACATATTAGAGATAACAATCCCTTTACATAATTAACTTTGGGAAGTCTTTCTTCTCTTTTGGATGCATTAATCAAGTCTATCAACTTACTTCTGACTATATTTATATAACCTAAAACTGAATTTACAAAGAAAATTATAAAAAATGCTAATGTAGTTTGAATTATTGCTTTAATAGATATGAAAAAACCTATTTTCATATTAAGTATTGCAACTTTAGCTAGCATCATTAGAAAGAGTTTGCAGAATACAACTCCCAGTATTAGTCCAACAGCTGTTGCAGTTATTCCCATAAAAATAAGCTCTATGGAGTAAATAAGCGCTATTTGACTATTTGATACTCCCATAAAAGCATAAATACCAATTTCCCTTTTTCTTTGCTTTAAGAAAAAGGAACTAGAAAACCAAATGAAAAATATAATAAATAATAGGAGTAAATAAGAAACCGCAATTGAGGTGCTTTTAATATAGGAACTAGTTTCATTAGCCTTTTGAAAATCCGGATTATATTTTAGTGCTACAAAATTATAAAAAACAATCACAGAAAATATCATAGACATTATATAAAGGCTGTAAACTTTTATATTCCTTTTGAAATTATCGAAAGCTATGCTGAAGGAATTCATTTAGAGTCACCTCTATTTTCTTCCTTTTGTGCGTAATAATCTATTGCACCATTCATTGATGCACCCATGTCCATAATTCTTTGGAAAAACTCTTTTCTGCCTCCATTTTTGTCGAGTTTTGCATGAATCTTTCCATCTTTTATAAACATTATTCGTCTGCAATAACTTGCAGCAAAAGCATCATGAGTCACCATTATTATAGTAGTTTTAGTTTCCTCATTTAGCTGAGTAAGACACTGCAGAAGTTCTGCTGATGATCTTGAATCTAATGCACCTGTTGGCTCGTCCGCAAAGATAACTGAGGGCGAAGTTATAAGAGCTCTTGCGGCAGCTGTTCTCTGCTTTTGGCCTCCTGAGAGTTGATACGGATATTTGTCAAGATGATCTTTTAATCCTAAAAAGCCCGCTACTTCATTTACCCTTTTTATTATTTCAGTATGATTTACCTTGCTAAGGGCAAGAGGAAGAGCTATATTATCTTGGGCAGACATTGTATCTAATAAATTAAAATCCTGAAATATAAAGCTAATCTTGTTTTTTCTGAAATTAGCTAGTTCCTTTCCCTTAATTTTCTTCATATCTTTTCCTTCAAAAAAATAACTTCCGCTAGTAGGTTCATCAATGGTTGATATAATATTTAAAAGAGTTGTTTTTCCTGCACCAGAAGGTCCCATTATTCCAAGGAATTCACCCTTTTCCACTTTCAAATTAACTCCATCTAAAACAGCCAAGCCCATACCTTTTAAACCATAAATTTTCTTTAAATCTTTAGTTTCAATAACGTAACTCATAAAAACCCTCCTCATAAAATAAAAGCTTACCTTTATTCTACCTATTAACCACATGGCCAACCATCGAATTTAAGTTACATTTGTTATTTAATATTACATTTTTGTAACCTTGGAGTAATCTGATAATTTATAAAAACATATAGCGAACTCCGTACCATTTCCCTCCTCAGATTTAACATATATATCATGATTTAATTTATGAGCCATCTTTTTAGATAAGTATAAACCCATACCTGTAGATTTTGATAACGCTCTCCCATTTTCTCCTGTAAAACCTCTATCAAATATTCTATTTATGTCTTTTTCTTGAACTCCAATACCATTATCTTTAACATAGAGATTAATAGATTTAAAATCTTCTTTAGCATAAATGTTTATTTTACCGCCCCTAGTCACATATTTGCATGCATTATTGATAAGTTGGTCAAGAATATAAGAAAGCCATTTTTCATCGGACAAAACATCATAATGTATATTACCTAGTTCTAAATTTATATTTCTTGATATGAAAAGAGTAGCATTTCTTTTAACAACTTTTTTTATCATATTTTCAATACTAATTTCATTTATTTGTAAGTCCTCTGAGTAGCTAGATGCTCTACTTGTATAAAGCACCTGATTAATAAAAAAATTTATTCGGGTGTATTCAACAATAAGCTGTTCTGCCACATCTGTGTCATCTATTTTGCCAGTTATAAGCTCACATACCGAAATAGGTATTTTTATTTCATGAACCCACTTTATTATGTAATCATTCATTTCCTCAAAGGCTGATTTTATGTCGTTAACTTTCTTGTCTGATTCGTCATTTTTAAACCTAACGACGTCTTTTATAAGCTGAGCTTCGAAATAGTAACTATTATGAGGCAGGCTATCATCTACGATTTTTTCCATGCGTATAGCCTCGTAAATACCTTTGTAACTATATTTCCATCTTCTATAATCAATAAATACAAATATTAATGATATAAAAAGCAGTAGAAAATCCATATATATAATATCGTTAAACTGTGCATCTATAGGACTACTACTTAAAAGGATTAGATTTATGGTGAAGAAGATACATATGAAATATAATATTTTTAAGCTTGAATTTTTAATGTATGCGATTATATTCATAAAATCATGTACCCATACCCTTTCTTTGTAACTATATAATCCTTTAGTCCCATATCGCTAACTTTCATGCGAAGCCTGTTAATATTTACTGTGAGAGTGTTATCATTAATAAAATTATCATCATCCCATATCCCCCTCATTATCCTCTCTCTAGATATGGTCTTACCCCTATTTTTCATAAGTAGAAGCATTACTTTAAATTCATTTTTGGTAAGGTCAATTTTCTCTTCTTTATACTGAATCGTGTTATCCACTAAATTGAGTATTACTCCATCACATTCTACTAAATCAGAGGGTTGCTCACCATAAGAATAAGTTCGTCTAAGCAAAGCATTTATCTTAGCAATTAAAATATCCATAGAAAATGGCTTGGTTATATAATCATCGCCGCCTGTATTCATTGCCATAATAATATCCATATTAGTGTCCCTTGAAGAAACAAATATTATAGGAACTTTTGATATTTCTCTAATTTTTCCACACCAGTAAAATCCATCAAAATAAGGTAAGTTTACATCCATAATCACTAAATCAGGCTTCATGCTAGCAAACTCTGCAGTTATGTCCTCAAAATCATCTATAATAGAGGTCATAAAGCCCCATTTTATAAGACTTTCATTCATGTTAATGCACAATGATTTATCATCCTCAATTGTCATTATCTTATACATAATTCACTCTCCTAATTCCACTTTTAAATCTGAAACATTCACCTCTCAAATTATGAATAATTTGCGTTTAATCTACAATTATGCATCAATCTTTAGTTAATTATACCATTATATACCATGATTTGCTGTGTTTTAAAGTGTGTGACTTATAGTAATATCATAATAATTATGTAATTATAAAAGAGTAACATCCTAATTAATTAAGATGCTACTCTTTGCTTATTCATTACTTAGATGATTTATCTATTGCTTCCCATAATCCATTTAAGTATGTTGCTCCTAGTGCTCTGTCATACAATCCGTACCCAGGCATTGCAACTTCATCCCAAATCATTCTTCCATGATCTGGCCTTATAGGCCCTTCCATACCAATATCATAAAGTGCTTTCATAATTTCAAACATATCTAATGATCCATCAGATGATAAATGTGCTGCTTCATCAAACTTACCTGGTGCAAGGTGTTTAATATTTCTTAAGTGAGCAAAATGAATTCTTCCTTTGAAACTTCTAATCATATCAGGAATGTCATTATCAGGGTTAGATCCTAAAGAACCTGTACACAATGTTAGTCCATTATTCATAACTGGAACTGCATCTAACATCCTTTGAATGTTTTTCTTATTGTTTATAACTCTTGGTAGTCCATATACAGACCATGCTGGGTCATCTTGATGAATAGCCATCTTCATTCCTAGCTTCTCACAAGTTGGCATAATTTTCTTAAGAAAGTACACAAGGTTTTCAAATAATTTTTCTTCATTTACATCTTTGTAGAGTTCAAATAATTCTTTTACTCTTGCAAGCCTTTCTGGTTCCCACCCAGGCATTATGAATCCATTAGAATTAGAATCTATTTGTTCAAACATTTTAGTTGGATCTATTTTATCAATAAGCTCCTGATCATAAGAAAGAACTGTGGAACCATCTGCTCTCATCTTTGCAAGATTAGATCTCGTCCAGTCAAATACAGGCATAAAATTGTAACAAACTAAATCTATACCCTCATTTGCTAAGTTTTCAAGAGTCTTAATATAGTTTGCTATATACAAATCTCTTGTTGGAAGTCCAATCTTAATATCATCATGAATATTTACACTTTCAATACCACTAACCTCAAGGCCTGCAGCTTCTACTTCCCTTTTCATTTCTTTAATTGCCTCTGTACTCCAAATTTCTCCAGGCTTAGTGTCATATAGTGTTGTTATAACACCTACGCAACCAGGAATTTGTCTTATTTGTTTTAAAGTTACACTGTCATATTTACTTCCAAACCATCTTAGTGTCATTTTCATATTAATATTCCCCTCTTTCTTTACGGTAGTGTAAATTTTTTTTACACTACTTATACTTATACTTATATGTTTACGTTTTCACATAATCAATACTAACCTATATTTGATAAATAAATCACCTATAGGTAGTAAATATTTCTAATGATATAAAAATTTCGAATCAGTATACTTGTATACTAGCATAACAATAAGGAGTAGTCAAGATTTAGAAATAATATTAATTTCTATCCATCATACTCAACCAACGACTCCTTTAAATTTCTTACTCCACCTCTTGGATCATCCACATCACCTATGTATCTAGGAATCAAGTGCACATGCAAATGGTTTATAGTTTGCCCCGCGTATGTTCCTACATTAATACCTATATTATATCCAGCTGGTTCATATTGAATATCAAACATCTCTTTTACCTCATGCAGTAATTTGTATATTGCTTTAATTTCTTCCTCTGTTGCCTCAAAAAAGTTAGCAAAATGCCTTTTTGTTATTATTAAACAATGACCATTATTTACTGGGAAATGATCAAGTATTGCAACTGCATACCTATTTTCTACTATTATTTCTGATTCATTGATATTGCAAAATATACATTCCGACATCGTTATCGTCTCCTTTTAATATTATGTTATCATTTTAGGTTCTATTTTCCATGACAGTTTAATTCTATAACAAAAAAACTGTACTATTAAGTACAGTTTTTTTAATATTGGTTCTTATGTATTATGTCCAAAAGCTGTTTTTTCTTTTTCCGCTCTTTTTATTACTAAGTATCCATACAACAATATACCAATGGCAAAAACCCATGGAATTATCACTGAAACTGTATTTGAAAGGCCTAAATATTTTATTGTTATATTATCCTCAAGTATCATTTTAAATGAAGTGTGAGCGAGTATTGCACCACCTAGGAATATAACAATAGGGTGATCTTTCATTAAGTTTGCAACAAATCGACTTCCGTAAAAAATTATTGGTATGTTTATCAAAATACCGATAACAATTAATAAAACATTGCCATCTGCTGTACTTGCTATTGCTATTACATTATCAAGACTCATACTAATATCGGCAATAATAATTACCGCTACAGCTCCCCAAAATTTATCTGCTTTTTTTACATCACACTCTACTTCTTTAGTCTGAGGCTTAATAAAGTCCCATGTTATTTTTACTAAAACAAGTCCACCAACTAATTTAATCGGCAACCACTGTATAGCCATTATTTGAGTAATGACACAGGCAAATAACACTCTTAATCCTATAGCTCCTGCTATTCCTATAAAACTAGCTTTTTTCGCAAATTTAGGTGATAGATTTTTTGTTGCAAGTGCTATAACACCTATATTATCACCTGATAATGTTAAATCAAGTATTGTAATTTGCAGTACTCCTATTATAAAAACCATTAAAGTCTCCGTTTGTATCTCCTTCTTTCACTTGGCATTAAAATTCATCACTTAACACAAACTTTAATAACTATTTTTTATGTTTTCTAAATCACTTCTAAACTTTACACTCTTTCTATAATATACCTTATATCTAGCTATATTACAATGATTTTAGGTATATGCCATTCATATCACTACCATAACTATATGCCTTCTTATTATATTTACTTATTAAGTTTATTCATTTTAACGCAAACATATCACTAATAAGGTTCTATTTGTTTTTAGAATGTTTCCCCTTAGGGCTCTTTCCATGTATCTGTTCAATTTTTTTCATGTCTTTTACCACCTTTGTTTGTGGCGGTGTAGCTTGAACTTTGTCTTTACCTAGGCTTAAAACTATACTTATTTTACCACCTTTTTCATAAGCTGTATTTACCACCGGCGACTGACTAATAACTAACCCCTTATCAATACTATCACTATAATTACTTGTTATATCACCCAGCAAAAAACCATTGCTAACGGCTACTTGTCTTGCACTATCTTGAGTTTTCCCAATAAGTGAGGGTACAAATTTCTTTTCAAATACTTGTACTTTTGGAACAATAGTTTTCACAACTGTAGCTTTCGTATTAATAGTCGCCTTATCCTCAATCACATTACCATTAGCTAAAGATTTTCCTAAAGCGACAATACTAACAATCAAAATAATTGACATTATAATTATAATAACCTTTTTATTCCTACTAATCTTCTTCTTTATAGGTATTACTTCACTTTCTTTTTTTAGTATTGTTTCCTCAGCTAATGGTTTTCCAAAAACTGTTTTATCAAAAATTTCTTCCTTACTCATAACTGTTGTTAAATCATCTCTTATATTGGAAGCTACTACTGTGTCCATAATTTTTGTAGCACCATCTATTTCACTATTTACTATAACTTTATAATTAGGATTTTCTTTAATAGCACCTATAATCTCTGCCATTTCATTCGCAGTTTGGTACCTTTCAATAGTTTCCTTTTGCATGGCCCTTAAAATTACTTGGTTTATATTTTCCGGTATATTGATAATAACATCTTTTGGAGCAATAATCACCCCCTGGATATGCAACATAGCTATTGTGATAGCACTTTCTGCATCATAAGGTACTTTCCCTGTCACCATTTCATACATTACAATGCCTAATGAATATATGTCTGATCTGCAGTCAACAAAATTTCCTTTTGCTTGCTCTGGAGAAAAATAATGTGCCGTTCCCATTACCTTATTAGAATTGGTTACAGTTCTTGCATCTGCAACTTTAGCTATTCCAAAATCCATAACCTTAACCATTTCCTCCTTGGTTATCATTATATTATCCGGCTTTATATCGCGATGAATTATACCGCTCGTATGTGCACACTGGAGAGCTTTTGCTACCTGAAAAACTATATCTAAAGTCTCCTTGGATGTAATTCTTCCATTTTCCTTTATTATTTGCTTTAATGTTTTTCCATCAACATATTCCATAACTATAAAATTAACATCATTTTCAGAGCAAACGTCATGAACATTCACTATGTTTGGATGTGATAATTTCGCAATTGAGGTAGCTTCCATTTTAAACCTTGAAACAAACTCATCATCATTGCTTAACTCTGATTTTAATATCTTTACAGCGACAAATCTATTTAGCACATGACACTTTGCTTTATAAACAGTTCCCATGCCCCCCTCGCCGATGTTCTCTAATAACTCATATCTATTTAAAAGAAATGTCCCTATCATATGTTTTTTCCCCCTACGAAGAATATTACCCTATATATTATATCATAACTTATGAAAAATGAATGAGACAGAATGTAATTATGGATTTATTTTGTCGAATCATGTATGATAGGTATAAGATATATGAATTTTAGTGGTATAATTTATCTAATCATATGAAAAATCTAACGTCCGATAATTTAGGATGTAATTAACTCATTAATGTAATTGACAAAGCTTATATCTAGACGTATATTTAAAATGTGTATGAATTACGATGCTTCACAAAGTCACCATTTAGATTGTTTTTTGAGAATGCTGACAGATACTAATAATTTTATTGTGTAAAAAAAAATGAAAGTTTAAAATGGTGATGAAATGAAAAAAAAGAAGAAATTTAATAGGTATAATATTCTTTCTATAATTATGCTAGCAATATTTCTAGCACTAGGTGCAAAGTTATATTATTTACAAGTATTAAAAGGTGATTATTACAAGGCGCAGGCTGAAACTATTAATTCTGCAAAGCTTGTAACAGTAGCTGCACCAAGAGGCCTCATAACAGACAAAAATGGAATAAAACTTGCGACTGAAACACTAGGTTATAACCTTACGTATACAAGTACAACTGATACAACTAAGGATAACAAACAACTATTTACAACATTACAAAAAGTATTTAAAATTTTAGATGATAATAAAGAAGTTCAGACAGACAATTTTGCATTAAAGATTAATCCGTACAGATTTGAATTCCCTTCAAATGATGCTAAGGGAAATCAAACCCTGCTTTTAAGATTTTTAAAGGATAGAAACCTTCAATTAACTATATTAAAGGCAAAATTTGAGGGTAAAAAAGAAGAAGAGTTAAATCCCTCTGAAAAAACTGCTCTTAATAATGAGCTTTTAAAACTAACTCCAGAACAAATTTATAACAAACTCCTTGATAAATATAAGGTAAAAAGTGGACTTGCAAGTTTGAATATAAATGCAACTCCAGATGTAATAAGAAGATATTTAATTATAGAAGACGGTATCAGCATGAACTTTTTTTCTGATTATAAATCAATTAATGTAGCAACTAATATGAAACTGAATACATCGCTTATATTCGAGCAAAGCCTCTCAGACCTACAAGGTTTTAAAGTAGAAAATCAGCCTATGAGGGAATATCCTTACGGCCAACTTGCTTCATCAGTTCTAGGATATATAAGCAAAATAAACTCTGCTGATAAATCAAAGTACGCAGAAAAGGGTTATGACACAAGTGTAGATTATGTTGGAACTTCTGGAATTGAAGCTGCAATGGAGGGTAACCTTAAAGGCGTTAACGGAGAAAAAGATATAAATGATGATTCTGTAGCAATAATCAAAAATACTGCTCATAATAAAAAAGCAGTTCCAGGTAAAAATGTTCAACTTACATTAGATGCAAATATGCAATATGCCACAGAAAATGCATTAAGCACTCAAATGAAGACATTACAAGCTGCAGGAACTTCAGGTGGCGACCTAGATGTATCAAATGCTACAAGAGCAGCAGCTGTTGCCATAGACATTAATACTGGTGGATTACTAGCCCTTGTAAGTCTTCCGGGTTATAATCCAAATGATTTTTCTACAACGCAAGGTTTAACTGAAGCTCAATCACAAAAATATTTTAATCCAGATTATGAAAAGATGGCAAAAGCTGATGGGATATCATCTTTAACTGATTATATGTTTCCAATAGACAAAAGTATAAAAGGAAATACAACCCTTAGAAAGGATAAATTTGATTATTATCCAAAGTACTTATATAACTATGCAACTATGTCACTTATTCCTTCTGGTTCCACATTTAAACCAATGACTGCAATTGCTGGTCTCGAAGCTGGAGTTATAAATGCTGATTCAACTTACGATGATGAAGGCGGCTATGATATGGGTGGTGAAGATAAAATAGGAGGTCCAAATTGGAATCCCTTTACAACAGATGGTCGAAATGGCATTGTAAATGTAGTTAGTGCCATAAGAAAATCTAGTAACCCATTTTTTATGAATGTAGGCCAGAAATTAAGAGAAAAATTTGGTGATGATGTCTTAGCTAAATATGCATGGATGTTTGGCCTAGGTGCTAATCCTAATTCAACGAGTCCTGGTACCGGAATAGAAATAAGTGAGAATTTTGGGCAAGTATATAATACTGTGTCACAAAAAAACTTATCAGCATCACAATATCTTTTAAGTATTGAACAAGATTTAACTAATGGAGTTTCATCCTCAGATGGATCAAAATTCCCACCAATCGATTTATACGATAGAGATGAAGATACTAATATTGTTTCTGATGGGAAAAAACTTTCAGAAATTAAAACACAAATTAAAAATTATATAAGGGATTCTGTAAAAAATGGAACTTTCTCTAAAAAAAATTATGTGGGTTTATTTAAGCAATTAATTGCTGCCGATCCTACGTACAAAAAACAAAAATTTACTGATGTTAATATAAATACAGTCGTAACTGAAGTATACTATCAGTCAGTGCAAACAGGTCACGGTTCTTTGAGTTTGCCATACAATATGTTTATTGCATCAATTGGTCAAGGTATGGACAATTTCACACCTCTTCAGATGGCAAATTATATAGCAACCCTTGCCAATGGTGGAACAAGATATAAGGTTCATTTAGTTGATAATATAAAAGATTCTAATGGAAAATTAATATCTCAAACGAAACCTGTTGTAATAGATAAAGCTAATATGAGTGCTGAAACTAGATCCCTAGTTATGCAAGGCATGAATGGCGTTACAGGTGCAGGTGGCGGCACTGATGGTACAGCATATGCAGCACTTGGTGATTTTCCTATACCTACAGGTGGTAAAACAGGTACAGCACAGTTTACTGAATCTAGTATACAAAATAAAATTGGTAGAGGCGATTATGCTTGGTATGTAGGTTATGCACCTGCTGACAATCCTAAAATCGCAATATCTGTAGTTATTTTTGATGGTGGTTACGGTGCTGATGCTGCAAAAGTTGCTAGAGGTATGTATGAGAGTTATTTTAAAAACGATCCTCGAATGAAAGAGTATCAAAATCATTATGACATAAAATTAAAACGAATTAAATAAAGAGAGCCTAATTGGCTCTCTTTATTTTTGCCGAATTATATTTATTAAAAACACATATTTTATTAATAAACATCTGAAAATTCTACTTTAACATTTTGCTTTTCATTTCTCATTGCATTATTAGATTGAATTTTTTCATTAAGTACTTGTTTTGAAGGAAATCTAACCGTAAACTTACTTCCTATACCAAGTTCACTTTCAACATTTATACTACCACCAGCTAATTCTACAATCGACTTAACTAAAGTTAATCCAACACCTGTACCTTCGGCATTTCTTGATAATGATTTATCTATCTGGCTATATTTATTAAATATTGAATTGAAATATTTTGTGTCAATTCCAATTCCATTATCTTCCACAGATATTTCAACAAATTCAATGTCATTTTTAATATTTACAAATATTTGACCACCATCGCTTGAAAATTTTATCGCATTTGATATAATATTTAATACTACTTTATCTACCTTTTCTGGATCACAAGCAATAATCTTTTCTTCTACATCTGTATCAAAAATAATATTTAGTCCTCGACTTTTTGTAAACTCAGTAACCGCTATTACCATATCTTCTACAATTTCCACTATATTGTTATTAGATAAATTTAACTTAAAGATTCCAGATTCAATTCTAGATAAATCAATAATGTTATTGATGAATTTAGACAATCTATATGCATTTTGCTTTATGGAGTCTATATGTTTGATCGTTGACTTTTTATTTTCATATAGTAACCCACTGTCACTATACATATCCAACAATTGAGCCGCAGACAATATAACATTTAGCGGTGTTTTAAGTTCATGAGATATACTTGTAATATACTCCTCTTGACTAGTTAGTACCTTTTGTAAGTCTTCATTTACTTCATCTTTTTTCTTAATTTGTTTATGCATACAATTCCAAATACAATTAATAAATATACAATTACATGCAATAAGTATAACACCTAAAAAAGCCAGTAAATATTTATGGATCCTTTGAGTTTTTATAACTTTGTTACTGGAACTATTTATCTGTGAGTTAATATCGTTAAGTAAAATATTATCAGTTACCCTAAATTCATCTACTAACTTTTTACCCTTAGTTAAGTTTAATTTTGCCTGATCTGACTCCCCAGACTCTACTAATAAAATTTGCTGATAAAAAAACCTTTGAATATATTGTCTTTGCTTATCAATTCGGTTAATAGTGTCATTGTTTAGTCCTACCTCTTTTAATTTATTTAGAGAATTATAATATTTTTGAATTCCTATGCTTTCTGAATAATACGGTTCTAAAAAAACTTTATTTTCTGAAATAATATAGGCTCTGATTCCTGTTTCTTGATTAATTAATGATGTCAAAATCTCCAATGTAAATATTTTACTTGGAAGTATTCTTTGTGAAATAAAATCAGATTCTATACGTACTTTATTCATACTGTATGTACTAAATAAGATTATAATTAATGATAAACAAGCTGCTGAAAAACATCCCAGCAACATAACCTTTTTACTCCTATAATCTGTCTTATTCATAACAATTATCCTCTCTTCTGAAAAGCTTGTACTACAATCAAATCGAAAATCAGTTTATTTTAGTATAGTTATCATAAAACGCCTTATTTTTATACATATTATTACATAAAACTTAATTCTTCCTAATCAATATACCACAATGTCTTACATATTGGTGTATTTTTGTTAAAATAAAATCAAATTTATTTTCATACTAATTTTTCTAAATATTTAGTATATTATTAGAAATGCTACAATAAGTTACTATATGATAATTTAAAATAATAAACGATGGGAGCTTATATGAGAAAAACTTATTATAAACAAAATTCAATAAACCCCTGGTTTTTAACTTTAATGCTTATATTTTTATCTCTAATATATATGATTTTTACTATTTTCTCAAATTTTAAAACTCCCTTAAATAAAGCTAAATATATAACAAACGGGCAACAATACAGTTCATCAATAACTGGGAATGATTTAAAAGCCTATTCTGATACTTTTCTAGGAATGCATTACTTATGGGGTGGCACTACACCTGCAATATCTGATGCTTTTGGAAAATATATGAGTGGTGGATTTGATTGTTCTGGTTTTGTAGCATATACCTATAAACATTTTGGTATAAATTTACCTAGAACTACTATGGAACAAGTAAATGAAGGTATTTCTATTAATATAAATGATCTTAAGAATGGAGATTTGGTCTTTTTTAGAACAAATCCAGATCTACCATACCAAGTATCTCACGTTGGAATATATATTGGCAGCAATAAGTTTATACATTCTCCAAAATCCGGTGACGTTATAAAAATCTCTGAATTAACGGGATATTACAAAGAAAAATTTGTTATAGGTAAGAGGATATTAAAATAAGTACTATATCAAATGGATTCTTCATTAGCTAAGCAATCATTACTTTGTTATTCATACCACAATTTCATTATTAATTTAGTATGGGGTAAATATTTTATCTTTACATTCATACCCGTCTTAACCTTACTATCATCTACTATTGGATAATCATTTCCATTTACAGTTATAGAATCGTAACCCCAAGTTTTCCTACTTGTAGGTTTTGCAGCATAAACAGTTACAGCACCCTCATCTACACTGTAGTCTTTTGTGATTATACTAGGTACATCTAACCAATAAGGCGTAACCATACGTAAACTCCATATTGGTAATATACATATTGCTATTAGAATAAGTAATCCAAAAATCTTATCAGTTAATTTTAACTTTGATTTTTGTTTATTTTTAAATATTTTGCGTTTTGGCTTAGAAGTCCTTGTTTTTCTATTAGAAAACCAATTAATTATATCTACAGTAAAAGCATAAATAAAAATAGCAGGTATACCTAACCCCATAGATGTAAATAAAAACAATACCCCTATATATGTAACCATTAACATTGCCTCCTTAATACTTATTATAATATTTTTTAAATTTGCGTTAACTATTGACATTATTACATATAATTAATGAAATAAATACTTTTTATTGCAAATTGCCATGCCCCTGTGCACAAATATAAGCCCCCTATACCATAGGAGGCCTATAAAAAAATTTTCTATGCTTAATATCTATTTAGTTTACATATTTAATCTCTTCAGAATCCGGTTTTGACCTATCATGTACATTCCAAGTAAGGGAAAGAAATACAATAGCAAGTACTGCAGAAACCATAAGAAGCATGAATCCTCCATCCCATTTGTATTTATCTACAACTATTCCCATTACAATTTCAGCTGAAACTTGCCCAATAAGATAACCGAAGAGTCCTGTAAATCCAGCAGCAGTTCCAGCAGCCTTTTTAGGCACTAGATCTAAGGCACTTACTCCAATAAGCATAACAGGTCCATATATTAAGGCACCTATGCAAGCTAAAGTAATGTTTATTGCTAAAACACTTGAAGATTGCCAATATATGAACACACCAGCCGTAACACCTACCATACAAGCTACACCTACTGGTGCACGACGACCATGGAATATTTTATCACTAATCCATCCTATAAGTATAGTACCCGGAATTGCAGCATATTCAAATAAAGAAAATGCAATTGCCGACTCTTTAACATTAAAACCTTTTACTTCTTGTAAGTATAATGGAGCCCAATTAATAATGCCATACCTCACCATATATACAAATCCGTTTGCTAGAGCGATATACCATAAATATTTATTATTGAATACATATTTAAACAGTATTTCCTTTGCAGTCATTTCCTTTTCTCTGTCTTTTACTTTTACAGCGGGGTAATCATTTTTATATTCTTCAATAGGAGGAAGACCTACAGATTGAGGTGTATCTTTTGCAAAAATCATATAAAGTGTTCCAATTACAATTGCAATAATAGCTGGTAAATAAAAAATCCCTTTCCAATTTCCAAATATTTGAACACCAAGAAGCGCAATAACAGCTATAAATCCACCACCCACATTATGTGCGGTATTCCAAATCGACATTTTAACGCCACGCTCTTTATCTGAGAACCAATGAGTCATGATCCTTCCACATGGTGGCCAACCCATACCTTGAACCCATCCATTTATAAGCATTAACATAAACATTACTGTAAGACTTGTTGTAAGTGGTAAAAATAGATTTGTAATACCAGACAAAATTAAACCGATGCCTAGAAAGTACCTTGCATTGGATCTATCTGATACGTTACCCATAACAAATTTACTAATACCATAAGCAAGTCCTAGCGCAGAGGCAACAAATCCAAGTTGTGTTTTTGTAAATCCTTCATGAATTAAGTACATCTTAGCTAGTGAAAAATTACTCCTAACAAAGTAATAACCCATATAACCAATATAAATACTTATAAATACTTGTAACCGAAACTTTTTGTAAACTGGATCAATTTTTTCTTTTGGCAATCTTTCAATAGCTGGAGCGGGTTTTAAAAAATTAAATAAATTCTCCATTCATTTCATCGACCTTTCATTTTATATTTTTTAATTTAAATATATTAATCTATATATAAATTTACGGTTTAATCCTTTCAAGGGCATCTAACATTTCTTCTTTATCAATGCCCGCTTTTTTAAAATCGTATTTATCACTACCTATAAGATTACTTAAATTTTGTCCTCCCTCTGGCAATGACACATCTTCTCTTGTAGACATAGCCATAGAAAAATTTTTCAGAGCATTACCGGCTTGCGCCGTTAAGCAATAATCTATAAAAGCATTTGCAGCCTTAGAATCCGGACCATTTTTAATCTTAGAGACTGCGCAAAGTGTCCATCCTACATCTTTAGGAATCTTATATTGTATATTAAATCCAGATTTTTTAACGATAAGCTGTTGATTTATAAAATTAACAGCAATTAAATATTCACCAATACCTACCTTTTCTGCTGGAGTAAGACCATTTGTAGTAACTTGAGCTACATTATGGTTGAGCTTACCTAGATATTCTAAGGCTTTTTCCTTTCCCATTGATTGTACAAGGTAAGAAACAAAAGTGTATCCTGTGCCTGAGGTTTTTGGGTTAGGAATAATAATTTCACCTTTAAAAGCGGGATTTAACAGATCTTGAAAACTTTCCGGCAGCTTTATTCCCTTTGATTTAAACTCGGCGTCCCATCTTTCTTTATTGATACCAATAGATAAGGCTTCTATATAAAGTCCTGTCCAATACCCATCTTCATCTTTATATCTTTCAGGAATAGAACTGGCATTTGTAGAAATATATTTTTCAATTATGCCTTCTTTTTTCATATACTCATGGGCATCTACGGTTCCACCTAAAAAAACATCTGCCTTAGGAGCTGCTTTTTCCTCAATTGCCCGGGCTAAAGCTTCCCCTGTAGGAAACCTCAAAAGGGAATACTCACAACCAGTTTTTTGTTTAAAACCTTCTAGTAATGGTTTAGCCTCGTCTTCATGAAAGGCTACGTAAACCAAAAGTTTTTTTCCTTGCAGGCTAGGATAATCACTCCTGTTTTTATTGCATGCAGTTAACGATATTGAGCAAATCAAGAGAAAAATAAACATAGTAAATTTGTAAGCTTTCATTAAGGTACCTCCAGAATATTTAAAAATTAAATACCAGTTTTACTGATGTTTTTGCATACCTCTACTAAATTTCCTTTCATATAAATTGCATTTACTACATCATTACTAAAATCTTGAATAACAATATACCCATTTTCATATACGTCAATATTTATAATTGCATAGAATGTATCTCTTGTATTTGGAATAGAATTACTTTCTTTTTCTAAATAGGTTTTTATGTGGTATAGCACTTTTCCCTTTGTATTGATTGCTTTTTCTAGGGAAGCATTATCCTTAATCTTAGAACATTTTAGTATTTTATTACGAATAAATGTCTTATCATCACGACCACATTTTTGTATATTATTATTAATATCTACTACAGTAACCTTATTTCGTTCATTAATAAGATTGCTTAGATTTTGCGCAGAACATAAAATTTCATCCAAATAATTTTTAAGCTGATCTACATAAGGCTTGTCTTTAGCATTTCCATAAATAATAGCACCGATTTTCAAGTAACTTCCTAAAGTAAAAGTAGTTTTTTTACCATTCAGATAAAAAATAGTGCCACTTATTTCATCATTCGTATATGTATTTTGACTTTCTTGCAAAGGACTACTCTTAGACATTTCGTCTATAATATTCCATATACTTCGAATAACATTACTCTCAGAAATAATGATTTTACCCCAACTGTTACTATAAACTTCTAACTTTACAGGTGTGGATGTACTTATAGCTTTTAAAACTTGTTCTCTATCTTGAATAAGTACTACATGATCATAATTTTTTTCATATTGCCAAAATATTATGATTCCGAGCAATAGCATAAAAACAAAATAAACAATAAATAATTTTTTATGTTTCTTTAAAATACTTATTTTTCTCCTCCTCCTTATCATAGCAAAAAACGTTTTCAGGATTGCATCAGAATTGAATCAATTTTGTAACAATTTAAAAAGCAATTCCACCTTTGTTCCCTTGTCACTACTTATGGAAATATCCCCTTGTTGCTTTTTCATAATTTCCTTGCAAATTGCAAGTCCAAGACCCATACCGCCATATTGATTTTGTAGTCTTTTATTTGCAGTATAAAAAGGTTCAAAAACCTTTTTCAGATGTTCCTTTGGTATACCTCCACCGTTGTCTGCTATAGAAACAATTAGATATCCATGCCTTGATAACATTTTTATAACAATGGAAGTACAATCACTATATTTAATTGCATTGTCAAATATATTTAAAAATACTTGTTCCGTTTTTTGTTTATCTATCCAAATGGAATGATCAAATAAAAGTGACTCTATAAAAATATTGTATTTCTCTAATCTCGGTCTTAAAATCAACAAACTTTCCTCTATTATACATTTAAGATTCGTTTGCGCAACTTCCATTTGAAAATCTTCCTTATTTAATTTAGAGAGATTTAACAATTCTTCTACAAGGCAAAGCAGACGATGTCCACCCTTTTGAATATAATCGAGACATTGTGTTTTATCCTTTTCTGTCTTTACTCTAGGAAGTAAATCTGCATATCCAATGATTGAGGTTATGGGGGTTTTTAATTCATGAGTAACGTTATCTAAAAATCTTTTTTGATTTGCTTTTTCATCTTTTAATTTTAAAATAGATTTGCTTATATTGGTAGACATAAGATTAAAGGAGTCTGCTAAATCCTTGATTTCATCCGTGGTATCAATTTCTATAGTATTTGTAAAATCTCCATTTGCAACCTTTTGGGAGGCTATTTTTAAAGATACAATAGGACTAACAATTTTTCCAGAAAATGCATTACTTAAAAAAATAGAAAGAAACAGCGCTAGTATGCCTACCAAAAGCATGGTTACACTTGTATTTTCAACTAAACCTATTTCTTTATCTAGGGGATAAATATACCGAAAGCAACCAATAGTTTCTCCTTCGAAATAAAGCGGGCTAGAAAATAAAATATATTGCTTGTTTTCAATTTTTTTCATAATATAGGATTTAGTTCCTGAAAGTGCATAATCAACATCTTTATTCTCTAAAATTATAGGGTACTCTTCGGAATCCCCTACTAGTCCATCCTTGTTGTATAATTGAATTCTGAATTTATAATGATCGGACAAATTTTTAGCTATAAAAGGGCTCATATTCTTAAGAAGTTCTGGCAAGCCTATGTTTTTTTCGTTATCTAAATATGTAATTATATTTAATTGGCTGTTGTAACTCTCTTGTTTTAGCATTGTAATAGTACTTTTTATTATATTTCCATAAAGATTACCAATGGTAATGAAGCAAACGATAAGTAAAACCGGAAGTAAGACTGCTATATTCATAATCACAATTTTATTTTTTATACCAATTTTCATTTCATACCTCTAATCTATATCCAGCACCATAAATAGTTTGAATAGCATTTCCATGATTTTTAAGTTTTTTACGAATTCGTTCTATATGAATATCAACAGCCCTTGTGTTTCCCTCATAATCATAACCCCAAAGTTTTTTTAGTAACTCGGTTCTAGAAAAAACCTTATTAATATTTTGCATTAAAAGATTTAAAGTTTCAAATTCTCGAAAAGTAAATTGTACTTCAATGGAATCTATAAAAATCTTTCTTTCAGCTTTCAGTAACTTGATGAAACCTTTTTCTATTTCGTTTTCAGAATTTTCATTATGGCGCTTCGATTGATTTATCCGCCTTGAAATTGCACGTATTCGCAGTATAATTTCCCTACTATCAAAGGGTTTTGTAATATAATCATCCGCCCCTAACTGTAACCCTAGCAGTTTATCATTAAGTTGACCTTTTGCAGTAAGAAGAATAATGGGAATTTCCCTATTAATCTGTTGTATTTTCTTCATAACTTCATAACCATCTAAATCAGGTAGCATTAAATCAAGTAACACTAGGTCTGGATTTTCATCTTGAAAAGCCATGATTCCATTATTACCAGTAGAACTAGTTATTACATCAAAACCTTCTAGTACTAGATTCATACGGACTAAATTTAGAATGCTTTCTTCGTCATCTATAAGTAAAATTTTCATTTTAAACAGCTCCTTCTTATATATAATACTCTTGATAATGTATTACAAAATCTCTATATTTAATGCATTTTTCAGTTGTATTTTAAATATTTGTAAATATTTTGGTGAGTTGAAATTTAGGCATTTAAGAAGATGACTATTTAAAAAATATTATTATACCGTACCTTATAAATAAAGTATACCACTATATTCAATGATACACCTCGTATAAAATATTGATTTTTCACTCTATTGTGCAAGACCTAATTTTTAATTATAAAGAATTTATTAAGTTTCATAATAAGATATAATAATCATATATAATAATAATTGTAAGAAGAACAATACATCAGTATCTACCAGGATTTGTGCACATGGCTAATAGATATATGAAGTTAATTTACTGATAAAAACAGGGGGAGAATTATTATGATTAAGAAAAAAATTATTACTACATTAATTGGATTATCTGTTGTAGCCTCTTTATTTACAGGTTGCAGTACTAAAGGGGATGTAATAATACCCGAAGAGGTAATAACAAATGTAATGAAAGCAAATGAAAAATCAAAGTCTTATTATGCAGAATTTAAAATGGATAGCTACGAAAATCAGAAGTTAAAAGAAAGTATGTTATTTAAACAATGGACTGATAACTCCAGTGGTAAAATAAAGACACGTATAGAAACAGAAGATAAAACTTCTGGAAAAGTTGTAACCACAAACGATGGGGACAAACTTATATCCTATACAGCTAAAGATAAAAAAGCTTTTAGTATGAAAATAGGATCTGAGTTAGCTCTAGCTTCAAATACAAACTATAAGGATCAGTTAATTAATCAATTGGGACATATAAGTAAGACCCATCAGTTAACCTTTAAAGGTGAAGAAACTGTGGGAAACTTTAAAACCTATCATATTTCAGCAGTGGCAAAAGAAAAGAACAGTATTATAGGAGATCAAGAGTATTGGATAGAAAAATCCAATTGGTTTTTAGTTAAACTTTCTTCTGATAGTGGAAATAACAAATCTATTGTGGAGTATTCAAAACTAAATTTTTCACCTAAAATTGATGATAGCATATTTGTCCAAAAGCTTCCCTCAGATGTTAAAGTTGAAAATATGGATGATGCTGCAAAAAATAATGAAACTACTATAGATTTAAAAAAAGCTGCTAAAATAACAGGAAAACCTTTATTAACTTTAAAAGAAAATTCAACCTACAAGTTAAAAGAGGTTAAGTATTTAAATATTGAAAAAAGCAAACACAAAGAAATAAACCAGATTTACGAAAAAGATGGGGCTCTAGCTTTTACATTAACTACAGTAATAAATGGTACTAAAGTAATTGATAGTGTTGATGAAAACTTAAAAATTCCAGGTGAAGATAAAATAACTATTAGAGGTAAAAAAGGATCAGAAATGAAAGATATTAAGTGCATTTCATGGAGTGAGAATGATCTTAATTATAGTATACTTGTTGGAAACCCAAAAGTTACTATGGAAGATGCTAAAAAGTTAGTGGAAGCTTTAGCAGTTACAAATTAGAAAAAACATTACATGTGCAGGATTTGCACATGTAATGTTTTTTTATTAATGAATTTCAACAAAAAATTTATACAGTCTTAAAATAAGTATATCATGGTATAATATTGTGCATATAAGCATTTTATGGAGGAATAGTACATGAAGGAAAAAATATTAATAGTTGAGGACGACGAAGCGATTGCTAGTATAATGAAAGAACATTTGACAAAGGAAAGTTATGAAGTATTTTGGGCATCAACCGGTAAAGAAGGCCTAGAGGATTTTAAAAAGGAAGAGTTTCAGCTAGTTATGGTCGATGTTATGCTTCCAGAGATGGACGGATTTACATTATGTAAAAATATAAGATGGTTAAATGAAGAAGTACCAATAATAATTGTTAGTGCAAAACAAACAGAGTTAGATAAAGTAAAAGGGCTAAGATCAGGGGCGGATGACTATATGACAAAGCCCTTTAGCCTTATGGAAATATCCGCTAGAATTGAAGCGCATTTAAGAAGAGGCAGAAAAAAAGAAAATTATATTCAGCTAGATAAAATACTCCAATTTAAAGACGGGCTAACAATAATCCTAGAAGAAAATAGAGTATTACTCAACGGCTATGAACTATCCTTAACTTCAAAAGAATTCGACATTTTGGCTCTGATGGCTCAAAACCCCAATAAGATATTCTCAAAAGGAGATCTTTATCATCATATATGGAATAATGTTGATGTGAATGGTAATAACACTGTTACCGTTCATATTAAATCTCTTAGAGAGAAGATAAATGATAATATAAAAAAGCCTACTTTTATTCAGACAGTATGGGGGACAGGTTATAAATTTATAGGAGAGCTAAATATATGAAACTTAAAAAATGGCTTAGCTTATCTCATTTAATTATAATGTTAGCTCCAATAATAACAGCGGTCTTATTGTTTAACGTTCTCGTAGATTATAATAAAAATAATGATTTAAAAGATTATTTACTCATTATGAGCAAATTTAAAGTCTATGAAGATAAAATACAAAGTCCTGAATTATATAATACAAATTCCTTAAAAGATAAGAGCTTTGTAATAAATAAAGATAAAAATTTAGTACTTATAGAATTATATACAGATGTAGGAGAAAAAATATATCCTTCTAATGAAAGCAGCATGCTATATACTCAAACACAAGAATTGTATTCTGATTTATACAAGGTAGTTACTGGGTATAAGGCCTATACTTTAAAAAAACCAGTATTTAAGGATAGTACATTAATAGGATTTTATAAGATTACTATTGCAAGAAATATTTTTGTTAAGGATGTAAACAATAAAACAATAATTGCAATAATATGTTTTATATTCGTACTTATTATAATCTATACATCTGTTATATTGCTACTTAACAGAAAATTTAATAAGCCAATAAAACTATTAGTAGAAGGAATGCATAATTTTGCCACCGGATATGGAAATACAGTTAAGTACGAAAATAAGGATGAAATAGGCGAAATTATTACTAATTTTAATATCATGGAAAAAGACATAGAAGAAAAAAGAAAAACTATAGAAGCAGATCAAAAAACAAAAGAATATATGATTTCTGCAATATCACATGACCTTAAAACTCCGTTAACATCTGTAAGAGCTTACTCAGAAGCTATTATTAATGAAAAAGGTTCTGATATTAAAAAAATTAAAAATAAAGCTTTAGTTATATTAAATAAAAGTGTTTATATGCAAAAAATGATAGATGACCTCCTTATGTATAACCTACTAACAACAGATTATAAAATGAATTTTGTAGAAGTTGATGGTTATGAACTCTTTGAAATGCTCTTCTCAGGCTATGATGAAGATTGCGAAAAGAATGAAATTAAGCTTATATGTGAAATAAGCCTTCAGGGTAAATATAAGGTAGATGTAAACCAAATGACAAGAGTAGTAGACAATTTGATGTCAAATGCTCTAAGATACACTCCTAAAAGCGGGAATATCTACATGGGTGCTTTTTCAATTAGAGATGCGAAACTTGCAGAGAGGCTTGGACGTAAGGATATCGAGGAACTAAATCTTATAAAAAGTGAGGGCTTTGTACTTTTAATTAAAAATGATGGAGTAATCATTCCAAAAGAGGATAAGGATAAAGTATTTTTGCCTTTTTACCAGTGTGATGACTCTAGGAGTAAAAAGACAAGTAATGGTGTGGGCCTAGGCCTTAGTATTGTTAATTTAGTAATAAAGAAGCATAAAGGTGAAGTAAGAATATTTTCAGAGGATAATAGTACAGTTTTTGCTTGCTGGATTCCACAAAAATCAATCTAATAAATAACGTAGAATAGCAAACAACATAAAATACAAAGGACCAGATTCAAAATAAAATCTGGTCCTTTGTAAATTTAAACTAACATTAATTTTTAATTCTCATTCCATAGAATGAACGCCATACAAATATAATCGCGATTATAAAGAATATTGCTCCAATGTATGGAGCTACAGCTCTGAATCTTTCTGATATAGCAATTTCCATAGCAAGCATTCCAAATAATGTCGTAAATTTGATTATCGGATTTAATGCTACTGATGAAGTATCTTTGAAAGGGTCTCCAACTGTGTCACCAATAACACAAGCATCATGAAGCGGAGTACCTTTCTCATCTAAATCAACTTCAACAACCTTTTTAGCATTATCCCAACATCCACCTGCATTTGCCATAAATATAGCCTGATATAAACCAAAAACTGCTATAGATATAAGGTAAGCAACAAAGAATGCTACTGGCTCAGTGTTATTACCTCTAGGAGCTGAGAAAAATGCAAATGCTAGTGCAAATGAGAATATCGCAACAAATATATTAAACATTCCCTTCTGTGCATATTGAGTACAAATTTTAACAACTTCCTTAGATTTTTCTGTAGATGCCCTTTGATCTGCATCCTCATCCAATTCTATATTTTTCTTGATAAATTCTACCGCCCTATAGGCACCTGTAGAAACTGCCTGAGTAGATGCCCCTGTAAACCAATAGATTATCGCACCACCACACATAAATCCAAATAAAGTGTAGGGGTTAAGTACATTAAGGATAGTTTCAGGTTTAACCTTTAATACATCTTGAATAACTAGAATAAGCGAAAAAATCATTGTAGTGGCTCCAACAACAGCTGTACCAATAAGTACAGGTTTTGCAGTTGCTTTGAATGTATTTCCTGCACCATCATTAGCTTCAAGGTAATATTTTGCTTTTTCAAAATCTGGTTTGAAACCAAAATCTCTTTCTATTTCTTTCGAAATATTAGGAATAGTTTCAATAAGTGATAGTTCATAAATTGATTGTGCGTTATCAGTTACTGGGCCATAACTATCTACTGCAATAGTAACTGGACCCATACTTAGTAATCCAAAAGCAACTAAACCAAACGCAAAAACTGAAGGGTATATCATTATATCTTTTAAGCCGAGTGTACTTGCAATATATGCTACAAACATTAATAGTACAAATACCATCCCCTGCCAGAATGCACTGAAGTTACCAGCAACAAGTCCTGAAAGAATGTTTAATGAAGCTCCGCCTTCTCTTGATGCTGTAACAACTTCTTGTACATGTTTTGATTTACCACTAGTAAATATTTTAGTAACCTCAGGAATAAGTGCTCCTCCCAAAGTACCACAACTAATAATTATAGCTAGTACATACCAAATACTATTAGAATTTGCGGTTAATGCAACCTGAGTACCAGGTCCAAGAATTAAGTAACTAACTACAAAAATAACAATTATTGATAGTATTGATGAAATCCAAATAAGATTTGTTAGAGGTTGTTCAAAATCAAGATCATCTGTATTACTGTATTTCATATCACTATAAGCTCTATTTATATAAAATGCTGCAATTGACGTAACAACCATCAATATACGCATTGTAAAAATCCATGTAAGAAGTGTAGACTGAAGTATTAATCTATCAGCCTCTGGAAATGCCATACCAACCGCAAGAACAATAAATGAGATTAAAGCAACTCCTGTTACTCCATAAGTCTCAAATCCATCAGCAGTAGGGCCAACACTATCTCCTGCATTATCTCCAGTACAATCTGCAATAACTCCTGGATTTCTAGGGTCATCTTCCTTAATCTTGAAAGCAATTTTCATAAGATCTGATCCAATGTCGGCAATTTTTGTAAAAATACCACCGGCAATACGTAATGCACTTGCTCCCAATGACTCACCAATTGCAAATCCGATAAAGCTTGCACCTGCAAGGCTACGTGGAACAAAAATTAATATTACAAGCATCATAAAGAGTTCGACACAAATTAAAAGTACTCCAATGCTCATACCTGCATCAAGAGGAATATTTACAAGGTTTAAAGGTTTACCCTTTAATGAAGCAAATGCCATTCTACTATTTGCAAACGTATTCATCCTTATGCCATACCAAGCAACACCATAAGACCCGAGTATACCAACAATAGTCCAGCCAAGCACTAATAATACGCCACCAAAGCTAGTTCCTTGCAAGTAACCAAAGTAAAATGCAATAATACTACCTATAAGAAGAAATAAGATTGCAATAAATTTACCTTGCTGAATTAAGTAAGTTTTGCATGTTTCAAATATAATAGCGGAAACATCAAGCATTGATTTATGTGCTCTAATTTTCTTTACCCTTAAAAATTGATAAAAACCAAATGCCATACCCAAAAGACAAATTACGAGTCCCATCATAAGTGTTCCATTTTGACTAGATGATAACTCTGGAATCTTCAAATTCGATTCATCTGCATATGCAATAACCGGTGATAATGAAGCTAAAATTACACTACTTAGAATTGAAACCTTTACAATTTTGTCAGTTTTGTTAGTATTCATAAACACTACCTCCCTAAAATTATAAATTAAGTGGTACCTAAGTTCCAGATTGAATAAGTTACATTCAGAAACTAATATAATTTAATGAAGAATTTAGGATAATACAAGTACATACTACCACTTTGAATAATAATACTCAACTTTTTTTAACTTTTTTTGAATAATTATCCTCCTTTTGTAAGTTTAATTATATTCTAATAAATACAAATAAAAACAATTCCCAATTTATATTATGTCATAAATGTAAAATAAAGTAAAGAATTATTTTTAAATTGACAAAGTGCATTTTAGCGTTATAATAAAAAGTGAGTAGTCACTCATTCATTGTTTTTAGAATGATAACTTATAAGGAGTTGGTATTAGTGACAGATGATAAAAAATTATATAGTTACTTGTTTGATGAAACCCTACCGGAAGATGAAATATCAAAAAGGCAATGGGATATTTTAGATGCTGCAACAAAGATTTTTTCTGAAAAGGGCTTCGAGGGAGGTCGAACTAGTGATATCGCAAAAGAGGCAAACATATCTGAGGGGACAATTTTTAGATATTTTAAAACTAAAAAAGATTTATTAGTTGGTTTACTAATGCCCCTAATAGTAAAATTTTTTAGGCCTCTTATGTTTAAATCCATGGAAAAAATTATGGATAATAAAAAAAATGAGTCCATAAATGTAGTATTGAAAAATATAATGATGGATAGAATGGCTTTGATTAAGAGAAATGGACCTCTGGTAAAAACTGTTATGATTGAATCGTTTTACCATCCAGAATTATTAGAACCCCTTCAAAAGGAAATTGCACCGAAACTTATGCCTATAGTTGATAACTTTTTTAAAAGCAATATAGAAAAAGGAAATTTAAGAGAAATTGAACCCAGGCTTATGACAAGGAGCTTAATTAGTTTGCTTGCAGGTTATTCTATATTAAGTAATTTATTTCCAGAGGTATTTACGACTGATGGAGATGAAAAAGATATAGAAAAAATAGTGGATATTTTAATAAATGGAATAGGAGTAAAAAGGAGCGAGGAATAAATGAATAATGAAAATATTATTAAAATAGAAAATTATAGGCAACAATTCGGAAAATTTGTTGTACTCGAAAATATTAATTTGGATGTAAAGAAAGGAGAGATACTTGGCCTCCTTGGACCATCTGGTTCTGGTAAAACAACTTTGATAAAATCTATTGTTGGAATGAGTGAACCTACAAATGGCTCTGTATGCGTACTTGATACTAAAATGCCATCACTAGCTGTAGTTTCAAGAATTGGATATATGGCTCAGAGTGACGCACTATATGAAGACTTAACCGCTCTTGATAATATATTATTTTTTGCATCCTTATATGGCCTCAAGGGCAAATTTGCAAAACAAAGAGCAATTGAGGTTTTAGAATTGGTTCTTCTTCGTGATGAATGTAAAAAACTAGTTAAGAATTTTTCTGGTGGAATGAAAAGAAGATTATCCCTTGCTATAGCCTTAGTTCACAAACCAGAACTACTTATTCTTGATGAACCTACCGTAGGAATTGATCCAGTTCTTAGGCTCCAATTTTGGAATGAATTTGAGCGCTTAAGAAAAGAAGAAGTGACAATAATTATAACTACCCATGTTATGGATGAAGCTGAACATTGTGATAGGCTTGCTCTAATTAGAAACGGTGGGCTAATTGCAATTGGCACCCCTGATGAATTAAAAGAAAAATCTGGAGAAAGCACGGTTGAAGGCGCATTTCTCTATTATGGAAAAGAAGGGACGGTGAATCACCTATGAGAGTATTATCGATTGCTAAAAGATTAATAAAACAACTTCGCGGTGACAAAAGATCTATCGCTCTAATGTTTGTTGCTCCAGTTTTTGTAATGTATCTTTTAAGTGCTATTCTCAGCTCCGCAACCACAACCCCAAATATTGATCTTATTTCAGCACCACCTATTTATGTAGAAAAACTACAAACCTTTGCCAATGTTAATAAAGTTTCTAACGAAGAACTCGCATTGAAAAATTTGAATGATAAAAGTACAGATGCCTATATTGTTTTTATTGGCAATAAACCAAAGGTTACACTAGATGGCGCTGACCCATCTATAACCAGCCTTGTTATTAACACGCTAAACAAGCTTTCTTTAAATAGTACTACTCAAAAGCCTGAAATTAGTTTTTTACATGGTTCTATGGATATGGGAGCCTTTGATTCCATGGCTCCAATCCTTATGGGTTTCTTTATCTTCTTTTTCGTATTTTTAATAGCAGGTGTTGCATTTTTGAGAGAAAGAATAAGCGGAACACTTGATAGAATTCTTGCCACTCCCCTAAAAAGGTGGGAGATAGTTTTAGGATATTTCCTAGGGTTTGGATCCTTTGTAGCCATTCAGACTATAATACTTCAGATTTTTAGTGTATATGGCCTTAACGTGCCCATGGTAGGTAGCTTTTGGGCAGTGCTTGTAATAAATTTGGTACTTGCCTCAGGATCTTTAGCACTTGGAACTCTCTTATCTGCCTTTGCACGTAATGAATTTCAATTATTTCAATTTATCCCTATAGTAATAGTTCCACAAATTATGTTTAGTGGTATATTTGATTTGAGAAACTCACCGGTCTGGGCAAAGATATTATCAAAAGTATTCCCTATGACTTATGGTGCAGAAGCATTAAAGGATGTTATGCTAAGGGGAAAGAGTCTAATAGACGTTAGATATGATGTACTAATTCTTATAGGCTATGCATTACTATTTCTTATATTAAACACCATAGCTCTTAAAAAGTATAGGAAGGCATAAATTCATAATTTATCATAAGCATAAAATAACCCACACCTTACCATAAGATGTGGGCTTACTATTATTTATTTAAAGTAATCATAGTCCTATTATTATAACAGTTAGAATTGCTATTTAATAACCTCTATTCATTATAGAAGCTATTATAGTAGCAAAAAATATAATATATATTACCAATCCTATTGCACACATAATTAGCTGTGCTTGAAAGAACGCTTTTTTGCTTTTATTTACATCTTTACCAAATGCCCAAACGAACATTAACACTAAATTTGCTATAGGTATTAGTAGCAATAAATCAGTAAGTATCCAGTCCTTAAATGTCATTGGTTGATTATTAATATCGCCATTTTGAACTTGACTGTTGTTATTTTCCATAATTAATAGGTCCCCTTTTAATTTGATTCATAATAATACAACTACAACTTATCTATTATTTATATTACTAATATCCGATTTTCAAAATTAAATTTTGTATAAATATCACCAAAATATCTACTTGTTAGTTTATTTACTAATTATTTTAAAAATCGACAAAGTTATATTGCATTGTACAAATATAACACATTTTTGCTTATTTGTCTATGTTTCCTTGTCATTTTATATGTTATCACCTAGAATTCTTACTATGATTAATTGATATATCTTGTTTTTGAATCAATGTTAATGAAAGATTTAATATTATATTCTCTTTAATAGTATTAAAATTCATTTCAAAAGGAAATTTTTTAATAAAAGGTTTTCTATCAACCAGTGTATATGTTTCATAAATTTTTACCCTTTCTATATTACAATTTATAGGTGTAATATCGCAATTAATATACTCACTACATTGAGCATTTTTTTCGTTTAAATATTCATTAAAATCATTATTGATATTTAAACAATCTGATGATATATAAATGGGTATATAATCTAGACCCTTTCCTTTTGAGAAAACTGGGCGAACCCTACAGTTGATTAAAGTGGTACATTTAAATGGGATATAAATTATAACGCATTCAGTATCTAGATTAATTATGTTATCATAAACACCTTTTGCTATAGAAAAGTCTATTTTATTTCTAACAAAACCCTCTAAAAAAAGTTTTCCATTCAATGATGGAAAAATATCATCTTTTTCAAACATAGGTAGTAACTTACTACTAGTTAAATATACGTCCTTCTTCATATTTTTTATATCTAATGCAGCATTTTCCAATCTAAATGTTGATTCAATAGGAATATCTATATTTTTTTGGGCTATTATGATTGGTAGTGTTGATATTAAAGTTTCACAGTAATCATTATTTATATTCTCATGAATTTTATAAACATCATTGATAGTGATATCACTATCGTCTTTTTTCTTTATACATTCATTATCATCTTTAATAATTACTTCTTGCGATGGAAGTATGTATGTTGTCTCCAATTTATCTTTTGAATTTCTAATCAAACTTGACTTATTTGCTGCAACATTATTTTCACGCTTAATATCTATTAAACAGTTTTGCAATGTTTTATTTCTCAATTCACTATAATATAATCGTTGTATTAGTTTTGAAATAATAAAGATTTTTTCATTACTTAATCTATCACAAATAGGAGTTATAAATTTCGAATCCTCTTTAATAGTTACTTCTTGTATAGGTAGTATTAATTCTAAATCCTCTTCAATAATTACTTGCTCTATAGGTAGTATTAATTCTAAATCCTCCTCAATAATTACTTGCTCTATAGGTAGTATTAATTCTGAATCCTCTTCAACGATTACTTGCTCTATAGGTAGTATTAATTCTGAATTAATTTTATCTTTCGCATTTTTTTTTACAATTAAATTATCTAATTTTTTATTTTTATGTTTAATATTTCTTGAGTTTTTCTTTGATGTTTTATTAAAATTTATAATACAATTGGGTTGTTGTAACATGTTCAAAATAATAAGCAACTTTATCATTCCCAATTTGTCATTGTTATTGTCTGATTTCATTGAAGAATGCTCCTTTATTATATTGATTATATTTAAATAACCGTCTTTCTAAAGAATAATATTTTTTTAGAAAAACGGTTATTATTAAGTGTTTATAAGGGCTCTTTACTCGTCGTCATCATCGCAACGGTGAACAACCGGAATATTTACCTGCTGTAATTGTAATACTTTGACTCTAATATATACAACCATTTTTTCTACTACTTTATTATAAAGTTGTACTTTTGAATTAGTTTTATGGTATAAAGGATCTGTATTAATATCGTCTTCAAAAATCCTTATTCCTTCTAATTCACAGTATGGGCTTTCAGTAAAAGTTATATTATCTTCAAGATATTGTTCACATCCTGATTTCCCCATAATTGTGCCCGTACAGTCATTACATCCACAACTACTTAATAAATCTATTTCTTTTTGGACTCCGCGAACCTTAACTACTGGTGGTACTGTATATACAACTTCTGTTACAGCTGTAAATGGTACATCTATTGTTGTATGAGCGATTCTACCACTTACAATTTCTTTTTCTACACAGTCAGCGGTAGCGTATTCTATATTTTTTCTTACGAATCCACCTATAAATAATTTTCCGGATACTAGAGTTCCATCTGCAGCAATTACGCCAGATCTAGGTAGCAATTTACATTGAGTTAAATATACATTTTTCTTTATTCTTTTAATTTCAAAAAATGGCTCGTTTAATTTAAACACAGCTTCAACATCTATTTGAATCTCTCTTTCGCCGAGTACTACAGGTATTTTAGCTACTAGAGGGCCTCTTATACCAACTGGTGTAATAGTAGTTCCACTACTTAAAGGTAATGTTTGTGAAGTAATAATTTTACCACAATTATCGCAAGGGTATACAACTTGATTTTTTTCCAAAGGTAATTCCTCCTTTTATTGAGGTCTTATGACCTTCTACATACTATGTAGAAAATAGAATAAGCGTTACTTAAATATCATTAAATATATAATATATCTGCTATAATAAATAACCGTGCATTCAAAGAATAATATCTTCTTTAGATGCACGGCTATACCTAAATGTTTATATATTTACTTTTCGTAATCGGAATACTGAGTTGTAGTGCAATCTGGTTTAACTGTATGAGTAAGTGGAATATTTACCTGTTGCACTTGTAATACTTTAATTTTAACATATAATACCATTTTTTCTATTATCTTATTGTAAAGTTGTACTTTTGAATCTGGATGACATTTTATAGGATCTGCATTTATATCGTCTTCAATAATTCTTACTCCTACTAACTCACAGTATGGGGTTTCAGTAAAAGTTATACTATCTTCAAAATATTGTTCACATCCTGATTTCCCCATAATAGTTCCCGTGCAGTCATTACACCCACAACTACTTAATAAATCTATCTCAGTTTGAACTCCACGAACACTAATTACTGGTGGCACTGAATATTCAAGTTCTGTAACAGCTGTAAATGGGACATCAATTGTTGTGTGTGCTATTCTACCACTTACAACTTTATCCCCTATGCAGTCAGCTGTTGCATATTCTATATTTTTTCTTACAAATCCACTTATAAATAATTTTCCGGAAATGAGAGTGCCATCTGCAGCAACTACTCCAGATCTAGGTAGTAATTTACATTGAGTTAAATATACATTTTTCTTTATTCTTTTAATTTCATAAAATGGTTCGTTCAAATTAAACTCAGCCTCAATATCTATTTGAATCTCTGTTTCGCCTATTATTACAGGGATTTTAGCGACTAGAGGTCCACTAATACCACTTGGTATAATTGTAACTCCACTACTTAAAGGTAATGTTTTGGAACTAATAATTTCACCGCAATTATCGCAAGGGTGCGTAGTTTGATTCTTTTCCATAAGTAAATCCTCCTTTTTTCGGGTCTTAAGACCTTTTACATAATATGTTATAAGCAAAGCAATCGTTACCGTATATTTACTTATTGTAATACTTTGATTATGAAATTTAATCAAGAACATGTTAGTATCATTTTTTATTAAGTTACGTATTATATATTAAATAAATCTAAGGAGCGTGATGTTATGCCTAATATTAAAATAAATTACCATCCTGAAGAGTGGTGTGAAGATAAAAATGATTGTGAAGACCAGTGTAATTATGAAATGAAAAATGATGATAAACCTACTGACAAAGATAATTACGATTGTGAAAAGAAACCTGATAATAAACCCACGGATAAAGATAATTACGATTGTAAAAAGAAACATGATAATAAACCTACGGATAAAGATAATTGCATTTGTGAAAAGAAACATGATGATAAACCTACTGATAAAGATAATTACGATTGTGAAAAGAAATCTGATAATAAACCTACGGATAAAGATAATTGCATTTGTGAAAGGAAACATGATAATAAACCTATAGATAAAGATAAGTACGATTGTGAAAAGAAACATGATGATAAAAAGGAATTGTCTGAGTTAGATGAAAACCCTTGTAATATCCAGTCCCCCTATACTTATTCAAATTGGTCATGCTTATAAATTTAAATCCAAAACTGACTTTTTTGATTAATTATATTATTTTGTTAAAAATTCAGGCCTACGAATATATGATATCAATGGCAATCATACTCATTTTGTAAAACTACTCCATCAGTAAATGATTGCTGTTGCCTGTATGTAAAGAAAAAAAATAAAGGTACAGAGTTTATTACAACTCTGTACCTTTATTTTTAAGAATCTAATCCATTTTGTTAATTAATTCTAGTAACATATAACTGGAGTATTAGCATCAATATTGTTATATATCGTTTTTGCTAAAATAGGTGGACAATTTATACAACCATGAGAACCATTTGTCAAATATACACTTCCGCCAAATGAATGTCTAGAAGCTAAATCGTGTATTCCAATTCCACCATTAAATGGCATAAAAACATCGACAGGCTGACTATAACCCTCACCCTTTAATGTTGCATTTTTCTCCTTATATTTTAATGCATAAACTCCTTTAGGTGTTTCATGATGATCGCTAACACCACCAGTAACAACATCTCCTTGTACAACAAGAGAGCCATTTTTATAAAACCATAAATGCTGTTTTTTCAAATTAATTTCAACATAAGTACTGCCGATGTCATTAATATCATGAGATGCAGCCGTTTGTGTGTAATGTGGCTCTTTTTTTATAGTTTGTCCACCTTTTATAGCTAAAATTAGATCATTGACCTCCCCTGAACGATTAACCAACCAACCATAATCGCCTCCACTTACCTTTACCGTTGTCTTGAGAGACGTAGCGAAATCTCTTTGCTTGCCATATGTATTATAGTTATTATCAACTTTATTTACATAATTGTTCATTTTATCTTTATCAAATGTGATTTCGAGGTTTTTGTCAACTCCAAGAAAGTTATGTATTGTAGAACCGTCTAAAACTTCTTCTCCTCCAGCAAAGGTATACGTAATCTTCGAAGTTGTATACTTATTAAGTAAAATTTTAGCATTTTTAACCTTTTGAGATGTTGATGTATATTTGGGATTGATGTAATAATTTTTCGCCTCCAAATCTACTGTTGTTTCTCCCTTAACAATTGCACTTACTAAATTTGCATACAACTGCTTGTCATTTACTTTATTTCCTTTAACTTCCTTTACAATAACATAACCCTTATCCGAATATTTAAAGCTAGCATCTTTAGGCTCAATTATTTTCTTGCTATCAGAAACTGCAAGCTTATCAAAACATTCTTTTAATAGTTTATCGTCATATTTAACTATGCCATTCATTTCAGAAGTTTTGGGACTAAAAAACGAAAAAATCCACGTAAATGAATTCTGACTTTCTTTTAAAGCTTGAATTTTATCCTTTACATCATATTTTAAGCCAATCTCATTAGCGTTAATCTGTTCTTTCACACCATTTCGTTCTTTCAAATCCAATGTATATGTTTTGGATTTCGTTAACATTTCTGTATCAACTTCCTCTACAGTTTTACATGAAGCATCAATGCCATTAATTGCAAAGCCATAATAAAAATGATTGCTAAAATACATTGATACGCCCAAATATATAACTATTAAAATAGGTAAAGTTACTATACCTACTTTAATAGTTTTCCTATATTTTTTATGTTTTTTGTGTACTGTTGTTTGCATTGCCATGATGCACCTCCTTTAATAAGCATTTCACTATATTATAATTCTTTTCAACTTATATGTATACAATTATGACATGAAAGGTAAAAATATGTACCCGAAAAGTATTTTTATAAAATACTTGTCATTTTATATACATTTTTTACCTTATATTAATTTAATTTCAAAATCTACCATGATCTTTTATAAAATCTTCATTCATATATCCAACAGTATACGAATTACCCACTACATCCCCTGCTATTGTTACTTTACATTTTGCAACGGCTTTTTTCTTTTGGAATATATTTTGTATTTTTTCCATCGACTGTACAGACTTCTTTTGCATTATGATAGTTTCTCTTGCAAGTTTTCTATATCTCATAACAATAAACTTATCACTACAATACAGTCCATTATCGATAAATCTTGTATAGTATAAGATTACCAATATAGGAATTAATAAAAATATATAGTACCCATAAGGTGCAAAATATGCTACTAAAGACATTACTATAAACTCAGGTACTAATCTAAATAAAAGAAATCCCTTTAAAGCTTTTCTAGGAGACTTCTCTAGTTCATAACTTATATTCATTTCAGGTAAAATATCCACAAAAAACTTATCAAGCACTGTTCTTTTAGCAATAGGACAAATCATTGTACTCTCACCCTTATCCTTTCCATAACCTATGGTTTCAACATTTAATGAAAAGTACCCTAATGACTTTTTAATAATTCCCTCAACTATTATTAAACTTTGAATTCGTTTCACCGGAATAGTTACTTCCTTCTTATTAAATAACCCATATGATAATTTAATATTATCGTCTTCGCGTATAACTGTAAATTTATAATATTTTATTATAGTTAAACCAATAGATATAACCCAGGAAATAAACAAAATAATAAAAATTAATATTACTACATATTTAATTATATTAACACCATTAACTCCCTTCATTACATTATCAGTATACCCTTGAGCTCTTTTCTTAAATTCCTTTGGCAACATATCATCTATCTTAGAATAAAATGCAAAAATTATAAAAAATCCGGCTAAAATACGGGTAGAGAATGTCGCCATAACAAATAAATCTTTTAAAGAAGAAGTGAGCTTTTTTATGTTTTTTTCTTCTACAATTTCATCTTGATTTTCATTTTCTTTAACCTTAAATATAATACTTTTAATTCTTAGTGCTTCCTGCTTAGATGAGAAAATAGATATTTCAGACTTTTTATCTCCCCCCGCAGTATCTATCTCAAGCTTGCAGACATTAAAAACACGCTGAATTAATGATGACGATATATCTGCAGTATGTACTTGTGAAAAAGGAACGGTTCTCTCATGAATTTCAAAAATACCGTATTTCATGTACATGCCCTCATCCTGAACGTTATATACATTTCTCTTCCATTTAAATATAGCTAAAGCGCTAACTATAACAAAAAAAGCAATTATCACTATAACTTCTGTGTAATCTCCGCCATACTTTTTAGGAATTTTAGAACCTAAGGATACTAAAAATATGACAAGTGGAACTATGCTGTTTTTTATAAATTGAAAAAGTTCAGAAAATATTATAAATTTATGTTGGTGTTTTAGTTCTCTCATATACTTCTCTCCTGAACAGTTTTTGTAATACTTAACTGAAGTTCATTTCCTATATCGCTTTCTAAATATGGGATTTTATAAGCTCCACCAGCAGTGTGTACAGTTAAATTTATTAGCTTATATTTTTTTAATATTATTCCTTGCTCTGTATCTACATACTGAACTCTACTCATTGGAATAATTACATTTATTTCTGTTAATACGCCATATTTCAAGATAATCTTTTCTTCATCCATATCATAACTAAATTTTTCATACTTATATTTTGGCATAAATAGTGAATTTATAAATATTACAATTGCTATTACATATACACTTAATATTAATATATACTTCCATACTGAATCAAACCCTAAAAATATGCTTAAAGCCACTGCAATTATTAAAAATACACTTGTAATAACTAATCCATCAATTGTCCACATTTTTTTTGAAAATGGTGAAATTTTTTTCATAATAACCTCCATAAAATTATTTGCTTATTCATTCTCTAGTGTCTATTGTACTATATTTAGTTATATTAGTGGCAATATAAACCAAAAATAATAACGCAAAAATTCATCCTCGTGTTAACCTTAAATTTACTAATCACATTTAACATTAATTATATAAGACTTAATAAATATTCCACATATTTGCCACCAAACTGACACAAATATGTATTATTATTTAAATATAGAATAGAAGTTAAAGCAGAGCCCCCTTTGCTTTAATATATATAACTTACGTTGATAATAATAGAACCTATAAGGGAAGCCATATAATAATGGCTTCCCTTAATTCATACTGTTTTTTAAATATAATTTCACATCAAATTATAAATAATATATTGTTCCAGTAGAGTTTATATCTGAATCTTGTTCATAGTCAATATATGCACCTTTAAGTTCTATAACATTTTCATGTATTTCAAACCCTTCTATACTAATTGTCTCTATTATATTATTCTCATTAGCGCACGTAGCTAATGTATCATAATAATCTTCCTCGTCATTGTATATAATTGCTGTATCTAATATTTTTAAGGTCACTGCCCTTGTAATTACTCTATTTTTATTAAGTTTTTTCCCAAACTTAATTTCTTCTACTCCATTTTTTTCTTTATCATTAAATAAAAAGCTCATTTTCATTACTTCCCTTCAGTCTTATTATACTGTCAAACTCTATGTTTAACAGATACACAAATATTGTCTTTTATATAAAATCTCCATAAAAAGTCTACTGCTTCCTCTGCATAATTAATACCAATTCTCTTATCTTCTATAATTTGTATTTTTTCTTTATCCATTGACTCTTCAATATATAATTCACTTGTACACAAATCTTGCTGGTTATTTTCTTTATTTATATTCATAGCTATGCATAACTTAGATGGACCTGTGGTTAAATTTTTAATTTGAACTTTTGTTAATTCATTATAATCTTTCTTAAATCTTAATTTTGCCATTTCATCAAGGTCACCTATTGGCTCAATAGCTCTTATTAAAACCCCTTCTGGAAACCCTTCTTCCTTTGTTATTACATTAAAGCAATGGTACATTCCATAAATAAAATATACATATGCTATGCCAGGCATGCCGTATAAAGTTTCAACTCTAGGTGTATGTTTTCCTCCATAAGCATGGCAAGCCTTATCAATTGACCCAATATACGCTTCTGTTTCAACTATCTTTCCCATAAGTTTTGCTCCATTAATTTCATGCACAAGTATTTTTCCCAGTAGTTCTCTCGCAACCTGCAAAGTCTCTCTAGCATAAAATTCTCTAGTAAGTTTTATAACAAACCCCTCCTAATAAATATATCTACCATAACCTTTACTATCCTAGTGATAACTTTCATGCTTTAAGTCTATTATCTCATATATTAGAAAGTATATAAAGCTGGCAAGCATCTATCTTCTACTTAATAATTGGTAAAATAATAGACATACCACTTCCATAACATAAATCTTATGGTTTTAGTATGCCTATGTTTATTATAATATAATTGTTATTTAGACTCTTTATCAACTAGCTTTACAAGTAACTCTCCATGATGGCGTTCATCCATTGCAATTGATTCTATTTGTTTTGCAGCATCTTCAAGTCCGATTTCCCGTACCTGACTTGCAAACTGGTTTAATTTTACAAAAGCATTACTTTCAGCTGGTGCAATCTTTTTTAAAAATTCAAAAATATCTTGGTTGGTGTGACCATTAAGAACTGCATATATACCTGCATGGCGCATTTCGTCTACTGCTATTTTTAGAAGGACTTCTGATAATTCATCAAGACCTCTTTCCTTAGCAAGGAATGCTAAACCTGCATACATTCCTGCGCCTTGTTCTTCACCCTTTCCATTTTTATCTACTTGTTCTTCAAATTTTGTGCCTTTTGTTACTCCATAAATACTCATATAATAACCTCCTGATTTAATAATTTCATTTGATTAATGTAATTATTTTTACCTTACTAAACTTGTTTATATTAAATCTACATTATTTTAGCTTGCATTTTGCTGTAGATAATAATATATTAGTACTACTAACATTTATTTAATATTACCAAATGTTTTTATCTGTGTCAACATTTTTTAGTAATAATAAATAATATTTTGTATCACTAAACTATTTAAGGAGTGTTATATAATGTCTATCGGAAATAAAATTAGAAATTACAGGCAACAAATAAATATGAACATTTCCAAATTAGCTAAGGAAACTGGATTATCCTGTGGATTCATCAGCCAAGTTGAAAATGATAAAGTTTCACTTTCATTAGAAAGTCTTAAAAAAATTTCTTTTGCACTTAACATTCCAATAAAAAATTTTGTAGAAGATCAATTGTTTAAACCGGAGCTAGTAAGGAAAGATTTTAGGCCAAAAATAAAGTTAGCACAGGGCCCCGAAGTAGAGGTATTATCAGCAGCTTTTGGTCGTCAATTACAAGTATTAATGGTTAATCTTCCTTCCGGTTATCAAGCAGGTAATAGCACTCATACCCATGATGGCGAAGAATTTATTACTGTGCTAATAGGGAAAGTTAAAATAACACAAGGTGATTTCTCATCCACCCTAGAAGTAGGAGATAGTATTCACCTAGATAGTACCTACCCTCATCTTTGTCAAAATGTTGATGATACCCCAGCTAAAATTATTATAGCGCTAACTCCTCCAACGCTATTACCAATTTGTAAAATTGATTAATAATTAAAAAAGAGAGCTCCGCTGTGGAATTTATCTCACGCGAGGCTCCATTTTCATATTTATATGAATTATATAATAATTCAATATCTTATTTATATACTCGTTTAACTAGCAATTTTTTTATTATGTTTCAACCAGTTCTTACCTTCTACTAGTCTAGTAACAAGCATAGAACATACCGTGTTTCCTGTAGAATTAAGTAGCGTTGCTGGTGCATCTATAATTACACTAACAACTGCAATAATTGGAAGAACCTCTGGTGGCAAACCATATACACTTAATATTAACATTTCACCAATCATTCCACCACTAGGAATAGCACCCATAACCGCCCCTACTAGAAGTGAAACACCTATAATACCAAGTATTGAGCTAACACTAGTCATATCCTTACCAAATAAGCCCATTAAAAGTGTAATTTTCATAACCCCACCAAATACAGACCCATCCTTATGCATGTTTGCACCAAGTGGAATTACAGTCTCTGCAATATCATACGGCACACCAATTTTTTTTACAGTTTCTAAGTTAGCTGGTATACAAGCCGCACTAGAGCAAGTTGCTAACGCTGTGACTGAAGGTGTAACAGCATTTTCCCAAAATATTCTTACACCATTTTTACCAGCTGCAACAAAAGCATACAGACTAAAAAATCCAAAATAATAAATTACAGAAATGATTAAATATAATACAAATATTTTTAAATATCCATTTAGAATTTGACCGCCAAGTTGGCCTACCATCGAAGCAAAATAACACCCTAAACCAATAGGTGCATAATACATTATGATTTTAACAACGTTCATCATTGTAATCGAACCGGCCTCAAGTAACCTCGCAAGCGATTTTGCTTTTTCTCCAGAAAGAGAAACTGAAATTCCAAAAATAATTGAAAATACAACAAGTTGTAACATATTCTTTCTTGAGAGTAAATCAACAAAATCTGAAACAGTAAATGTATTCACAAGTTGATCTAAAAATGAAACTTTTTCAATAGTTTGAGTTCCCACAGCACTCTTCATTAAACTTTTAAACATATCTATATGAAGACCACTCGTTGGCTTCATAATAAGGGTAGCTATGGTTCCAATAATCGCCGCAATAAGTGCTGTAGATAAAAATACTAACACTATACTTCCCATAATTTTACCTAGTCTTTTCATTCCACTAATATTTGCCATAGCAGAGGAAACACTAAAAAATACTAATGGGACCAAAATCATAAACATTAGATTTATAAATAATTTTCCAAAAGGTTCTAATACAGAAGATTTTGGGCCCATTACGATCCCTATAATCCCTCCAAGTATAACTGACCCTAAAAGAATAATTGTTGATTTATAGTTTTTGAATAACTTCTTCATCTGTAACTCCCTCATATTAAATTTTAGTCTATATTATAATGGATTTCATATCTATTTTACATTAAAATTTATAAAATAGGGTTACTATTAAATAAATAATTGTGGGGAATTTAAATTTAGTTTTCTATTTACAACGTAACAATGTTATGTTACACTGCATATATTAGAAAAAATAGTATTATATATAATTACAAAAGGAGATCAAATATGGACGAGGATTTAATAACAAAAAAAGAATTACTCGAGGTCACTAATGTTTCCTATGGACAGTTATATAGATGGAAAAGAAAGAACCTTATACCTGAAGAATGGTTTATAAAAAAATCCAGCTATACTGGTCAAGAAACCTACTTTCCAAGGTTAAAAATATTAGACAGGATAGAAAAGATTTTAAATATGAAGGATGGCATATCATTAGATGACCTGGCACAAATGTTTTCACCACAATTAGCAGATGTATTTTTAAGTGAAGATGATTTATTAACCAAGAACATTGTTACAAGGCAAACATTAACAACATATAAAAATATCTATGGAGAGATAAAAATATTTTCTTTTCAAAAAATCTTATATATTTTATTATTAGAAAAAAGCTTATTATCAGGGAATGTATCAATAGATGAAAGTAAACTTATGTTAGAGACTTTAGAAGAGAATTATACATTGTTGGATGGGAAAAATTGCGAGGTGATTTTTATACGCAAATTTGGAATCACGTTATGTTTTTTAATAACAAAGCCAAATGAATTTTATATAGACAAGTATTCAAAAATAATATTAGGACTTAATATTTCATCGTGCATTGAAGAACTTAAAATTAAGATGTAACAATTCATTAATAAATTTAAGGAGGGATTTAACATGGAAAATATGAATAATAATTTAAAAATGTCAGGATCAGGAATCTCAGGTGGAGGAAAATATAATGATGTATTTATAAGCGGATCTGGGAAAATCACTGGTGATTTAGACTGTGTTTACTTTAAAAGTAGTGGTTCCTCAAAAGTTATAGGTAACCTAAAAGCAGAAACTATAAAAATTAGTGGTTCTTCAAAAGTTGAAGGTAATGTAGAAGTAAAAGACATTAAGATAAGTGGATCAACTCATGTCATAGGTAATCTTAAAAGTGAGAACGTAAGCATAAGCGGGTCAACTCATATAGACGGAAACCTATACGCACAAGAGGTTAATATATCAGGCTCAGTAATTATAGGAAAAAATTGTGAAGCAGAATGTTTTAATGCTAATGGTGGTTTTAAAATACAAGAATTATTAAATGCGGGACAAATAACTATTAGACTGGGTGGTAACTGTTTTGTTAAAGAAATTGGGGGCGAGCATATTGACATAAGAGTTAATCCTATGAACAACTCTATATTTAGAAAAGCAATTGACAAAATTTTCAATACCAAAGCTGAATTAACTACAGATCTAATAGAAGGAGATGATATCTATCTTCAAAACACAAATGTTAATATAGTAAGAGGAAATAATATTACAATAGGTACAGGTTGTAATATTGGTCTCATAGAGTATAAAGATGAGATTAACATTTCAGACTCCTCTATAGTTAAAGATCAAAAGAAGATATAAAAATAACTTAAAACATTTTTATATAAGTCGCTTGCGTTCGGTACTTATATGGAAATGTTTTAAGTCATAATATTATTTTACAATTTTTTCACTTTTTTTATTGTCATTAATTTGTATCCTATAAGTCCTACTATTACGACTACCACAACAATATCTGCATAATGAAACCACGGCCTAATTATAATCCAGTTCGCACCCATGTAATAGCCAGTAAACCCAAGTAAAGTACTCCAAATTAATGAACCAAAAAAGGTATACACTGTGAACTTTTTAAAGTCCATATTACTTATCCCTGCGGGGAGTGAAATAAAAGTTCTTACTATAGGAAGTAACCTTGAATAAAATACAATTTTCTCACCATATTTTTTAAAGTATGCATCACTTTTATCTAAACTTGATTTTGATAAATGTAAAAAAGATGCATATTTCTCAACTAAAGGCCTTCCACCTAATTTTCCTAAATAATAAGCTAAGATTGAACCAAATGTCCCTCCAAGCGTTCCTATAATTATTGTTGGGATTATGCTCAATCTTCCTATATAGCTTAAATAACCACCAAAAGGAAGTATTGCCTCACTAGGTATTGGAATGCATGCGCTTTCAAGAGCCATAAATACAAAAACACCTAAATACCCCAATTTACCCATAACTAAAATTACCATGTTAATTAAACTTTCTACCATATTTACCTCCCGTAAATTCAAAAACTTGTTACAAATATAAATCTTTTGATAGTAATTATTTTAGAATCTATAGTTTTTCCTGTGTTTAATGCAAAGCGGAACTTCATATGCCAGCATAATAATCCATCCAGCAAGGCAGGCTAGGGCAACCCCTACAATACCATATTTAGGAGCCAATAAATATGTAAATGATACTCTTCCAACCATTTGTATAAATGTTGACCTTAATGTAACTTTTAAATCACCCATACCCCTGAAATATCCTTGTATTCCGTTTGTCCAACTTGGAAGCAAATAGAAAAATGCCATCATTTCAAGATACGTTACTCCTAGTTCTACTACCTTCGAATTCTTCTCTGGAACAAATAAATTCATTATATGTGGCGCTCCAAAGTATATTACCACTAGAAGCAAAAGCCAATATAAAGACTCAATCTTCATTCCATACCAAAAGCCTTGCTTTATACGTTCATTTTTTTTAGCTCCTCTATTCTGAGCGAGAAAGGTAGTCATTCCGTTACTAATGCTTTGTTCTGGTGCAAAAGCAAAATCATCTACACGGTTTACTGCATTAAAGGTAGCAATAGATTCTACGCCTAGAGGATTAACTGCTCCTTGAACAAATACTTTCCCAACATAAAGGCATGTCTGTTGCATAGCTGTAACCCAACTATAGTTAATTGTAATTTTAAGTAAAGCTCTATCTATAATAAGCTCTTTTCTTGAAAATCTAAGTATTGGGAATTTTCTATAAGCATATGAAATACAAAGAACACTCGCAATCACTTCTGCAGTAACCGTCGCTATTGCTGCTCCATTAACCCCCATATGCAAATACACTACAAAAATAATATCCATAACTACATTTAAGACTGAAGATATTATTAAAAATAATAATGGTGTTTTTGAATCTCCCATACTACGAAGAGTTGCAGCATAAACATTATATAAAAAGGTAAATACTAATCCACAAAATATTATTCTTAAGTAACTTGTTGCATCCCCTAATATTTCAATTGGAGTATTTATCATTAAGAGAATTGGCCTAGTCAAAATAATACAACCAATTATAATAATTACTGTAAAAATAAAACCAGCTATAAACGTTGTAGATATTTCACGTTTAAGCTTTTTCTTATCACCTTGTCCAAAATATTCACTCATTAATACAGAAGCACCCATACAAATCCCTATAATAAAAAACATTGCAATGTTCATAATAGGATTAGCCGTACCGACTGCCGCTAATGCATTTGTGCCAACATACCGCCCCACTATAATAGAGTCTGCTGCATTATAACTAAGTTGAAAAAGGTTTCCAAGTATTAAAGGTATTGCAAATCCAACTAAATGTTTTGGTATATTTCCTTTCGTCATATCTGTAATCAATTTAAAAACACATCCAATCTTTTAAAGTAAATTAAATTAAATAATTTTAGAAGAGTCTTTTTTTGTGGCTATCTCAGATTTTCTTTGAGAAAAGTACAACATTCACTCAGGAGTAATAATCTCCATTATACTCTGTAACTCTACATATTAATATGTCTAATCACAAAACAAACTTGTATTTATACACTTGTCTAGCAATCAAAATTCAGTTTATTATTTCATAAAACACATAATCTTTACATAAATAATCAGAAATGTTTTGAGAATTGTATGATAGAATATAAAATATAAGGTATTATATGGTGTTTATTTAGTTGTTTTGTAAATTATAGGTCTTAGCACCTATTAAATCGGGGGATGATACACTTGTCAAAAATAATATATCTTGTTGAAGATGAAATAAATTTAAATCTTTTACTTGAAAAATACTTGGAACGTGAAGGGTACGAAGTAACTACTTTTTCTACTGGTAATCCTGCAATAGCAAGAATTAAAGATATGCCCGATCTTTGGATATTAGATATAATGCTTCCAGATATTGATGGCTATGAAATTATTAAAGCTATTAAGGCCTTTAATAAAAATACTCCTGTTATTTTTATGTCTGCAAGAAATGAGGAACTTGATCGTGTGGTTGGCCTTGAGCTTGGTAGCGATGATTATTTGTCAAAACCATTTTTACCTAGAGAACTTATTATTAGAACTAATAAACTTTTAGAGAGAATTTCTGGCACAAATAAGGCAGATGTTACATCAATAAGTGATGACTTAAACATGGCAGGATATTGTATTAGCAAGAAACAAAGAACTGTTTTTATAGGGAGCGACGAGATTGTTTTAACTAAAAAAGAATTTGAGCTACTTTATTATTTTATTGAAAATAAAAATAATTTGGTGTCTAGAGAACAGATATTAGATAATGTATGGGGCGATGATTACTTTGGCTCAGATAGAGTTGTTGATGACGTTATAAGGCGCCTTAGAAAAAAAATAGATAAATTCACAATAGAGACCGTGTATGGATATGGCTATAAATTAGTTTACAAATCATGAAAAAATTTAATTATAAATTTAAATCATTAACCATGAGAATATGGACAACCTTTACAGCAATAATACTTATAATAATTTTTAGTATTTCAATCTTTTACCTTGTTGCCTTTAGAACTATAACTGAAAAAGGTATAACTCAAGATTTAAAAGTATCTCATGCTTATTTATTGAAAACTAATAATTTTACCCAACCTAATAGATATGACGGAATAAAAACTCTTAAGGATAACGATTATTATATTGTAACTGTAGATAAAAATAATAAAGCTGAAATTATAAATGTAAATAAAGCCCACGGAGCACCACCAGGTTCTCCGGGTAACGTTAAGTCACCCTTTAGACTTAATGAGAAGAACATTAAAATGTGGATGGCAGGTTACATTACACCAGGCACCCTTTATGAAAAAAAAGTTAAAGAATCATACAATAATACTAAATTTATTTTCTTTATAAGTTCAATTAAATATGGGACCTCTGGAAGATCATATTTGATAAGTTATGTGCCCGAAAAACAAGATAGTGTCTTGCTTTACACGATGCTTGGAATAGGGGTCTTATTTATAGCTATTGGTTTTCTTTGTGCTAAACTGGTTGCAACCTATATTTCAAAACCACTTAAAGAGCTTGAAAATTATACTATTAGAATATCCCATAAAGATTGGGAAGAGCCTATCAATGTTAAAAATGAGGACGAAATTGGAAGACTCGCAAACTCTATGAATATGATGCGAAAAGAATTAAAACGTGGGGATGAAGAAGAGAAACTGTTTCTACAAAGCATATCTCACGATTTAAAAACACCAATTATGGTAATTATGAGTCATGCTGAGGCAATAATTGATGGTGTATATGTGGAATCAGTGGAGCAAAATGCACAGATAATAAGAGATGAAGCTCTAAGGCTCGAAAAGAAAGTTAAACAAATGTTATATTTGAATACTCTTGATTATGTTTTAGAAAACAACTTTGAAAATATTGAAATTAATATGCAACGCTTGCTTTACCATATTACAAATAGATTTGAAGTAGTTAATAGTAATATACAATGGGATTTAAACATTGAAGAAGCAATTATTACTGGGAATGCAGATAAAGTTCAAGTTTCTATTGAAAACATATTAGATAATAGCCTTAGATACGCTAAGGAAAAAATATGTGTAACACTAAAAAAGGAAGGTATTTTTGCAGTAGTTGAGATCTATAACGATGGCCCCAATATCCCTGAAGAACATCTGTCTCACATTTTTGACAATTTCTACAAAGATAAGACTGGCAAATTTGGACTTGGTCTTGCCATTTGCAAAAAAATTATAAATTATTATAATGGAGAGATAGAAGTCACAAATAGAGATGTCGGTGTTAGTTTTTCAATTAAATATCCTCTGTAAATAAAAGCAATCAGCAGACATGTTGATTGCTTTTTCTTATGTAATTTATAATCACATAAAGCTCACATAATTATTTGATACTACTACTACAATTTATGATTATAATCTTATTTATAGAGAAGCAAGTAGTCCACTTAGAAATAATATATCTGTATTTGAAATAAAATGGGGGGATAAAAGTATACACTAAAACTAATTATGGAAAGGCCTATTTTATGGTCAAACCATTCTAAAAAGGAGCAAATTAAAATGAAAAAAATAAAACTTACTAAAGAAAATATTTTACTGTCATTAATATTAATATTATCCGCAATCTTAAATTTTGCTAATCTAAGCATAGAGGGATATTCAAATCTATATTATGCCTCTGGTGTAAAAAGTATGACTATGAGTTTGAAAAATTTCTTTTTCGTATCTTTTGACCCAGCGAGCTTTGTGACCATTGATAAACCGCCTCTAGGTTTTTGGCTTCAAGCAATATCTGCTAAAATCTTTGGATATAGTGGCTGGAGTATTCTTCTTCCACAGGCTATTGCAGGAGTAATCTCAGTTTTTGTAATATACAAAATTGTTAAGAGATCTTTCGGACGTGCGGCTGGTCTTCTCTCAGCATTATTTCTTGCAACAACCCCAATATTTGTTGCCGTAAGTAGAAATAATACTTGCGATAACTTACTAGTTTTAACTCTTCTAATCGCATGTTGGTTTATTTCTATAGCTGCCGAGAAAGGAAAATTTAAATATCTTCTAATAAGTTTAGCTATTGTAGGTGTTGGTTTTAACATAAAAATGCTTCAAGCTTATATGGTTGTACCAGCTATATACTTAGTTTACCTCCTATCAAGTGCAATTTCTCTTAAAAAGAGAATAATTCATCTTATATGTGGAACCCTTGTATTACTTGTTGTTTCATTCTCATGGGCAATAGTAGTAGATTTAATACCTGCTGCAAATAGGCCTTATGTTGGAAGTAGTACAAATAACTCAGAACTAGAACTTATAATTGGGCATAATGGACTTGAACGACTTGGAATTGGAAGCAGTACTACCATGGGTGGCGGTAGAGCTAAAACTCAAGTTAAAATAACCCAAGGAAGCAAGACAAGCCCTACAGCTAGTAATACAAACGCTCAAGGTGGTACTCCCCCTACAGGAACTAGACCTAGTGGAATGCCAAGTGGTGGTAAAATGCCAACAGGTGGAAAATCTGGTGGTGGTAACAGCAGTATGGGTGGTAGCGCAGTATCAAGCGTTACAAGATTGTTTGTTACTACTGGTATGTCTGATCAAATAATATGGTTATTCCCTATTGCAGTACTTGGATTCCTCGCAGCAATATTAAAAGAAAAATTCAAGCCTGCTTTTAATAACAAGAGAAAATTAGATTTACTATTATGGTCAATGTGGTTAATCCCTGAATTTATATATTTCAGTTTCACAACAGGTTTATTTCATCCTTATTACTTAACTATGCTTGCTGCACCAATTGCGGCGCTCGCAGGAATCGGAATTGTTTCTATGTGGGAACTGCTTGCAGAATGCGGATGGAAATCTTGGATCTTACCAGTAACACTTATTGTAGATGGAGCACTTCAGTTATTTGTTTTATCTTACTTCTACAGTACTTCTAGTATTACTAAGATTTTAATGATAGCTTTATCTATTTTATGTTTTGCATCTTCAATAATGCTTATTATTCTTAAGTTAAAGAAAAATAATAATTTGAAGCTTTCGAAGATATTAGTTGGCACTGCTTTAATAGGGCTACTAATAACCCCTACTGTTTGGTCTGCAACTACTTTATTTGGAGCTGAATCAGGAACATTCCCAGCTGCTGGACTAAGTTTAATTTCTAGCAGTAAAAGTGAAAATACAGGTATGGGTTCTTTAAGTGATTCTAGTAATGATAAGTTAACAAAATTCTTACTAGCTAATAAAACAACTGAAAAATATATCCTTGTAACTTCATCAGCTAGCGGTGTTGCATCAGATATAATAATTAAAACTGGCGAATCTGTAATGACTTGGGGCTTCTTTGGAACTGATAAAGCAATAACACTTGCTCAGTTTAAAGCACTAGTTAAAAGTGGAGGAGTTAGATATGTAATGATTGGAGGCCAAGGTGGCGGTGGTGGCTCAACTAGCGATATTATGACATGGGCTAAAAAGGCTGGCACACTAGTTCCAGAGAGTAAATGGAAAGATACCACAACTACTAAAACAACAACTAGCAAAGCTGCAGTAACAACTACTACAAAAACATCGAATTCAATGCCTCAAAAATTTGGACGTCAAACATCTGAAGCATTATATGATTTAAAAGGTGCTGATACTACAAAATAATATTAATTATAATTAGCCTTATTTTAAAAAGCAGATTCTGTATGAAAATATATAGAATCTACTTTTACTAAAAAATTTAAAGGAGCAAGAAAGATGAGGGTACATCAATGTATTTTATAGTTATAATCGATTTGCTTTACTCATTTAGAATTCATTTACTTAATGATCAAAGTAACTAAAAAACAATCAACAATTTGTTGGTTGTTTTTTAGTTTTGAGAATAAGTGTAATGTATTATGAGCAATGCTATGTCACCGCTAATTATTTATAATCATATAATGGAATGTATTATAACTAATTGTTTAATTGGAGGTTTTTACATGAGTAATAAATATAAAATTTGTGTATATGCAATCTGTAAAAACGAGGAGAAATTTGTTGATCGTTGGATGGATCATGTTGAAAGTGCTGACATTGTTGTAGTTGTAGATACAGGTTCTACCGATAATACAATTAACAAGCTAAAAGAAAGAGGTGCTATTGTTTATTCGCTTATTGCTACTCCATTTCGATTTGATTACTCAAGAAATGAATGTTTAAAATTTATTCCTGGCGATATAGATATTTGTGTATCCTCTGATCTTGATGATGTTATAGAGGATGGTTGGAGAGATTGTCTAGAAAATTCATGGAAAAAAGAAACCACAAGAGGTTCATATCTGTATAATTGGAGCTTTAATGCAGATGGCTCACCAGCCGTACAATATACCTGGTCAAGAATTCATGCAAGACACGGATATAAATGGATATATCCAACACATGAAATTTTAGAATATATAGGTGATAAAGAGGAAAAAGAAGTCTATATTAAAGGCCTGGTGTACAATCATTATCCAGATAGATCGAAAAACAGAAGTTTAAATCTTCCATTATTAAAATTGGCTATGGAAGAAAACCCTAACAGTAGTAGAAACCTATATTATCTTGGCCGCGAATATATGTTTGAAAGTAGTTGGGACGATTGTATTTCAACCTTAAAAAAGTATTTAGCACTACCAACATCAAATTGGGAAGATGAAAGATCCTCTTCCATGAGATTTATTGGAAAATCATATTGTGAAAAGGGAGAATTTTTAAATGGTAAAAAGTGGTTTCACAAAGCAATAAGTGAATCTATTTTATCGAGGGAGCCATATATAGACCTGTCTTTACTAGCTTACAGAGAGGCGGATTGGTCTAGTGTTTATTATTATGCAACTGAGGCATTAAAAATCAAGGAAAAATCATTTACCTTTGCTAACGATGCAAATGCTTGGGACTATACTCCTTATGATTTGGCAGCTTTAGGATGCTATAATTTAAATATGATAGATAAGGCAATAGAATTCTCAGAGCTTGCGATTAAGCTTGCGCCTAATGATGAAAGGTTATTAAACAATCATAAAATATATTTAGAAAGTTTATAAATATATTTATTTCACTTATATTATATAAAAATATAGATTATAATCTAATCTATATTTTTTAATATATATGTTTAACACAAAACAAGATATCTGCATACTATATAAAGAAAGTACAAGCTTTAAATAAAAAGTACAAGCATTCTAAATAAAAGAAATTACAAGAATTTTAAATAAATAGAGTATTAATAATAAGGAAGGTGTATATATTGAGTAAAAATAAAGAAGATGAAACTTATGACTATTTTATTAAAGAAAAAAAACATTCTGATGACAAACACAATTGCTGTGACAAACACGATGGCTGTGACAAACACAAATGTTGCGACCCTTGCGATCCTTGCCATCCCGATTGTGTGAAATGTATAGTTGGACCAACTGGACCTACTGGCCCAACTGGACCTACTGGCCCTACTGGACGAACTGGCCCTACTGGTCCTACTGGTCCTACTGGTGAAACTGGTCCTACTGGACGAACTGGTCCTACTGGTGCTACTGGTCCTACTGGCCCAACCGGTCCTACTGGTGCTACTGGTCCTACTGGCCCAACCGGCCCTACCGGTGCTACTGGTCCTACTGGCCCAACCGGCCCTACTGGTGCTACTGGCCCAACCGGCCCTACTGGTCCCACTGGCCCAACCGGTCCTACTGGTGCTACTGGCCCAACCGGCCCTACTGGTCCTACTGGTCCTACTGGTCCTACTGGTCCTACTGGTCCTACTGGTCCTACTGGTCCTACTGGTGCTACCGGCGCTACTGGTGCTACTGGTGCTACTGGTGCTACTGGTGCTACTGGTGCTACTGGTGCTACTGGTGCTACTGGTGCTACTGGTGCTACTGGTGCTACTGGTGCAACCGGCGCTACTGGTTCAACTGGTTCAACTGGAGCTACTGGTCCAAGTTTTAATTCCTATGCAAATGGCGTCATCACAACAAATAGATTATCGATTCCAGTTGGAGGCACTATTATTTACGATAGTGTAGCTATTGTTGGACCTGATTTAAGTTATAATTCAGCAACAGGTGTATTTACAGTTAATACAACAGGTGTATATGTAATCGACTGGAAAATCGCTGTTACTCCAAATCCTGGAACAGTCTCTATAGAAGTTGATTTAGTATCCTCCCTACGTGGTATTGTTGCCGGTATATCTGTTACAGCAACAAATCCATTAATAACTGGCTCTAATAGGGTTTATGCAGCAACAGCAGGAGAGACTTTCAGATTTGTTAACAACTCAGATGGTCCTATTAGTATAGTATTGGTAGGTCTAGTTGGACCTATTGGAACCGTATCTATTTTCAGAATTGTTTAACAATGTTAAGTTGGTTTTAACAAACATCAAATTATCTCATTAGCTTAATTGGCTGCCTATCATAGGCAGCCTTTTTATTTAAGAATAAACAATACTTATATGAATTATCACATAAAGTTCACATATTGATTTGATACTGATGCTACAATTTCTCCTTATACTTTTAATTATAGAGAACGTTGGAAATTGATTAAAACAAATTGATTTGAAGGGAATGATAGTAATGAGTAATGGAATTATTTATTCAGTAATAGTACCTTTGTATAATGAAGAAATAGTTATAGAAGAGAGTTACAAAAGATTAAAATCTGTTATGGATAGTACTAAAGGAAAATATGAAATTTTATTTGTTAATGATGGAAGTCGCGATGCAACAAGAAATAAAACAGAAAATATATGCAGGGCAGATAAGAATATAAAGCTTATAAATTTTTCAAGAAATTTTGGACATCAAGCTGCCATAACTGCTGGAATGAATCAAGCAATAGGTGATGCTGTTATTGTAATAGATGCCGATCTTCAAGATCCTCCTGAATCTATAATCGACATGATATCAAAGTGGAAGGAAGGTTACGATGTAGTATATGGCAAAAGAGTCAAAAGAGTTGGCGAAACATTTTTTAAAAAATTTACATCTACTGCTTACTACAGATTACTTAAAAGCATGACGAGTATAGATATTCCAGTTGATACTGGAGATTTTAGACTTATCGACAGAAAAGTATGCGATGCTCTAAACTCAATGCCAGAAAAGAACAGATATATAAGAGGTTTAGTTAGTTGGATTGGATATAAACAAACCTTTGTAGAATTTGTACGTAAAGAAAGATTTGCTGGTGAAACAAAATATTCTCTTAAAAAAATGTTTACATTAGCTTTTGATGGAATAACTTCCTTTTCTTATAAACCATTAATATTTGCTGGCTACTTTGGAGCATTTACTGGATTAATAGGTACTATTTTATTAATTGATACTATTGTAACCTCGATGATTAATGAAAACGCTATATTAAACTTAGGATTAATTCTTTCAATTAGCTTAATGATGTTTGGCCTAATGTTTTGCTTTATGGCTATTATGGGACAATATATTGCAAGAATTTCTGAGGAGAGTAAAAATAGGCCTTTATATATAGTAGCAAACACTGTAAGCTATAATGAACTTAAAAATAGTGTAACTTTTAAAGGAAATAGATCACCTGAAATATACGATTTAAAAATCACTTCAAAAGGCGAATCAATAGGTAATTAGATAAACCTCATATTACAAAAAGTCCTCCTGTAAATGATATTTCATTTACAGGAGGACTTTGTTAATTTAATATTAATTAAATGATTCTATCCTTATTATACTTTCCACATTATTTACGCTATCTAATTGTATTATTTTATTAAGTGAATTTCTTATGTTCTTTTCTTCACTTTTATGTGTAATAAATGCAAGCGAGGAATGATCACCACGCTCTACATCTTGAGTAATTGATACAATGCTAACATTATTTTCTCCAAATATATTTGCTGTATCTCCTAAAACACCTTCCTTATCCTTAAAATCGAGTCTGATATAAAATTCAGATTCATTTTCACGAGCTTTCTTCACTTCTTTAAATTCAACCGTGCATGATGTCTCTGTTAGATCAACTGGCTTTATATTATTTCGAAGTATTGATATTATATCCCCTACAACTGCACTTCCTGTTGGCAGATCACCTGCTCCTTTTCCGTATAGCATTAACTCTCCAACTGCATTACCTTTTATCATTATTGAGTTATAAACATCATTTACATTTGCCATAGGATGAGTTGACGGAATTAGGGTTGGATGTACTCTTAGCTCTAACTTGTTATTTATCTCCTTTGCTATTGCTAAAAGTTTTATAGTATATCCGAATTTTTTAGCGTACTCTATATCTACAGCACTTATATTTCTTATTCCTTCTCTATAAATACAATCATGATCCACTTCTGTTCCAAAGGCTAGTGAAGACATTATGGCAAGCTTATATACAGCATCATAACCATCAACATCAGAAGTTGGATCAGCTTCCGCATAGCCCTTATCTTGAGCCTCTTTTAATGCTTCATCGAAACTACTTCCATCTAAAGTCATTTTGCTTAATATATAATTAGTTGTTCCATTTATAATTCCTACTATCTGCTCAATCCTATTTGCTGTGAGGCTCTCATTAATTTCACGTATTATTGGAATTCCACCAGCTACACTTGCCTCATAATAAAATAATACATTTTCGGTGTCTGCTATTTTAAATAATTCCTTGCTCCAGTTTGCAATTGCTAATTTATTAGCAGTTACAATATGTTTTTTGGATTTCATTGCACGTATCATATAGTCCTTAGCCTCGCTACATCCACCAATAAGTTCAACAACTATCTTTATACTCTCATCGTTAATAATATCATCAATATTATTTGTTAATATTCCAGGAGCTACTGCAATATCTCTCTTTTTATTTATATCTTTTACAAGTATTTTGGTTACCTCTATTTCATAATTTGAACGTTTCATTATTTCTTTTTTATTCTCCAGCAATATTTTCCACACACCCGTACCTACATTACCAAAACCTAAAATTGCTATTTTGACCTTTTCCATGTTGAACTCTCCTTTCCTAAACCATTATATAAGTACCATTAATCATTGCACTTTTTGATTTATTATAATATTGAAAATCTCTCCTTAAATATTAAGAATCTTTTCAATTTGTATTTGCATTTCATTTTTTTCGCAAACAGTTTTATGAAGTATAGGTCTTGTTTCTAAATCCTTTATACCCACTGGAATATCCTCTTTTGTTAATTTACTAAGTTCTTTAATTAATTTAAAATCATTTAAACCAATGTATTTTGAATCTATTGATTTCATAACATCAGGCGTAAACTTATATGGACTTGCTGTAGACACGATAACTGTCTTTGTAGTATCCTTCGTTTCTACTAAATATTTCTTATAAACCGCATAAGAGACTGCAGTATGAGTATCAATTACGTAATTAGTAGTTTTATAAACCGCAGTTATTGCTTTTGCAGTATCTTCTTCGCTTGCATAACCCCCGTAGAAGTCCTTTAACTCTCCTTTCATATTATCATCAATCTCATATTTACCATCTTTTTTAAGCTTGTCCATAAGATCTTTTATCTTTGATGTATTTTCTCCACTAATAGCATATAAAAGTCTTTCAAGGTTACTTGAAATTAATATATCCATTGAAGGAGACATTGTAATTACAAAATCACGCACCCTATCGTATGTACCAGTATTTATAAAATCAAATAAAACTTTATTCTCATTTGAAGCACAAATTAGTTTTTTAATTGGAAGTCCCATTTTCTTTGCATAATATCCTGCTAATATGTTACCAAAATTTCCAGTAGGAACACAGAAATTTATCTCTTCGCCTGCTTTTATTTCACCCTTGTTACAAAGCTGAGTATATGCATAAAAATAATAGACAACCTGAGGTATTAACCTTCCTATATTTATTGAATTAGCTGATGAAAACATTTTATTATTATCATCTAATCTCTTAATTAGACTATCATCTGTAAGCATCTTCTTAACGCCATTTTGAGCGTCGTCAAAATTCCCCTCAATTCCTATGACAGAGGTATTATCCCCTGATTGCGTTAGCATCTGCCTTTTTTGAATTTCGCTTACACCCTCTTGTGGGAAAAATACTATTATTTTTGTACCATCTACATTTGCAAAACCCTCAAGTGCAGCTTTACCTGTATCCCCAGATGTTGCAGTAAGAATAACCATTTCTTTATTTATGTTTAATTTCTTTACTGCATTTTTTAATAAATAAGGTAATATTGATAAAGCCATATCTTTAAATGCTAAAGTTGGTCCATGATATAATTCTAGAAAATAATTTTCTCCATGTTTTACTAGTGGTGCAATAACTGGTGTATCAAATTTTTCATCATATGCCTTTTCTATAGACTCTAATAAATCTTTTTCATCATAATCAGTTAAAAATTCCTTCATTATAGTAAATGCTAATTTTTTATAATCCATTTCCCTCAATTCTTCAAGGCTTATATTAAGTTTTGGTATTGATGTTGGTACAAAAAGACCACCATCTTCGCTAAGACCTCTTGCAATAGCTTCTGCTGATTTCACTAGTTTTTCATTTCCACGAGTACTCTTATAATATATTTGCTTCATAATATTATTCCTCCTATTTCATCTTTTATATTAATTTCTCTTATTTTCCGCCTTTTATAAAATAATCCATTAACTTATATCCTTCTGGAAAATACAAACCTGTCTCTTTCGCCGTAAATTCATTATAAGTGTCACTTCCACTTTCTTTTTCATCATTGCTTTGGTATATTAAAAATGGCACAGGATCACTTGTATGTGTCCTAAGAGATAGAGGTGTTGGATGATCTGGAAGTATTATCATTTTATAATCTTCACCTAATTTCTCCATCTCATCTTTAATAACCTGTACTATCTGGTTATCTATAAACTCTATAGCTTTATATTTATTTTCTATTTCACACCTATGTCCACATTCATCAGGAGCCTCAATATGAACATAAACAAAATCATTTCCCTTTTTCAATTCTTCAAGAGCTGCTTTTGCTTTCCCCTTAAAGTTAGTATGAATATTTCCAGTGGCACCTTCTACCTCAATAACATCCATTCCTGCACACATACCAATTCCTTTTACTAAATCAACTGCTGAAATTACAGAACCTTTTAAATTATATTTTTTATAAAAGCTAGATAAGAGTGGTTTTTTTCCTTCTCCCCAAATCCATATTGAATTGGCTGGTTTAAGCCCTCTTGCAACTCTCTTTTTATTTATATCGTGATTTGATAAAAATTTATTGCTTTTCTTTGTCATTGAATCGAATATCTCGCTACCTATCCCTTTCGGCATATAGTCTTTTACCTTTTGACCTAGTATATCGTGAGGTGGTGTAAGTGTCCATGAATAAGGCCCCTTGTCCCATATTATTAAATGCCTATAACTAATCCCTGGATAAAACTTAATAGACTCAGTCTCTAAATACTCACTTAAATCTTTTATTAATACCCTTGCCTCGTCCGTTGTAATTTCATCCGAACTATGATCAAGCATAATCTTTTCCTCATATGGCCCGCCTTCCGACACTGTTACCAAATTGCATCTAAATGTAACGTCTGTATCTAACATTGTGATTCCCATACTTGCTGCCTCGAAAGGTGAACGACCACTATAATACACAGCTGTATCATATCCAAAAACAGTCATATTTGCTGTATCGCTTCCTGCTGGCATACCATTTGGAACGGTTTTAACTAAGCCTTGCAAACCATGCTTTGCCATATAGTCCATAGCAGGCGTCTTTGCATATTGAAGAGGTGTTTTATTATCTAGTTCCTTAACTGGATAATCTGCCATTCCATCACCGAGTACTACGATATACTTCATATTAACACTCCTTTATTGCTTATTGTATAAATCTTTTTAATTATTCAAATTTTCTAATAATTTTTTTTATTTTAATCCTATTAAAAAAACTGCCTTCAAGTAAGAAAGCAGTTTTCTGTATTACTATACATAAAAAACTGATTTCTTATTATTCAGAACTATGTTCTGCAGGAATTGACACCATTACATCAAAAAAATGTCGGTTGTCGGGTTTCATAGGGCCAGTCCCTCCACCTCTCTAAATAAGAAATTTATTAAATTATTTTTTTTATTGTAACTCATACAGATATAAATGTCAATGCAAACCTAGGCCTATTTAATGTTATTAATAAATATAATATTTGCAATTATCGTATTTATACCTTATTCTAGTATAAAACTAAGTGGAGGCTACTATGGAAATCGATAAAAATGAAGTTTTAAGATATTTGGGATATAAAAACCAAAAGATAGATAAAAATATGACAAATTTAATTGATGAATGCACAAGAGAAATAATTGATATAAGCGAAGCTAGTTCAGTATATGAAATTTTTGATATTGAAAGAAAAAATGGTTTTCTTTTTCTATTAGGTAGCACTTTAGTTTTAAAAGATAATGATATAAAAGATCTTCTAATAAACTCTGACAAGTGCGTCGTTATGGCTGCGACTCTCGGAACGGCTGTGGATAGCAGACTAGCCTACTACTCAAGATTTGATATAACAAAGGGTGTAATTATGGATGCCTGCGCAAGCACAGCAATAGAGTATGTTTGTGATGATCTCCAAGATGAAATCATGAAAAATTCATTAAAAGAAGACCTATATATTACAACTAGATATAGTCCAGGTTATGGAGACTTCGCTATTGATAATGGAGTCGAAATACTAAATGTATTGGATGCATATAAAAAAATAGGACTATCTATTACTGAAAATAGTATAATGCTTCCAAGGAAATCTGTAACCGCACTTATAGGCCTTAGTAAGACTAAAAATTTAAAAAAGCGTACTGGATGCGCAAGTTGTAAAAATGTAGGTTGTGAATTCAGAAAGGATGGTGGATGTTGTGAATAAAAAAATAAATTTTAATGATTTTTTATTATTTGATGGTGCTATGGGAACAATGCTCCAAAAATATGGAATTAAAAGGGGTGAATTACCCGAAAGTTATAATGTATTGCACCCAGAAATCATAGAAAAAATACATTTAGAATACCTAGGTGTAGGTAGTGATGTCATAACCACCAATACTTTTGGTGCAAATAGATATAAACTTAAAAATACATTATACAGTGTGGAAGATATTGTTGGAAGTGCTGTAAGGATAGCAAGAAGTGCTGCTAAAGATAAACTTGTTGCACTTGATATTGGGCCCATAGGTCAATTGATGGAGCCACTTGGAACATTATCATTTAATGATGCCTATGATACTTTTGCTGAGCAAATTATAATTGGTGCAAGAGAAGGTGCAGATATAATAATAATCGAGACAATGTCAGATATTTATGAGGCCAAAGCCGCCATTCTTGCAGCAAAGGAAAATAGTAGTCTGCCAGTTATATGTACAATGTCTTATCAGGATAATGGAAGAACATTAACTGGTACGGACCCAATAACTATGGTTAATGTAATTCAAAGCCTTGGAGTAGATGCACTTGGCGTAAATTGCTCTCTCGGACCAAATGAAATGCTTCCAATAATTACAGAAATACTTAAGTACTCAAGTATACCAGTTATAGTTCAACCTAATGCTGGTCTTCCTAAACTTAAAAACGGAGAAGCATTTTATGATGTTAACGCACATGAGTTTGCACAGTACGCAAAAATCATGGCAGAGATGGGTGTTACAATATTAGGTGGTTGCTGTGGAACCACAAGTCAGCACATAAAAGATATATCTGATATGTTAAAAGATTTGAAACCTGTAAAACATGATGTTAAAAAATTTACAGCTGTTAGTTCGCCTTCCTTAACAGTAGTACTTGGAGAAGATATAAGAGTTATTGGCGAGCGAATAAATCCTACAGGCAAAAAAAAGCTTAAAGAAGCATTAAAAAATAATAATTTGGACTATATACTACAAGAAGGCATAAATCAAAGAGATGCAGGAGCAGATATACTAGATGTTAATGTAGGACTTCCGGAAATTGACGAGCTCGCAGTTATGGTTGAAACTATTAAAGAGCTACAAAGCATTGTTAATCTTCCACTTCAAATTGATAGTGTACGGCCTGATGTAATTGAAGCAGCAGTTAGAATCTATAACGGGAAACCACTAATAAATTCTGTTAATGGTAAAGATGAAACAATGGAATCAGTATTTCCAATAGTTAAAAAATATGGTGCATGTGTAATTGGACTTACCATTGATGAGGATGGAATTCCCTCTACAGCTGAAGGTAGACTTAAGGTAGCTCAAAAAATTGTTAAAAGAGCAGCCGAATACGGAATAGATAAATCAGATATTATTATAGATTGTCTTGTTTTAACTGCCTCTGCTCAACAAAGCGAGGTTAAAGAAACTATTAGAGCCGTGCAGCTTGTTAAAAACACACTAGGCGTTAAAACTACTCTTGGTGTAAGTAATGTATCCTTTGGTTTACCTCGTAGGGGAATATTAAATAGAACCTTCCTTGCTGCTGCCTTAACTGCTGGACTTGATGCTCCAATACTCAATCCTCTATCTGAGGATATGATGTCCACGATTAATGCATTTAATGTTTTATGGAATAATGACATAGCATCAAAAAAATATATAGATATTTACTCAACCTATGAGGGAAAACAGACAAGTAAAGAAATTACTACAAATAAAGATTTAAAGAGCATCATTATTGATGGTATGAAGGAAGAAGCTTCAAAAATAACAAAAGAGCTCCTAAAAACTATGACTGAAATGGAAGTTGTAAATAACTATTTAATCCCCTCACTTGATATTGTAGGCCAAAAATATGAAAGTGGAGAAATATTTCTTCCCCAATTGTTACAATCTGCAGATACAGTAAAAAAATCTTTCCAGATAATTAAAGAAAGAATGATGGCAAGTACTGAGAAAAAAATTAGTAAAGGTACAATCGTTCTTGCAACTGTCCGTGGAGACATTCACGATATTGGTAAAAATATAGTTAAAATTCTACTCGAAAATTATGGATTTGATGTAATAGATCTTGGAAAAGATGTACACGAGGATGTTGTTGTAGACGCAGTACGTAATGGTAATATTAAATTAGTTGGTTTAAGTGCACTTATGACCACCACTGTTAGAAGCATGGGTGAAACAATAAAGGCGCTTCGTGACAATAACCTTGATTGCACTGTTCTTGTTGGAGGCGCAGTTTTAAATGAAGAGTATGCTAAAATGATTGGCGCAGATTATTATGCAAAAGACGCAACACAAACTGTGAAATTTGCCAGAAAATTATTCGAATGTGAATGATGGTGCTACCCCTATGACCTTTATCTGACGTAACTTGAAATAAGAGTTTGAAACGTGAAATTTCATTAATAAATTCTAATCTTTTGCTAATATAAAATTTCAATGTTTCTACTCTTCTTATTTCAAGTCGCTCTGGATAAAGTTCATGGGATTATCCATCGTAATTCAGCTTTAAATAACGTGCTTTTGTACTGTTTCATTTACTTTTGATTTTAATTCTTCTTTTATAGTAAACTCAAAACTGTAATTGGTTTTGAAAAATGTACTGACTTTAAATTGAATAGTAGTTGGTAATATCCAACTATAACTTTTAACTTTAGACCATTTATAAAAGTTTCCAGAGCCATATATCCCGTTTTCTCTTATTTCTGAACTATGTGAACCCCTTATTATATTATAAATTGAGATTTCAATCCAAAATATGTCCATTAAAATATTATCATAAGTGTTATCCATATAATGAAGATACCCTAATATGCACCATGAGATAATCATCACAGCCCAAAGGATAGACCAAATGGTAGCCCAAATTCTATTTTTGTTTGTGTTTATAATAAGTTTTCCATGTTGGCTTACTGTATATAATTCTCTGGACATCATTAAAAAAGCAATAATATCCATAATAAGGGTTATTTTTATTATAGTATCCATTCATATCCCCTCCAAAAAATCCATTTTTCATCACTAACACCACTAAAATTATAACATATTTTCTATATTTTTAAATACAGATTATTACTATAGTATATCGATTATCATATCAAATAGCACATAATCTTATGAAGATAAATATAGCATTACCAATAAAAAATAACATGCTAATTATGGTGTTAATTAACATGTTATACTTTAGTTTATCAACTCTTCTTGAATCTCGATTTAACCGCTCGCTTTACAACATCAAAAAAACTTAACGAATTAACCATATTATTTGGGTCAACATATTTTCGAATAGCACGAAGCACTCTTTTGGGATCTTTAGAAGAAAAAATATAGTTAACATTTTTCTTATTTTTAATCGCATATCGTGGAATCCACTTTCCCTTTAGCATTACGGACGCAATGACCTTATCAACTTCTTCCCAAGGAATTTGAACATTTTTGCGAGAATCACGAGAACTATAAAACTCAAACCCTTTGTCGCCGATCATAATTTTCCCATAATCTGTAGAGCCTGTAAGCCATGTTGCCTCAATTACTAGATCCACCTTTGTATTGAGTGATTGAATCATACGATCTACCTCTTTTCTATTTATGCACACATTTGTTTCTATTAATTAATCTTTTTACCTCTTGACTATAATATATAATATACATTCTTAAGATGAAATAATCAAGTACTACAAATCACAACCATCAAAATAGTTTTAGTAATAAAAAAACCCAGGCCAAAAGCCCAGGTTGAGTAAAAAAATTACATTAAACCGATTAAGTGGAAAACAATACCCACTGCGAACAGTCCAAAAATAATTGTAATTGGAGATACTTTCTTCTTAAGCAACCACATACAAAGTAATGTCAATCCTAATCCTGCAAGTCCAGGAATCAAAGAATCCAAGTTATTTTGTAGTGTAGTAACCTTATCAGGAGTTAATGACAAACCGCCTTTTTGTTGCAAAAGAGCTTGTTTAATACCTTCTGCTCCAGCAGGTATTTTGCTCCAATCAATGAAAGCACCATTAGCTAACTTAACTGTTGATACTATAGGTGTAAATACAACAGTTACCCATCTGTTAACTAATGATCCCAAAATGAACATACCAAGTATGGATGCTCCTTTTGTAACATCTTGTAGTAAATTACCTGATACATCATCAGTAATTTTAGAACCTGCTTTGTAACCAAACTCTTGTGTATACCATGTAAATGACATACGGATGGCATTCCAAACTACGAAAAAGATAATTGGTCCAAGTATGTTACCAGCCATAGCAAGAGAACCAGCTAATGCCCCTAAAATCGGTCTAACAGTAAACCAGAACACCGGATCACCAATACCAGCTAAAGGTCCCATCATACCAATTTTAACACCTTGAATAGTTATGTCATCAATTGGTAAACCATTTGCACGGTCTTCTTCTAATGCTAATGTTACACCAATGATTGGTGAAGCCACATATGGATGAGTGTTAAAGAACTCCAAGTGACGTTTTAGTGCAGCTGCACGATCTTCTTTAGTCTTATATAATTTTTTGATTGCGGGTATTAATGCATATGCCCAGCCACCGTTTTGCATTCTTTCGTAGTTCCAAGAACCTTGAATGAAAGTTGAATGCCACCAAACAGAAATACGATCTTTTTTTGTTAATTTTAATTTATTTACCATTTTAGTATTCCCCCCTTTCTTAGTAAGTGTCAATAATATCGCCTAATGGATCACCAGTATTTGAGCTTCCACCATTACCTGAGCCACCTTGTTTAGTAAGCTTTAAGTAAATAAGAGCCACACATACACCGATTGCTCCTAGTCCGATAAGTGTAATTTGTGAAATAGTTGCAAGTACAAAACCAATTGCAAAGAATGGCCATACTTCTTTTGTAGCCATCATGTTGATTACCATTGCATAACCAACAGCTACGACCATTCCACCACCGATTGCGAGTCCACCTGTGAGCCATGTAGGCATAAGTTCAAGTGCTGTCTTAATCGGACCAGCACCAACTGCTAAAATCAAGGCTGCTGGGATTGCATTACGTAAACCCTGCATGCAAATAGCAATTATATGCCACATTTCAACTTTTCCGATATTTCCTTCTTTAGCAGCAGCATCCATAAAATGTGCAAACGCTGTAGCAATTGTACGACAAAGAATTGTTAATAATAGACCTGCAACTGCTAGTGGAACCGCAATAGCGATAGCTGCTGGAACTCCTGCTACGCCTTGTCCACCAAGAACTAAAATAATTGCGGATGCAACAGATGCAAGTGCTGCATCTGGTGCTACGGCAGCACCTATGTTTGCCCAACCTAAAGCAATCATTTGAAGACTACCACCTAAAATTAGGCATGGTAATAAGTTACCTGTAACTAAGCCGATTAACGTACATGCAATTACTGGTTGATGGAAATCAAATGCATCCAAGACACCTTCCATACCAGCTAGAAATGCCACGATAACGACTAATATCATTTGGATTATATTTATATCCATGATTATTAATCCCCCTTTTTCATTTAAAATAGTTAAATAGTTAAATTATTTCAGTTTATTTAATTCTGCTTGTGCTTTTCTAAGAATTTCGTCCATATTTCCCTTTGAATCATTTGGAACTTTACGAACATCAAAAGTAAGTCCAGCTTGTTTAAGCTTCTTGAAGGTATCAATATCATCTTGATTAAAAGCAAGTACTTTGTTTGGTTGAACTTTACCTATAGCATGAGCCATAGAGCCAATATTGATTGTCTTAAGTGGTACTCCACCTTCTACTGCACGAAGTACATCTTGTGGATTTTCAAAAAGAAGCAATGCACGTTGTCCGCCAAATTGTTTATCATTTTTTGCAAGTTTAATCATTTGACTAACTGGAACAACATGAGCTTTAACACCTGGAGGAGCAGCTTGCGTTATCAATTTACTACGAAGTTCATCTTTGGCTACTGCATCTGATACTACAATAATTCGTGTAGGTAGAACATCTTTTGACCAAGCAGTGGCTATTTGTCCATGAAGTAAACGAGAGTCAATACGAGCTAAAACATATTCGAATGATCCAGGTGCACCTGCATTAGAAACTCCTGCGTTTGCTTGCGAAGATTTACCATTATCTGCTGGTTCTAATTCTTCAGGCTTAACTTTAATGCCTTCTTTAGCTGACTTTAAGATAAAAGCTGCAATTTCCTGTGCAGATTCCATTGAAGAACGTGAAGAATAAGCTTCAATCACCATCGGTAGATTCATACCAGCTACGATCGCCCATTTGTCTTTGTGTTCTTCAAATAGACTATTCGCTTGGTTGAATGGTGTACCGCCCCAAAGATCAACTAGTATTAAAACCTCATCTTGGTTGTCAAAGGATGCGATTGCGTCTTTCATTTTTGCTTTAAGATCATCAGGTCCTTCACTAGGCATCAACGTAACTGCTTGCACGTTTTCTTGTTCTCCGAAAATCATCGAACCAGATTGCAAGATGCCTTTAGCAAATTCTCCGTGACTAGCAAGAATTATTCCTACCATCTTTTATACCTCCTATTTTTTATTTGTTACAGTAAAATTTATATAAAAGTTTTTAAAAAAACCTGTAACCAAAATTATTGTAGTTCATTACAAGCAATCGTAACGATTACAACTAAAACCCATTAAATCTTATAGTTTTGACATTAAATCTACTTTTGAATCTGAAGAAATTTTTCTTATTTCTAATTCAATGCCTCTTTCATTTAATTCTTTGAAAGCTTTAATATCAGTTTCATCTACTGATACTACACTAGTTATTTGTTTCTTTCCTGCTTGAAATGACATACCACCAATATTTACACTCTTTATGGCTACTCCGCCTTCAACCATTCTTACAACATCAGTTGGATTAGTGAATAAAAATAGCACTCTATCATTTTTGTATTTGGGAATATTATAAGCTCTTATTGCTTCATCAATTCCTACAACACTTGATTTAATTCCTGGAGGTGCAACTTGTTCCAAAAGTGTCTTTCTGATTGAGTCCATCGTTACATCATCATTACATACAATTATTCTTTGACATTTTGTGGCTTTCGACCAAATTGTTGCTACTTGACCATGTATTAATCTGTCATCAATTCTTGCAAGCACTATATTCATTATAAATCATCTCCTTATCAACACTTTCACCTAAGTTGTCTTACTATTCATATAGCAACTGTTGTGCCAAAATAGTGTATTATTTATTATATTTGTGTTAACTCTTTTAAAATAGCCATTTTTTATTTCAAATTTTTTTTATTTTTTTTATATTAATACACTTCTTTTTTAATTTCAATACTAACTTTAGTTTTTCGCCTATAAAAAAGTGTATCAAAAGAGAAGTGTATCAGTATATTATCTTCTATTCTATCATTTCTACTAAAAATAATATTTCATCTTCAGTTAAACTTATGTTTATTGCATCTCTAAATACTTTAGTCGCCTCTGTAATAATCTCTATCAAGTGTTCATTTAGCTTAACTTTTTCTCTCTTATACTTTAACCCGTCCTTTATTACCATTCTCTCTAGTGCACAACCTACATGCACCATTATTCTTATTTTGGTTGCATTGTTAAAGCTTACTTTTGTGTTTTCTTCTAAAAGATTTACAAATTGATACAATAGACTTATTATTTTAGAAGGATTTAAATAAGTTAAAAATTGATTTAAACTGTCTTCGCATAAATCCTTAACTACTGTATTTTCATGGCCTTTTTCAATTTTAAAGTTTTTTTTCTGTATTATACTCATTAAAATGTTTTCACCGTTACCGCTAATTAGCTCTTCAAGAGAGATAAAGGTCGCTTCTATTTTAGGATTTATTATGCCAACAGAAGCTATAATAGTATGGTTGTTTTTTATTTTTATTATTTCCTTTTCTATGTCTTTTATGCTTATCGGAAAAATTTCAATTTCTTTTTCATCTGTACTTCTAACAATGTTCTCCACAAGTTCTTTTAGCTTTACTGCAGTCCCCTCGCCAGTTGCGCATATTGTTATTATTGCCCTTTTCTTATTTGCATCGTCTTTATTAATACCTTTTTCTTCTTCCTCAATCTTTGAATATCCTCTAAATTGCTTTAGAGAATTATATAAGGCATCTAAGTTCATATCTAAAATAGTTGCTTTCCTTATGGCTTCTAATACTAATGAGGTAGTAACCATATCTAGTGTCTTAACCTTTATATCTGTTTTTTCCATTATTATAGACTCAAAGTTAACAAGTGAACCCATATCCACAAGTAATAGGACACCCTTACCCATATCTATTTCCCTAACCTTTTCAATAACTTCATCTAACGTTTTAGTAGGACTAACTTCGAGTGGCATATCTATTGCTTCGATTACAGCCTCCCCTAGAAGCTGCCTTGCCACGTTAACCATACTACTTGCTGTGCTGCTTCCATGTGCTGCTACAATTATTGCCACATGCTGATTTGTTTGTTCTTCCGTAATAGAACTGATTAACAATGTAAGATATATTACTTCAATCTTTGGAACAACCACATTATATTTTTTTTCGACCATTCCCTTTACGTCTACTGCAATATTAAATTCTGTACGTTTATCATCTATTATGCCCTCTATATTTTTGTACTTAAGATTTTGATGATTACTTAATCTGTTTAAAAATGAACTTAAATGTAGACTTAATGCATATAAAAATCTATCAGTTAGTGTTTTATCAAGCTTTTTCTCAATCATATCCATTATTTCTTCCGAAAATTCAAGAATGTCTTCATCTACTATTTTTAATATTTTACTTCTACCATCCTCATCACTTTTAACCTTGTTATAAAAGGATTTAATGTGCACATTAATATCAGTTGTAATAAAATTGTTTATATATTCCTCATCTGCACCTCCTTTTTTAAGTATTGCTGCCTTATCTTCTATTATCTTGTATAAATTAAAAGGTGGATCATAAGGATCTTTTTCAATTAATACACTGTGACCTTCTGGAGTAACTATTAGCTTGGAATCTAAATATCCAGATATTTCTTCCATTTCTTTACGTTTGCCGCTTAGATAAAATAATCCACTTTTAATATCTGAAGGCAGCGATTTAAAATCTATTTCTATAAAATCCTTATTATTGATACTATTTAAAAAACCCTTAGCGCAAATAAGTTGAATATTTGATTTCATCTGACCAATATTTCCATAAGATGTGCTTCCAATAATCGCCTTTACTGCTTCGTCTTCAATTTTTATTACTTTGTTTACTCTATGTGCCTCATTGGCTAATAAAAATTTGATAAAATCAACTTTATCACTTGCTGTCCTTTTATCAAAGTTAGGAATAGTTATAATTATTGGTATTCTTCTTACAAATGTCTTTAGTAGTGATGAATTGGGATCCTCCGTAGTTGCTCCAATTATTAAAACGCAGGATTTTCTGTTTCTCTCTGTCTCACCTAATCTATTAAACATACCTGTATCCATAAAATAAAACAACATTTCCTGCCCTTCTGGTGGTAATCTGTGTATTTCATCTAGAAATAATATACCTGTATCTGCTTTTTCAACAATCCCAGCCTTTTCGCTATCAGCACCGGTGTATGCTCCTTTAATATGTCCAAACAGATGTGATATTAAAAGTTGAGGATTATTATAATAATCAGCACAATTAAATACTATAAACGGTGATTTTTCATCCAATTTTTTCGAATACTTTGCTTGTTTGTACATCATATTTGCAAACAAGGTTTTGCCAACTCCTGTTTGACCAACAATTAATGTGTGCAAACCATTTGGAGGATAAAGTATTGCAGCTTTTGCCTGTTCAATTTGATTTTTAAGACTAGTTTTTGCTCCAATAAGTTTATCAAAAGGACATTCTTCCTTACTAGTTTCATTTTTTTTAAGGAATAATTCATTTAAATTTTTTACTTCTAATGGCCCAACTGGCAACTTTTTATTCAATATTCTTTCTAAACAAGCATTATCAACGTATAACACAGGTCTAGATTTTATTTTTATTATTCTATCTCGCCTAAGCAATTCATTTAGTTCCATACTTACGTTATTTCTTAAAATATCTAAACTCTGAGATATTTCAGTTGCGCTAAAACCGATTTTTTCCTCTAAGTTTTCACGATTAAACTTTTCTGTTTTTCCAGCAATATACTCATAGACTTTTTCGCTTCTCTTCAAATTACCACCCCCAAAGATTAATAAGATTAATAAGATTAATAAGATTAATAAGATTAATACACTTAATACATTTAATACACTTTCTTTATTATAAACTGTATTGAAATACATATTCAAGTTTTAAGTGTAAAAAAAAGCTTCTTAGCATCAATATTTTAATTTCAATGCTAAAAAGTGTCAATTTAAATTATTAAGTATAAATTTCTTTATAGCTTGGTTGTACTCTGAATAAACTCTTCTTTTATCTTTGAAAGCAAATCTCTATTCGTAATAACATCATATCCTGTTAGAGCTAGCGCTGTCGCCCCTATAATTAAAGCATTATGTGCCTGATTTGTTATTGTCGCTTTAGCCATTTCCTTTGTATGTAAAATTAAGTTTGGATTACCTATTCCAAGTAGCGGATGAATTGACGGCACAATATAGCTTACATTCCCCATATCTAAAGATCCAATATTCTCTGGTGGGTTAATATCTGTTATACCAAGACTTCTCAAATTATCATTAAATGTATCAGACAGGTTTTCATTTGTGTTCATATCATCAAATGGCGATTCATATAAACTAATTTCAAGAGTTGCCCCAGTCATAAGTGCTGCTCCACTCGCAATATTTTTCACCTTTTGAATTACTTCCCTTAAGTAACTTTTCTTAAGAGCCCTTACATAAAATTTTGCAACTGCTCTACCTGGTACTATGTTTGCAGCAATGCCCCCTTCACTTATAATCCCATGGATCCGTACATCAGATGTTACATGTTGCCTTATAGCATTTACGCCATTAAACATTAATATAACGGCATCCAAAGCATTAATTCCTTCTTCAGGCGAACTTGATGCATGACTAGACCTCCCAGTAAATTCAAACTGTAGTGCCTCCATTGCAAGTGACGGACCACTTTTACATGTTTTACCATATGGATGTATTATCATAGCAACATCAACATTGTCAAATACCCCTTGCTTTGCCATGTCACTTTTCGCACCATTTGTTTCCTCAGCAGGAGTTCCATAAACCTCTATTTTACCACCTACTTCCTCTAATACCTTACTTAAACCTATCGCCGCACCAATACCAATTACGCCAATCATATCGTGACCACACCCATGCCCTATTTCTGGCAGTGCATCATACTCACATAAAAAGGCAATAGTTGGACCTTTTTTATTACTGTCATATACTGCTTTAAATGCAGTTTTTCTATTTGCTATTCCAACTTCGATTTTAAACGAATATTCAGATAATAAAGATGTTAATTTGTAAACAGCATTAAATTCTTCATTTCCTAGTTCTGGATTATAATAAATGAAATCATTTATTTCCCATAGTTTTTCTTTTATACTATTAACTTGCTTAATAATTTGATCTTTCATTTATTTATACTCCTTTTTACAAAAACAACTAACAAATAGTTAGTTGTTTTGTATTGTTCATCTTATTATATTAATTAAATGATTCTATTCTTATTATGCTTTCTATTTCATTAACATTTTCTAGTTCTTTTATTTTCTTAAGTGACTCTCTTATATTTCTTTCTGAACTTTTATGTGTAATAAATGCTAATAATACATACTCTTTATGAACTACATCTTGAGTAAGAGATGTGATGCTAACATTATTTTTCCCAAATATTTTCGCTGTATCTCCTAAAACTCCGGCCCTATCTTTAACATTAAGCCTTATATAAAATTCTGATTCGTTTTCATCCGAGTTTTTAACTTCTTTAAAATCTTCCTCGCCACTAATAGCCTTTAAGTCAGAAGGTTTTACGTTATTTCGAAGTATAGATATTATATCACCTACAACTGCACTACCAGTTGGCAAATCTCCTGCTCCTTTTCCGTACAACATTAATTCTCCAACTGCATTTCCTTTTATTAAGATCGCATTAAATACATCATTTACATTTGCCATTGGGTGGTTTGATGGTATTAATGTTGGATGAACTCTAAGCTCTAACTTATTATTTTCTTCCTTTGCTATTGCTAAAAGTTTTATTGTATAACCGAACTTTTGCGCATATTCTATATCCACAGCGCTTATATTCCTTATACCTTCCCTATAAATACAATCATGATCAACCTTAGTTCCAAATGCTAGCGAAGCCATTATAGCAAGCTTATATACAGCGTCAAAACCATCAACATCAGATGTTGGATCAGCCTCAGCATATCCCTTATCTTGAGCCTCTTTTAATGCCTCATCAAAACTAATTCCGTCGTTTGTCATTTTACTTAATATATAATTAGTTGTTCCATTTATAATTCCAATTATCTGCTCAATTCTATTAGCTGTAAGGCTCTCATTAATTTCTCGTATTATTGGTATTCCACCAGCCACACTTGCCTCATAATAAAACAGAACATTTTCTTCTTCTGCTATTTTAAATAACTCTTCGCCCCAATTTGCAACAACTAATTTATTTGCAGTTACAATATGTTTTTTAGCTTTCATAGCTCTTATCATATATTCCTTAGCCTGGCCACGTCCACCAATAAGTTCAACTACAATTTTTATACTATCATCATTAATAATATCATCAATATTATTTGTTAATACTCCCTTAGGCAATTCAATTTCTCTCTTCTTATTTATGTCACTTACTAGTATTTTAGCTACCTCTATATCATAATTTGATCGTTTCATTATTTCTTTCCGATTTTCTTGTAGTATCTTCCACACACCTGTTCCAACATTTCCAAAACCTAAAATTGCTATTTTTACCTTTTCCATATTAATTTCCTCCTTAAATATAACTTCCTCATCCAATGCTTTAATTTTCGAATGCCTTATACACTGCCCTTATTGCACTTTCAAAATCTTCGTTTTCTACGCCAACAATTATGCTCATCTCACTGGACCCTTGGTTTATCATTCTAATATTTATATTATCTTTTTCTAATGAACTAAATACTCTGGCAGATACCCCCCTGGTCTTTATCATTCCCTCTCCAACAACTGCTATCAATGCCATATTAGGATGTACTATTATTGAATCTGGATTACACTGTTTTTCAATTTCTTCTAATATTTTATCAGTTTTGTTTTCCAGTTCAGAATCATCAATTACTAGTGAAATGGAATCTATCCCTGATGGCATATGCTCAAATGCTACACAATTACTTTCAAGAACTGTAAGAACCCTTCTACAATAACCTATATCTTTATCCATAAGCGTCTTTTCTATAGCAATTACTGTAAAATCTTTTTTTCCTGCTATACCTGTAATATTACCGGATTTTACTTCTATTTTATCATTTAAAATAAAGGTTCCCTTTTCTTCTGGCTTATTAGTATTTTTTATATTTATTGGAATCCCCTCATTCTTAACAGGGAAAACTGCTTCTTCATGAAAAACATGTGCACCCATATAAGATAGTTCCCTAAGTTCTTTATATGTTACCTCTTTAATAGGTTTAGGGTTATTAACAATACTTGGATCCGCCATTAAGAAACCTGACACATCAGTCCAATTTTCATAAACTACTGCCCCTACCCCCTTAGCAATTATTGCCCCAGTAATGTCAGAACCGCCTCTTGAAAAGGTTCTTATCTTTCCATCACCAGACGCGCCATAAAATCCCGGAATTACCGCTTTCTTAACTTTTGATAGTCTAATTTCTATAGCAGCGTATGTTGCTTTTTCATCTAATCGTCCATCTTTTGTAAAAACAATAAGCTCAGCGGCATCAACAAATTCATACCCCAAATACTCAGCAAGCATTAATGCATTTAGATATTCTCCCCTGCTTGCAACATAGTCTTCTGAAGCACCATCAATTATTTTTTTCTTAAGGATCTTTAAATATTCTAACATATTAATGGAAAGCTTTAATTCACTACACAAACTAATATATCTTTCTTCAATTAATTTGAATAATTCATCAAATGGCAATGATTTTTCAACATGCTCGTGACACAAATACAAAAGATCTGTAATTTTATAATCACTTTTACTTCTCTTACCTGGAGCTGAAGGTACAATATAACACCTCATATCATCTGATAAAACAATGTCTTTTACTTTTTGAAATTGTCCGCTATCACATAATGAACTCCCACCAAATTTTGAAACTTTAACTTGCATAATTTTTACCCCCTACTGTCTTAATTTAAAAAGTCATGAATTACAACTTATAGAAGGCAACCCTATATTACCTTTTATAAAAAAGTTCATCAGCATATAATATACTTGAACTTATTTTATAACTATATTAACATCGTAAATTAGTATTGAATTAATTATACTCGTTTTTTCTAAAATGTCACATGATTTTTATGTCTTTTGGCGAAATATTCTGTTTTTATTGGTTTGTTCGATTTTAATTTCAAATTATTATTTAAAAAACTGATGTTTATTAATAATTTAAGGCTAAATCACCCTTTACTTTAACAGAAAAAGCTGCGAAGTAACACTTCACAGCTTTTTCATTTATTCGATTATAACATTATATATATTTACTGGATACCATATTCACCAATTTATTGTGCTTGTTTTAGTAATTCAGTTGGTTTCATACCTTTTATCATTAATTTTATAATAGTAGCTTTTATCTCATTATATTTATTAAAGATAATTTCAGCTTTTTCAATATCATGATATACCTTCCAATAACCAACCATCTTGCACTTCTCATTTGGACAGTCAACAAAAGATACTACATCCTCAAGCGGATATCCCAAAAATATTCCAATCTCATGAGGACATATTTTTTGGAATCTTTTCCCTAATAATATTAAACACTGTTTTATATTCATGTTTTCCGTGTATCCAAACCTTTTTAGAAATAACATGCTTTTATTATCTTTTATACTTGCCTCCATTTTTTCTTTATTATAAAATAATACAAATGTATTTGTTGTATCCTTTTTTAATTCAAAGTAATCAATATCTAGTTTTTCTTTCACTTCATTTTTATATTTTTCCCATATGTTGTTTAAGTTTCTATTACTATTACTAAAATTAATTAAAGAGGATGTCTTATGTTTTGTTATAGTTGGTGCTGCATTTCGTATTATTACTGAAAATAAATACTCCAAATCATCATACTCATTTACAATAGAGAGTAATCCTTTTAACTCTTCTAATCCCATAAACATCCTCCATTAATTTTATTTTAAATTTTTCTTACCCTTTTGCTAAAAGTTCACCGATTTCCCTGCACTTTTCAATGCCTTCTTTATCAGCATCATTATTAATTATAAGTCCATCTGCTATAAGCTTTGCACCATACCCTTCCATTCTTTCTTGCCAACTATCCATCCATTCTCCACTACCCCATCCGTAAGAACCAAATAGTATTGTACTTTTACCTGTTACGATACTCGCAATTGATTCGATAAATGGTTCCATTTCTCCTTCCTCAAGTTGCTCTGATCCCATAGATGGGCATCCCAAAGCCACAGCATCTGCATTTATTACATCCTCCACTTTTGCATCAAATACATTAATTAATTTAACATTAACATCTTCAACTTTTTTTACACCATCCACGATACCCTCAGCCATAGCCTCTGTATTTCCTGTTCCACTCCAATAAATAACTACTACATTTTTCATATTCTTTTCCTCCTCATATATAATTTTATGTACATCCATATAACTATTGCTCATCTATATAAACACTGTCTAGAATATAGTGTTTTTAGGCTTTAAAAATCTTCTTACTGTATCTATATTTTCTTCAATATATTGGACTATCACAGGATCAAACATTAATCCCGAATTAATAGTAATTTCTTTAATACACTCTTCAAACCCCATAGCCTGTCTATAAGGTCTTACAGATGTCATAGCATCAATAGAATCACATACTGCAATTACTCTTGACCCGAGCGGTATATCAATTCCAGATAGTCCTTTTGGGTATCCTTTACCGTCCCATCTCTCATGATGATAGAGAACATTTTCGCTTATAGACTTTAATCCCTTTGATTTGTTTAAAATATCAAAACCTATTTTAGGATGCATTTTTATATATTCCCACTCATGAGGCAATAATTTTCCATTCTTATTTAAAATTTTATCTGGAACTCCTATCTTCCCTATATCATGCAGGTGAGCTGATATATCTATGTTTTGAAGTTCAACCCCTCTTATTCCTAGACCTTTTGAAAGTTTATATGCCATATCTGAAACTCTTTGTGAATGACCACTCGTATAAGCATCTTTGGCTTCAAGAGCTGCGACTAAGCTTTCAATTATGTCATGATATACTTCTTTATTTCTAAAAAAAGATAATAATTTTCCAAGCATTTCATATCTCCTAAGTCGCATTTTTCTAAAATTCATTTTACATTGTTCTGTATTGATATTGATTATCGTTCTTATTTATATTATAATAGTTTTATATTAGATTTATTTAACATTATTACTATGTTTTTTAAAAATATTAAGGAGATGTTATGAAAAATTTACTCAATCACACAGATCTTGCTTTAAACATCGGAAATAACAACTTAGAAACTTCAATTAACATATACACAAACAAGATAACTGTTTTTTTATCTTCATCCAATAACACAAATGAATTAAAAAAATTACTCTATTCAATTAATATCTTTATATACACCTATTTTTGCAATAACCCTTCAATAAACCTGGAGGATTTATGTTATCAAAATCTTAAGCTTATGGATACTCATCATATGAAAGATGACTTAATTTCCGTAGGAGAACAAATAATTAAAAGCTACATTGAAATTTTGCATAAGAGTAAACCAATATCTGAGAATAAAATCATAGAACATGCTTTGAGCTACATTCACTCAAATATTGAAAAAAAGATAACTCTAGAAAAAGTTGCAAACCATGTTCATATCAGTAGCAACTATTTGTGTTATCTTTTTAAAGAGAGTACTGGATTCAAATTTTGCGAGTACATAAATATATGTAGAACTAATGCAGCAAAAGATTTCTTAGACAACACTTCTTATCCACTAGAAATGATTTCTTTTAAATCCGGATTTAATAGTCAAAGTCACTTTTGCACCACTTTCAAAAAATATCTGGGTGTCTCTCCTAATGGATTTAGAAAAAGGAAACATTAATTATCCTCTCAATTAAAAAAATGGTGCGGATTTCATTCTACACCATTTTGATCTGATTTAATTTCAGGTTCTACATGGACCACTGCTTCAGTAATATTAAGCTCACTTCCCAATTTACCTTCAATTTCTTCCGTGATATTGCGGCCTTCAACTACACTTAAGTCTGCGCTAACTACAACTATTATATCAAGAAAAATATCCAATTCCTAGCTTTAATGCAGAGAGTACTATATAAGCAAGAATACTTATACGAGCGCCTCTTTCTGCAATTTTTAAATTATTATATTTTTCTTCCATGTTTTACACTCCTAGATTTATATACTATTTCACAAAATGATATTATTGTCTATTTTTTTTCCTTATTTTCATCCTATTTTTATACTTGTCATAGACATAGAACTATGTTGTATACCCTTATATATAAAATTAACTTCATCTTCTTCATCCTGTATTCCAGCTATATAGAGTAATGGTAAATAGTGTTCCTTTGTAGGTACAGATAACTTGGCACTTTTCCCTATTTTTTGATAATTTATAATTTTATCATGCTTTCTATTTAAAATAGCATCACAAATATAATTATCAAATTCAGTCGCCCATTCAAATGGAGTTGCATCCATATCATAGTCCATTATTCCTAAATTATGCACAATATCTCCACTTCCTATAATTAAAATTCCTTTTTCACGAAGTTTCGAAAGTTTTCTACCAAGATCATAATGATACTGTTCATCCCCTAATTTATTCAGACTCATTTGAAACACTGGTATATCAGCCTTAGGATACAAATGCGATAGTACAGCCCAAGCACCATGGTCCAATCCCCATTTTTCTGTTAGTATTACATGAGAATCCTTAAGTTCCTCAGCTACAATCTGTGCATATTTTTTAGATCCAGTAGGATTATATTTAATATTATACAGTTCATCTGGAAAACCATAAAAATCATAAATTTGCTCAGGTTCATCTGATGATGTAATAAATGTACCCTCAGTCTCCCAATGGGCCGAGATTACTAAAATAGCTTCAGGCCTAGGTATATTTTGAGTTAATTGACGTATAGCCTCTGTATATTCATTATTTAATACTGCATTCATAGGACTACCGTGACCAATAAATAATACTGGCATTTTTTTGTTCATTATAAATTACCCCCTATTTGTATAATAAAAAACGAGACCCTTAACATAATTCAATAGAATTATGTTAAAAGTCTCGTTACCTTTAAGGTCATAAAGCCAGGTGTTATATACACCAGTATGTTGACTTTATTGTTATAACTACTCCCTCTTAACAATTCAATTATATAAAAATATTACTCTTTATTTCTGATGTATTTAAGACTTATACTTGGATTACTAGTTTTCGTTGACCTAATCTCAAAAATATTTAGAGATGCAACAAACGGTGTAAGTTTTGTATACCCATAATTTCTAGTATCAAAGTCTGGATACCTTTTATTAAGAGTACTACCTAATTCCCCTAAGAATGCCCAACCATCTTCATCTGAAATCTCAGTTATAATGGTTTTAATAGCTTCTACTAACTTAATAGAGCTTATCATACCACCCTTTAAATCTTCTTGAGCTTGTGTTCCCTTAGTAATAGGTACCTCAGTATGTTTTGGTGCCATCGATGCTAATACTTCAAGATACTTAAACTTCTCGCAAGCAGAGATGAACGGCGTAGGAGTCTTCTTTTCTCCCATACCAATAACATACATACCAGCTTCCCGAAGCCTAGCTGCCAATTTAGTAAAATCACTATCACTAGATACTATACAAAATCCATCAACATTATTTGAATAGAGTATGTCCATAGCATCTATTATAAGTGCTGCATCCGTTGAATTTTTACCTGTAGTATAGCTATATTGTTGTATTGGGCTTATAGAATAATTAAGCAATACATTTTTCCATGAAGCTAGTTGAGGTTTAGTCCAATCTCCATAAATTCTTTTATACGTGGGTGTACCATGATTCGAGATTTCATCAATGATATACTTTATATATTTATCAGACACATTATCAGCATCAATCAAAACTGCAATTTTCTTATCTTTCTCCATTTTTTCTCCTTTACATTAATCTCTTTAACTTATTATAGTGCAACTCTATTAATTAGTGCATTATAATATAAGATTCTACAAGATTCTAAATATTCCTTCTTTGTTTCTAAAATACACATATGTATCTTGTATCTACTTACCTTCCATGTTTTTAACCTCTGAATGCCTTGTTATAATCTTCATTATAAATAATTTTATTATACCAGCAATAGGTACAGATAAAAGCATTCCCATTATACCTGCTATTGAACCCCCTATGGTTATTGCCATAATTACGAATATTGGATGAAGTCCCATACTGTCTCCTACAACTTTTGGTGATATAACAGCACTATCAAGTTGCTGAACTGCAAGCAGTAGAAGAACTGCCCAAACAGCCATAATTGGATTTGGACTAAGAAGACCAATAATAATTGCTGGAATACAACCAATTAGTGGACCAACATAAGGTATAATATTGGCAATACCTGCTGTTAACCCTATAAGAAAAGCAAAATCAAGTCCTATAACTGATAGTCCAATACTGCTAATTAAGCCAACTATTAACCCATCAAGCAATTGCCCTCTTATAAAGCTAGATATAATATCATTAATTTCAAATATAGTTTTATTAAGGCTGTTAAACCTTCTTTCTCTCATTATAAGTCCCACAGAATTTATATAAAGTTTCTTAAAAAAATCATGGTCCTTTAACAAATAAAAGGAAATGAATAAGCCAATAAAACTATTCACAAGAATATTGCCTATACCTGCAAATAGCATAATAATGCTATTTATAGAGACCGATAAATAGGAATATACTTGCGTTATAGCTTGAGATAAATAACCTTTTAGATCAAGAGAAAGACCACTCTGCGTAATTTTCCTGTTAATATAATCAAAAAATTCATTATATCGTTTTATATAATCAGTTATAGTTGCAAACATAACCGATAAGGTTTGATTGCTACTAATTTGTCCACCAATCATTGCATACATACTATAAATAAGTATAACAATTAATAAAATCACTACTAAATATGTTAGCAGAATACTTATCAAATGTGGCTTATATTTGAGTTTTAGTGACTTAACTAAAAAAGTATTTATAATCTTTGATAACGGATATAGTAGATAAGCAATTATGCAACCAACAATAAGTGGCGATATAATTGAAGCTATAGCATTTATTATACCAATGGTAGTTGTAAATAATACTTTGAAATTAAATACTACATTATAACTTATAAATATTAGGGTTGCCCCTAGCACAACATATAATACGCATTCAAGATACTTTTTATCTAACTTGTCTTTCAAATTTATATTCTCCTCAGTAATTATTTTTTAAAGTTATGTTATTTGAGTAATATTTATATAATATGAATAACTATAGCTAATAATAATACAAATGCCATAGTGCGGTGAACTTTAAGCCACATACCTTTTCGATTTTTATTTATAAAAGCACCATATACACCTAACAAGAATATGATGACCATAAACGATGCTGCAACTATTCCAGTTATACTAATACGACCTGCAGAAAAAGCAATGATAAAATGAGTAAGTACAGTAAATATTGCTATTGTACCTGCTATCTTATGATATTTAATAACTATTTTCATTAACTTTCTATATAAATCTACCATTGGCTTTTTTTCTTTTCCAAGTTTACTAATATATTTTTTGTTAATAAACTTCACGAAATAATTTGAAATTGCTATACCAAAACATATAACTGTTACCCAACCTAAAAATCCAAATAGCACTCTTGTTTGCATAATATAATTCCCCCTTGTAAATCTCATAAATATTAACATTTGTTTAATAATAGTTTAAACTCCAAACACATTTGAAAAATCCATTTTAATATCCTCAATATTTTTATAGACTTTCTCAAGTCCTAATAATTTTTTTAAAAACAACTTTTGTTTATTTGTCAGATTTAATTCCTTATACCAAGGTAATTTTTTATGCTTTTCTTTTGTTTCAAATGAAGAGTAAAGTAAATATAGTAAAAACTCACCTAAATAAGAAAAATCTAAATCATAGGGATATTTATTGTTATCTGCCCATCTTGCCAAGCCAAAGTCAATAAGATATATTTCTCCTTTATCTATCAAAACATTTGGTATTCTTATATCCCTATGAACTACACCATTTCCATGAATATATGTTATAAGCTTAATCAATTTAAACCCTATATCAAAAAATTCTTTATTAGTAAATTTGTACTTATATTTAAAAAGAAGATCCTCTACAGTGAATCCATTTTTAAATTCCAAAACAAATGCATAAAAGCCTTTTTGATTTATAACTCCTAAAAACTCTGGGATTCCATTATCGCTAAGTTTTGATAATATAACCGCTTCATACACATTACTATCTAGCTTTCTTTTAAAAATGCTCTTTTTAAATTTTTTAATAACGACCTTATCGTAAATATCTGTTTTTGCGAGAAAACACACTCCATATCTTCCTTCACCAATTGGTTTTTCAATGATATATTTCCCAACCTGTTTCCCAAAATATTTTTTGCGACTAAGTGGCCACATGTTTCTACTCGTTTATTCCTTTTCCACATTTAAGGCAAAACTTAGCATTTGAAGGTAGTTTCTCCCCGCAGTCCTTGCAAAATAATACATTATTAACCTTTTCTCCACATTCTAAACAAAATTTTGAACCCGTTGGTATTTGAGCATTACACTTCCTACAAATTATACCATTTTGATTTCCCATAGGTTGATTATTAATAGGTAAATTATTATTTTCATAATTATTATTGTTATTATAGTTGCGGTTAGATCTACTTCTCGAACCACTCATGTTAAATAAGTTTCCTAAAAACCCTTTTTTCTGATAGTGATTACTTCCATTATTTCCTCTTCTATAACGATTGCCGTTAGATGAACTTGATGAAGAACTCATATTTTCATACCCCTTTTCTTATATTATCATAAATTTGTCTACCATCTTTTATTGTACCCACAATAGTTGAAAAATTATCATTATCTTCCTTTGATATTCTGAATCGCTTGTAACTCTTTTGCCTTTCAATCTTCAGATATGTTCTAGAAATGGGTATAAAAAAACCGTAGAACAATAAACTGTCCCACAGGTATATAACCATCCTGTTGCCTTTTAGGCCCAGCCCCACGAACTTTTTTAAAGTTCATCGCCTGCTCAGTTTGTACTGTAGATTTGTATGCAGTGCAAAGAGATTTTTTTAAGATTACCATATATATTTTTTCGTGTCAATATATATCATTTGCTATCCCAAAGGTTTTTATATAAAAACCTTTGGGATGCTAGGATTTTCAGTTAAATACATCATTGGTGGGTAATACATTAAAAAGCCAAGTATATCCCCTAATTTAGGTTCTATATCACAATCTTCAATGTCTACAATTAAGTGATCAGAACTGCTTCCTATAATTTTAACACCTTGTTTTTGTGGAATTAGCTTATCATGTAATCCAAAATCCTGTTTTCCCACTGCAAGCAGGGCTCTTTTCCTTATACCATTATCCTCATAAGTTGGTTTACTCCCAAAAGCATCAATAAATACTTCTCCAATAGGATGTGTAGGTTTATCTTTTATTTCAACAATCTGTGCCTTTAGTACAAAGGTATCCTTATGCATATGCTTCATATCATATCCCCAGAATTTTTCTAAATCCTCTGCCACTAGTATTCCTTCTCCTACTCTTAAATTATTTATCCTCTTAGGCATTTTACCATCTATTATTAACGGTAGCGAACTTGTAGCACCTCCAGAAATTATATCAAGTCTTCTTTTTATTTTACTTTCAATTATTTCAGCAATACTGCAGAGCCTTCCTAAATTTTCAATTGTTGGAACTATAGCTCCATAACACCCTAGGTTTGTTCCAATCCCATACAATTCAACATTTTTAAGATGGTTTTCTACGTGCATTGCTAAGTTAATAATTTCATCTTGGTCATATACACCTTCTCTTAAATCGCCAAGGTCAATCATTAAAATTACCTTATGCTTTTTCCCTTGCAATTCACATTCCTTTTGGATCATATTAAGTGTTTCCATTTCAGAATTTAAACTAACCTGTGCAAATTCAACTAGTTTTTTTATTTCACTAAACATTGGAATTCTAAGCATCATAAAGGGTTTATTTAACCCATATTCCTTTAATTTAATTATTTGATCCATTCTTGAACTTGCTATATATGTACACCCTGCATTTACAAATTGCATAGATACCTCAGGTATTGCATTAAACCCCTTAACCACTCCAGCAACACTTATGCCTTGATTGTTACATAACTCTACAATGCTTTCCACATTTTCATATACTTTTTTTAGGTTTATTTCAAGTATTGGATATGTAATATCTGAATAAGCTTTTTTATTCATACCTGTTCTCCCTTAAAATATTTTTCTTTACTTAATAGTATAACCCATAATAAATTTTTTTTAAATAATCTTATAAAATTAACCTTTTATTGCATTTTAATGGTCAAATTTCACTATATATTTAATTTAATCAATTGTTACTATAAGATTTAAAAAACCGAGACTATTGTGTATTAATTTATAAGCTATTCATTAAATGTTATAATAGACTTAAATGAAAAAAATAAACACCAATAAAGAAGGAATTATAATGAATGAACTATTATTTGAGGCCAGTAACCTTATATACAATACCAATCTAACTTACAATAATATAAAAATAAAAAAAGGCAAAATTAACTTTATTGTTGGGGATAGCGGCTCTGGCAAAAGTACATTTTTAAAGTTATTAAACCAATCTATTAATGGAGATTCTGGTGAATTATTATATAAAGGGCTTTCAATTGACACATATGAACCCATTAATTTACGCCGCGAAGTAAGCCTAGTTTCTCAAGAACCTTTTCTTTTTAACGAGAGCATAATAGACAATTTCAAAACTTTTTATTCATTAAGACAAAAAACTATGCCAAGCAGTGATTACATAGATTACATAACTCGGCTCTGTTGCGTAAATGTTTCTCTTAACCAACCAGCCTATACCCTTTCAGGTGGAGAACGTCAACGAGTTTATATATCAATTTTTTTATCATTATGTCCAAAAGTTATATTGCTAGATGAGCCAACATCAGCTTTAGATGAAATAACTGGGCATAGGGTAATGAAAAATATAATTGATTTCTGCAAGACTAAAAATATTGAAATTGTAATTGTAAGCCACAATAAAACTATTGTTGAAGAATTTTGCGAAAATAAAATTGAAATAATTAAGGAGATGTAAATATGGAAGGCATTGTAAAACTAAGTATTTCCAACTTTCTACTTATTTATCTACTATTAATTATAGTACTTTTAATTATGAAAAAATCAAAAGTTACTCAAACAAAACTTCTTTTAGTCGCGAGTTTAAGAATGACGATTCAACTTATAATTGTTGGTTACATACTTCAATATGTCTTTAGTAATCCCAATCCCTTATTTACTGTAGTTTTTTTAATAATTATGATAATATTTTCTATACATCGAGTAATTAAAAGTAGAGAAGACTTAAACAATAATTTTAAAATTGCAATTGGGGTTTCTTTAGCATTTTCTGGACTTTTTGTTTTACTCTTCTTTGTCACAGTAGTTGTTGGTAAATCCATATTTAACCCCCAATACACTATACCACTCGCTGGTATGATTATTGGTAACGCTATGACTGGAGTAAATATTGCGATAAAAACCTTCATGGATGATATAAGCAAAGAAAAGAATAAAATTAATACTTTGCTAAATTTAGGTGTGGAACCAAAAAATATATTGAAGCCATTTGCTAATAATGCTTTCGAAACAGCATTAATTCCTACAATAAACTCAATGCTTGGAATGGGTATAATCTTTTTACCCGGAATGATGACTGGACAAATGCTCTCTGGTACATTACCTACTACAGCAATTATGTACCAAATAGCCATTATGATTGCAATTTGTTGTTCTGTCTGTACAACCGTTTTTCTATCATTAAACTTAGGTTATAGGTCTTTGTATAATTCTAAAAAACAATTTATATAAACCTTATATAGTATAAGCTGCGAAACTTAATTTCACAGCTTTTATTGTTTTAAGCTTTTTTAACCACAACTCTTCTAATAATTATATAAACAAAACACATTGTTATTATGAATAAAAATATAAATGTTATAACACAAATATATGAGTTTTTTGTACTTATCCCCAATATATTGTCAATAAAAATCCCTGATTTCTCTCCAAACTCTGGAAAATTGTATATAACACTTCCCCCTATAGCTTCAATAGCTATAGGGCTTAAAAATATTAGGATTTTCATTGTTTTGTTACACTTATAAAATATCATAGTAATTAATAATCCTATTGCAAATGCAAGGATATAAAGAGCAAATAGGAATGTATCTGTTCCAACTAATGTTCCTATGCTATTATTTTGTATCCATACTGGTATACTTTCATAATTATACCCATGTGGAAAGTTACCATAAGCCATATCATAAATTGTTGGGCCACCCAAAAATATATTATATATTATATTTAATATCACATCTATTATAGACATACCTAAAGCTATTGGTAGAATAGTTATAACTAAAGATTTAAAATAATCTGTTCTAGGTATATTGTTAGCTTGACTAAAATAAAAATTTTCTTTAAACAAGTTTAACCCCATAACAAATAGAAATATCATGGATGAAAATTCAATTCCACTAATACTGATTCCTGTACTATTTATAGTTGTAAATAGTACAGCTATGAAAATACAGTAAAAAATTATTATTGATTTAAGACTACTTTTAATATTGTATTTAGCAAGTTTAAAGCTATTCATTATTTTATTTCCCCCTTATTCGTCAAATCTATAAATAGTTTTTGGAGTTCAACCTTTGAAACTTCTAGACCTAATTTTTTTATTTCTTCCTTTTCTATCCCATCATTATTCCCCATTATAACTGCTGACTTATAAGATGCCATTTTATCTACACTTAAACAATTTTTATCTTTAATATACTCATCTATATTCTTATTTAATCCAGATACGCTATAGCATTTAGTTAGTAATTCTTCAACATTTTCATCATTAATTATTTTCCAATCCTTAATAATAACTATCCTTTCTAATAAATGTGATACTTCTTCTATAATATGAGTAGATAATATAATAGTTTTAGGCTTCTCTATATAACCTTCCATAAGTTCTTTATAAAACAGTTCTCTGTGATTAGCATCTAATCCCAGAACTGGCTCATCGAACATTAAGATTTCTGCGCCTGATGCCATTGTATTTATAATTTTGCAAATAGAAGCGTACCCAGTTGATAATTCCCTAATCCTTTTATTTATATTTAATTCAAACTTTTTAGAAAGTTCTAATGCATATGTCATATCAAAGTTTGGATAAAATTCTTTACTCCACTTAAATAGCTCTTTTACTTTCATAGCTTGTGGATATAGATTTTGTTCTGTCATAAAATATGTATTACCTAAAGCATTTTTATCATGTGATAAAGTTTTACCATCTATAGAAATAACACCCTTATCTGCAAAAATCCTGTTATTTATAATATTTAAAAGAGTTGTCTTTCCAGCTCCATTTCTTCCGAGTAATCCATATATTTTGTTTTCTTCTATAGTTAATGATATATTATCTAATGCAAAAGTATCCCCATATCTTTTACTTACATTTAAAAGCTTTATTGTACCCACATTAAATCCCCCCTTCGATCATTTTAATAATATCACTACTTGAAATATTTAATTTCTTTGCTTCTTCAATTAAAGATACTATATAATTTTCATAAAAATCTTCTTTTCTCTTCTCCATTAATTTTTCTTTGCTGCCAGTTACAACAAACATACCTACACCCCTCTTTTTATATATAATCCCCTCATCTACAAGTAAATTAAATCCTTTAGCTACAGTAGCGGGATTTATTTTATACTTAACAGATATTTCTGTTGTAGATGGAATAGCAGTTTCTTCCTGGAAAATACCTTTAAGAATGTTATCCTCAATAGTTTCAGCAATCTGCATATATATAGGCACATCATTATTAAAATTCAAATTAACACCTCCATCACTTAATTTGTTAGTTACTTATATAATTAACTATATAACCAATTAACTTCATTGTCAATAGATGTAAAAATAAAAAAAGATAAAAAGCAGTTTAATATTCAAACTAGCCTTTATCTTTTTCTAGAACAACTTATCTATTAATATGTTTATTCATTTTATAAATTTACTATTTCTTTGTTTTGCTTACCCATTCATGATGAAACGTTCCTTCCTTATCTACTCTTTCAAATGTATGAGCTCCAAAATAATCTCTCTGCGCCTGAAGCAAGTTTGCTGGAAGATTTGCACTTCTATAACTGTCATAGTATGTTAAGGCACTTGAAAATGATGGTACTGGTACTCCCAAATTTACTGCTGTTGATATTACATATCGTAAGTCTTTTTGATAACTATTAATGATATTATTAAAATATGAATCTAACATTAAGTTATTAAGATTTTCATCATTTTCATATGCTTCATTTATCTTGTTAAGGAATTGTGCACGAATTATACAACCCCCTCTAAATATTTTAGCTATTTTCCCATATTTAAGATCCCAATTATACTCTTTTGATGCAACCCTCATAAGTGCAAATCCTTGCGCATATGAACATATTTTGCTTGTATAAAGGGCCCTTCTTACAGCTTCTATAAAATCTTTTTTATCCCCTTTAAATTTAACATCTGGTCCTTTTAAAAGACTACTTGCATAAATTCTTTCATCCTTTAATGATGACATACAGCGTGCAAAAACTGCCTCTGTGATTGAAGGTATAGGAACTGCAAGGTCCAAAGCACTTTGACTAGTCCATTTGCCTGTTCCCTTCTGCCCTGCCTTATCAAGAATAATATCAACAATATACTCCCCAGTCTCATTATCCTTTTGTGAAAATATTTCACTAGTTATTTCTATTAGATAGCTATTAAGTTCTCCTTTGTTCCACTGCTCAAAAACGTCATGAATTTCATCGTTTGTTAGCCCCACTACCCCTTTTAGGAGTGCATAAGCCTCACAAATAAGTTGCATATCCCCATATTCTATACCATTGTGAACCATTTTCACATAATGTCCTGCCCCATTTGTTCCAATATAAGTGCAGCAAGCCTCTCCATCTACCTTTGCAGATATAGCCGTGAATATAGGTTCAACTATTTTATAAGCATCCTGTTCTCCCCCAGGCATAATTGCTGGTCCTTTTAAAGCTCCTTCTTCTCCACCTGAAACTCCAGTTCCTATAAACTTAAACCCTAACTCTTCAAGTTTTTTGCTCCTACGTATTGTATCCATAAAATACGAATTACCGCCATCAATTAATATATCACCCTTTGATATATAAGGTATTAATTTATCTATAGTTTCATCAACAGGTAATCCTGCTTTAATCATAATTAATATTTTTCTTGGAGTTTCTAAAGAATTTACGAATTCCTCAATAGAATATGCACCCTTTATATTTTTCCCTTTTGCCTCTATTAAAAATTCATCTATGGTATTTCTATTTCTTGAATATACACAAACAGATATTCCTCTGCTCTCAACATTTAATGCCAGGTTTTTGCCCATGACAGCTATACCTAAAACTCCAAATTGTTGTTTTTTCATTTAAAACTCCTCCTTTTAAAAAAATCTCTGCTCAAATCATAGTATATGCCATATGACATTCAACTTCTATTATAATATAATATACCATATAATAAACTATAAACAAAAACACACCATACCTTTTAAGTACAATGCGTTTGTTTTAGTCCGTATTATTATCTTAATTTATTCTTTTAATATGTAATTGTTTATGGCATAAGCTATTCCAGAGTCATTATTAGATTTAGTTATGTATTTTGCCGCAAGTTTTACATCCTCTACTGCATTTTCCATAGCTATAGGCATTCCTGCACATTTAAACATTTCTATATCATTGTAGTTATCTCCAAAAACCATAATTTCATCTAAGTTTACATTTAATTTTTTCGACAATATTTCTAAAGCTTTACCCTTAGAGATATCTGATGCCATAATATCTAAAAGCCCTGTTGCAGAACTTACTACTGTAAGATTATCATATTTTGAAAAATGCTTTTGTAGTAATATAATGTCCTCATGTTTTTCACAAACTAACAAAACTTTAAAAGCCTCTATATCATTAATATTTGCCATCACTTTATCATCTACATATTTTATAGGTATCTGTTCATCTTGTAATAAAATTTTATTACGGTCCGCATATCTTTTGACTACCAAATTGTTTTTAGTAGAATACACCAAATCAGCAGTGTATATAATAAACTCTATTTCATTTTTATTACAGTAAGTTGTAACCTCTTTTACAGCAGTTTTATCCATTACCTTCGAATATAAAACTTCGCCTGTTTCAATATTCCTAACTAGTCCACCATTACAAGATATGACAGGTCCTTTTAAATTTAACTGCTTTATATATGTCTTTACCATAAGATCCAGTCTTCCAGATGCAATAATTACTTCTACCCCCATCTTCTGGAGTTTTTTTAGTGCTACTTCATTATCCTTTGAAATAACATTATCTGAATTTAATAATGTTCCATCCATATCGCATACACACCATTTGTATTTAATCATATATACTTTCTCCTTTAGTACTTGCTAATATTTAAATGATATAAAAAATCATATTATATCTAATTATCTACCTTTATAGGTTTAATTTCAACATTAACTTTTTAATATTCATAAATTCCACAGATTTTCCTGTAATATTTCAAAGAAATCAAAAAATAAATATATTCACTCACTACATCTCCTTTTACTCCTTACACTCTTTCTTATAATATTCTTCTATACTTTCAACGCAAGTATTCACCATAAATTCTATCTCATTATTATTTATAATATACGGCGGAATAAAATAAAGTACATTTCCTATTGGTCTTAGTACTAACCCCTTTTTAAGAGCAATCTTGTAAATCTCATATCCTACTCTCATTTCAAATGGATAACTTTCTTTCGTATCCCTGTTTTTTACTATTTCAATAGCTGTTATCATCCCTATACTTCTTACCTCACCTACATGCTTTAAACTTTCTGCCTTTTCTAGCGTAAGTTTTTTTATAAGCTCACCTTTTTCTACGTTCTTTTTTATAATATTGTCTTCCTCAAATATCTTTAAGCTCTCGAGTGCTATTGCACACCCCATAGCATTTCCTGAATAAGTATGACTATGTATAAATGTTTTCCGTTCTTTATAATCTCCATAAAAACAATCATAAATATCTTCTGTAGTCATAACTACCGACATAGGCATATATCCAGCCGAAATCCCTTTTGAGAGACACATAAAGTCTGGACTTATATCCGCATGGTTACAGGCAAACATTTTTCCAGTTCTACCAAAGCCCATTGCAATTTCATCTGCAATAATGTGTATATCATATATATCACAAAAATATCGGAGCTTCTTTAAATAAATTGGTGAATAAATCTTCATACCCGCAGCACCTTGAACCATAGGTTCAACTATTACTGCACTTATATCCATATGATTTTGAGTTAAGCACTTTTCCATCTCCTCAAAACACTCTGCATTACAACTCTCCCTATTAAAACCGTATTTACACCTATAACAATCTGGTCCTTGAACTCTAAATGTATCTAAAAGTAGAGGCTTGTATACTTCGTTAAACTCATCAATATCACAAACAGACAACGCACCTAATGTCTCTCCATGATATGCATCGCTTAGTGCTACGAACCTTTTCTTTTTAGTATTTCCCTTTTGCATGTTATAGTGAAAACTCATCTTTAAAGCTATTTCTACCGCTGAGGATCCATTATCAGAAAAGAACACTTTTTTAAGTCTTTCTGGCGTTATATCAACAAGCTTTTCCGCAAGTTCTATAGCCGGCTTGTTTGAGAAATTTGCAAATATGACATGTTCAATGTTATCTATCTGCTTTTTTATAGCCTCGTTAATTCTCTTATTGCTATGTCCCAGAGTGTTCGTCCACCAAGATGATATACAATCTAAATATCTTTTTCCATCAATATCATAAAGCCAAACCCCTTCGCCTTTTTCAATAACTATTGGATTAAGCTCCTCATAATCCTTCATTTGTGAACATGGATGCCATATATATTTCAAATCCTTTTCTACATAACTATTCATTTATTTACCTCACCCTTCACTTTATAATTGATCCATACATCCTTCTAAAGTCTTAATACTAAAAGCCTTTTCTGCATTAATTCTTATAGCTCGTATCATGTTCTCATTTAGGTTTACAATATGTTTAAGCTTGCCTATAACAGGCACTTTAGTAAGCTTTTCTATCATTTGAATATTGTCATTACAGAGAAGATTATCTATATAATTATTTATTATAATCCCTTTGATTTTAATCCCTAATGATTTTATATATTCTACTGTAATTACCGTATGGTTAATTGTTCCCACACCAGCTCTTGCCACAATAACAACACTCATATTTAAATCCTTTATAAGATTTTCAAGAGTATATATTCCTCTTTCATCATCTATCAATGGACATACTATTCCTCCACTACCTTCTGCAATAACATAATCATATTTATCCTTTAAATAATTGTATTTTTGTCTTATTAAGTCTATTTGAATAGGCTTATTCTCAATTTTAGCTGCAAGATGAGGGGATACTGCATTCTTATAAACATAAGGCGTTATATTTTCATAAACTTCTTCCAAATTACTCACATCACAAGCAATCTTAGTATCACCAGGAATAAGTTCATTGCCTTCTTCAATAGCCCCACTAAGTGCTGCCTTAAAATAAGTAGCATTATATCCATTACTTCGCAGAACATGCATAATTCCAGCAGTTACAATAGTTTTTCCCACATCAGTATCTGTTCCAACTATAAATACTCCCTTAGACATTTTTTATAACCTCCAAATTTAACTCGTTTACCTTTTTCTCCATACTCTTAACAAATACTCTCATACAATACCCCTCTCTTGTAATTATTTTTTCCGAGATATAAATTATAACTAATGTATAGATATATTCCTCAATACAATTGGTATATACTATATAATAAAGCAATAGCTCTCAATTGTAAACTAAATTAATTGTTTTAGTTTACAATTGAGAGCTATTTTAAGTATAAAAAATGCCTCAATCTTCATTTTTAATGTTTTCTAAAGATTGAGGCTTTCTATCTAATTTCTACTTACGTAGTAATCAAAATATTATTTTATTGAGTTACTTATTTTTTCTATAACAATTTGATCTTCTTTAGCATCTACACCAATGACAGAACCATCATTTATGTCTCCCCTAATAATCTTCTTCGAAATAGAAGTTTCCAAAACATTTTCAATATATCTCTTTAGTGGTCGTGCTCCATATACTGGATCGTACCCTTCATCTGCCATAAGCTTTTTAGCAGCTGTAGTTACTTTCATAGTTATATTCTTATCCTTAAGCCTATTTTGAATATCTGCAAGGAATATATCAACTATTCCTTCTATTTCCCTCGTTTCTAAAGGTTTAAACAATATAATGTCATCCAACCTATTTAGAAATTCTGGTTTAAACTTGGACTTGAGCTCGTTCATAACCCTATCACGAATACCTTTCTCAATTCCGCCACTTTCCTTGTTTTCTAAGAGATAGTTGCTTCCAATATTTGAAGTCATGATTATTATACAGTTTTTAAAATTAATTATTTTGCCCTGATTATCGGTTAATCGTCCATCGTCTAATATCTGAAGAAATATATTAAACACATCTTCGTGAGCTTTTTCTATTTCATCAAACAATACTACGCTATAAGGTTTACGCCTAACAGCCTCAGTAAGCTGCCCACCCTCCTCGTAACCCACATAACCTGGTGGAGCTCCTATGAGTCTTGACACAGAATATTTCTCCATATACTCTGACATATCTATTCTTATTATATTATCACTACTTTCAAATAGAATTTCGGCTAGTGTTTTAGCAAGCTGAGTTTTCCCGACACCAGTAGGTCCAAGAAATATGAATGAACCAATAGGTCTTTTCGGATCTTTCATACCAGCTCTTGCCCTTATTACTGCATTTGAAACAGCAGTTACAGCTTCCTTTTGGCCAATTACTCTCTTTGTTAAATCATCTTCAAGTCTTAGGAGTTTTTCTCGTTCACCTTCTTCAAGATTTGTTACAGGTATACCCGTCCACTTTGATACTATTTGTGATATTTCCTTTTCTGTTACCTCTTCTTTAAGCATAGCAGTTTCATTATTTTGATGAATGTCTGCTTCTTTCTCTTTTATCTGGGCTTCTAACTTTGGAATTACTCCATATTTAAGTTCTGCTACCTTATTTAAATCATACTCTCTTTCAGATTTTTCTATATCACCTCTGGAAACATCGAGCTCCGCTTTTAAATTTCTAATTTCAACTATCTTAGATTTTTCTTTTTCATATTTTGCTGTCATTTCATTGTCTTTATCTTTTAAATTACTTAACTCTTTCTCAAGTGTTATAAGTCTTTTCTTTGATGCATCATCCTTTTCTTTAGATAATGCCTTTTTCTCAATCTCTAATTGAAATAGCTTACGTTTAATCATATCCATTTCAGTTGGCATACTATCAATATCAGTTCTTATCATTGCACAAGCTTCATCTATAAGATCAATTGCCTTATCTGGTAGAAATCTTGCTGTTATATATCTATCTGATAGTCTTGCTGCTGCAACAATCGCAGAATCATGAATCCTTATGCCGTGGTATATTTCAAATTTCTCTTTAAGACCTCTAAGTATCGATACAGAATCTTCAACTGTAGGTTCCTCTATTGTTACTGGTTGAAATCTTCTCTCTAGAGCCTTATCTTTTTCTAGATACTTTCTGTATTCATCAAAAGTAGTAGCTCCAATACAATGAAGACTTCCTCTTGCAAGTAATGGTTTTATCATATTTCCAGCATCCATAGATCCCTCTGATTTACCTGCCCCAACAATGTTATGAATTTCATCTATAAATAAAATTATTTTTCCTTCACTAGTTTCTACTTCTTTAAGAACTGCTTTGAGTCTTTCTTCAAATTCACCTTTAAATTTAGCACCAGCAATAAGAGCCCCCATGTCTAAAGAAAATATTATCTTATTCTTAAGACCTTCTGGTACATCTCCCTTTACAATTCTTTGAGCAAGTCCCTCAACTATAGCAGTTTTACCAACCCCTGGTTCTCCTATAAGCACTGGATTATTTTTAGTTCTTCTAGAAAGTATTCTTATAACCCTCCTAATTTCCTCATCACGTCCGATTACTGGATCTAATTTATGCTTTTTAGCTTGCTCCACAAGATTTGATCCATATTTCACTAATGCCTCATAAGTACCTTCTGGATCAACATTATCTACTCTTTGATTTCCACGAACGCTAGAGAGCACACTTAAAAAAGCATCTTTAGTTATATTGAATTTTTTTAATATATCTACTATCTCTTTAGTTTTTACATCCATAAGTCCAAGCATCACATGCTCAACACTTATAAATGTATCTTTAAATTTTTTAGCTTCATCTTCAGCGCGTACAAAAACCTCATCAAGTCTTCTTGTAGCGTATACAGAGCCACTATCAGCACCACTCCCTGTAACTTTTGGCATTCTGCCAAGTTCATTTTTAATCTCATTATTTAAACTAGTTATATCCACTCCCATTTTACTAAATATATTAGGAATGAGTCCATCCTCTTGAGCTATGAGTGCTGCAAATAAATGAATTGTATCTACCTGTTGATGGTTATTTTTTACAGCTATTGATTGAGCCCCATTTAATGATTGTTGAACCTTTACTGTTAATTTCTCTACATCCATGTATATAATCCTCCCTTTTCTATTAAATTATTACCATATTATGGAATTTTTTCAGTATATTTTAAGGTATAAATTAATCACCATAGTAACCTAATCATCTCCTGGGTCGATGTTATCATCTCCTGGGTAGATGCTTCAAGTTACTATAGTGACCATATCTTAGTCTATTTTAAGAATTATCTGTTATAGTTTTAATATTTCATAGATATTCTTTTATATTATTTAAGAACTGCTTGTGTTATCTTAATAAGTTGCTCTTTACTTAGTGCTTCAAGATATCTTTGACGTTCCAAGAATGTACACTCTTCTAGAAGTTTTCTTTCTCTGCGAGTTTCTATGTAAATGCCTGAAACCATAAGATCTTTACTATTCGAATCCATATAATGCCTTCTCCATATATTATAATATTTAATTGAGGTACTCTCACTATAGCCCTTATTTATTAATTTCATAATACCTGTTTTTCTATCTTGTTTTTCAAAACATTCACAAAGTTTATATATTTTCTGAAGCATTATCATCTTTAATTTCCTTCCTTCTTAAGCATCCAGGAAACATACAAATAAAAGTTTCTCGTTTATTTTATCCATACATGCACTATTTCTATTCACCTTATATTATACCATAATTTAGCTTAAATAACCGTTATTTATACACGAGAGACTAATTTGTTTGTTTTAAAATTTCTATTTAAAGCTTTCTATCGCCTTTTGGGCCCACTTAGAATCCTTATATATAGCCCTAGCTACACCAATAAGATCAGCTTTTTCAGAAGACAAAAGATTTTCGGCAGCTTCTACCTTTGTAATTCCCCCAGTAAGTAGAACTGGAATAGATACAACTTCCTTTATAGATTCCGATAACGGTGAAAAATACCCTTGACTAGTATTACCTGGAATAATAAATCTACAAAAGCCTCCAGAAATATCAAGAATATCTACACCTGCCTTCTCAAAAGCTACCGCAGCAATTTTGCTATCTTCGATTGTAATACCACCCTCAATATTATCGCTAGCACCGAGTCTTAGAAGAATTGGGAAATCATCCCCAACAACATCGCGTACTGCTTTAATAATATCTAAATGAATTTTAATTCGACCTAATAACCCTCCACCATATTCGTCATTTCTCTTGTTAGTTAAAGGAGAGAAAAATTGGTTTAGAAGATATCCATGTGCAGAATGAATTTCTACACCATCAAATCCAGATTCCTTAACACGCCTTGCAGCATTTTTAAATTCTAAGATTATATTTTTAATTTCATTTATTGAAAGTTCATCTGGTACAATACTTGAATTTGGATTTATAATAGCTGATGGACCTACTGGATTAAGCCCTGTAATTTCTTTATTTGTTGAACTTCCAGCATGATTAATTTGCATTACTGTTTTAGATCCATTTTTATGAATAATGTTAGATAATTCTTTTAACCTTTCAATTGTAGTATCCTCTGCAATAGAAAGTTGTCTTTCACTAGCCTTTCCTGCGAGTGTTATAAAACTATGTTCAATAATAATAAGGGATATATATCCACCTCTAGATTTTTCATCATAATAATCTAATATATCTTTACTTACCTTTCCATTCTGGTCTGATTTCGACGTAGCCATTGGTGGCATAACCAATCTATTGTTTAATGTTAACTTACAATTTTCTAAAGACTTGAGCAAATATGACATTTTATAACCTCCCTATAGTTTATTATTTTTGTATTTTTTATTAATCTATATTATTTTACTATAATCCTTATCCTTCTTAAATTCTATGCGATCTTATAAAGTTACTAATTTATTCACATTTTTATAAATTATTATGGCCATACTTCAAAAACATATAATCCCTATAATTACTTAAACCTAAGTAATTATAGGGATTTAGTTTTAATTTATATTCTATCTATAAAACTACTTAACTAAACATAGTAAACAAAGTCTTTATTTCAGTTTATTTATCATAACTTCTTGGATCCAATCTTTCTAAATTTATAACTTTACCATTAAATGATAGGACTCAGTCTTATAAATATCATAAATATCATAAATATCATACATGTTATTTAAATTTCTTAAATAAATGCTGCTGTTCTCATCTTTTTCAATGTAAGGTTGAATTTCAATCAATAAATTTTTTATTTTATATCTTTAGTTAAAACCGCATCCATATCTGTAAATTCCTGGTTTTCTCCAACCATACCCCAAATAAAAGTATAATTTTTTGTTCCAACACCTGAATGTATAGACCAGCTTGGTGATATAACTGCTTGTTCATTTTTCATAACAATATGTCTAGTCTCTTGTGGAGTCCCCATGAGATGGAACACAACATTATCTGCATCCATATCGAAATATAAATATACTTCCATACGTCTATCATGAGTATGACAAGGCATTGTATTCCATACACTACCTGGATTAAGTATTGTCATTCCCATAACTAATTGACAGCTTTTGCAAACTGCTGGATGAACATATTGGTTTATTACTCTTTTATTACATTCTTCATCACTACCAGCTTGGACTTTATTAGCCTTTTCTAAACTAATTTCTACTGTAGGATAGTTTTTATGTGCTGTGGCACTATTCATATAAAATTTAGCTGGATTTTTAGCGTCGACACTTGTAAAACTAATTTCTTTAATTCCTAGTCCAACATAAAGTCCATCTCTACCTCCTAGTTCATGTTTTTCACCATCTAAAGTTACTGTTCCAGCTCCCCCGATATTAATTACTCCAAGTTCACGTCTTTGAAGAAAATAATCACAACCTAAAGCTTTACTTCCTTCTAAAACAAGAGCCTTATTTGTTGGCACTATACCAGCTACTATTATTCTATCTATATGGCTATAAACCATCTTTATTTCACCCGGCACAAATAAATCCTCGATTAAAAAATGTTTCCTTAATTGTGTAGTATCATAGCTTTTTGCATCTTCATCATGACTTGCATATCTAATTTCCATTACAATTCCTCCTAATATTAATTTTATGTTTTATTACTTAGACTACCAATTTAATTATTTCTAGTTTATTCATTACACGATTTTCTTATAACAAGCTCTGGCTTTAATATAATTGTTTGTTTTAGAGTCTTATGATTATTAATTTCTTCGATTAATATTTTTGCTGCTATTTGGCCAAGTTCAAACTTTTTTTGATGAACTGTTGTTAGCGGAACCGTTAACATTGACGCTTGCTCAATATCGTCATACCCTGCGATACCAATGTCTTTTGGTATTAAAATATTATTCATGTGAGCATACTTCATAACTCCCATTGCTACAGAATCATTTATAGTAAAAATAGCATCCACCTTTTTATTTATAAGGATCTGCGCTAGTTTAAACCCATCTTCAAAATTTGCACTACTGTTTAATAAAATATCATTACTAATTTCTATATTGTTCTCAGTTAATATATCTTTATAGCCCTTTAATCTCTCATTGCTTGCAGTAGATGATTCATCACCAAGTATTACTCCAATCTTTCTATACCCTTGCCTTAACATATGAGAAACTATCTTTCTAGCACCAACATAATTATCATTACCCACATAACTTACTTCTAAATCCTTTACATAATTGTCTGCCATTACTAGAGGAACATTTGCTATAATTTTTTTATAATCACTTGCTTTAGGCTTTACAGGAATAAGTATTATCCCATCAACTCTTTTCTGTGCTAAAAAATCAATATACCTATTTTCATTATCTTTATTCCTATCACTATTACAGAGCACAAGTCCATAACCTATTTTTTCTAAATACGAACTAACCCCTTTACTCACATATGCATAATATTGATTAGTTATATCTGGTATTAAAAGACCAATCATATTAGTCTTATTTAGAATAAGACTTCTAGCCGCTGAATTAGGTATGTATCCCTTTTCTTCACAAGTCTTTAGTATAAGCTCCCTTGTTTTTTTAGATATCTCTTTGCTATTATTTAATGCCCTGGATACAGTAGTTGCAGAAACATTACATTCTATTGCTATATCCTTTATGCCTACCATATTTTCCTCCTAACCATTAAATCATTATTTCCCGTTAACGTTAACGGCTTATGTACACTATACCATTAGTTAATATGTATTACAATATTTAAGCTCAAAAAAACAGGCCCCAAAGGGCCTGTTTTTTCTAAATAAAGTTTTCTATTTATATACTGTAATCTATAAATTTTCTTTGATTTTACTTATTAATAAATTATACTCTTCATCTTTAAGAAGCACTTTGTCACTCGGTGACATTTCAAATGTTCCTCCAAAAGAAGGTCCACCTTTATATTTAGGAACTATATGGAAATGAAGATGCGTCATGGTATCAGCATAAGCGCCATAGTTAATTTTATCAGGTGAAAATGCCTTGTTTAAAGCTCCCGCTACTCTTGACACATCACCCATGAATTTTGAGCGTTCCTCGTCAGTTAAATTGAAAAGTTCACTTTTATGACCATTATATGCTACAACACATCTGCCCTTATAAGTCTGTTCTTTAAATAAATATAATGTTGAAGCATCAAGCTTACATACCTCAATCATTAAATTTGTAAGTCGCGCGTCCTTAACACAATAAAAACAATCATTATCAAAGTTCATATTAAATCTCCCCTTTTTTAAACATCTTAATATAATTGTAACATTAAATCCATACTTTGTAATAGTTTTCATCTATTTGTTTTATGAGTTTCTTTTTCTAAGGTCACTTGCTATTTCAAGATATTTTTTATCTGTTAAATTATATAATGTACTGATTACAAGTATTGCAATTCCAAGAGCAAAAGCTGGATACAATAGAAGTAATCCCTTTATACCAAATAATGCACCTGCCGTTTGTGCTACCTTTGGTATATATCCTGTTAATGATAAACCAATTCCAGCGGCGAATCCAGCTACTGACTGAGCTATTTTTCTTGAAAAATTAAATACGGAATAAGTTATAGCTCCTCTTTTTTCTCCAGTTTTCCATTCACCATAATCAATAGCATCAGAAACTAATGCCCAAGTCATTCCATTAGGAATACTTAGTCCGAAATATGCAATACTTTGAAGTATTATAAATGTAACTAAATGTAGTGGAATAATAAAGTTTAATAAATCAGCAATAATACTTATTGCAAACCCGATTATAACTGTATTTTTCTTACCAAATCTCTTTGATAATATGGGCATAGCCACAACACCTAGTAATGAACAACCTATAGCAACAAATCCTACATAAGCCATTAATCCCTTGTTACCAAGATTATACTGGCAAAAATATAATAACATTGCTGATCTAAGGTTAAATGCTGAAATTGAGAATATTGTCATTAAAATTAGTACAAGTAATGGTCTATTTGTAAATATTGTTTTTACTATATCTTTAAAATCTATTTTTTGAGTTTCTACTTTAGCTACTGGTATATTTTCTCTACAGTTTCTAAATGTTACATAAAATGAACCTATGCCAAACAGTGCCATAATACCAATGGCAACTGGCCATCCTAAGTTTGGATTGTTAAATTTTGCAACAAGAGGTACTACAACTACAGTTGATATTAGCAAAGCCATAGTACTACCTAATTGCCTAAAAGATGCAAGCGATGTTCTTTCTTGAGGATCTTGGGTCATAGTAGCCGCAAGTGTTCCATAAGGAATATTTGTAAATGAGTATGCAACGCCCCAAGCCATATATGATCCATATGCGTATATTATTTTACCTTTAAGTGAAAAATCAGGCGCTAAAAATACAAATACTGATATAATTGCAAGTATTATACTGGCTAAAAGCATAATTTGTCTATACTTTCCTGCGCCAGGTTTTCCTTTTCTTGAATCAATAAAAGTTCCAGCTAGTGGATCAACTATTGCATCAAATAATTTTGTGAATAAAAAGATGCCTCCTGCAACAGCTGCTGGAATTCCTGCAATATCTGTAAAAAACTTAAGTAGATACAATTGCCCCATGTCAAACATAAATCCATTTCCCATGTCACCAAATCCATATGAAATTTTTTCTTTAAAAGTTAATTTTTTCATTTTATGCTCCTTCTGTTAATTAAAATTGTATTCTTTGAAAAGTTCATTTCAATTATTGTTTCTTTAGTTATGATTTGTATTCACGAAATATAACAATAAAGGTTATTCTTAAATTACTTTTGCACACGTTAACATCTTTTTACATAAGCACACACTTAAACCATTTTTTTATATTTATTACAATATTAGTTTAATGATATAAGTTTGACTGATTTACGATAATTTGTATGTTTTACCTCCTTTTTCAAGATTAAACGCACTTTTTGTTAACGTTAACAATTACTTATTTTTAATTATAACCTTATTCTTTTTAAAAATCAATACAAATTGTTATCGTTAACATAATTATTTTCAAATTGTAGTTTTTTTAACAATCAAACTTAATATTCTAGATTCCATTTAGTAAATATTACAAATATCATAGTTCTTATCTTGATATTTGCAATATTTAATTAAAATCTACACTAAAATTTTTACAACTACTTTTTTTACATGATTTCTATTTCCAGCATTAATTGTTGGCATATGGACATCTTCTGGTGCAAATATAGCGAATGTACCTTCATTTACCAATAACATATCTCCTTCACCTTTAAGGAAAACAACATCTTTTTCTTCATCATATTCACTACTTTCTTTCATTTCATTAATATAAGCATATCCTATTTTTTCTTTTCCTGAAACTACGAATTGTATATCAATATGTTTTTTGTGTGCTTCCCATTTGCCCTTCTCAATGTCTTTTGTTTCATATTCAGAAACTACCGCAATAATATTTTTTCCATCAATTTCATATTTACCTATCTCAAGCTTTTCTAAATCTGTATTTTTAAGATATTTTAATCCCGCTTCAATTCTTTGTGATATACCATAATATTGCTCCGCATTACTTAATTTATTAATTATCATTTATTACTCCTCCAAATTTATTTTTTTAATTACTTATATCTAATAACATTAATAACAAAAAACTAATCCCGTTATTATCATCATAATATCAGGCGACAATAACGGTAATTATGGAGACTTATAATGTAACTCCACTCTTAAAAATAGCGAGTTCTCTAAAATTATTCTTTTCATTATTTACAAGTTCTCCACTAGCTACTTTAATTATATATACTATAAATTCTTCATTCAAATCATCTAAAGTCATATTTTGAGTTAGACTTCCAGCATTGAAATCAATCCAATGAGGTTTTAATTCAAATATTTGAGTATTTGTTGAAATCTTCATTGTAGGTACAAAACTTCCAAATGGAGTTCCTCTACCTGTTGTGAAAAGGACCATTTGACAACCAGCTGATGCTAGGGCAGAAGCGGCCACTAAGTCATTACCTGGAGCACTTAATAGATTAAGTCCTTTTTCTTTTAATGTCTCACCATATTTAAGAACATCTACCACAGTAGCAGTACCTGCTTTTTGTGTACAACCTAAAGATTTATCTTCAAGAGTAGTTATTCCCCCCGCTTTATTTCCTGGTGAAGGATTCTCATATACCGGTTGATCATACTTCATAAAATATTCTTTAAAATCATTAATTAAATGAACAGTTTTATTAAATACCTCTTCATTTTTTGATCTAGCCATTAGAAGAGTTTCCGCTCCAAACATTTCAGGCACTTCTGTAAGAACTGTGGTTCCACCTTGAGCTACAAGAAAATCAGAAAATTTCCCTACAAGGGGGTTACCAGTTATACCTGAAAATCCATCAGACCCTCCACATTTTAAACCTATTTTAAGTTCAGATAAACTACAGACTTCACGCTTATCGGTCCTCATATTTTCATAAAGTTCTACAAGCATATTGGCGCCTTCTTGTATTTCATCAGAAACTTCTTGAGAAATCAAAAACTTTACTCTTTTTTCATTAAACTTACCCAAAGATTTTTTAAAATCTACCATAGTATTATTTTCGCATCCAAGTCCTAATACTAAAACTCCACCATTATTGGGATGTTTAACTGCATCACCAAGTATTGTCCTTGTACTTATATGATCCTCACCAAGTTGTGAGCAACCATAATTATGTTTTAATACTAAAACGTTATCTATAGATAAATTACCTACCATTTCTTTAAATCTATCAATAATTCTATCAGCTATACCATTTACGCAACCAACAGTCGGAACTATCCAAAGCTCATTTCTAATGCCTACATTCCCATTTTCTCTTTTATAGCCATTAAAAGTCAAATTTCTATTTTTATAACTATTTTCTATAAGCTTTTGGTTAAAGGTATATTCCTTTATTCCATCCAAGTTTGTTTTTATATTATGAGTATGAACCCATTCGCCCTTAAAAACATCAACAATTGAATGCCCTATAGGAAATCCATATTTTATAATATTTCCACCCAAACTAATATCCTGGGTAGCTATCTTATGTCCTCTCTTAACGTCTTCTTTTAATGTTACTTCTTTATTACTTATGGATATAACTTCACCCTTTGATAAATCTTTTAGCACAACTACTATATTATCATTTTCATTTATCTGTATTACATTTTTCATAAGCATTTCCTCACTTTCATAAGATATCATCTTCGCAGCTGTAATATTAACGACTTTAGATGGAGATAGTATTTATCCCCCACTAATTAAAGTAGGGGATTTTATTTTTTTAATGTCTTTAAAGAACTTCTTTAATAGCTTCTTTAATTCCAATTTTTTCAATGTTTAATAAATTATGTGTTACTGCTTCTGTTAAGCCCTTAACTTCATTTAAGTCCATTTTCCAAACTTTCTTGTATGCAAGTATTGTAGTTACAAGCTTTCTTAACGCTACTTCACTTCCATCACATTTATCCCACTGAGTTTTATAAAGTTCTAAAACATCAACATCATCAGATAGTTTGATTATTTCTTCTCCTCTTTTGCCTTTATAAAATTCCATAAGCGCAGCTAAAGAAAATACTAATCTTTTTGGTAATTCATTCTTTACTTTTACAAATTGTAATAATGAAGGTAAATCTCTTGTTTCATATTTAGACATTGAATTTAAAGAGATACTCATTAAATAATGTTTAACAAAAGGATTCATAAATCTTTCAAGAACAACTTTTGCATAATATGACAACTCTTCCTTAGGAAGATCTAATGTAGAAATTATTTCTTCATAAATTGTATCGCGAATAAATTTACCAATTACTTCATGGTCAACAGATTCTGCAACTGTATTTAAACCATAAAGATATGATACTGGTACGAGTGATGTATGTGATCCATTGAGTATTCTTACCTTTCTTGTTCTATATGGGGCCATAGCTTTAACGAACATAACATTAAGTCCCGCTTTGCTTGCTGGAAACTCATTTTCAATCCATTTTGGTCCTTCTATAATGAAAAGGTGAAAATGCTCTCCAACAACAACTAAATTATCCACGTATCCAAGTTCCTCTGTTATCTCTTTTATAGTATCTCTTGGGTAACCTGGAACTATTCTATCAACAAGTGTTGAACAAAAAGTATTAGCTTCATTTATCCAAAGAGCAAACTCTCCTTCTAAATTCCAAAGTTTAGCATACTTAAGAATTATTTCTTTAAGTTTATCACCGTTTCTATCAATTAGTTCACAAGGAATCATTATTAATCCCTTATCCTTTTGTCCGTTAAAAAATTTAAATCTATTATATAAAAGTGCTGTTAATTTTCCGGGGAAACTTTTTTGAGGAATATCTTCTAGCTTATCCTTTTCATCATATGCGATTCCTGCTTCTGTTGTATTTGAAAATACAAATCTTAAATCTTTATTTTCAGCAATCTTCATATATTCATCATGCTGTGTATAAGGATTTATACCACGGCTTATGCTATTAATTACTGAATGCTCTGCAATTGCTTTACCGTCGTTCATGCCTTGTAAGTATAAAGTATATAAACCATCTTGATCGTTTAATTTATCTACCAAACCATTTTCAATAGGTTGAACTACTACTACACTACCATTAAATCCTGCCTCTTTATTCATTTTATCAATTTGCCAATCAACAAAAGCTCTTAAAAAATTTCCTTCTCCAAATTGAAGCACTCTTTCAGGATACTGTTTATATTCCTTATATGTCTCTTTATTTAAATTCATTCTTATTCCTCCCTATCTTTCGATTGTTTTAGTCTTTCCAATAAATGCCATAAGTTGTTCATTATTTGGATAACCTTCCATATCTCCCTTTACGAGGACCGCCATGGCTCCAACTCCGTTTGCATATTCTGCGCATGCTCTTAAATCTAATTTATTTAACATACCTGAAAGAAAACCTGCAGAAAAACCATCCCCAGCTCCAACAGTATCCTGTGGGTTTTCACATATATATGAATTTACGTATAGTTTATTTACTGAATCGGTTACATAGCACCCTTCTTTTCCAAGTTTTACAGCTACAATTTTACATCCCATCTTCATAAAAGCTAGTGCAATATCTTCAGGTTTTGTAAGCCCAAGGAGCATTTCTCCTTCATCAATACCTGGGAAGATTATATCTGAGTGTTTTGCAATTTCAAGTAAAACTGGGACTGCCTCTTCCTTGTTCCATAATTTAAGTCTAATATTAGGGTCAAAAGACACCAAAACATTATTACTTTTTGCAATTTCTATAGCCTTAAATAAAGTTTTTTTGCAACTCTCTGAAAGTGCAGGTGTTATACCCGTAATATGAAGTATTTTTGTGTTTTTAATATATGCTGCATCTAATTCCTCAGGCCTCAATGTACTCGCTGCCGACCCTTTTCTATAATAATATACATTAGGATTAGAATGCATAAATCTTTCCTTAAATAATATGCCTGTATTTTTACCAGGCTCAAAAATTACTTTGGACACATCTACGCCTTCGCCTCTTATTGTAGTTTGAATGTACCTTCCGAATTCATCGTCTCCAAGTTTTGAAAACCAACCAACCTGATGTCCAAGTTTTGCAAGTGCTATTGCAACATTGGACTCAGCACCTGCTATAGATTTATTGAAATTCTGAACATATCTTAATGGCCCCGAAGAATCTGGACCAAATAAGACCATAGACTCTCCAAAAGTAATTACATCCATATTTATCTTTGCACCCTTCCAGAAGCATCACCGTTCATAAGTGTTTCTACTTCATCTTTTGATACAAGATTGAAATCTCCTTCTACAGTGTGCTTAAGGCAAGAAGCCGCAACTGCATATTCAAGAGCATCTTGATTTGTTAAACCTGATGTTAAACCATATATAAGACCAGCACCAAATGAATCTCCACCACCAACTCTGTCCACTATATGCATTCTATATTTCTTTGAACTATAAAAATCTTTTCCGTTATATAACATTGCAGACCAACCATTATCTGAAGCCGAAAAACTTTCACGAAGAGTAATTGCAACATACTTTAAGTTAAATCTATCTGTAAGTTTTCTTGCAACTTCTTTATAACCTTCACCGTTTATTGTTCCACCAGTTATATCTGTTCCTTCTGCACTAATTCCAAAGACTTTTTCTGCATCTTCTTCATTTGCTATAACTACATCACAGTACTTAACTATTTCTCCCATTACTTTACCAGCTTTTTCACTGCTCCAAAGTTTTTTTCTAAAATTCAAATCACAACTTACCATAACTCCAGCTTCTTTTGCTGCTTTTACTGCATCTAGTGTTATAGCTGCACATTCATCAGATAAAGCAGGTGTTATTCCTGTAAAATGGAACCATTCTGCATTATTAAATATTTCTTTCCAATTAAAATCTTCTCTTTTTGCTTCTGCAATAGCTGAATAAGCTCTATCGTAAATTACTTTAGAAGGTCTTTGAGATGCTCCTTTTTCACAATAATAAATGCCTACTCTATCTCCACCTCGTACAATCATACTAGAATTTACGCCATATTTTCTAAGTTCATTTACTGCTGCTTGACCTATTTCATGTTTTGGTAGTTTTGTTACAAAGTATGCGTCCTTACCATAGTTTGCAAGTGAAACAGCAACATTTGCTTCTCCACCACCATAAACTGCTCCAAATTCTTTTGCTTGTGCAAATCTTTCAAAACCAGCTGGTGCAAGTCTAAGCATTATTTCACCGAATGTTATAAATTTTCCCATATTATTGCCTCCTATAAATTCATGGCATACCCTAGGTATGCCATGTAGTTAATATCATATTTATTTACTATCTATATTTTCTTTATTCATATGTAACCTAATGATTTCTACGCTCTTGCTTTTTTAACTGCTTCAACAAATTTAACAGCAGTTTCAGTTACTAATTTATAATCTCCTGTTTTAGCCCCACGAGTTAAATCTCCACCAGTTCCTACTGCTACCGCTCCTGCTTTTATCCAATCTTTAACATTATCAAGTGATACTCCACCTGTTGGCATAAAGTTAGCTTGTGGTAATGGTCCCTTTAGAGAACTTATTATTTGTGGTCCAAAAACATTTCCTGGGAATACTTTTACTATTTCAACTCCAAGTTCTAGTGCTTCGATAGCTTCTTTTACTGTCATAATTCCTGGCATAACAGCAACTCTATATCTATTACACAATTTTATAGTTTCTGGATTTAAGCTTGGACTTACTATATATTTTGCTCCAGCTAAAATACATGCTCTTGCAGTTTCAGGATCTAGTACTGTTCCTGCTCCAATAAGTACTTCTGCATTATCTTTATATATTTCAGTTAATTCTTTAATTACGTCTATTGCACCTGGTACTGTCATTGTAACTTCAATTGCATTAATTCCGCCTTTTGTAACAGCATCTACAATTTTTACGCCTTCTTCTTTAGAGTTTGCTCTAATAACTGCCACTATTCCATATTCTGTTAATTTTTGTACTATTTTTATTCTTTCCATAATTTACACCTCTTATTTTATATTTTGAATATAATATCTCACCATATTATAACATACCTAGAGCAATTTTTATTAAAAATTCCAATATTCTAGATTTTAGAGTTACAATATTTTTTTAATGTAAGGCGAACAGCACCTTCGCCATTAATTAATTCTTTAAAGTAATCTTCAATTCTTGCTCCTAGTCCTACTTCATACAAATTGACACCAAAAATTGATTCATTACATAAAATTAATGGTAAATACTCATGAACATTTTTAGTTTCACTCATTTTAATGTTTTTTATTATATTTGTTAATGATTTTAGCATAGGGTCAGGACTTAATTCAAAACTATTGCCTGCGTCATCTATAGCCATTAGATAACGACACCATCCTGCTATAGCAAGTGGTATAAATGTTAGATTTTTAACATCTAAATCAGTATTATTAATATAAGCCTTAATTGTCTCACCAAACCGTACACCTAATTTTTGTGAAGTATCACAAACAATTCTTTGTGGCGTATCTGGCATAAATGGATTTGGAAGCCGTACCTTCATCACCTCATCTATAAAGTCTTTAGGAGACATAATACCTGGGTCCACAACAACTGGCAACCCTTCTACGTATCCTATATTCTCTATTAATGTTACAAGTTCATTATCTTTCATCTCATCTGATATTTTATTATAAGATAATAAACATCCATAAATAGCAAGCGCCGTATGAAGAGGATTTAAACAAGTACAAACTTTCATTTTTTCTACTTTATCAACAGTTTCTTTATCTGCATAGATAACACCGGCTTTATCAAGTGGAAGACGACCATTTTTAAAATTATCTTCGATAACTAAATACTGTGGTTGCTCCGCATTAACAAATGGCGCAATATATGTATTTTTCGAAGTCATAATTACTTCTGTATCCTCGATCCCAATCTCACTTAACATTTTTATAACTGATTCTGCAGGTCTTGGGGTTATTTTATCTATCATGCTCCAAGGATAAGATAAATTTTGTGTTACATAAGTTAAAAATTCAGCTTCTACCATCTCATTTTCTGTCCAATATTTTGCAAATGTAGTTATAGCATTTTCAAGTTTTGTACCATTATGCGAACAATTATCCATGCTTGCTAATGTCAATGGCAACCTTCCATTTTTAAACCTTTCGTAACATAATGCTGTAAGCTTTCCAATATAACTCGTAGCTTTTGTAGGTTCATTTTTAAAATCGTTATCAACATCTTTTAAAAATTCTCCATTACCATTTTTTAAGCTATATCCTTTTTCTGTAATTGTAAATGAAACCATTTTTAAGGTTTTAGCTCTAAATATTTCTTTTAATCTATTAAAGTCATTTAAATTATTTCTATCTACACATAACGATTCTGCAATGCTTCCAATTACTTTTTTTTCTAGTGTTCCATCAGCTTTTAAAGTTACTAAAATGCTTAGATTCTCGAATTTTTTATAACTTTTTTCAATTATTTCATAATCATATCCTTCAGCAACTATTATGCCGGTATTTAATATACCTTTATTCAATAATTCTTGACAAATCACAGCCGGGAAAGCACGAAATATATTTCCTGCTCCAAAATGTAACCATTCAGGCTTTTCTTTAGTATGTTTTATCATCTTACCTATGTCGTACTTAGGTAATTCAAAAGCATGCTCTTCCCAAAATTCAAAATTCTTTAATCCATTTTGATCAAGTTTCAATTTCTTACCTCCTCATATCTACTAAGTCATTTTAAAGTAATATTTGTTTATGATAACTAACAACATATATTAAATTCGATTTTATCTTAAATGCTATTATGTTAATTTAGCAACAGAGTCCCTTTTAATTAGTTCTGTACTAATGTATATTTTTTCACCATCATCAGTATTATTTTCTATAATAGATAAAAGCTTTTCTGCGCCTATCTTACTTATTTCAATAATAGGTCTTCTAACAGTAGTTAACGCTGGTGTTAAATAATCACCTAGCTGCATTCCATCAAACCCCATAATTGAAATATCATTTGGTACATTAAGTCCTGCTTCGACCGTTGCCTTCATTGCCCCAATTGCCATTTCATCATTTGAGCAAAATACCGCTGTTGGAATTTCACTTAAAGAAAGTAACTTTTTCATAGCGTCATATCCACTTCCAATAGTATAATTTCCTTCAACTATATATTTGCTATTTATTTGTATTTTATTTTTAATTAATGCATCTAAAAATCCATTTTTTCTTTCTGTAGTAGAATTAAATCCCTTTTTACCTTCAATTATAGCTATATCTTTATGCCCATTTTGTATTAGATAATTTACAGCTTCATATACACCCTTTTTGTCTGATGATAATATATTCACTATAGAGCTTTCATCTATATACCTATTAAGCACTACCAATGGTATTTTTTTCTCCATTAAATAGTATATAAAAGAATTATCACTATTACTTTGACTCATAAGTATTATACCGTCAAATCTTTTGCTATTAACCGAAGTAAAATCTCTATAATCATCAATTCCTCTAACGACTAGATTATAACTTCCCTTTATAGCACTATTAACACCACTTATAGTTTCATAAAAGAACCTTGATGAAGTTGCTTCACTAATGGTTGTAAAAATAAGTCCTATGTTATATGATCTATTTAAAACCAAACTTTTAGCACTATAATTAGGTACATAATTAAGTTCTTTTGCTATTGTCATTATTTTAGCCTTAGTCAGATCACTTATAAAAGGACTGTTATTTAACGCTCTTGAAACAGTAGTATGTGAAACATTAGCAATTTTAGCTATGTCTTTTATTGTAACTTCCATTATTAACACCCCTATGCCCTATATATACTTATAAAAAAGAATATAGGAAACGATTTAACTCAACATTTATTATTCACTCAATTGCTTATAACGCTTCCCATATTCACTGTATATAAGTTGCACTAACCTTATGTCATATATCCCTGTAGTCTTTTTTATTTAAAAAATAGCTAACAAAGAACAATCTTTTATTTGAATTAACAATCTATTCCAAAATATTGTTTTGCATTGTTATAACATATTCCTTGAACAATATTTCCTAAAAGTTCTTTATCATCTGGGAATTCTCCATTTTCAACCCATTCACCAATTAAATTGCATAATATTCTTCTAAAGTATTCATGTCTTGTATAAGATAAGAAACTTCTTGAATCAGTTAACATTCCTACGAAACGGCTTAATAATCCAGTATTAGCAAGCACCTTCATTTGTTCTATCATGCCCTCTTTATTATCTAAGAACCACCAAGCTGCGCCAAATTGTATTTTTCCTGGAACTTCAGTTCCTTGGAAATTACCAAGCATCGTACTTAAAACATAATTGTCTTTAGGATTTAAAGTGTATAGTATTGTTTTTGGAAGCGAGTTACTGCTTTCTAATGAATCTAATAATCTTGATAAAGGATAAGCAACTTGCTCATCGTTTATAGAATCAAATCCAGTATCTGGTCCTAGCTGTTTAAGCATTTTTGTATTATTATTTCTTTGCGCTGCAAGATGAAGCTGCATTGTCCATTTAAGCTGCGAATATAATTTACCTAAAAATTGTAGAGTAAATGTTCTGTATTTACTTTCTTCATCAGGACTTGCAGTCTCTCCCTTTAGTATCTTCGAAAATATATTAGATACTTCTTCTTTTGAAGCTTCCATATATGTTATGCTATCCATTGCATGATCTGATATTTTACATCCAACTTCATTAAAAAATCTCACTCTTGATTCTAGAGCTTTTAAGAACTCACCATAGCTTTCAATATTTATTTTAGATACTTCTTCAAGTTTTTTAACCCATGGAAGGAACGCATCTTTATTTATTTGAAGTCCCTTATCAGGCCTAAATGCTGGTAAAACCTTTACAGTAAATTCCTTATCCTCTTTAAGTTTTATATGATACTCTAGTGAATCTATTGGATCATCAGTTGTGCATATTGCTTTAACATTTGACTTTTGGATCAAATCTCTTGCACCAAATCCTTCTCCATTAAGTAATATATTTACCTTTTCCCAAATAGCTGGAGCTGTCTTTTCGTTTAGAACTTCATGTATTCCAAAATATCTTTGAAGTTCTAAGTGTGTCCAATGGTAAAGAGGATTACCTATAGCCATTGGTAATGTCTGAGCCCACGCCATAAATTTTTCAAGATCGCTACCATTTCCAGTAATGTATTTTTCATCTATACCATTACTTCTCATAGCTCTCCATTTATAATGATCTCCGTATAGCCAAGCTTCAGTTATATTTTTAAATCTTTTGTTATCATATATTTCTTTTGGACTTAGATGACAATGGTAATCAATAATAGGCATATCTTTTGCATAATCATTATACAAACTTATCGCTGTGTCATTAGATAATAAAAAGTTTTCATCCATAAATTTTTTCATATACTTCACCTTTTCCCTAATTAAATTTTATTTTTTGTTCACGTTAACAATAACTAACTTTCTGACTTTATTATAATCTAATTTTTTTCATAATGCAATAGTGAAATCGTTATCTTTTTTTTAATAACTCTTTATTGTGGTTTAGTTTTTAGCTGTTTTTAAGTATGCTTTGTACCTTTATCTGTCCCATTTAAATTCTTTCCACGAAACATTATTAGATATTATCTATAATTATAGATAATATCTAATAAATTAAATTATTCCCTTTATTTTTATACATGTTTTTTATGATCAATTTTAAATGCAAATAGCGCTCCACATATTCCACCTATAATATGTGCAAATTGAGATATATTATCCTGAGAAAAAGTTCCTGCAAAAATCTCTCTACCAATGAATACAAAAAACACAATAATTAAAGTTAATGGAATTTTGCCCTTCTGTGCATTTGTAAATGAACTTAAAATAATAAACATATAAACAATACCGCTCGCCCCTAGTAGTGCATCATTTGAGAAAATTGTATTTATTAAACCTGTAACTAGGGCTGTTACGAGTATTAACTGCACCAAAACTTTTGAACCATACTTTTCTTCGAGCATTGGTCCTATTATTAAGATTATTATAAAATTACCAGAAAAGTGATCCCAATTAGCATGACCCAATATATAAGAAAATAATCTTATATATTGCATTGGGTCCAAAAAAGAAGTTCTGTAATTTGAAAATATCACTTTATTAAGCATTCCATTTGTTAAATAACTTAATAAATAGCTTATAAGTGCTAATCCCGTAAAAGTTAATATAACTGGCGAATTATACTGTATTTTCTTTAGTTTCGCAAACATTTTTATCCTCCATTTTTCATACCTAAATCCTCTCCTTCGGAGATGCATTAACGACTTCAGAAGGATATTTATATTCCAACTTAAATTTTATTTCTGATAAGGTAATTAATTTCAACTTATAGAAATGTGAGATTTCCCTTCTGAAATGTCGTTAAATATAACTTCTTAAGACTTCCTTTGTTTCTAAGTCAACAAAAGCTGCATTTACACTATTAAGGTATATCTGTTTATAATCATTAAAAGTAATGTTAAATTCAGTAAATAAAACTTGACATTCCTTAGTCATGTTTGTGTTTGATACAGTCCTATTGTCAGTGTTTACTGTTACTTTTATTCCATCATTATAAAAATTATAAATTGGGTGGTTACATACTTCATCAACAGCCTTAGTTTGAATATTACTTGTTAAGCACATTTCAAGAGTTATTTTTTTATCTTTTACAATATTGTAAGCCTCAATACAATCTTTAATAAATACTCCATGTCCAATTCTTTCTGCTCCCAAGAGCTCCACTGCCTCGAGCACATTTTTACCTATTCCTGTTTCACCTGCATGAATAGTTATTCTATATCCATATTTTCTAGCTAGTGCTACAGGCTCTATGAATTTTTTGCAAAATTCATAATCTTCAGCTCCACACAAATCTATAGCAACTACACCTTTGGATATATACTTTGCTCCCGCCTCCACAACTTCAACTGCTTTATCTGCAGACATGAATCTCATGCAACAAAGTATTACATTTCCCTTTATATCATATCTCTCTTCTGCGTCTTTAATTCCAGATATTACACTTTCTATTACATCACTTATAGTTAATCCCTTGTTTACATGAAGTAGTGGCGCAAACCTAACTTCGATATATTTTATGTTTTCTTTAGCACAATCCTCAAGAAGTTCAAATGTAATTCTTCTCAAACTTTCTTTTGATTGCATTACTAAATTAGGAATTACAAATCTTTTTAAATATTCATCCAGGGACTTGCATTCCTCTGGAGCAGTCAATTCTTTTGTGATATTATAAACATCATAACACGGAATTTTTATATCCTCGCTTCTTGCTATGTCAATTATTGTTTCCGGCCTAACACTGCCATCTAAATGACAATGCAAATCAATTTTTGGTAAATCTTTATATTTCATATTATCCCCTTTCTTAATCATCTAATATTTATTTACAACAATCACAACCATAGAAACAAAGTATATGGCTAGTGGTATATATTTTGTTAAATTTAAATTTTTCTCATCTTTTACCACATATTTTAAATATTCATTATTTTCTTCTTGCCCTACTCTTTTAGCCCTACTTTCAGTATCCTTATACTCTTTAAGTTTTCTTAGGTTTGTATATATTATTGCTCCCCCAATTAAAAATGCTACTGTGGCTTGAATCAATACTGCCACTAAGGTAACATTAGCTTCCTGTGCTGATTTTAAAGCGCTACCTTCAATCCCACTTCTCATATAATTCATTAGTACCTTACTTAAAATAAATGATATTGCGTTATTCGCTGCATGAAGTGTCATACTGCCGACTATCGATCCTGTATACTCCCTAACCATTAGTAAAATAAATCCTAAAAACATAACGTACATAATTTGCATTACATTTCCATGAAAAGCTGCGAATATCGATGTTATTATAAAATATTTTATTTTTTTATTTACCCCATCATAAGCATCTAAAAAAATCCCTCGAAAGAATATTTCCTCGAAAAATGCTGGAACTAAAACTACAACTAATAATCCCAGTAACATTGTACTACCACCTAATAGATTCGATATCTGTGTACCATCTTTTATTGCAAATGGAAATAACTTAATTGTTATAGCATTAATACCCATAGCAAAAATGTAAGTACCAAACGCTACAAACATAGTTAGATAAGCTTGTTTTATAGATATTTTCTTTATTACCATTACATTTTTAAACTTTCTTTTAGTAATTATACAGTATAATAAAGCAATTCCGCCAAGAACTATAACACTAGCACTACCTGAAAGAAGTAATGAAACATTTTCGCTTATAGGACGAACTAATTTAAATATTTTAATCGCCCAAAATGGCACTATGATAAATAACAATAATGCCAATAATAATAAGCTATTAGCTAATAATATTTTTTTGTTTTTCATAAGATTCTCCTCAGCTCTATAATTTTCTTAATATTGATTCCCTTATCTAATTTTATTACTCCAATATATATGATATGCCAATCACCAATAATAATCAAATTATAACTAACAAAAATTTCTATCCATTTTAAAATGTAATCTAATATCTAAGTACTCCAAAAATGTTCTCTCAAATTTAGATAACCTAATTATTATTTTGTATACCATATTTTTTTTATGTTACAATATAGATTAAAGTACTATATAACTGTCAAAAGGAGATGTTTAAGTTTGGAAAAGTTATACTATGAAGATCAATATAAAACAGAATTCACAACTGAAATAATAGATATAATAAAAAAAGAAAACAAATATCATGTTGAATTAAATGAAACGTATTTCTACCCCAAAAGTACTGGCCAGCCAAGTGATACAGGACATATAAATGGATCTTTAGTCACCTGTGTATACGAAGAAAACAATAAAATATATCATGTATTAGAAGTGAAACCTTTGAAAATTCATAAGGTTAAATGTACTATAAACTTTGGTTTGCGATATGATTATATGCAGCAACATTTAGGCCAACATATACTCTCCGCATGTATTTCTAATTTATTTAATCTACCTACTATTGGTTTTAAACTTGGCTTAACTTCTTCAACTATTGATCTTGATAAAGGTATTTGCGCCCAAGAAATTAAAGATTGTGAGAAACTGGCTAACGGTATAGTTCTTGAAAATATTAAAGTAGAAGTTCTATATTTAATAAACTCAGAACTAAAAAAATTATCACTAAAAAAACTCCCAGTAAAATCCGGTGAAAAAATTAGAATTGTGAAAATTGGTGATATTGATGTTTTTCCATGTCTAGGCATATATCCAAATTCCACCATTGAGGTTCAATTAATTAAAGTTATAAATTTTGAAAAATATAAAACCGGGATAAGAATTGAATTTATATGTGGAAAAAGAGCAGTTTCTGATTATATTTTTAAATTTGAAGCTATTGAAAAAATGTCTAAACTCTTATCCTGCAGCAATGACACGATTATATCTAAAGTTGAGACTCTTACAGGTGAGCTTAATAAGTCGCTTACGAAGGTCAGAGCACTAAGTGCAACAGTTGCTACATATGAAGTTGAAAACATGTTAAAAGAAGCTGAAAAAATAGCTGGTGTTAGGGTGCTTAAATTTATTTATGATAAAATGGACCTCAAATATGCTACCATGTTAGCGACAAAATTAGTAACCTCGCCCAAAGTTATAGTTTTATTTGGGATAAAACTTCAAGATAAAGCAAACCTCTTATTCATGTGTTCAAAAGACTTGAAAATTATAAGAATGGATTCTCTTTTAAAGGATGCAATAACTCTTATAGATGGTAAGGGTGGTGGAAGTGAATTTTCTGCACAAGGTGGTGGAAAAAATAATAATAATTTAGATTCCACGCTTGATTACGCCTTAAGTAAAATTAAAGAAAGTATACTTCACTCCCATTATTAATTATTATCTACCTTAATCTTTTTTATTTAAAATTTTTGGTACTTTAGATGCGCGAAGTCTGTGTGCATAATGCATTTCTGACCCTAATAATGGCCTAGCATAATTTATAAATGCTTCAGTAACATTATTACATGCACTATTAATAAATTTATCAGGCATTACCTTTGTCTTACCTGCTACTAGTTCTAGTGGAGTAAGTCTATAATCTACAGAGTAATGTCCTGTTCTATGAATAGTAATTGAACCACCAACATTATCCCAAAGTGCATACTGTGCAGCTTTTTCTCCTACTTCTCGAGCCTCGTTTCTATCTACATCTGAGACACATCCCATAAAACACCTTTGAGGATATCCGAATGTATCTGATCTAACTCTTTTAATATTTAAATTATTCCTAATGTACTTACCTAAAAGGTCACCTAATGCCCCTGTTCCAGAAAGTTGTATATTTCCATGATCATCTTTTTCTACTCTTTCCATGAGATTTGCGATTATTGGTACTCCTTTTTCATCCTGAATACCTTCTGAAACAGCAATTACACATCTTCCATATTTATCATAAACATTTTTTACATCATTTAAAAATTGTTCTATCTTAAAAACTCTTTCAGGTACATATATTAAATGCGGTCCGTCATCTTCGTACTTTTTAGCAAGGGCTGCGGCGGCCGTCAAAAAACCTGCATGACGTCCCATTACTACCCCTATATAAATTCCTGGTAACGCTCTATTATCAAGATTAGCTCCAATAAATGCATTGGTAATATATTTAGCTGCAGATCCATATCCAGGAGTATGGTCATTAATCATGAGATCATTGTCTATAGTTTTTGGTATATGAATTGCTCGAAGTTCATAATTTGAAATTATAGCTTGCTGATTTACTATCCTAACTGCATCTGATGAATCATTTCCTCCAATATAAAAAAAATATCTTATTTCATGAGCTTTAAGTACCTTAAATATTTCCTTACAATATTCCTCATCTGGTTTATCTCTTGTAGATAAAAGTGCAGATGATGGAGTCATTGCAACCTGCTCTAAATTATGAGTTGTCTCACGGCTAAGATCATGAAAATTTTCATTAACTATCCCATTTACTCCATTTATAGCACCATAGACTTTTGTTACCTGCGCAAATTTTCTTGCTTCTAAAACTGCACCAACTAGAGATTGATTAATAACAGCTGTTGGTCCACCACCTTGTGCAATTAAAACTTTACCTTCAATTATCATATTTTTGCCTCCCCTTATAGTTTTATGCCAGTACTCTCTTAAAATTATTCTACAATATATTGGTATTTTATTTTAAATAACAATATATTGTACTTGTTACAATATATATATTATAGTACATTTGTATTTTATTACATTAATCATATATATAAATGCAATATAAAAGCCTAATAGATTATTTATCATATTAGGCTTCATATATTTTGATCCTTTATTTAATTTTCTTTATCTTTATTTCATTGCTACTACTATTTTCTCTGTTGCTTCTTTTATACATTTTTTCGCAAGAATATCTGAAATTACAGCTACTCCATCAATATTTGCCTCCTTTAATAAATCAACATTCTTATGTGTAATTCCACCAATAGCAACTACAGGAATAGAGATATTGTCTTTTATTTCTTTTAAGCAGTGCACAGAAACAGCACTTGCATCCTCTTTAGTAGTTGTAGGAAACATTGCACCAACGCCAACATAATCTGCGCCTTCTTTTTCTGCCTCTCTCGCTTCCTCAACTGTTGATGTAGAAATTCCAATTATCTTATTATTTCCTATTATACTTCGCGCAATGCTTGCTGGCATATCGCTTTGACCTAAATGAACACCTGCAGCATCTATAGCTAAAGCAATATCTATTCTATCATTTATAATCAGTGGTACATTATATTTGTCAGTAACTTTTTTAATCCTTGATGCAATATTATAAAATTCTAAAGTGCTTATGTCCTTTTCTCTAAGTTGAACTAATGTAGCTCCACCTTTTATTGACTCTTCCACTGCAGTATATATATCTGTATCCACAAGCATTTCTCTATCTGTAAGAAGATAAAGATTGTAATTTATTTTATTCTTCATTTATCTTGCTCCTTTTATTTATTTCTACCTCGCATAAATTGTACATAACATCAATCATTTTCATCCTAAAAGTTCCTGAACCTTCGATCTTTTTATCTAACCTTTCATATGCTGTTTCACCTGCTATTCCCATTGAAACGACTCCTGCAAGGGCAGCTATTAAATTGTTTTCTCCTGCCCCTAAATAACAACCAATGACTGCAGTGCACATACACCCAGTGCCTGTAACCCTAGACATCATTTTATGACCATTTGATGTGGTGTAAAGAATTTTACCATCTGTTATAATGTCTACCTCGCCTGTTATAGCTACAACTGTTACAAATTTAACAGCAAATTTCCTTGCCATTTCTTTCGTTTTTGTAAATTCGTCACCGCTTACATCAAAGCTCTCAGAAGCATCCACCCCTCTTGTAATAGTATCAATACCGTATATTGTTTTTATTTCAGACAAATTCCCTCTTATTACTGCTAATCTGACCTCGCTTATAATCCTTTTACATACTTCTGTTCTATAAGATGTTGCCCCTGCTCCAACAGGATCTAGGATGACAGGGATCTTTAACTCATTTGCCCTTTTTCCTGCCTTTATCATAGACTCTACACTTCTACTATTTAGCGTTCCTATATTTATAACAAGTGAAGATGAAAGTGATACCATCTCGAGGACTTCATTAATATCATCTGCCATAACAGGAGAACCACCAATAGCTAGTGTAATATTAGCACAATCATTAACAGTAACATAATTCGTTATCTGGTGAACTAAAGGAGTCCTTTCTCTTAAATCATCTAATAATTTAATTATTTTATTGTTAATTTCCATTTTGACATCATCCTCCAACTTATTAAATATATAAATCCTGTAATAACCATATCAGGCATTGTAGCTCCTAGTACAAAATCAAGTTTTATAAACCAATAATAAAGCATTATTCCTATAATCCACACAAAAATTGCTCCCCAATTTATAAGTACATCAGATTTTACTTTTGTGTTTTTCTTTATTATAAAATAATCTGTAATTAAAACCGCAAATAATGGTGCAAATACTGACCCTATAGCGTATAAAAAATTTTCATAGTTTTCCATAGGAATTATAATTGCTATAATTGTCCCAATAACCGTCATAATGATACCAATCTTTTTTTCACCAAGTTTTGGCACTATGTTTAGAAATGAAACTCCTGCCGAGTACACATCTAAAAATGTAGTAGTTACTGTGGATAACACTACTATTCCAAGAGCCGCTATTCCTAAATTAGCTGCAAGCATCATAACCGAAGGATCTGAATTATTTGAAACAATAGCAGCCCCAAGACCTATAATAAACATCCATGAACTTCCAATAAAATAACCTATAAAACTTCCATAGGCCCCTCCCTTTTCACTCCTTGCAAATCTAGTATAATCTGCAATTAAAGGTAGCCATGAAAGAGGCATAACTATACTAAGTTCTAATGCTCCTCCAAATGAAATTCCACCGGTCGCTGCTTTTGTTAGAAGTGTTTTATCTTTAAATATTATTGATCCAAGCACCAATGTAAGTATAAAGAGTAATGATACCGCTGTAATATTCAATTTTTTCATGCCTGCATTTCCAAAATAGAGCCACAATATTGTTAATACACCTATAAGAATTATATATACTAAAACATTATTTACGTCCCATAGGCTTTGTGATATTAAGTTTACAGACCTCGCGGCTACCTTAATCATAATTGCAGTCCAACCTATTAGCTGAAGTATATTTAAAATTGAAAACAAATATGTACTATATACCCCAAAAGAAATATTAGTTGAAGTCATTGCTGGCACTTTTTCACGAGATCCAATGATTCCACCGAGTATTAATATTCCTGTTCCAATCAAGTGACCTAGAAGTATTACTATTATTCCAACTTTAAATCCTAAAGGTGCAATTAATCCACCTGTCATTATTTCAGCAATAGATACTGCAGCCCCAAACCACAAAAATACAAACGTCCAAAAGCCTAATTTTTCTTTATCCTTAATCATTTGCCATCCCCGCTTTTTTATATAATTCATAGAAATGGTTTGTTGGTCCAACTCCATGCCCAATATCCAAAGAGTGTTCTATAGCAGTTGTTATATATTGTTTTGATTTTTTTATTGATTCCTTCATACTAAAACCCAATGCCAAATTTGCAGCAATAGCAGATGACAAAGTGCATCCCGTGCCATGAGTATTTTTTGTATTTATCCTCTCAGACGTAAAACGCGTAATTTCCTCTCCATCATAAAATACATCTACCGCTTTACCCTTCATATGCCCACCTTTTAGAAGTATATTTTTGCATCCCATCTTATACATTTCCTTAGCTGCTTTTTCCATATCTTCTATAGTTTCTATATCTGGAAACTCTAAATTGACTTCACGAAGTATTTCTTCAGCTTCTGGTACATTAGGTGTAATAAGTGATGCGAGTGGTATAAGTTTTTTAATTAAAGCTGATTTTGACTCTGGCTTTAACAGTGAATAACCGCTTTTTGATATCATTACAGGATCAAGTACTATGTTTTTAGGTTTATATAATTCTAATTTTTCACTTATCGCATCAATTGTAGAAATTTTAGACACCATACCAATTTTAACTGCGTCTAAAATTATATCTGTAAAAATAGCATCAATTTGTGCCTTAATGATTTCTGCATCTAGATCCCGAACTTCAAAAACGCCCATAGTATTCTGCGCCGTTATGGCTGTAATGACACTCATTGCATATACGCCGTTTGCACTTAAACTTTTTATATCTGCCTGAACTCCTGCACCTCCACAGCTGTCAGAGCCTGCTATAGTTAAAACTTTTTTCATATTATTTTCCTCCTATTTTATCCTTTTTTAACTTCTTTACTTAAATTAACAAGTTTTTTTAAATCTAGGTACTCTAAGAATGAAAAATGCAATTAGGCTTCCTCCAATAGTACTTATTAAAAATGGTGCTACAAAGAATAATGCACCCACTTTTTTGCCCATTATAATATTTGCAATAGGAAATGCTAATATTCCCCCAATGATTCCTGTTCCAAATATCTCTCCGACTACTGCGAGTAGATTCATTTTAGTTTTTCTATATAATATTCCAGCTAAAAGTACTCCGATCATACTTCCAGGGAATGCTAAAAGTGAACCTGTTCCTAAAACATTTCTTAGTAAAGATATACAAAAGGCTATGGCTACGCCATATCCAGGGCCTAATAATACAGCTGATATAACATTAATCGTAGCCTGCACCGGAAAGCATTTTGCTACTCCTACCGGTATAAATATGATATTGCCAGCTATTACGCCAATAGCTATTAAAAGTGATGAAATAGTTAACTTTTTAGTCTTCATGCATTGCCACTTCCTTCTCTTATATAATTAAATAATCTCCCGGGTCGCTGCATAACTAAAAAAACACAAATCCAAAGGATTTGTGTTAAATTAACGTGATATATAATAATTCATATATAATACACCAATAAACAACTTCCTACGCTGGCATTATCCAGTTCAGGTCATAGGGTCAAAGAATTTCGATTCTTGTTCTCAGTTGGCATATCCAACTCCCCTGTGCTATTTTATTCTTTTTTATTTCATACATCTAATAATAACATAAGAAATTATTATTAACAATTAAATTTCTATTCAAGTCTTATCCCCGATCTCTTAACAGCTATATGCCATCCATGAAGTAATTCTTTCCTATGTTCCTCTGTCATACTAGGTTTGAAACTTCTTGAAATCGCCCAATGCTTTGCAACTTCTTCCTTGCTTTTCCAATATCCTACTGCAAGCCCAGCAAGATAAGCTGCACCAAGTGCTGTAGTTTCAGTAACTTCTGGTCTATCCACTTGAACGTTTAAAATATCTGATTGAAACTGCATCAAGAAATTATTATTACAAGCTCCTCCATCAACTTTAAGTTCAGTGAGTCTAATTCCAGAATCTTGTTGCATAGCTTTTAAAACATCATGGGTTTGGTATGCAAGTGCTTCAAGAGTTGCTCTTATTAAATGCGCCTTTTTTGATCCCCTTGTAAGTCCTACAATTGTTCCTCTTGCATAAGGATCCCAGTATGGTGCACCAAGGCCTACAAAAGCTGGGACTACATATACTCCATTTGTATCCTCTACAGACATTGCATATTCTTCGCAATCAGAAGCATTATCAATCATTTGAAGTTCATCTCTTAACCATTGTATAGCTGCTCCTGCTATAAATACACTGCCTTCAAGTGCATACTCTACTTTTCCATCTATTCCCCAAGCAATAGTTGTAAGTAGTCCCTGCTTAGATTCAATTGCTTTATCTCCAGTATTCATAAGCATAAAGCATCCAGTTCCATATGTATTTTTTGCTGTTCCTGAATTATAACAAGTTTGTCCAAACAGTGCTGCTTGTTGGTCGCCAGCAGCTCCAGCTATAGGAATTTCACCACCAAACAACGAACTATCCGTATGTCCATAAACATAACTAGATGGTTTAACCTCTGGAAGCATTGATTTTGGTATGTTTAATGTTTCGAGTAATTCGTCATCCCACTTTAATTCATGAATGTTAAATAGCATTGTTCTTGATGCATTAGAATAATCTGTTACATATGTTTTTCCTCCGGTTAAATTCCAAATTAACCATGTATCTATGTTACCAAATAATAAATTACCAGCTTCGGCTTTTGCTCTAGCACCTTCCACATTGTCTAATATCCATTTAATTTTTGTTCCAGAAAAATATGCATCCAAAATTAATCCAGTTTTAGCTCTAACTACTTTATCAAAGCCCTTTTCCGTTAATTCATCACAATACTGCGCTGTCCTTCTACATTGCCATACAATCGCATTATATACTGGAACTCCTGTCCTCTTATCCCAAACTACAGTAGTTTCTCTTTGATTTGTAATACCTATTGCTGCAATGTCTGCGGCACTCGCATTAACTTTAGCCATTGCCTCAGTTGCAACACTAATTTGAGTTGACCATATTTCCATTGGATCATGTTCTACCCAAGCTGCTTTTGGGAATATCTGAGTAAATTCCTTTTGAGCCGATGTTACAATAAGCCCCTTTTCATTGAATAGAATACATCTTGAACTTGTTGTTCCTTGATCAAGTGCCATTATATATTTAGCCATGTTAGCAAAACTCCTTTTTTATTAGTTTTATTGAATCGTTTACAAATTAATACACAAAAAAAGCGCCAAAATAAAGCATAATACCTTATAATAACGCGGCTCATTATCTCTGCCAAATATCATATATCATTAATTAAAGTATAACTTATTATTATAGCTTTTGCAATATTAGTTATAATTTTCACAATTTTTCTTTGTTTTTTTACCTTTTTTCGATATTTATAGCATTGCATAATACTAATGTACTAAATTTTATTAAACTAATGTGTTTTTTATTCATAATAAGAAAAAACATCCATGATTTTTGTAAATAATTTCTACTATATTTTATAAAAAAGTGGGTAATATATATAATGCACTGAATATGTACAGTGTAATTTTTATATTTGAAAGGAGATTTTTATGGATAAATATAGTTTAGAAGAGACTAAAAAATTAAATAAACAATCAGCTACAAACGGAGGTTCAAGTGCTGGTATGACTAACAGTACTAGTGATGCTAATTTACAAGAGACAATACAATTAAATAATCAATCAGCTTCAAATAAAGGCACTAGCGGTGCTTCAAGTTCTAGTATGTCAGGTATGTCTAACATGTCAGACGTATCTAATATGTCTAGTAGTACTAGTGATTCTGTTTTAGAAGAAACAAAAAAACTAAATGCTCAATCAGCTTCAAATAAAGGCACTAGCGGTGCTTCAAGCTCAAGTATGGCAGGTATGTCTAACATGTCAGACGCATCTAATATGTCTAGTAGTACTAGTGATTCTGTTTTAGAAGAAACAAAAAAATTAAACGCTCAATCAGCTTCGAATAAAGGAACTAGTAAATAATAAAGCGTTTTCTTTATTATTTATTGAAGTATGTTTAATATTCATCACTTTTAGGGGAGTCAAATTTATTTTGGCTTCCCTTACCTTTTTCAACAGGTTTTATTCTTCTATGTAAGTAATATTACCATCGAAGATGTAAGTCAAAGAAGTTTTTGAACCTTCTAATGCATACATCATTTTTTCAATAACAATTTGTTCTTCTTTATTAGTTGTTATTGAAAGTTTATCTCCTTCATTAACCTCAGATTTAAGTTCAAATTCATATATAAAATCATTAATTAATCTTATCCACTCGCCTGTGTCATTGGATCCTACATTTTCTTTTTTTCCAAATTCTTTCAGTGTTCTATCTAATTGTTTTTTTGAATATCTCAATATATTTGCCATTCTTTTACCTCCTCATATCAGTTCTCTTAAATTTTTTTTGTTTTTTCTAAATTTATCCACAATAATATAAAAGGATGAACCTTTTTTGGTTCACCCTTTTATATTTAAATAATTTCTATTTTATTATGCCTTAACTTCTGGTTCAGCAGCTGCTGCTTCAGGAGTTGCAACTACTTCTTCAACTACTTCTTCAACCTCTTCCTTCATTTGTGTTATAGATGCGTAAACTTCATCTTCTTTATCAGTAACTCTTATTTCTTTATTTAAATCAAAATTCTTTATTGTAATTGAATCTCCAAGTGCCATTTGTGATACATCAACACTTAGTGAATCTGGCATTATAGCCATCTTACCAAACACATCTATTTCTGATTTTTGAACTTGTAATTGAAGACGTTGTGAACTTAAATTCTCTTCACCCTTATAAGAAATAGGTAGTTGTAATTTAATTTCATGATCTTTAGATACAAGTTGAACGTCTATGTGTGTGATTTTAGCAGTTACTGGATGTCTTTGAATTTCTTTTATAAATCCAGTTTTTTCTTCTTCTCCGTATTTAACTACAACTTTTGCATTAGAACCATGTTTTACAAGAATTTTTCTTAATGGTACTAATTCAAATTTTACAGAAGTTGCATCTGTAGAACCATCTCCATACATTACTCCTGCTATAAAACCATCTTCATTAAATTTTTTATTGCTTGTAGTTCTTTCAAGTGCATTCAAAATAACCTGTTCCATAATAATTCGCTCCTCTTGGCTTATAAAGCCTTTCTGTTTATTATTTTATATACATATGTTACCAATAATAATTTCCAATAGTATTTGTGTTAAACTTTAAAATGACGTGATTTTTTTAATTAACAGTACCTAAAAATTTAATATATGTAATTGTAAACATTAAAAGACAACATAAATACTCTGCTGCCTTCGTAAATACATTTGTTGAATTTCTATATTGTACATATCATTTATACAAATAAATAAAAAAAACCAGCATCACTACCCAAAAGGTAACATTAGTAATTAAAACATAATTATATTATAGCACATTATATCATATATTAGCAACAGAAGTTGTCAGTCCCTCTAACATCTTTTTAAGTGTCATTATAAACTAATTTTCTTAATAAATCAATTTAAAATGGGTATAATTAAATAAGTTAACTTCCTAGCTTTAATTGTTAAAATACACAATACATCCATATGTTCATTATTTACTGTTATACTTGTATATATAAATATTGATTGGAGGAATTACAGTGATTAAATATAAAAAAATACCTTATATAGAGTTTGTCCCCATAATTATAATTACTTTTCTTCTTTACAGAATAGTAAATAACATTGAAAATGTAGGTTCAATACTTCATAAAATTTTTTCATTAATGAGCTACTTTATCTGGGGGTTCGTTATAGCTTATTTACTAAATCCACTTATGGTGTACCTTGAGAAAAAAGTGAAGATAAAAAGACTCTATAGTATAGGAATAATTTATACATTATTAGTAGGCATTATAATTTTAATAACAACTTTACTTGCCCCAAATATTATTAGCAGTGCCGTAGATTTATTTAATAATATCCCTAAATTTGCAGATAAATCATATAAATGGTCTACTCTTTTTATATCTCAAAATCAGTTATTAAACAAATTTGATATAACATCTTACTTGAATAAGTACCTTAATACTTTTAATAACGATATATCAAAATATTTTGCCCCAGGTTTACAACTTATTCTTGATAACCTAGTGGGTTTAAGTTCTTTATTTATGAAATTAGTGTCTGGTATAGTAATATCTGTTTATTTTCTAATGGATAAAGAATCTATTATTTTATATCTTCAAAAATTTATTTACTCTATTTCAAGTGAACATATCGCTATTACCATAATTGATTTTTTAAAAATAGTTAATACTATATTTAAAAAGTATTTCGTTGGTAAAACAATTGACTCTATTATTTTTGCAATTATATCATTTATTGGATTTATTATATTAGGTATACCTTATGCCTTGCCTTTTAGCTTAGTAATTGGAATAACAAATATGATTCCATACTTTGGAAACATTATAGGAATGGCTCCTGCTGTTATAATAACACTATTCTTTAATCCAGTTAAATCTATAGAAATAATGCTCTTTATTGTAACCCTTAGCAACATTGATGGATGGTTCATCCAACCAAAAATCATTGGCGATAAGGTCGGTCTTAGTCCTCTACTTATAATCCTTGGAATAGTTCTTGGCGGAGGGTTATTCGGAATTATAGGAATGTTACTTGGTGTTCCAGCTATTGCATTAATTAAGACTCTACTAGAAAATTTCATGGATAAACAAGTTAAAAACAAATAAATACACTAAGTATAATAAGACACTTGCAAAGTAAATCACCTCGCAAGTGTCTTATTAGTTATCTTATACCTTACATAAATTTTTTTTTGATTTTGCATCAAACATAAAAGAAAGTGCAAGTGACACTATCGCGATTATGATCATTGCTACAAATACCTCATGAAGCCCTGAATTTAAAGATAACTTTACTTGAAGTATACTTAGACTGTTACTCGAAATTGAACTAGAATATAAATTGCTTGGCTTTATACCACTTATTCCTAGATTATTAAAATATTTAACTATATACATATTTAATATGGTTCCAAAAACGCTTACTGCAATAGTTTGTCCTAATGTTCGCACTAGCGAATTCACTGCTGTCGCTGCCCCTCTTTTATTATATCCTACAGACTCTTGCACCACTATTGTTAATGTAGTAAATGCTCCTCCAAAACCAAATCCCATGATAAAACCATAAACTACAACTAATTGTAATGGAGATTCAATACTTAAAGTAGCTAAAAACACACAACTAATAAGCAAAATAAGATTAGCTGTCCCAACCACTATTTTCTTACCATACTTAGGAATAGCTTTGCTCAAAACGAATGATGATAAGAGCCACGATATAGACATCGGCGCCATAGATATTCCAGAGATTGTAGGTCCAAATCCCAAAACATTTTGCATATATAAAGGCATATAAACCTCAGCGCCAATTAAAATACCTGATGCTAAAAAACTTATAGCATTTACTATATTACTAGTCTTTGTAAAAATATCAAAAGGTATAATAGGTTCTTCCGCCTTTTTTTCCACATAATAGAATAAAACTAACAACACAATTGTAACAGCTATTGATATTACTGTTTTCATTTTACCACCAGATAAACTTCCTAGTAAAAAAGTTATGATTGCGAATGAAAATAATAATGTACCTACATAATCTATTTTGTGTTTCTTCCTTTCAACAGTTTCAATTAAATTCTTTTGCAAAAGTACTATAGATATTATCCCAAAAGGTAAGTTTATAAAAAAAATCCAGTTCCAAGAAATATTTTCTATCAAAAAACCTCCTAAAAAAGGTCCAGCTAAACTTGCTATTCCCCATACTGTACTTATCCCTCCTTGAATCCTTGTACTTTCTTTAGCAGTGAAAATATCACCAACTATAGTATATGTAATGGTAAATATCGCTCCTGCTCCTAGTCCTTGAATGCCACGAGACGCTATAAGCTGATACATACTTTGTGATATTCCACAAAGACAGCTTCCGACTATAAAAATTGCAATTCCAATTGATAGAACATTTTTCCTTCCATATAAATCTGATAATTTTCCATATATCGGTGTAGAAATTGCAGATGTCAATAAATAAGCAGAAAAAACCCAGCTTATAAGTTCAAACCCATTTAAATCTTTTACTATAGTGGGTATTGCCGTAGTTACAACTGTACCCTCTACAGCTGCAAGAAACATCGCCACCATTAATGCAATTACTATACCTCTGTTTTTTGATTTCATTCCTTATGTCACTTCCCTTAATATGATAATTATCCTCAATATTTGATCTAAATAATAATAGAAGACAAATACCATTTTACCATCAAAACATGAATACTTGTACCCAAATTTAAACACCTTATATAAAATTTTGAATTATTCATTCTCTTTGCTATTTTTCAAAGTTTCTTTTAACGATTTTATTCCGAGCTGACCAGTACTTATCGCTATTGCAGCAAGTTCATCTACAGTCGAATCTTCTCTAGCTGAAAATACCCCCAGTAACATAGGAATATTTGCTCCGGTTATAATATCCATGTTTTTTCCCTTTGCTGCTATCCTACTAGCTGCATTGAAAGGGCTACCACCAAACAAATCTACCATAAAAAGAACACCTGCTTGACACCGCAAAGACTTTATAACATCCTCATATTTTTTCATCAAGTCATCTGCGCCTTCTCCTGGCAAGTAAGTTATTGTAGCAACGTTCCTTTGCTTTCCTAAAATCGATTCTGTTAATTTTAATATTTCTTCGGAAACCTTACCATGTGTTGCGAGTATTATAGCTATCATCAATTAGCCCTCCAATTCAAGTACTTTATACTTTCTCTTTTATATATTTATATATTAAAATCCATATCTTAAGACAAATCACTACTTATTATAATACTCTTTTATTAATACACTATTCAATGATGTATTTGTATTAAATGCAAATAATAAAATTCACCAGTTAATGTATTATCATTTATATTTTGCACTAAAGTGGGTAAACTAAATGTAACGTATGTTAAATATAGCTTTTTCATTTGGAAGGTGGGTAATTATGAGTAAAAATAATAAAAACAAAAAAAAGTTGAACAATCAATTAAATGGTAGTAATTTTTCAAATTTTCCTATAAATAGTAGTTTGATAAACATACCTATTATACCTAACATGGTCAATATTAATAGCAATATTCCTGAGGAAGAAATAAAAAAGAGAAAATAATTTTTATAATAATTAAGATAGGCATGGTTGCTTGTCTTAATTATTATGGACTAAACTTCTAAACTACGGGCCTTAATAATTTTTTTATACCAAATTGCACTATCTTTCATGATTCTTTCCTGAGTATTATAATTTACATACACCATTCCAAAACGTTTTGAATATCCATATGACCATTCAAAATTATCCATGAAAGACCATAAATAATAACCCTTTAGATTTCCGCCTTCCTTAATAAATTCTTGAATCACTTTAAGATGTACTTTAATAAAATTTATTCTATCTATATCGTGAATCTTATTATCTCCTGTTACTACATCATCATAGGCAGCTCCATTTTCAGTAATGTAAAGTGGCAGTTTTGTATATTCTTGCTTAATTCTTGTAAGTAGATCATGCATTGACTCTGGGCTATTCTCCCATCCCATCGCAGTTTTTTCTTTTTCACCATCTACTCCTCGAAATTTCAACTGCGAATGTCCATCATATTCCACTATACTTCTAGTGTAATAATTTATTCCTAAAAAATCCATATCAGTAGATATAATATTTAAATCTCCCTCTAGAATGAAATCTAGTACTCCAACCTCTTTCTCATATAAATCAACCATGTCTTCTGGATAATGACCCTTAAGTAATGGATCTAAAAACCATCTATTATTGTATCCATCACTAATTTTTGCAGCTATTACATCTTCCTTCTTCATTGATACTGCATATGTTGGTGATAAATTCAAAGTTATTCCTATTTTACTATTTTCAAATTTAAACTTTTTAAATGCCCTTACTACAATGCCATGAGATAGTAATAAATGATGCGCAACTATTAATGCCTTTTTTAAATCTTTATTTCCCGGTGCATGCATTCCTAAATAGTTTCCAAGTATAGATGCACAAAAGGGTTCATTATGTGTTATCCACATAGAAACATCCTGTCCAAATTCCTCAAATATTCTTGTGCAATAATCCTCAAACCAATATATGCAATCCCTATTTTCCCAACCCCCTAAATCCTGAGCCCATTGTGGTAAATCCCAATGATATAATGTAATTGCCGGAGCAATCTTTTTATCTTTTAATTCATTTATTAAATTTTTATAAAATTTTACCCCCTCTGGGTTAAACTCATCCTTACACGGAAATATTCTAGACCACGAAATAGAAAATCTATATGAATCTACTCCTATATTATCTAAAATCTTCACATCTTCCTTAACCCTATGGTAATGGTCACAAGCTATATCTCCAGTATGACCCATAAAAACATTCTCTTCTTTCTTTGAAAAGGTATCCCAAATCGATGGCATTCTTCCACCTTCATTAACTCCTCCCTCTATTTGGTATGCTGCCGTAGCCGTTCCAAGTATAAAATCATCTTCGAATTTATTCATCTCAATACCCCCTAATTAAATATATCACATTCCTGTATTATTTTAACATAGTATCACAATTATAATTTAATAAATAGCTTTACTATTTTAAAATTTTACGAATAAAATCTGCTAGAGATCTACCCATTTTCTCATGCGTCTTTAAGCTAGGGTGACCATTAATACCGTAACCATCACTTTCTACCTGATGATCAAATTCAAGAAAATATAACCATTTATTATTAATTTCATTATCTTTATTTAGCTTATTAACAACATCATTTTTTATATAATCTCTTGTTACCGTAAGTGCATTTCCATCTATTATAGGGCCTATAGCGCAAATTATTTTTGCCTCCTTGTAATTTTTGTGAACTTTGTTTACTAATTTAATATACGCCACAGTAAACTCTTCTCTATTTGGAATAAATCCTGAGCTAAAATCATTAGTTCCAAGATTTATTACTACAACTTGAGGTATAAAGCTTTCAAACTGCCATGTATCATCTTTATCCGGAAGAATACGCGGGTAAATTTCCGGAAGCACGTTTAATTTATTTCCATCATAACTTCTAATTAGTCCAAATCCTGAACGTGCAACAATTATATATTCTGCCTCAAGGTCCCTTGCGGCTATAGATCCATAAGATAAATATGAGTTATCATATTTAGGGCTGTATTCTATTTCTCTATTCTCTGCTTCATTCCCAAATCCACAGCTTATAGAGTCTCCAACAATTTCTATTCTTCGATTTAAAGGGGTAGCCGGTGTCAGTATCTTACCTTTATCAAAATCAAATCCTAAAAATTGAGCAGTTCCCAGATAAAACTCCGTACGCACTATAATACTTACTTCGTGTTCACCTAAAATCAGTTCTGATGCAAGTAAAAATATTTTTTCTTCCCCTTCACTTAATTTCAAAGAATTAATAACAACTTCTCCATCTATAATTATAATAAAATAATTATCACCAAGTGATCTAATTTTTGTAGAAACACTGCTTCCATAAAACTTTGCATAAATGGTACTTGCAGGCCATGCAAATTTAGGTCCCCTTGCGTCACTAAAATCAAATCTTCCTATATACCTAACTCCCGCCTTATCACTACATTTTGATTCATATGTTATAAACTCACTCATTTTCTCCCCCTAATTATAATACTACTCCAATCATAGCTAATCTAAAATTAGTTCCACGACTACTATTTATAACTTTAAGCTCAAATTTATGTTCTATATTATCAAAATCATCTCCTATATAGAGGACTCTATACCATCCATAATTTCCACACCAGTCAGGGCAATCCCACCTTATTTTTACCCATTCTCCATCATCTAAAAGGTACTCAAAATCCGCTGATTTTTTGCCAAAATCAAACCCAAGTACAAGACCTCTTCCATTAAATAAAAATAATAATTCTGCCCCACTAACAGAAGTGTCAAGAATTTGGTCCATCCATTGAATTGTTGTACATCTTCTAATTGTCCAAGGACCTTTTAGCTTCACCTTTGAAAGCGGAAGCAAATAAGACTTTTCCCAGTTATTTTCATTGTAAGACCTGGGGATTATATATTCTAAATTACTCATACTAATTTTAGCTTTAGTAACCAATTTTTTTCTAAAAATTTAATTATACTTTGTCCATATGAATAACTCCCACGAAGGTCTGGGTGAAGTCCATCTGGAACCCATTCCTCCATTCGTATAAGCCCTCGCATTACTTCATCTAGTGCATAAAGTCCCATCCATACAGAACTTATATCATAATGATTTGCTAAAATTTCAAATTCATTGATTGTCGATGGGACCTTGCTATTTATCATTTCTTCATACATCTCCATACAAAATGTGTATGTTAAAACTAAATCACTCTTCCCCGATGCCAATAGTTTTCTTAAAAGTCCTTCCCTAGTTCTCATAGTTTTCTCTTTAGGCAAATCATTATCATTTACAGCAAACTCAACAAAAATGAGGTCACAATTTCTTTCTATTATATCTCTTTTCACTCTAAATACGCCTAGTTCACTTCCTGTACCACCGATTGCTGCATTCTCAATAATTATTTTAACATTTGGAAACTTATCCACAAACCATGCTGTTACAGGTTCCGGCCATCTATTTCTACCTCTTGAATCGGTTATTGATCCGCCTATAAATCCTATAGTCAATTTTTCTCTCTTAATAGCTTCAATGGTTCTTTTAAGATCCCTACGATACTTAAATACTTCTAATTCCATTATAAACATCCCTTTTTAATAAAATTTTACTTATAGTATTCCATAATATTGTTCCTTCATATTTTTTAAAAAAATCCCTAAATCTCAAGTTAATGCGATTTAAGGATTTGTAATAAATTATTATATTGTAACAAAACTATCTATATTCCTCTGCATCCCCAGGTGCTAATTCAGAATTAGCTTTTATATATTGTACAAGCTCATCAACATCACAATATGCAACTGCGAGATAAGTATCCGCCGCTCCATAGTATATAGCAATTCTTCCAGTTTCTGCATCATGCAATGTAGCACAAGGAAAGGCAACATTTGGAACAAAACCTGTGGTTTCATATTCTTTCTCAGGTGTAAGAATATAGTCCCTTGTTCTATACAGAACCTTAGAAGGATTATTTATATCAAGTATTACAGCTCCAAAACTGTAAACAAACCCGTTGCAGGTTCCTGAAACACCATGATAAAATAATAGCCATCCTTCTGTAGTCTCTATTGGTACAGCTCCAGCTCCTATCTTAGTTGCTTGCCACCATCCAGCTCCACCCTTCGACATAACTCTTCTATGTCTTCCCCAATGAACTAGATCTGGACTTTCACTTATGAAGATATCTCCAAATGGTGTATGTCCACTGTCACTTGGTCTACTAAGTAACATAAACTTATCATTTATCTTCCTTGGAAATAGCACACCATTTCTATTGAATGGGATGAATGGATTTTCAAGTCTAGTAAAATTTTTAAAATCTTTTGTTTTTCCTATTGCAAGCGATGCACCTGCAAAATCTGAGCACCATATAATATAATAAGTATCCTCTATTTTCACAAGTCTTGGATCATAAGAATATGATGGCTCATATAAAATGCCTAACTCATCCTTCCAATGAATTTCTTCATTTTCAATATCCCATTTTAAGCCATCTAAACTACGACCTATATGCAATTGTGGTTTACCATGCTTATGGTCTGCTCTAAATATCCCTATAAAACCATCACCATATGGTACTACTGAACTATTATAAACACGAGCAGTCTTTGGGGTTGGATTCCAAGCTATAATAGGGTTCCCCTCGTGTCTCCATACAACCCCATCATAAAGTGCTGGTTTATCCTGCCATGGCATGTTTTTGATAACCTCTCCAACAATTTTAACTTTACTCATTTTCTACTCCTCCTTCTATGTTTCTTTTAATAAGTTCAATACGTTGCTGTACACAATCATAAGAACGCAAAGGATCTGATGGAGTTGCATACGCATATTCTAGTAACAGGTCAACAGTAGTTGTTGCCACATGAATCCTCGTATCACAAGATGCATAATATATAAACACATCACCATTTCTTCTTGCGATAACTCCATTTGTAAATACTACATTAGATACATCTCCAACGCGTTCTTCACCAAAAGGTGCAATTAAATATCCACCTGGAGCTGCAATTACTTTTTCAGGATTAAGTAAATCTGTTACAAATAAATAAATAACATATCTAAGCCCTACAGCCGTATTCCTCACTCCATGAGCAATGTGAATCCAACCTTTCTTAGTTTTTATTGGAACACAACCAGCTCCATTTTTTGATTCTGTAATGGTATGATACTTTCTCGGACTTAGTACCGTTTCTTTTTTAATTATGGCATTTTCCATGGTATCACTATAACCAAAACATATTCCACTTTCACTTCCGGTATCTATAAATCCATCCATAGGACGAGTGTATAATAGGTATTTACCATTTACAAATTCAGGATGCAAAACCACATTTCTCTGCTGAGGTGAGGTCGTTTTAAGATTGGGCATTCTTTCCCAAGTTTTTAAATCTTTTGTTCTAACTATTCCAGCCTCTGCAATTGCGGAAGAAAGATCACCTTTTTCTACACTTGGATCTTTTCTTTCCGAACAAAATATACCATAAATGAAACCATCTTCATGTTTAGTGAGTCTCATATCGTATAAATTTGTTTCATATGGGTTTGTATCTGGAATTACTACAGGGTAATTTATAAATTTAAAATTATCTATACCGTTATCACTCCTTGCTATTGCAAAAAATGATTTACGGTCACTACCTTCCATTCTTGTTACTAAATAAAATTTACCACTTAATTCTATTGCACCTGGGTTAAATACGGCATCAATTCCTAGAGTCTCAATAAAATTTGGGTTGGACTCTTCATTTAAGTCATATCTCCAACTAAGTGGTACATGTTTTCTAGTTAATACAGGGTAACAATACCTTTTGTAAATCCCATTGTACTCATCGGATACTACATTTACTCTGCTAATGAGTTTATTATATTTCTCAAGTTCTCTAAGATATTTCTTCTTCATGGCTCTTCCACATCCTTTCAATAATTTCTATACACATTCTTCCATTATGATATGGACATTTCCACGGTTCAACAATAGGCATATTAATAATAGGACTATTATCCTTTGCAAGTTTCCAATACCATTCACTATTTTCTTTTTTATCAACAACAAATTTCTTAATATATTTACAAAGATCATTTGCTGCATTTAAATACTTTATATCCTTTGTCTTTTCGTAAGCATTATAAAACCCAACGATTGTCTCAGCTTGAACCCACCACACTCTCCCAGCATCTGTAATTCCATCTACCGTCTCGTTAATTACGCCTAAGGTAGAATATGCATTTTTGTAAATATTTTCAGCAATTTCCAATGTGTACTCATGTGTACTTTCTATTAGTTTCTTATCCTCTAATATCTCTGCCGCTCTATCGATTAACCAACTGCCTTCAATATCGTGCCCATAAGATTGTATGTCAACCGTTTCACTCCAATCTTTGTCAAAAAATACCTTTAAACTATGTTTTTTAGGCGAATATATTTTATTTTTTATTAAATCCAAAATATAATATAACCTTTTAGCCACATTATTATCTTTTGATACTTCGTAAAGAAGCGTATAAGCTTCTAATATGTGCAAATGTGTGTTCATTGTTCTATCAGATATTACATTATTTTCACTAAGCATCTCATTTTCTTTTTCATTCCATAACCTATCAAATTCTTCTAAATAACCATTTGAATTTTCACATTTATTTTCTATTAACGCGAATAATTTTTTTGCTTTATTAAGGACTTCTTCTTTCCCAGTTGCCTTATAATACTGGCATAGCCCATATATTCCAAATGCCTGATTGTATATATGTTTTCTATTATCTGTTGGCACTCCTTTAAAATCTACCATCCAATATAAACCTTCATATTCATCATCAAAAAGCTTTGTTTCCATAAATTCATATGCATGATTTGCAAGCCTTAACGCCTCTGGTTTCTTTTGCAAACAATATATTGCAGAAAAAAACCATAAAATCCTTGTATTTAAAATAACTCCTTTTTCTGAATTTTTATTAATTATGCCTTCATAGCCCACATATCCATAGAAACCACCATTTTCATAATCGGCTAAATTACTCCAGAACGGAAAAATACGTTCATCCAATTCTTTTTTAACTTCTTTCAATAAATCTAACATAAAAATATCTCCCATCTAAAGTTTTTTTAGTTTTATACCTACTTAACTGAACCATTTACAAAACCATTGTATATATATTTTTGTAATGTTAAAAATGCAACAAGAGTCGGAATAATAATTAGAATGACACCCGCACATATTACATTCCACTGTCCCCCATAAGGTCCAATAAACTTATAAAGTGAAGTTGATAAAGTTTGAAGCTTCTGGTCCGGCATATAAAGAAATGGAATATAGAAATCATTATATATTGTAACTCCACGAATAATCGCAACTGTAGCAATCGCAGGCTTTAAATTTGGAAGTATAATTCTAAAAAATATATAGGGATAAGAAGCTCCTTCAAGTTTCGCCGATTCATCAAGACTTACATGTATTGACTCCATAAAAAGAAGCATAATATACAAACTCATTACATCTGCTCCAAGATAAAGTGCTATTGGAGCCCAAATTGTACCAAATAGTCCTAAAAAATTCACTATTTTAAAAGTTGCAACTTGAGTTGTTACCATCGGTATAAGCATTGCCATAAGATATGCTCCAAAAACTAATTTTTTACCAAAAAACTCAAATCTATCTAATACATAAGCAACCATTGCTCCAAAAATAATTGTGCCCACTAATGAAATTGCCATAATAATAACAGTGTTTTTAAGCCCTGTAATCATTCCGCCATCCGTAAAAGCAGTTTTAAAATTATCAAAATACAAGAAACTATTAGGTAAATCTAATTTCCCTGAAACATTGAACTCAGTACGCGTTTTAAAAGCGGCAAATAATATTACAAGTACTGGTGCTACAACAACAATAACTGCCAATATTAAAGAAAAATACTTGATTATAGTCAATATAACATGACTATATTTTTTAGATTTATAGTTTTCTTTTTGCATATTAATCTGCCTCCTTAAAAAATACTTTTTCAAAAATTGTTGCTATTGCTACAATTATAAGAACAATCACAGCCATTGCAGATCCAAGTCCTACCTGCTGAAATTTAAAAGCAGTGTTTACTGTTTGAATGACAAAAGTGTTACTTCCATTTGCTCCACCCGTCATTATATATGGAATCTCAAATACACTTATTGCTCCAGATACAGCTAGGATTAAATTCAGTTCTATAATTTTTTTAACACTTGGAAGTACTATATATTTCACCTTTTGCCATTCAGTAGCTCCATCTAAATCTGCAGCTTCCATTACTTCTCCAGATATAGATTGTATAGCACCTAAGAATATTATGAAATTAAAGCCAACATATCTCCATATAGAAACTGTTGATAATGAATAGTTTATAATTTTTTCATTTCCAAGCCACAGATGTATAAATTGTCCCATCCCTAGCATGTTTAATATCGTATCTAATGTTCCATCTGGTCTAAGAAAGAAAATAAATATCAAAGAAATTGCTACCCCATTAAGTAGATAAGGGAAAAACAATATAGCTTTGTATATACTTTTTCCTTTTAATTTTCCATTTATTATAACAGCAAAATAAAATGCAATAAATAATTGAATGAAACCACCGAAAAAATAGTAGATACTATTTTTTAAAGCTAGAAAATAATTAGGATTTTTAAATATTTCTATATAATTAGCAAAACCAACCCATGTTTTATTAACACTATATCCATTCCAATCTATAAAACTGTAATAAATCATATTTATAGCAGGCAAAAATGTAAATATAATTAAAAAAAGTAACGGAATAAATAAGAAAAGAAATACTACAACCTTCTCCTGTTTTTTATAACTGAGCTTTCCAAACATCTCCCCACACCCTTTATTCATATTTTAAAAATAGGGAGGGAAATCCCTCCCCATATTTAATATTTAAGCGTTTTCTTTGCATTAGCCCAATTAGTGTTTAACTCTGTAATCGTTTTGTCAAAATCAGCCTTGCTCTTTTTAGCTTCTATAGCAACCTTTTGAACATAAAGACCGCCATAAAAATCTATAGCTGCTTTATTAGCAATTTTATCTTTCTTATCACTCTCGTCTCCATTTGGTCCTGGAGCTATATATAAAAGTTTAGTTGATGTAGTAAATTCTTTTATGATTGGATTAGTAGATTCTTTACCCTTTTGTATTGGGATAAATCCATTATCATTAGCATAAGTAGAATTTACAAATGCAAATAAGAAATCGGCTGCTTCAGTTTTATTTTCACTTGCTTTACTAACTGCTAAACGCCAATCTGGTGATGTAATTGCACTAAGTTTTCCTGAATCGTCAAGAGGTATTGCTGAGAATCCAATATCACCTTTATTTGCTGCAGCTGTTTGTATTTGTGGTATTGCCCATGTACCAAGGAACATCATACCAATTTTGCCTTGTCCAAGATCAGTTTTAGACTGTTCCCAATTTGTAGTAGTAAGATCGGGTTCTACCCATCCACTGAATACAAACTTGTAAAGCATGTTAAGTGATTTACCATTTGGCTTGTCTGCTGAAAATGGTGCTGTTTCTTTATATATAGTATTATAATAACTTCCATTACCAGACATAGGAATCGCCAAATTATCCCATTCTTGCAGTGGCCATTTATCTTTAAAATTAGTTGCTAATGGAATAATTCCTGCTCTCTTAAGCTTTGCAGCTGCAGCATATAATTCAGTTACAGTTGTTGGGAATTTTACTATACCTGCTTTTTTAAACGCCGCTTTATTGTAAACTACTCCACTAGCGCCCATTCCATAACTTAATCCATAAGTAGTATATGTTCCATCTGAATTTTTAACTGCTTTATCATCAGTATAATTGTAACCTTTTAATTTAGCATCTGTATTTTTACCAAGTGGCTCAAAAAACTGTGATAACTCTGTATTTGCAATTCCATTTGGTATTAAAAGTACATCCCCATATTTTTTTGAATTCAAACGAACCTTTACATCTCCGTCATAGTCTGTGATACCTTCCCATTTAATAGTTACCCCTGTTTTGGTCTTATACTCATCACCAAATTTTTTCAAATCTGTGCTTACAATGTCTGTTCTGTTGGTTAATACGGTCAAAATTACATCTTTTTTAGCTGAAGTTGTAGCTGCTTGCTTACCGCAACCTGCTAATACAGCAATTGACATCATTGCTAGCAAAACTGAACTAATTACCTTTTTCATATTCATCCCCCTTAAGTATATTAAGTAACGTTATTGTTGCGTTACAATTATATTTTAAGTCAACGTTTACACAATGTCAACTAAAATTTTTATAAGTTTTAAATTTATGATATTTACATCAGCCCCTTGATTTAAGGCCTCACCTGGTTCTTTTATAATTTTCTTGTAACTTAACGATAAAAGTTTTTTCCAAAAAAAAAGCCCAAACTTTTAGTTTGAGTCAAAAACTTATATATGCTTTATTTTTTTGTAGAATCTCTAATTATAAGATTACCTTTAATCATAACTCTTCCATATTGAGTTTTTACATCATTTATTTTTTTTGAAATCATTTTTATAGCAACTCTAGCCATCTCATCTAAATCAACTCTCACCGTTGAGATAGTTGGATTTGATTGCATAGCATGTATCGAATCATCAAATCCCACTACAGAATAATCCTCCGGTATTTTATATCCACATTTTTCAAGCTTTTGTATCAATATCAATGCAGTTTTATCACAATTGCATACGAAAGCTGTTGGCATATCATCAGGCAGAATAATATCAAGCCACATACTATCATCAGTTCTATCATTAATAATCCAACTATCTTTAAACTGTAACCTATACTCCAAGATAGATTTATAATATCCTAAAAATCTATCTTGAATGCTACTAGTTAGATTTAAATTGCCTACAAATGCTATTTTGGTATGCCCTTTTTCAATTAGCATATTGGTAATTTCATAAGTTCCAAAAAAATTATCAGTATTAATACTATCTACGTCAACTTTATCATAATAAAAATCTAAAAACACTAACGGAATATTTTGCTTCACGATTTTTTTAACATATTCCTTTGAAAGTTGTCCAAGTATAATTACACCGTCAACGGTTTTGTCCTCTACCATAATAGGTATTATTCCATTTTTTTCATTATTAAAAGTCAATATATGAAACATACAAGTATAATGTATCTTTTCCAAATAGCTTGATAATAATCTATATAAATCTATGTAAAAATAATCTTCTTGTCCATAATATCTTTCTGCTGAAATAATTCCTATACACTTTGGATCATCATTCATTGTCAAATTACCCTTTGAATTAAAAACATACCCAGTTTCTACTGCTGCGTGCCTTATTTTCTCCTTCATACTTTCACTAATATCCCTATTTCCTCTTAACGCCTTAGATACTGTGACCTTTGAAACTCCAACTTTATTTGCAACATCCTGCATTGTAACTTTTTTCGCCATAGTGTCTTCGCTCCTTCTACAATAATTATGTTTATACTTAAAAAATATTATATTTAATCAAATTATGTATCCAAATAATTATAATTCATAACACATACTATTATATACGTTTTTAACTTAACAAATCAATAGTTTTTGATAAATATTACTTTACAAAGTTTTTGTAATAAATAAAGCATCTATCTTATTGTTTTTTTTGTAAACATTTTAAAAACTCGTTAATGAAACTGTATAGTGATTTTAGGTCTTATTCAGGCTTTATTTGATTAAATACATATGAAATTTAAAATATTTAATCAATTACTTTACTTAATATTTTATCCACCAGTAAATAAACTAGAATCAAAAACTAAACAATTCAAATTATAAAAAACTTTAAATACAAAAACACAGTAGATTTCTATTTCCTCAACTGTGTTTTTATATCTGCTCTTATTTTTATGACTCTTCCCACTCAGGTCTTAGTAGTCCATATAAATACATATCATATCGTCTACCATCTCTGTGAATAAACTCCCTATAAACACCTTCTCTTTTAAATCCTAATTTCTCATATAGTTTTATTGCAGCTTCATTATATTCAAGCACCGTAAGATATATTCGATGAAAATTTAATTCCTCAAATCCAAACTCTATAGTTAATTTAAGCGCTTCTTTTCCATACCCTTGCCCCCTATTTCCACTTTCACCAAGTCCTATGTATATTAAAGCAGTACCATTATTCCAAGATATATTTTCAAATCCTGTAACTCCAATGATTTTTTGCATTTCAAGTATTTTAACAGCAAAAATATAAGCTGTATTACTCCTTCTTACATCATTAATTGTCTCGAGTACATCTTCAAAATTTTTAGGAGTTGCACTTACTACATCATAATTACGCATGAATGATACATCATTGTGCCATTTTTGAATTTCTAGCATGTCTTCTTCGTTTATAGACGTAAGATTCACTTTTTTCCCCATCAACAAATTCTTCACTATTTCACCTTGCCTTCACTTTATTTTAATTATAAACATAAGACTTATTCAAAAAAATAGACTAGCTAAGCGCTAGTCTATTTTAAAAATCAATTATTAAAGTACTCTCTTTAAATCTATAAAATATTACTAGAACTAAAAATATATTTTTTTTCTAATTTAAATGGATGATATGATAATTTAGATTTTCTAAGACCTTCAATTCCAAGATCCTGTTCTCTATTTATTATTTTTACATCACTAAAACTTCTATCAACAAATGCCTTGTTAATAAAGCTGTACACACCACTATAACTAGTATCTGCTTTTTCTATGTGAATTACAGCTAGATCATCATTCAATTTTTCTCCTAAACTAAAAGCTACAATTTTCTCATCTACATAAACAGCTATACCCTTTGTGTTTACAATTTCGATATTTTCTAGAATATCCTTTATTCCTTGAAGTTCAAAATTAAGCATACGATCATTGTTATTCGCCTCATACCATTTTTCCGCAGCCATGACAACATCTTTTATTACCTGCGTCTCTTCAATATCTTTAACTTCATAATTATAATTTTTTATAAACGAATTATAATGATTTTTTTTTCCGTGAAGTTTCTTACCAGAAAGTTTTGTAAGTTTTTCTGCTTCATACAAATAATCAAAGTTATCTCTATCCTCTTTAATACAGATACCCCGTACATCCCCATATATATCTTTTATCTCTTCCATAAAACTTTCATCAAGATCTTTAAATACAAATTCCATGTTATTTTCTTTTTTATAATCCATTAGCACATCTATTAACTCTTTAAGATTTTCTTTGTTATATCCCAAAGGTTGCATAAAATAGTATCTTCCCTCAAAATCCATTTTTTTTATTATTAAAGCATCTTTATAAACAGTAAAACAAATATCGCAAGCCTCTCTCCATATATATAAAGTTGTAAAAGAATATTCACAGCTCAAAAATTTATATGGATAAATATATTTTTCAAATATTTCCTTATCTTCAATCGTAAGTCTTTTAAAAATCATAATCTCAACCTTTCCACTTAGTGTAAACCATAAATGTTGTCATCTTAGTTTATTCTTATATCATTTTAGACCGTAAACTCATTTTTTGCAAGTAGATACTTTTAAGAACTTTAGTTTCCAAAAGCATACCTTATGTTTGTAATCTATATTTATATATATTAACTACTTATCAAACCATAATTTGCCATTCCTTTTATGTTTACATTAATATATAGTATACTGATATATAGTATAATGATATGATAGCATATTGATACATAGAAAACATAACCTTTTTTTATTTTCTTTAGTTTATGATGTAATTTTTTTATGCTAATTCTTAAGGAGAGTGAAATATATTATGGTCCCCGATGGTACATGGCAAATTATATGTTTAATAATTTTATTATTATCTTCAGCCTTTTTTTCTGCTTCTGAAACTGCATTAATGACCTTAAGTAAAATAAGGTTAAGAAATATGGTAGAATCGAAAATCAAAGGTGCTAACATAGTTAATAAATTACTTGAAAACCCAAGTAAACTTTTAGGCGGTATTCTAGTAGGAAATAACATAGCAAATATTGGAGCTTCTTCACTAGCAACCTCGCTGGCAATTACACATTTCAAAGACTCTGGAGTAGCCATTGCAACTATTGTAATGACAATTCTTGTATTGATTTTTGCAGAAATAACACCAAAGTCATTAGCTGCACAAAACTCTGAAAAAGTTGCTTTAAAAATTGCTAAGCCGTTAAGTCTAATTACTTTCATTTTAAATCCACTTATTACAGTCTTAATTTATATAACAAATACAATAATCAAAATACTCGGTGGCGAGGTTAACAAAAGTAGGCCCTTTATTACCGAAGAAGAGTTAAAAACTATGGTTAGCGTAAGTCATGAAGAAGGCATGCTTGAAGGCGAAGAAAAACAAATGATTTATAACGTATTCGACTTTAGAGATTCACAAGCAAAAGATGTTATGACTCCACGAACTGATATGATTGTTGCGAGCTCTAACTCAACTTATGGGGAACTTATAAATGTTTTCAGAAAAGAACAATTCTCAAGACTTCCTATATATGAAGATACTGTTGATAATGTTATTGGAGTTTTATATATTAAGGATTTGATTTTCTTTGAAGATGGGAAAGAAGAATTTAAAATAGAGAAACATATGCGCACACCCTACTTTACCTATGAATTCAAAAGTACTGCTGATTTATTTGCAGACATGCGTTTAAAACGAATTCCTATATCAATTATACTCGATGAATATGGTGGTACTGCTGGACTTGTTACATTTGAAGATTTGGTAGAAGAAATTGTTGGAGATATAGATGATGAATATGACGATGATACCGACAAAATAGTAGTTATTAAAGAAGATGAGTTTATTGTAGCTGGAGATACTAAAATAAGTATGGTTAATGAAATGATAGGATTAAGGATTGAATCAGATGATTTCGACTCTATAGGAGGTTTTGTTACAGGATTACTTGGACGGCTTCCAAAAACAGGTGAAACAATAAATTATAATGATACAAAATTTATTGTGCAAGATACAAGTAAAAATCGTATAGTAAAACTAAAAATTATAACTTAAATAGAACACCTAAAGTTAATTATTAAAATTAGCTTTAGGTGTTCTATTAGGTCATTTAATTACATACTACAATATTTTTCTAGGAATTGGACTTTTTAATTTTCTTTCTATTGCATCTAAAAGAAATTTGTCCTTTGGTGCTGAAAATAAATATGTATATCCATCCTCGCCAGCTCTACCAGTTCTACCAATACGGTGAATATAACTCTCAGCAGTTTCTGGCATATCGTAATTATACACATGATCTACTCCATTTATATCAAGGCCTCTAGCAGCAACATCTGTGGCAATCAAATATTGTATATCGCATTTTTTAAAGTCTCTCATTATTTTTTCTCTCTTTGCTTGTGTTATATCAGAATGAAGCTTCTTGCAATTATACCCCTTTTTATAAAGAGCTACCTCAAGATCATCAACTCTTCTTTTCGTTCTACAGAATATGATAGCCATAAAAGGATTATCCGCGTCAATTACCTTACATAAATCTTCTTGTTTTTTTCTGTCTGTAGTCTCTATTAAAAATTGCTTAATGTTCTTAAGCGTCGCCTCTTCTTTTTTAATAATTACTTCTATAGGATCATTCATATACTTATATGCCATTTTTTTAACATCTGAGCTCATAGTTGCTGAGAAACATAAAGTCTGCCTATTTTTAGGTGTCTCCATTAAAATGTTCTCAATATCATTTTTAAACCCCATAAGAAGCATCTGATCTGCTTCATCTAACACTACTGTCCTAAGTTTATCAAGATTCACAGTACCACGTCTAAGGTGATCGAGTAACCTTCCTGGTGTTGCAATGACAAGATGGATATTTCCCTTTAGTTTTTTGAGTTGCGCACCAATATCTTTACCACCATAAGCTGCTAAAATATTTAAATTTTTAGCTCCGGCAATTTTCTTCGCTTCCTCAGTTATCTGAATAGCAAGTTCTCTTGTAGGTGTAACTATTAATCCTTGTATTGTATCAATATCCGCTGACATATTATCAAACATTGGCAGCAAAAATGCAAGTGTCTTTCCCGTTCCTGTTTGTGCCTCTGCTATAACATCCTTGCCATCCTTTATTAATTGAATACTCTTCTCTTGAATAGGAGTTGGCTCAGTTATTCCTTGAATTTTTATCGCACTTAAAATATCATCATTAATCCCTAATTTTTTAAACTTTATCATTTTTATTTACCTTTCTATTTCAAAATTATTTTTATTGTTTTTTTATACATTTTATTTGTATAAACCTATTTATACAAACCATTTAATTATAACAGACATTAATTATAATAAAAAGTATTTTATTAATAGATGAACAATGTTTATGTATACTGTTTTATTTTGTGTCAATAATTATAATGTGATATTACAATTGAGAGGAGCATTTTAATGAAACTAATAAGTGATGAAGCTTTAGTTAAACAATATATAGAAAAAGGCAAAGGTCTTTTTAACGATGGAGAGATTGAAAAGGCATTTAGAAATTATAATAAGGCAATTTTACTAGATAATAAATATTCTCTAGCGTATTTTGTTAAAGCTGACGCTTTCCTAGAACTATATGAAGCTGATGAGGCTGAAAAATGTATAAAAGAATATCTTAAATTAGTTCCAAGTGACCCAAACGCTTACTGGAAATTAATTGATATAAGTGATTTAACAGGAGACTTTGATAAATGCGTTTACTATTGTGAAGAACTTCTTGAAGGCGATAATCAAAATGCTCTCATCTATTTAAAAAAAGGAGAGTTCTTAGCTATTCTCAATAGATTAAAAGAAGCATTAGATTGCTTTAATATTTGCCTTAAATTAAGCCCTGATTTTTACGACGCTCTATGTGGTAAAGCTAGCGTGCTACTCTCACTATCAAATAAAGAAGAGGCCCTTAAACTCTATAATAGAGCCATCTACCTTGACAATACTAAGAGCATTGCCTATTTTGGAGCTTCTGAAGTGTGCGTAGTTATGGAAAATAGCGTAAGTGCTTTATTATTTGCAGAAAAAGCATATGAAATAGAACCTAAAAATGAATGGTATAAATGTCATTATACCGTATTGAAAAATATGTATTTAGAGATTACATAACAAATTGCTCCTACTTAATAAGCAGGAGCAATTTGTTTGATTCTTTTACATCATTGTTTACAACCATAATCTCATCTCAGTCTATTGTGAGCATTATACGTATTTACCATTATACAATACATTTAAAATCATTCCTTCATCTCAAATAAGCCATATATTTCATCATCACTTAGCGTTGCGAACCCTTCACCGCTAGCCATTTCCTCTCCCATAAGCTCTGATATGAGTTTTTTCTTTTCTTCTTGAAGTAACAGAATTTTTTCCTCAATTGTCCCTTTGGCTATAATTTTTATAACACTCACCACATTTTTTTGTCCTATTCTATGAGCTCTATCAGTAGCTTGTTCTTCCACAGCTGGGTTCCACCAAGGATCAAAATGGATTACTACATCTGCTGAAGTTAAATTTAGTCCCGTTCCTCCAGCCTTTAAACTTATTAAGAATACGAGATCTTCTCCATCATTAAAAGTTTCTACCAAATCCATCCTCTTTTTAGACGGAATAGAACCATCCAAATAGCTAAAAGTAATTCCCTCCACCCTAAGCCTCTTTTGTATATTCTTAAGCACAGATGTGAATTGAGAAAAAACAAGTACTTTATGCTGCTCATCTACACACTTATGAAGATGTTCTACAAGAGCTTCTATTTTTGCGCTACCCCCACTATAATCATTTAATAATACAGCTGGGTCTAAACATAATTGTCTTAACTTTGTAATATAAGAGAGTATCTCTATTTTACTATTTTTAAACTCATCGTTTTTTACCTTGTTTTTAATAAGCTCCATTGCATGATTTGCATAGGTCTTATAGACTTTTTTCTGCTGATGCTCTAAATTAACCATTAATGTCTTTTCTATTTTATCAGGTAATTCCTTCAAAACATCTTTCTTTCGCCTTCTTAAAATAAAAGGTTTTATAAGCCTATTTAAGTCCTCTAGCACCTCTGGATTTGCCTTAAGTTTCTTATGATATCTTACACTAAACATTTTTTCATCGTATAAGTATCCTGGCATTATAAAATCAAATATAGACCATAAATCCATAACTGAATTTTCTATTGGCGTACCCGACAGTGCAAATTTTGTCTTTGCTACTATTTCCTTAATTGCTATCGCATTTTGAGAATGTGGATTTTTAATATTTTGTGCTTCATCTATTATGCAATAATCGAACTTTAATGTCGCGTAGTTTTCTAAATCTCTTTTTAATAAATTATATGTGGTTATAATAACATCAAATTTCTCTATATTTTTAATTATCTCGACTCTCTCATCCTTAGGTCCACTAATTGCAGCCACCTTTAATGTAGGCGCAAACTTTTCAAACTCACTAATCCAATTATATATAAGCGAAGTTGGTGCTACAATTAAACTCTTACTTCCCTTATTTGATAATATAAAAGCAATCGCTTGGATAGTTTTACCAAGACCCATTTCATCTCCGAGTATTCCACCAAATCCTAAATAATCTAATGTTTTAAACCAATTGTACCCAATCTTTTGATATTTTCTTAATGTACCTTTTAAATCATCTGGCTCTTTGAAATTTAGTTTTTCAATATTCTTAAGTTTATCATGTACTTCTTCTAGCTCTTTTTTGCCTTTTATATACCTAATATTATTATCTTCTAAATAACTATCTAAAAAAACACCTTTGCCTTTTGATATTTCAATATGGTTGTCAAAGCTGTTAGGTGGCGTAATAACATCTAATAGCTTTAAGAATTTATTAAGTTCTAACTCCTCCAAATCAAGATACTCACCATTTTTAAGCTTATAATATTTGATGTTATTTCTAAATGCACGTAATATATTAGTAGTTTCTTTTGGCTCTATATCGCCTATTTTAAAATCCATTTCGAAGTAATTATATTTTCCACTTTTAATATTTCCACTTATTGCTTTGGTCCCTAATGATTTTATACCCTTAAAATTTTGAGAATAATATACTTCCCCCATTTCTTGAAGTACACCTATATCGCTCTTAAAAAATTTGAATATATAGTCTTCTCCTTTTAAGAAATAAAATTTGTTCTTTATTTCCTCAAATCCCAAGTTCTTTAAAACAGTTATAACCTGAGTCTCTTTTTTAGAATCCCTATATATTATCTTTTCATCACAATCCTCAAAAATATTAAACTCAAATGTTCCATACTTAACCCTTAATGTTAGGGTAATATCTTTTCCTACCTGATCAAAATAGAAACTAATTTCACATTTGGCCATTATAATTTTATCTTTAATAGCCTTCGATAAAACAACGCTCGGTGATAAAGAATTTAGATTTGGAATTAACCGTCTTAATATAGTCTCTTCCTGAGCACTCTCCATAGTTACAACCTTTGCCTCATTAAAAATTTGTAGATATGGATTTATTTTATAACAAAATTCATAATCTGGAAGATATATAATGCTTCCATACAAAAAGACATCATTCTTGGATCCTAAAGGAACTGGCATTCCACTTGATGACTTTAGTACATAAGTGTCTTTAATTAATTTCAAATCAAAATCTAATGGTGGAGATTCATATAAAATTTCTGTATCAATAGGTCTATAAAAAAAGCCATCATTTAGATAAACCCTATGCTTAGTTATAACTTCAAAAAATTCTCTTGTTAAGTACTGAGGTATTTTTATGTTTTTTCCATCTACATATCTTTCTTCACTTCTACGTGCACTTCTTTGTTCTCCCTCTATAGTTTTTAACATTTCAATAAAATCAATAAGCCTTTTATCCTTAGTACTTAATTTTTGATTTTTAACATTAAATGTGAAATTTTTACTATAACTTATAGGAATATTATTATAACATGCTAATATAAAATGGTTAATGTCCTTTAAAACATAAAGATTATTTGAAGTCATAGAACTTAACCCTATCTTAAATTCCGCTGTAAGGTCGCTGGTCCACTGATTTTTATTTATATAGACTTCTATTTTAGTCTCATCCTTTTGTTTTTCATCCCCTAAAAGCATAGATAATATATTGCTTTTACTCTTATATATACTTGGTTTCTCTACATCATCTTCTCTTAAAAGAGGGTTCCTTGCTAAATCATCTAATGCTTTATAGAATGTTGCAACTAAATGTTTACAACAATAATTTTCTTTTTTAAACTCATTATTTTCAAAATCAGCACAGCTACAGAAAGTAGAAAATATACTTCTTCTGCCTGCATCCATTTCGATTTTTGTGTGGTATTCATTAAAAAGTTTCTCTGAAATCACATTACCATCGATACATATTAGTTTATCTTCATTTGTAATATCTATCGATGAAACTAAATCATTGCTAAGGACCCTTTGCCCTTTAGCTCCATTTTTACCACTTGTTCCTTCATTGAATATTTGTAATATCATATCTTCATTCAACATATTTTCTCCCTAAATAAATTTTATAATCCTCTAATTATACCATAAATTCGAAAAGAACATAAAATCTTCATTCTATGTTCTTTTCTAAAGGACTACTTAGGTTTTTTAATAGGAACTATGATTTTATCAAATAAGTTTTTGTTATTATTTATTTTAGTTTCACTTCCTACAACGCAATGTAAATTCTGTTTTATTACTACATCTAGAAGACCAGCTAATTCTCTTATATCGCTGGCTTTAGTTGCTAAAACCTCGTCGCGTATTTTTTGAATGTCCTTTTGAGTAGTTCCTGAGAAATACATATTATCACCTAATATGCCTTTAACATAAGGGCCTTTCAAATAATCCATATTTCCTATAGTTCCTATTATATAATTAGTCATTTCCTTATCATCTGCACTAAATTCTTTTAAAAATTTTACTACTCCCTCAAAGGTATCTAATGTCTCCTTTAAGTTTGGGTCACGATAAGAATAAAATAATATCTCATCTTTCGTAAAATTAATGGAGCCACCATAAGCACCACCTTTTACTCTAAGTTCCTTCCATAAATAATCACTATTTAAAATATTTTCAAGAACCTTCATATGTCCATTATAGGTATACCCTGACTTTGTAAAATTTCCAGCCTTAACCACATATTGAACCTGAGATGGAATTACAAAGGCTTCATTTTTATTTGAAAAATCAAATTTGTAGATTTGCTTAGTAAATTTCTTATCATTAATTGTTTCTTTAAATTTATTAAAATTATAAATGAATTTTTCATAATTTTTCTCGTCTCCTGTGTAACTTACAACTAATCCTTTCTTATTAAATACAATATTACTAACATCACTTAAATTTGTTACCATTTCATCAAACCGTGATTCATAGTTATCATCTAAATCACAAATAAAATCATAATATGGAATACTATTCAAATCTTTATATTTACCACTATTAGATAAATAAGACAATGTACGATTTATTGCCAGAGTGTTTCCTTGATTAACAAACATCGACTCATAATTTACTCTCAACGTTTTAATTAAAGCCTTCATACGGGGCTTATCATTAAACACACTATGATTCATTATTTCACTTAAAAGATCCAAAGCTTCTGGCAATGTACTATTAAGTGAGCTTGCACAAATACTAATTTTGGGCGCATATTCATCACTACTCGCATTACTCCTAAATGCTGTTGAATTAAACACCATTCCACCAGTATACTTCATCATTTTATTTGATATCTGCATAGGATTGTATTTTTGCGTATTAACATTTCCTAAAATGCTAGCTAGTAATTTTAAATATAACACCTTATTTTGAGGCACATTTGAGCTATCAAAATATAAATTATAATAAGATATGCCATTAGTAAATATTGGATGGCTTAATACTTTTGTTCCTTGCTCTATTTTTTCTATTGTTGGAATTTCTTCTTCTTTTAGTTTTATATCTTTGCGGGTCAGCGTTGGTAGTTTTGATAATTTTTCTTTTGTGTCCACTGTCCCCTGCCACTTTTTTAACTCCTCTGTATCTTTTTTAATTGATGTCAATTGAGTTTGTGATAGTGATTTTTTGTAAACAGCTAACTTCTTCTTTAACACTTCTTCTTTGATCTCATTTAATCCACTTGATGGCTTTAACACAACCAATGAATTATGTTCATTATCTAATAAATATTTTTGTACTAGTTTTTCAAAATACTTATCATTTAATTGTGATTTTATTTTTTTTAGAGAAGGTGTAATTTCCAAATACTCTGTTGGATTAATATCATAATTCCAGGAGTTCAAAGCGGTTAGCATGTAATTCATTCCTCTATTTGCATCTGAGTTTTGAGTTCGCAAACTTAATTCTAAAGCACTTAATACCGAATTTACAGTTTCTTTATCAAATCCATCTTTCACAACTTGCTTTAATGCATCGTCCACTAGATTTTTAAATTGATGCTTTTGTGATTCATTTGCATTAGTTGCAATTATGCTAAAAGTTGGTTGCAGTGTTGATGGATTAAAACTTGCATAAACATTTGCTCCAATGCCGTTATCGTGCAGTGTTTTCCTTAGAGAGGATGATTTAGTATTTAAAAGTATTTCTTGCAGTATTTGAAATCCTAATACATCCTGCGCACTCGGAATTTTATCAATCAAATAGTTAGCTGATAAATAAGTCATATTTGACGTACTTGCTGTCTTCGCTACTGGATATAGCGCTGTTTTTTCAACTTTTTTCATATATTTATTTTCTAATTTAATTTTACTATCTACATTTACCTTTTTTGCTTTACTAAGATACTTATCATTCATAAATTTTAATGAATTATAAATATCTAATTTTCCATATAAATATATAGAGCTATTTGATGGAACATAATATTTTTGATAAGTCTTTATAAATTTTTCATAAGTTAAATCAGGTATATTATCAGGATTGCCACCTGATTCAAATTTGTATGAATTATCATTAAAAAGCGATTGATTAATAGTATTAGATAATAATACCTGAGGTGAAGAATAACTACCTTTCATCTCATTATATACAATTCCATTATAATTTAGCTCACCAGTCTTACTATTAACCTCATAATGCCAGCCTTCTTGTTTAAGTATTTTGGGATCCTTAATTATATTAGGACAAAACACTGCATCTAGATATACACTCATTAAATTATTAAAATCTTTATCATTCTTACTAGCTACTGGATACATTGTAAAATCTGGACCTGTAAAAGCATTTAAAAATGTGCTTAGTGATTGCTTAGTCATAATTAAAAATGGATCTTTAACGGGATAATCCTTTGAACCACATAAAACCGAATGTTCAATAATGTGATTAACGCCAGTGTTATCATTAACTGGTGTTCTAAAGCTTATGGAGAACACCTTATTTTCATCATCATTTTGTAAATAAACTAATTTGGCTCCACTTTTATTATGCTTAAATATCATAGAGGTAGACTGTATATCTGAAATCCATTTTTTAGATTCAAGAGTAAACCCTGATATATTATCACCAACTTCGATTTCTGTATTTTTACTAATTTTAGGTTCAGTGTTACTGATTTTTAACTGTGACCCTTGCGTATCTTGTACAATTTGTTTTCCTAATGTGGTTTGTACACCTGGCATGACTTGCGCACTTAGTGCGACTTGCATACCTGGTATGACTTGCGCACTTAGTGCGACATTACTGAATATATTAGTAAATAATGCTGTTGCAAGCAATATAGCTGTTCTTTTGGTAAATTTCTTCATTTTGTTCCCCCTCAAATATAAAATCTTCATAAAACAATTTTAATGTTATAAATAGTATGTTTTATTTATATTTTTATATTCAAGACAATAATTGGTATATATACTATATTATTGATATTGTTAGGTTTTTTCTCAATATTTTTATAAAAAAAATCCAGCAGACCTTAACATCTACTAGATTTCATTATATTTTTACTCACTCAAAACGTAAATAAATTATGCATTTAATATATTAAGCATATCCTGCTTTTCTCTTGTAAATCTATTGTATACGCTTTGCTTTACAGCCTGTGAACTATCTCTAAAATAAACATCAACCTTTTGGCGTTCATTATATAAATCATTTATAATACTCTTATCACTATTTTTCAAATTAAGTTTTGAGAACACTGATAAAGTACCTGTAACTCCGTGTTGAACCACTGTAGATAGTAGACTTTCTTTTAAAGCATAACTTTTCTTGCTTATATCAAAACCATACTTTTGCTTTAATTCTGCTGCTGCTACATCGTAATAATTTCCTTTTATACTGTTTTGCTGTAATTTTAAAAATTTATCTTTATTACATAATGCAATACTTGTCCACGTTTGATCAAAGTTTTTCCCAAATTCATTACCATCTTTAGCTTTGGCCTCTGTTAACCTTGAATAAATTTCTTTATCCTTTATTTTTAGTGAACTTATAAATGAATCTAAAGAACCTGTCTTCGACGAAAATTGCCATGCTCCATAAGATTTTCCACCATAATCGCCTAATGTATTGCTTATTGCTGCTGGATTAAGATTAGATTCATATTTAGCCGATGTAAGCCCCAATCCATCAGAATTATTATCATTTGATAATGATTTTGTGGCATCTCTCATTTTAGCATTAAAATCACTCCATGAATTTAATGAATCATTTATGCTATAGGAATTTTGATTTGATATAGCACTAGACATTAGTTGTGTCATCATTGAGGTTCCGGAATTATCCATCATTTGAATAAGCATTGTTTGAAACATGATTTTCTGATTTTCTATTTCCTTATTAACACTACTTGTGCTTGTATGCGAACCTATATTATTTGCTTTTGTTTGTAATTTATATTGGTTCAACATGTTATTAAAAATAATATCTGAAGATAATGCCATGACTATCACCCATTTTAAATAAATTTTGTATATATGCTTATTATCGTATACTTTAAATTAAACTTTATTCTTGCAATTAAATATTTTAGAATAATAATATTTTTTTTACACATATTATTATAAATGAAAGTATTATTTATTAATTTCTTATTAAGAATAACATAAAACATAATTTGTAGGCAATGTGCTTATTTATATATTGAAGTTTTTCATGTAATGTTAAATTGTTAAGTAATTTGTAGAATTATGAAGGGTGAATAATGTGCAAAATGAAATCAATTATGTAAAAGTTGGAACTAGAATAAGGATTGAACGAGAAAAGTTTGATATGACAAGGGAAAAATTATCGGAGCTCTTAAATCTTTCACCATACTTTCTAGGGCAAATTGAAAGAGGCGAAAGACGAATGAGCATTAACACATTAATAAACATTACTGAATGTTTACATGTTTCGATAGATTACTTAATTTTTGAACAGTTAAATGTTAATACTAATAACGATGAGTTACATTCATTAATTGATAAATGTTCAGAAAAAGAAATCAAAGTAATTGAAAGCCTTATAAAATTATTAATACCACATTTGGCAAGGTGAATGGTATTAATTACCTATGTTTCATAACATAAAAAAAAATATACTAACTACATACGTAGGATATTAGTATATTTTTTTTATCTTTTTTCATATGTAATAATATTCAACAATTTATATTAATTAAAAATATAAATTTTCTAATCTAACTCCATTCTTTTAAAATACTTTCCACCTTAATATTGAACAAAATTCTAGAGCATGTCCCACTTAATTTTAATTTTAAAAAGTGCTCATATTCTTCAAATTGTAACCCCATTTTCTGTTTGATTCTATTATTTAGAACGTCATGAGTATAATCTAACTCCGCGTAAGGAATATTATCTATAAGAAAAAACTCCAACTCTTCCCCCGCAACACCCTTTCTTTTAAAATTATTAGCCATCTTATTAATCATGAACCACTTTTTTATGTTTTCATATTCATTAATCATTTTATCTAATGACATATTATATATAGCTTCTTCTAAAAATGGTACCTCGTAAATGTTATTTACATTCATTACATTTTCTTCCACATCTCCAACAAAATAAAACATATTATTTTACCTCCATAACTTTTATATATACTTTTATATTATTCATTATAATTTTATTTTCCGTAAATATTATAACAAATCCTAATTTTATTTTCTATTAATTATTAAAACCATTAATTAAACAATTTCACTTTTATAGCATCATTTCACATTTATGTTCCATTGTTATTTCCATTTTAAAGTGCTACTATTAATTTATGTATAGATATGAATAAGAACTTAACATTAATAAAATAAAATATGATAGGATATGAAATAATGAGTATGAAAAATATTACAACACTAGCAGATACACAATATTTAAAACTCTACGATGCCCAATATATTAACAAAAACGGGGAATGCAAAAATTGGTCAATAGCTTCTAGAAAAAACATAGATACATTAAAAAATATATATTTTAATAAAGCAGAATGCGCTATAGACGCCGTAATAATAATAGCGACCCACACTGTTGAAAATAAGTTAGTAATTATAAAACAATTTAGGGTCCCTCTTAATGATTATGTTTATGAAATTCCTGCTGGGCTTATTGATCCTGGTGAGGATTTTAAAACTACTGTTGCTCGAGAACTAAAGGAAGAAACTGGACTTGATTTGATCCAAATTGATTATTCTAAAACAAAATCACAGGCTTACATTTCAACTGGTATGACAGATGAATCCGCTGCACTAGTGTATTGTACTTGCCAAGGTAAAATATCAAAAGATTATCTAGAACCTGATGAAGATATTGAGGTTATACTTTTATCCAAGGCAGAAGCTAAAGTTTTAATTGATTCTGATAAAAAAATAGACATTAAGGCTTTTCTTTCAATACAAAACTTTATCGCTTAGTTGGATCTAAAGTACAATTTATTCTTTTCTCATGAGGTGTTTATAATAAAACAAATCCACCAGACCATTATTTATTCTGATGGATTTATTTTTTATTTATATTCTACATGTAATAACTTGTGAACCTTATCTTTTAACAAACCTTTATACAATGTATCCATCAAAGGATTTTCCTCTGATCGCCTTATAACATTCATTCTGTCTGCTTCATATAACAAAGCACCACGTTTTAATTTTCCCTTTGATTTTACAAATGGTTGTCCTGCACCACCAATACATCCGCCCGGACACGCCATAACTTCAACAAAATCATATTGAGCCTCGCCTGCCTGTATTTTTTTCACAAGTTCATCAGCATTTTTAAGTCCACTTACAACAGCTACATTTATTAAACGTCCACCAACTGTAATACTTGTTTCTTTAACTCCCTCCATCCCCCTTACTCTAGCGAAAGCAAGATCACGTAATGCAGAAGGTGATTTATCCTCTATTACACGGCGTATAACAGCCTCAGTTACCCCACCTGTTACTCCAAATATAACGCCGGCTCCACTACTGACACCAAATGGCATATCAACTGCTTCAGGCAATACCTCAGAAAAAACAATACCTGACTCTTTTATCATTTTAATAAGCTCTTGCGTAGTTATTACATAATCTACACTATTAACCCCATTCTCTATAAATTCATCTCTTT